>DAOTWC010000181.1:0-4373 GCA_034435995.1 Anaerolineae bacterium | reverse complement strand
CTCCCCGCTGATGAACTCAAATATCCGTTCGCTGTTTTCCGGCAGGTCAACAAAAGCCTCGAAGTCCGCCAGCGTCAGCGGCTGTTTGATCTCGGTTTCAAGCGCCATTGCGCGGCCTCAACCACTCGTTTCGATTTTGGTCATTGTAACGCGGGAAGGGGCGCGGCAGGAAACCCCTCACGCCGTCAGCGTGACCTTGACGATGCCGCGCGGCTGGTCGGGATCGAAGCCTTTGGCCAGCGTCAGGCCGTAGGCGAACAACTGGCCGGGCACGACCGCCGCCACTGGCGACAGCCATTCGGGAATCCCGGCGGGGAGGGGCAGCGGCGTCTGGGCCAGCGCCAGCGCGTCCGCGCTGGCAGCGATTACGGTGAGTTCCGCGCCGCGCCGCTTGAGTTCGCGCAGGAACGCCACCAGCTCGGCGGTCAGGCTGCCATCGGGGACGACGGCCAGCACCGGAAAGCCGTGCGCCACCAGCGCCACCGGCCCGTGCTGAAAGTCGGCCGTGGAGTACGGCTCGGCCAGGATGTACGTCAGCTCCTTGAGCTTGAGCGCAATCTCGTAAGCGGTGGCGTAGTTGTAGCCCCGGCTGAGCGTGACGCACGCCTCCATGTAGCGGTAGCGCTCGGCGGCCTGAACGACCGCGTCGGCCTGCGCGGTGATCGCCTCCAGCGCAGCCGGCAGGGCGGCGATCTGGGCGAAGCGTTCGGCGTCCTGGGCCAGGGCAGCGCTGAACATGGCGATTGCCACCAGCGATGTGGTGTACGTCTTGGTGGCGGCCACCGCGCGCTCGACGCCAGCGCGCAGGCTGATGGTGTGCTCGGCGGCCTGCGCCAGCGGCGAGGCAGGGTCGTTGGTGAGGGCCACCGTCAGCGCGCCCTGGCGGCGGCCCTCGGCGACGACGGCCACGATGTCCGGCGACTGGCCGGACTGGCTGATGGCCAGCACCAGCGCGCCGCCGATCTGCGGCGGCTGGGCGTAGCGCGTGTAGAGCGACGGGGTCGCCAGCGCCACCGGCAGCCGGTTGGCCGCGCCGAACAGGTATTGGCCGTAGCGGGCGGCGTTGTCGGACGTGCCGCGCGCGGCGATGACGATGTACTGCGGCTGGCGCTGGCGGATGGCCGCCGCCACGCGCGCGATATTGTCGCGTTCGCTTTCGATCAGGCGGCGCAGCGCCGCGGGCTGTTCGAGAATCTCGGCCTGGAGAAACGACTGGCGGCTGGTCATGGTTTCGCTTTCTGTGGGAGAGACGGCCTGCGTTTGACAGGACGCCGACAGCGGGCGTCGTCAGTGAGTTTACTGGAAGTGACAGGCCGTGTCACGCGGCACAGGGGCGCGCCGGCGGGGCGGGGGTGAGGTGGCGCGCATCTCGCAGTTCGCTATACTTTACCCTTAGCTTTGTTACAACGAGCGCCGCCGATGGACAAGGACACCGCCCGCCGCCAAATCGCCACCCTGGTTGACCGCTACCGCGCCATCACCGCCGCCAAGCGCCGCCTCACCGAGCAGGAAACGCGCCTCAGCTTTATCCTGCCGCTGTTCCGCGCCCTGGGCTGGGACGACCAGAACCCCGCCGAAGTCTCGGCTGAGGAGCAGATCTCGCGCGGCTACGTTGATTTCGGCTTCTACCTCAACGGCGCGCCCGTGTTCTACCTGGAAACCAAGAAGCTGGGCGCTGACGCCGACAACCCCGACTTTCTGCGCCAGGCCATCAACTACGCCTACCTGCGCGGCGTCACCTGGGCCGTGCTGACCAACTTCGAGCGCCTGGTCGTCCTCAATGCCGAATGGGAAGAACGCGACCCCGCCAAAGCCATCGCCCTCAACCTGCCCTGCACTGACTACGCCAACGGCGGCTTTGACGACCTGTGGCGGCTCAGCAAGCCGGCCATGCAGGCCTGCGACCTGGACAAATGGGCCGAACGCTACGGGCGCAAGGCGCGCAAGCAGCCGGTGACCACCGTCCTGTTCAGCGACCTCACCCGCTGGCGGCGCAGCTTGTTCGCCGATATGCGCGCCTACAGCCCGCCCCTGTTCAGCGCCAACGCCCGCGACGTGGACAACGCCGTGCAGCGCCTGCTCGACCGCCTCATCTTCATCCGCACGGTGGAGGACCGCGGCGTAGAGCCGCAGCGCCTGCTGCTGCCGCTGCTGCGCCAGCACATGCGCGGCGACAAGATCGTCACCGACCCGTACCCCGACCTGCTCAAGCTGTTCCGCGAGCTGGACGCCGTTTACAACTCCAACCTGTTCGCCGAACACACGCTCGACCGGCTGGCCGTTCACGACGCCGGCCTGATCCGCGACGTGATTGACGGCCTGTACCGCGTCAAGGGCGGCTACGCCAGCTACGACTTCAACGCCATCAGCGCCGACGTGCTGGGCGCGGTCTACGAACAGTACCTCAGCTTCCGCGCCAGCGACCCCGAAGCCCGCCAGGAAGTGGACATCGCCAAGCGCGCCCGCCGCAAGCAGCAGGGCATCTACTACACGCCGCAGTTTGTGGTGCGCTATATCGTGCGCCAGACGCTGGGCCGCCTGCTGGACGACCCCGCCATGACCCCCGAACGCGCCCGCCGCCTGCGGGTCCTCGATCCGGCCTGCGGCTCCGGCTCGTTCCTCATCGAAGCCTTCGACGTCCTCGACCGCTGGCTGGCCCAGCACGACCCCCACACCGACGCCCGCGCCCGCCGCCTGGCGATCTTGCAGGACAACCTCTACGGCGTGGACTTGGACGACCAGGCCGTTGAGGTGACGCGCCTGAATTTGATGCTGCGCGCCGCCCAGGAACGCGGCCTGCTGCCCAAGCTGACGCACATCGCGCATGGCAACAGCCTGGTGGACGACCCCGCCGTTGACCCCCACGCCTTCGACTGGGCCGCGCGCTTCCCCGACGCGATGCACGACGGCGGCTTCGACGTGGTGATCGGCAACCCGCCGTACGTGCGCGCCGAAAGCCTGAGCGCCGCCTTCAAGGATTACGCCAGAGCGCACTATGAGACGTACGCCGGCACGGCTGACCTGTACGTGTACATGATCGAAAGGGGCGTGAAGCTGCTGCGCGCGGGCGGCGTGTACGGCATTATCGTCGCCAACAAGTGGCTGCGCGCCGCCTATGGCAGGCCGCTGCGCCGCTGGCTCAAAGAGCGCCAGCTTGACGAACTGATTGACTTTGGCGACCTGCCCGTGTTCCAGGACGCCGTGACCTACCCCTGCGTGCTGATCGCCAGCCGCCCGCCAGCGGACGCCCCGCCGCGCCCGGATTTCACCGCCGCCCAGGTGGACACGCTCAACTTCAACGACCTGCACAGCCACCTGCACACCCGCCGCCATCCGCTGGCCCGCGCCCGTTTAGACGATGGCGGCTGGTCGCTGGCCCCCGCCAGCCAGCAGGCGCTGCTGGACAAGCTGCGCGCCGCCGGCCAGCCGCTGGCCGACTACGTGGACGGCAAAATCTATCGCGGCGTGCTGACCGGCCTCAACGAAGCCTTTGTGATTGACAGCCCCACCCGCGCCCGCCTCATCCGCGAGGACCCCCGCAGCGCCGAGCTGATCAAGCCGTTCCTGCTGGGCCGCGACATCAGACGCTACGAGACACCGCAGGCGAAGCAGTACCTCATCCTGATGCCGAACGGCTGGACGCGCCAGCGCGCCGGCGAAAGCGACGCCTGGGCGTGGCTGAACGCCCACTATCCGGCGCTGGCGCGCCACCTCGAACCGTTCGCCGAAAAAGCCGCCAAACGGTGGGATAAGGGCGAACACTGGTGGGAACTGCGCCCCTGCGACTACTACGCCGCGTTCGACCAGCCGAAGATTATTATTCCATCCATCATCAAAGAACCGTCGTTCATGCTGGACAGAGCAGGGTTTTACTCGAACGACAAGACAGCCATTGTTGCCAGCGAGAGCCTATACTTGTTGGGCGTGCTTAATTCCGCCGTATGCGCGCACTTCATGCAAAAAATTGCATCCACCAAGCAGGGCGGTTTTTTGGAATATAAACCGATGTATGTCTCGCAAATCCCCATCCCCGAACCCCCGGACGCGGCCCAGCACGACCACTTGGCGGCGCTGGTGGAACGGATGCTCGACCTCAAGCGCCAGCACGCCGCCGAGTCGGTCCTGTTCAGCGAGCGCCGCCACGACCTGGCGCAGCAGATCGCCCGCACCGACGCCGAGATTGACCGGCTGGTGTGCGCGCTCTACGGCCTCACCGAGGCGGAAACGGCGCTGGTGCTGGGGTCAGCCGGGCAGGGCAGGGGCGTGTAGCGCGCTGCGCAGCGGGCGCTGCGGCGTGTCAAATATCACGCAATATTAATGACCTGTAGGCCGACATTTGTGCATATAATCAAAACGTCGCAAGGACAGCACAT
>DAOTWC010000180.1:0-2326 GCA_034435995.1 Anaerolineae bacterium | reverse complement strand
GCTCCGCTTGTGTACTACGTCGAAGAAAACCCAACGTATGTAGAACGCATGGATGCAGTAATTGCAGCCATCGAGAACACACCTATCGAAGCAGTCAGTTCAGTGATTACCCTCACAGAAGTGCTTACGCATCCTTTGCGTTTAGGACAGACACACTATGAACGAGCATATCGTGACATTTTGCCGCACAGCAGCGGATTTGAACTAGTGCCGGTGACAGTAGAAAGCGCCGATTTAGCCGCCCGTCTGCGCGCCCGTTACAACCTGCGCACACCGGACGCGCTGCATATCGCCGCCGCCCTCACCACTGGGTGCGACGCATTTCTCACCAACGACCGGGCGCTGCAGCGGGTAGATGTAACCCGGATGCTGGTCTTGGATGAACTGGAAGGCGATACCGCGTAGCCAACGCGCTGTGTACCGCACGTTCATGTTCGGCACGATGGCCGCCCATTGGGGGGAAAAGGCGGGGTTGACAGCGCCCGACGCACCAGCCTTAACTGAGCCTTAACGCCCGATTCGCAGTTACCGTGTATGCTGCTATTTAATTGTGCGTAATGTTTGCGCCAGGATGAAATCATATGGCGATATCGGTGGCTTGGTACGATGACACGCAAACCATCGTCCAGTGGGTATTCCCCGCTCACTGGACATGGACAGATTACGATGAAGCTCAGGCAGCGTCCAACGCGCTTCTCGCCAGCGTGGATTACACCGTTGACATCATCGGCGACCTGACCGCCAGCAGCGGCCTCCCGCCGATGGCGCTGACCACCTACAAGAACACGCTGCGCCGGTCAGTAGACAACACAGGCCTGATCGTGCTGGTTGGGGGCAGCTTTTTCATCAAGACGATGGTCTCAGCGCTGAAGGCGGTTGTGCCAAGCACAACGCCTGGCACTGACTTCGCCTTCGCTGACACGGTCGAGGCGGCTGAAGCGCTCATCCGTCAGCGGCAGGCCGCACGCCAATAATTGAGCCGCTGGCATTTGTCAGGAGCGTTGAAGCGCCGGCTGGCGTCTGCGTCTGGCGTCTTCTCACCGCACCTCCACCCGCCACAACACAATTGACGCATCCGCCTCGCTTTCGCCGGGGCGCGGATAAGCAGCAATGCGTGTCGCGTCTGCGTCCAGCGTGGACACATCCACGCCGTTGTATGGCGGCCTGTCGCTTAGCACGTAGACCACGCCGCCCACCTCCAGCGCCGCGCTGATCGCATCCAGGCCCAGCCGGTCAGCGCAGATCAGCGCCCGGCCCGGCGGCACGTAGTAATTGGCGCGGCGGCAGCTGTCGCGCACCATGCTGCCCACAATCAGAACACTCGGCTCGGTCGTGTCGGCCAGCGCGGACGCTGCCTCACGCAGGCCAAAACCGGCGCTCTGCTCCGTCACATACTGGCGGCGCATAAAGTCCGGCAGCGGAATCGCGCCAGGGTCGCGATAGAGCGCCAGCGCAAACGGCGCAATCTCGGCCAGCAGCAGCGCCGCCAGCGCGCCGGTGAGGGCCAAACGCGCGCCAGCAGGCCGCAGCCGATCCGCTAACAGGCCCCAGCCCGCCCCGGCCAGCAGCAGCAATATCGGCACGCCGACGGCGTAGTAGCGCAGGAACTCCGCCCGCGACGTAAGCAGGACGACCAGCAGATTGGGCGCAGCCGCCAGCAGAATCAGACTGCCCCGGCACGGGCGCAGCGCCAGCAGCAGCGCCAGTCCGGCCAGCAGCAGCGCCGCCCATGCCGCACCGCCGAAGCCTGTCAGCAGCGCGCCGAAACGCGCCAGGTTGGCGCTTGCCTGCCCCGCCTGATCGCCGCCCACGCCGAAGAACGTGCGCGGAATCTCAAACAGGTCGCGCCCGCGCACGATGATATAGGCCAGCGGGGGGACAAAGCACAGCGCAGCGGCCGCGCCCATCACAACCAAGCTGCGCAGACGGACGCGCCAGGGATGCGGGCTGAAGCCCAGGGCGATCACGGCTGCCGTGAAGGCCGCCGGCGCGGCGCTCAACTTGAACAACGGGGCCAGCGCCACGCACACGCCCGCCAGCGCCGCATCGAACCACGTGCCGCGCCGCGCCGCGCGGTAGGCTGCCCACGCCGCCAGCACGACCAGCGCGCCCACCTGCGCGTCCATCAGCGCCAGCCGCTCAAAAAACAGCATGTATGGGCAGGCGATCCACAACAGCGCGCCCAGCAGCGCCGCCCGCGCGCCAAAGACGTTCTGCAGCAGCGACCAGCCGGCGGCCAGTCCCAGCATGGCGATGAGAATCACCGGCAGGCGCGCCGCGTATACTGGCGCGTGCTGCGGGTAGAACAGGGCTATCGGCCAGTGGC
>DAOTWC010000179.1:0-23736 GCA_034435995.1 Anaerolineae bacterium | reverse complement strand
TCGCCCTGCTGCTAGCAGCAGCCCGACGGCTGTTCGAGGCCGCGGCCTACATCCGCGAGGGACGCTGGCAGACGTGGGAGCCGATGGTGCTGCTGGGCGCCGATCTAAGCGGGGCCGCGCTGGGCATCGTCGGTCTGGGGCGCATCGGCCGGGCGGTGGCCCGCCGCGCCGCCGGTTTCAATCTGCGCGTGATCGCGTGCAGCCCAGGCCTCTCGCCCGCTGAAGCAGCGGAAGCTGGCGCTGAACTCGTCAACCTTGACACGCTGCTGCGCGAGTCCGACTTCGTGTCCCTGCACGTTCCCCTCAACGACAGCACCCGCCATCTTATCAACCGTGAGCGGCTGGCGCTGATGAAACCCAGCGCTATTCTCATCAACACCGCGCGCGGCTCTGTCGTGGATCAGGAGGCGCTTGTAGACGCGCTGAGGCGTGGAGTGATCGCTGGCGCGGCGCTCGACGTGACTGATCCAGAACCGCTGCCAGCAGATCACCCTCTGCTCGCGCTGCCCAACGCGATTGTTGTGCCGCATATCGGCAGCGCCAGCCGACACACCCGTGACCGCATGGCGCAGATGGCGGCTGACAACTTGCTGGCTGGCGTGCGCGGCGCGCCGCTGCCCAACGCTGTTACGTGAACAGCGGCTCCAGCGCTGCGGCCTCCGCGATCGCCTCAGCCTGCTCCGCGGCGCTTAAAGGCGCGTACTCCTGCCCTGCCTTCAGCACCATCGGCAGCAGGCGCACATCCGCGGCAGAAGCGACACACGTCACACCTGGCTGCGACAGCGCGAAGCGCACGCCTGTCACGATCGCTTCCTGCTGGTCAAACGGCTCGTACCAGCTGTTGTAGACCTTCGGTTTGTCGCCCCATGGCCCCTTGGCGATAGACTTGATGACCATGACGCCCACGTCACGGGCCGCACAGGTTTCTAACAGGCGTTCGGTGTCGCGCCGGTAGTCGGCGTTGGCGTACAGCGCTGGGTTGATGGGAAACATCACGGTGTCAAAGTCAAAGCGGCGCAGCGCTTCAAGGTGCACCCTGGGCGTATCCAGGCCGTGACCGGTGATGCCCAGCCAGCGGGTGAGTTTTTTCTCCTGTGCCTCAATCAGCGCTTCGATGGCGCCGCCAGCGGCGAACGCCGCGTCAAGCTCCTCAAATGTGCCCACTGCGTGGAGCTGGTACAGGTCCAGGTGCGTCGTGCGCAGTTTGTCCAGGGAACGGTGGAGTTCAGCCCAAGCCTCGGCGCGCCCCCGTTCCAGCGTTTTGCAGCCAAGGAAGAACTGCTCTCGGCGCGATTCAAGCCAGGGGCCGACGCGCTCCTCGCCCTGGCCGTACTGCGGCGCTACGTCAATGTGATTCACGCCGGCTGCCAGGGCCATATCAAGCGCCTGCTCAGCCGTTTCACGGTCTATTTCCCAGAAAGCCGCTGCGCCGAAAATCACCACGCTGCTCATGTGGTTAGTGCGCCCTAACCGCCGCTTTTCCATGCGTTTCCTCCCAGATCACTGCTTGTGTGCTTTATACTCTAGCGCACGGTCTGGCGCTGCACCAACACATCAAAACATCCATTAACCGGGCGCGGTCACGGTGATCGCTGTTGGCAGCACGCCGATATAACCGTCCCGGATGTCAGCCCCAGCAGCCGGCAAATTGGTCACGCCGCCGTACACATCGCGGTCATACAGCACAACCCAAAGCTGATACTGGCCCGGCGCGAGGCCGGCTGGCACGCGCAGCGCGCGGTTGTCGCGCACAGGAACGCCTGGCTCCCAGACGCTGGTGGGGCTGAAGCCAGCTCCCGGCTCGGAGTCCATCCCCTGCTGCACTTCCCACCCCGTCGCGTCGCGCAGGAACCAAGCAGCCGTGTAATCCCTTGTCACTGGCGCCTCGGCCTGCCAGTACAGGCTGATCGACAGGGCAGCCCCTGGCTCGTACACCTTTCCGCGCGGCAGGTCAAAGCCTACAAGACGGATGCTGCCATCAAACAGCACATCGCTAAGGTACTCCGGGCCGCGAAAAGCAAATGGGTCAGGGGCGCTGGCGGCGCTGTAAGCGATCAGGCGCGCATCCGGCGCGCTTTCCTGCTCGCCCAGCACGAAGTAATGTGCGGCCATGAAGCGCTCAACTGGCCGGACAGCCCACGGCATATAGGGGCCGCTGCTGGCCACCAGCCACAGGTAATCGCGCGTCTCGGCCAGCGCGTGGATCAACGGCGCGCTGTTCTGCTCCAGCAGAAAGATCGGGTTGTCGGAAACAACCTGCGGTGTTTGCTCTGGGCTGGAGCGCTCGCCCGGGTGATAGGGCAGCGCCACCAGGCGAGGAGAGGCAAAGCGCGCATAGTTGAGGAGAAACGGCATGTACTCTGGATCGCTCACTAAGGCCACTGCGTCCGGCCCAGCCGCAGCCTCCAGCAGCGGCAGCAGCGCGTGTAACTGCGGACGATCTCCCAGATAAAGCGCGTCTTGGTAAATCGCGCGCAGGCCGCTCCAAGCCGCCGCCGCAAAGACCAGCGGCAGGCCTACTGCTGCCAGCCGCCAGCGGGGATGCGCTGACCATCGCAGCATTACGGCGCTGGCAGCCGCCAGCCCGCCGAAAACGACCGCCCAGCCTGGCGTGCCCACGCGCACCCATGCGAAGTCAAGCGGCAGACGCTCCCACAGCGTCGGGACCAAAACCCAGCGCACGTAGCGCAGATCGTTAAGGCCGCCGCCCCACTCGATCAAACCCTCTGCCTCAGGCGGCAGGGCCGCAGCGTACTCGCCCCACCACAGCGAGACGCCGGTGAACTGCACCCACACGCTGAAGGCAATCAACGCTCCGGCGCCGCCCCGCGCCCACAGGGGCATCCGGCCATGTGCCAGCCGCTCAATCACTGGCAGCGCGCACAGCAGCGCAAACGGGATAGTGGGCACGAGAAAGCGGGGCGGCCACGACAGTCCGCCAAACCAATCTGGCCCCTGGCGCACTGCGTAAACGAACGCAAAGCCTCCCAGCGCCAGCGCCAGCGCCAGCGGGCAGCGCCAGCTTCCGCCGCGCAGCAGCAGCCAAACGCCCGGCACTGCCAGCAGCAGCACCGGCGATGTGCCCCACAGGCTGCCGCCTGGGCTGAGCAGATAGCTGTGCAGCGCAGTAAACGTGTAGTCCTGCGGGCCGTCGAGGGCTGCAAACAGCCGCTCTAAACGCACAAACACATCAAATACGCGGCCAACCACAAGCAGGGCCGCGACCAGTCCCACAGCGAACACAGCGTACTGCGCCAGCCGCGCGCGGCTGGCGCTCTGCAGGCCTGGCAGCGCAATCACCAGCAGCGCCGGCAGCGCCAGCACAGCCGCATTTTTATTGAGCGCTGCTCCTGTCACGGCCAGCGCCGCCCCAGCCAGCAGCCACACTGATGTCGCGCCGCCGGCACGCCAGCGCTCCAGCAGCAAACCGGCCAGCAGCAGCAGCAGCAGCGCCGCCGGCTCTTGAAAAAAGCTCTTGCTGTAGGGCCAAACAATCGTCGCCAGCCCCAGCAGCAGACCAGCCAGCGCCGCCGTTCGTTCGCTGTAGCCAAGAACGCGCGCGTAAAGAAACATCACGCCGCCCGCCAACGCGCACACCAGCACGTTGAACAGGTATACAGCGTGAACCAGCCCCACACCCGGCAGCCGCTGGGCAGCCCAATAGAGCGGGGCGGCCAGCACAAGCTGTAGCACCTCTGCGTTCACCGCAGGCAGTGGATAAACCTGACCAGACTGAATGAGCTGCGGCGGCGGTGGGCGGTGAGGAACTGCCAAATCCAGGCGCGTATCGCCCTGGTTGACCACGCTGCCCACGGCGTCCACCAGCAGCAGCGAGTCTCCGCTTTCAATGCGCCCGCTGTATGTGAGCATGTACACGCTGGCCAGCAGCGTGACGAGCGCAATGAAAAGACGCGCCTGGCGGCGCGCCACAGGACTCAGCACAACGCCCATCTGGCGGCGATCAGGAACGAGCACGGGCGGCGCAGGCGCGAGAGTCGTGTCCGCCTAACTGCTCTTGCCACCGCCGCCCATCAACCGGTTGCGAATGCCCAGCAGCCCCTTGATAACCTTCTGACTGGCCGAAAGCTCGTCAAGCTGCTCCAGACCGACTTCATAGGTGGCCGCGCCGGCCATCACTTTGCCGTCGCGGAACTGCAGACCGCCCATTGCCACCAGTGTCTCGCCGTACAGCTTTTTCTCGCCCAGCTCCTCAAAGATGTCGGCAGCCTGGCGATAACACTGGTAAGCCTGTTCCTTGTCGTCCAGTGCCGCGTAGACGCCGCCCATGTTGCCCAACACCATCGCGGCGCGCCGCGTGTCGCCGCTGTCCTGGAACGTGCGCAGCGCCGCCTGCATAAGGTCCAGCGCCTGCTGGTTCTCGCCCAAGGCGCGGTGCACCAAACCGATGTTGGTCTGCATCTCAGCGACCATATCCGCGCGGCCTTCGGCTTCGTAGGCTTCCTGCGCCTGCTGGAACAAGCGGGCAGCAGCCTCATAGTCTTTTTGTTGGAAAAGTTTAATGCCCTTTTCCTGAATTTCCTGTGCCTGGCTCACAGTTTCTTACCCCCTCACATAGTGATGTTCAGCACGCTCTCGCCCACTCGGCGCAGCCGGTCGGCTGGCATCTGGCTGAGCATAATAGCGATTTCGATGAACCCAATATTGAGCGGATTGGCGGCAAACTGCCGAATGTCGTCCGGCAGATCGCAGAAATGCTTCCATTCCTCCTTTATTGCCAGCCACTGGCCAAGATGGCTGCTGCTCTCCAGAAAATAGCTCAGGTTCTTGCGGACGCCTCCCGCCAACACGCTGAGATAGTGCAGCGGGAGCGGCTCTTCGCCCATCTCATAGCGGGCAATTTGCGCCGCTGGCACGCCGCTGTGCTGGCTCAGGTCGTCCAAGCTGAGTCCTGCTTCTTCGCGCGCCTGGCGCAGCAGCGCGCCGACCATCCGATTGCGCAGCGCCATGTATTCTGTCTGGGCGTCCGGCCCCATTTTGTGTTCACCGTCCAGCGTGCTTGCGCCCCAGAAATGGCTCACGGGAACGCCCAGGTAGTACGCGAGGATTTCAAGCTGCGGCAGGCTGGGCACGCTGTCGCCATACTCCCATGCTTCTACTTCCTCCGGCGTAACCCGCAGCAGAGCGGCGCAGTCGGCCACGCTGCGCGCTGCGTTCAGGCGCGCGTCGCGCACAAGCACGCCTACCATTTTGCCCCGAATGCGGTAAGCCTCCGCGCTGTCCGGAGGATTGGTTCGCTCGCGGCTTGCTTCCTGGCTCCTGCTGGCCTCCTTGAAACGGGATGAAAGGTCTTTCAGGTCCATGCACACCTCCAGGAAGCGCCTGCCTGCGCGTCTGCACGCATTCATGCATTATAGAGTATAGGTTGGCTTAAGGGCAACCGCCCGACCATTGTTGAACTTTGAATTTCCTGCCAACTTTTTTTCTTTATGCTGCTACTAGCATTATAATACAAGCGTGTAATGCAGCTAGCATAACAGCCTTCAGCGTGGGGGCAGGCTTAGCAATGACGGCATGCGAACAAGGTGCGCTGCAGGCGCAGGACCCTGCGAACCAGCTCTCACTAGAGTATTTGAAGGTATTCTACGACATCGTTCGGGATATTGGGACCACGCTCGATTTCGGCGCGCTTATGAGCGCGCTCGTTGCGAAAGTCGTCCAGCTCGGCATCGGCTCTCGCGCGCTGCTGCTGATCGCGCCTGACAACGAACCGGTGCTGAGATTCGGCGCAGTCTCCGTTACAGATACAGCGCCCTACGCGCTGGATTCGCTCACAATCCACACCTGCCTGCCCGGCAACAGCCCGCTTGTCAGCGCTTGGGACAGCGGCGCGGCCGTCATCTATCCTGGCCCGGACGCAGAGCTGAACAGCGCGCTGCAGGTGCTGGCCGACGCGCTGGGCGCCCCGGCGCTGATCGCTGTTCCGGTGCGTCTTAGGGAACGCCTGCTGGGCGTGCTGGCCGCCGCCTGTGCGCCGACACAGGAAGCTCTTGTGCGGCTGGAAAGCGCCGCAGCCGCTGCTGCCATTGCGCTGGAGAACGCGCGAGCCTACAGCGTTACTGTGCAGCAGTCCGCGGCCAGCATGCACGAGCTGTTTATTCTGCGGCAGATTGACCGCGAGCTGAACGACACAATCGAGCCGGATCATGTCTTCAACATGACGCTCGACTGGGCGCTGCGTTTCACCAACGCCAGCGCCGCCGCTATCGCGCTCTACGACGAAGACAGCGACACCCTGCACGAAATGCTGCAGTACGGCTACGACATCCAGCCTGTGCCGCTGAACAGCGTTGACGGCTACGGCGACATCCCGTACCGGGTAGCGCGGGCCGGCCGGCCGGAGATTATCCCCGATGTAACTATGGACAAGGATTACGTGCGGCGCGCCACCAGCACACGCTCACAGATGTGCGTGCCGGTGCTGCGCGAAGATCGCGTCATTGCCGTGATCACAGTCGAGAGCAAGCGCCTCAACGGCTTCACCGACGAACACCTCGACTTCGTCGAGAAGCTGGCGACGCGCGCCGGCGTTGCTATAGATAACGCCCGGCTGTTCTCCGAAACCAAACGCGAGCGCGAGAAGCTGTCCAACGTGATTAACACCACTGCCGACGTGGTTATCGTCTGCGGCCTGGACGACCGCATCGCCCTGATTAACCCGGCAGCCTTCTCCGCCTTTCGTCTCGATCCCGCCTACAGCTATGTCGGCATGCCCTTTGAGATGGTGTTCGCCGACACGCCGCTGATGGAAGCCTACCGACGCGGGCGCGCCAGCGGCGCGCAAACTACGGCCGAAGTGCTGCTGCCCAACAACCGCACATTCGAGTTCAATCTCACGCCGCAGGCTAACGTCGGGTGGATCATCGTCATGCACGATATCACCCCCTTCAAAGAGATGGACCGCCTCAAGAGCGAACTGATTGCCACCGTGTCGCACGACCTCAAGCAGCCGCTGAGCGTGATGAACGGCTACACAGAACTGCTCTTGATGCACAAAAAGCTGGACAGCACCGGTATCAATTTCGTAGACATGGTGCGCAAGTCCATCCAGAACATGCGCCAGTTGATTGACGACCTGCTCGATCTAGCCAAGATCGAGTCCGGAATCCGCCTCGAGCTGGAGCCAGTCGCGCTGCACACTGTCATCCAGGAATGCCTAGAGGCGCTTCAGCCCGCAGCGAGCAGCAAGAACATGACCATCACAAACGACACGCCCGTTACCCTGCCGGCTGTTATGGCAGACCGCGCCCGGCTGCAGCAGGTGTTCCACAACCTGATCGGCAATGCCGTCAAGTACACGCCCCCAGAAGGCTGGGTGCGCATCGCCGCTGACCTGCAGGACGGCAGCGTTCGTGTCGTGATCCAGGATAACGGTCTGGGAATCAGCTCGGAAGACCAGGCGCACATCTTCGAGCGTTTCTACCGCGTGCGCCGGCCCGAAACTGACGGCATCGAAGGCACTGGCTTGGGCCTGGCAATCGTCAAAAGCCTGGTCGAAGCGCACAGCGGCCGCATCACGTTGGAGAGCAGGCTGGGCCAGGGCAGCAGCTTCACAGTGTTCCTGCCTGTTCACCAGCCGGCAGGCCAGCCCTCCGCTTCTTGAACCGCTTCCCCATTTTCGACAACGAAAAGTTGACGCAGCGGTGCTCTCAAGTGTATATTCAGCTGTGATAATCTAACCGACATTTGAATAGTGTGTTTTACGAGACACAATGGCTGTTCTCCAATCCCATATTGACACCACCAGCGAAGACTATTGCCTCAATTACGCACACAACAGCAAGCTGGTCGCCGAGCTGGCCGAGCGTCAGGCACAGGTGCGCCGCGGTGGCAGCGAGCGCGCCGTGCAGCGCCACCTCGAACGCGGCAAGCTGCTCCCCCGCGAGCGCGTTGAGCTGCTGCTCGACCCCGACACGCCGTTTCTCGAACTGAGTTCGCTGGCGGCGTGGGGTATGTACAACGACGAAAGCCCCGGCGCTGGCAGCATTAACGGCATCGGCGTCGTCAGCGGCGTCGAGTGCGTCATTAACGCCAACGAAGCTACCGTCAAAGGTGGAACGAGCTACCCGATCACTGTGCAGAAGGCGCTCCGCGCCCAGGAGATCGCCCGCGAGAACGGCTTGCCCTCGATCTACCTTGTCGAATCCGGCGGCGCCAATTTGCTCTTTCAGTCCGAGCTTTTCGTGCTGGGCGGGCGCGGCTTCGCTAACCAAGCGCGCATGAGCGGCCTGGGCCTGCCGCAGATTTCGCTGGTTTTTGGCAACAGCACCGCCGGCGGCGCCTATGTTCCCGGCCTCAGCGATTACACCGTGATGGTGCGGCGGCAGGCGCTGGCCTTTCTGGGCGGCCCGCCGCTGGTCAAGATGGCCACCGGCGAAGAAGTGGACGAGGAAACGCTGGGTGGCGCCGAGATGCACGCTCGGCTCTCCGGCCTGGCCGATTACATCGCCGAAGACGACGCTGACGCTATCCGAATCGGGCGTGAGATCGTGGCCAACCTCAACTGGCGCAAAACGATCCGCGCCAACCTGCGTCCGCCAGAAGCGCCGCGCTACGACCCCGACGAACTGCTGGGCATCGTGCCGGTTGACACCATCCGCAAGCCGTTGGAGATGCGCGAGATTCTGGCGCGCATCGTGGACGGTTCGCGCTTTTACGAATTCAAGCCAGACTACGGCACAACGCTGGTGTGCGGTCATGCCCACATCAACGGTTTCCCGGTAGGCATCCTGGCCAACAACGGCGTGCTCTTCAGCGACAGCGCCAACAAGGCCGCACAGTTCATCCAACTGTGCAACCACAGCCGCACGCCGCTGGTCTATTTCCAGAACATCACCGGCTTCATGGTGGGCGAGAAAGCCGAAACTGGCGGCATCATCAAAGACGGCTCGAAGATGATCAACGCCGTTGCCAACAGCACCGTGCCGCAGTTCACCATTCTAGTTGGCGGGGCTTACGGCGCGGGCTACTACGCCATGTGCGGACGCCCCTACGACCCGCGCTTGATCTTCGCTTGGCCCACCAGCCGCACCGCCGTCATGGGCGGCGAACAGGCCGCCGGTGTGCTCGGCATCGTGCAGGAAGAGGCAGCGCGCAAGCGCGGCCAAGAGCCAGACCAGAGTCAGATCGAGATGTTGAAGATGATGACCAAGCAGAAATTTGACGAGGAGAGCGACCCCTACTACGCCACCGCCCGCTTGTGGGACGACGGTCTGATTGACCCGCGCGACACACGCATGGCGCTCTCGGTCGGCCTTTCGATCAGCTACAACCGCGACTGGGTGAGCCAGGGCGCGCCGCGCTACGGTGTGTTTAGGATGTGAACGCTGTGCTGCGCAAAGACCTGCACGAAGCCAACCCCTTTTCTGCGCGCCGGCCGGCGCGCTTTCCCTAAAGAAGTTGCTCTGTTTTTACGAGGAGAAATGACACAATGGTAACGACAGCACCCCCGATTCAACGCCACTACAACCCCTTCACTGAAGAGCACCAGATGTTCCGCAAGGCTGTGCGGGCTTTCGTCGAGAACGAGATCAACCCGCACGCAGACGAGTGGGAGGCAGCGGGCACTTGGCCAGCCCACGATATCCTCAAGAAGATGGGCGAGCTGGGCTTCTTGGGCCTAAACTACCCAGAGGAGTACGGCGGCCAGGGCGCGGATATCTGGTTCACAGTTGTGCTGGCCGAGGAGCTGGGCCGCGCTGACTGCGCCGGTGTGCCTATGGGCATCACTGTCCACAGCGACATGTGCACCCCCGCCCTGGCCAAGTACGGCTCGGAGGAGTTGAAACAGAAATACCTGGTCCCGGCCCTCAGGGGCGAGATGGTCGGCGCTATCGCCGTCACTGAACCGGGCGCTGGCTCTGACGTAGCGGGCATTATCACCCGCGCCGAGCCAGACGGCGACGACTACGTCATCAACGGCAGCAAGATGTACATCACCAACGGCACGCAGGCCGACTGGGTGTGTCTGCTGGCGCGCACTACGCCCGGAACGGGCTACAAGGGCATGTCGCTTATCATCGTGCCGACCAATACCCCCGGCTTCGTTGTCAGCAAAAAGCTGGAGAAGCTGGGCAACTGGTCCAGCGACACGGCGGTGCTCACGTTCGAAAACATGCGCGTGCCGCAGGCCAACCGCATCGGCCTGGAGGGCATGGGCTTCTACATGCAAATGGAGCAGTTCCAGCGCGAGCGGCTGGTCGGCGCGCTGAGCGCTACCGCGGGCATGGAGAAGGCTGTCCGCGAGACCATCCAGTACTGCCGCGAGCGCCACACGTTCGGCCAGCCGCTGATCCACAACCAGTGGGTGCATTTTAAGCTGTGCGAGCTGCTCACCGAAATTGAAGCGCTGCGCCAGTTGAACTACTACTGCGCCAGCCTGATGGAAGTGGACGAAACCTCAATGGAGGTGACGCGCATTGCCAGCATGTGCAAGCTCAAAGCTGGCCGGCTGGCCCGCGAAGTAGGCGATGTGTGCCTCCAGTTTTACGGCGGCATGGGCTATATGCAGGAAACGCGCATCTCGCGCTACTACCGCGACGCCCGCCTGCTCAGCATCGGCGGCGGCGCTGACGAAGTGATGCTCGGCATTATCGCCAAGCTCGAAGACATGCTGCCGCCGCGCAAGAAAGTCGAAAGTCACTAGTCCCTGGCTGGAGACTGAAAACCAGAGACTGGAGGCTTGACATGACCTACCGCATCGGCTCCGCGCAGGGCTTCTACGGCGACGATGTAACCCGCGCCCTGCCTATGATCACCGGCGGCCACGTAGACGCCGTGTGTTTTGAGGCGCTTTCCGAACTCACGCTGGCCATTCTGCAAAAGGACAAGCTGGCGAACCCGGCGCGCGGCTACACCTTCGACATCAAGATCATTGCCCAGCAGATTCTGCCGGAGGCCTTCCGCCGTAGGGTTCCGCTCATCACCAACGGCGGCGGCCTGAACCCACAAGCTGCCGCCGAGCTGGTGCGCGACACAGCGTTAAAGCTCGGCTTGGCTGGCCTCAAGATTGCGGCGGTGACCGGCGATGACCTGCTGCCGCGCCTGCCGGAGCTGCTGGCGGCGGGCGAAACGCTGTCCCACATCGAAACCGGCGAGCGGCTGGCCGATGCCGCCAACCAGAATTTCGTCACGGCCAACGCCTATTTGGGCGCTGCGCCCATCGTTGAGGCGCTGCAGAACGGCGCAGATATCGTGATCACTGGGCGCGTTGCCGACCCAGCCCTCTACCTCGCGCCGCTGATCGCCCACTACGGCTGGGCGTGGGATGACTGGGACAGGCTGGCGGCGGGCATCGTCGCTGGCCATCTGCTGGAATGCACCGGTCAGGTGGTGGGCGGCAACAGCCTGGCGCTGGTGGATGTGGTTAACCCGCACGACCTGCCGCATTTAGGCTACCCTATCGCTCATGTTGAAGCTGACGGCAGCTTCGTGCTGACTAGAACGCCTGGCGCGCCTGGCTGCGTCTCGCTGGAGACGGTCAAGGAACAGCTGCTCTACGAAGTTCACAACCCTGCGCGCTACATAACGCCCGACGTCACAGCCGATTTCACCACGCTGCGCCTCACGCCAGACGGCCCGGACCGCGTGCGCGTCACTGGCGTCACCGGCAGGCCGCGGCCAGACACGCTCAAGGTGAGCATGGGGCGGCTGGAAGGCTTCATGCGCGAGCTGATCTTCACCATCGGCTGGCCGCAGGCCTGGCGCAAGGTCGAGCAGATGAAAGGCATGCTGGCCGAAACCTGGAAAAACCTGCCGCTCACCCGCGTCGAATACAGCTATCTGGGACTCAACAGCCTCTACGGCGGCCTTGCGCCGCTGCCTCAAGACCCGCTGGAGGTCATCGTCCGCGTGATGTTCACCGCTGACGACCAGGACACGCTCAAGACCGCTGTCCGCCTTGTCATGGCTAACGGCTTGAGCGGCCCAGCGGGAATGAGTGTCAGCGGCACGACCGTCGGCGCAGAGCCGCGCTACGTCGTCGGTCTGTGGCCAGCGCTGGTCAGCCGGGAACTCGTACAGCCGCAGGTTGAGTATTGGCAGGTGTGATGTGCTGAGCCTGGACAAGCAGGAGCGCTTCCGGCAGCGCTACCGGCAGATCGCACCCGGCTGGCAGCCAGCGCTGGAGGTCTACACCGGCGCGTTGGACAGCCTGGTCACAGCCGACTTAGCTCTGCTCGACATTGGCTGCGGGCCGGGCGGGCTGGTGCGGAAGTATGAAGGGCGGGCCTGCTGTGTGATCGGCGTGGACGAACACGCGGCGTCGTTCCGCCATTTGGCTGAGATTGCCGCGCTGGTCAGCGCCCGGCTGGACGCCCTGCCTTTCCCCAACGCCGCCTTCGATCTCGTGACGTGCTCCTGGGTGATGGAGCACATCGCGCAGCCGGACAGCGCCGTCGCCGAAATCGCGCGTGTGCTCCGGCCCGGCGGCCATTTCCTGTTTATCACGCCCAACAAGCATAATTACGTTGTGCTGCTGCGCCGGCTTGTGCCGAACGCCCTCAGCCGGCTGCTGGTGAGCGCCATCTACAAACGAGAGGAGCACTTCATCAACCCTACGTATTACAGACTGAACGCGCGCAGCGACATTGACCGCGTCATGAACCGGCATGGTATGATGAGTGTGTCGTTCCGCTATGTTAGCGACCCGACTTATCTGGCGTTCAACGCGCTGGCTTTTCGCGCTGCCGCGGCGCTAGAGCGCTTGCTCGACCGCTTTGGCCCGCAGATGCGCGTGCACCTAGTCGGCCTGTATCGAAAGGAATGAAGCAGTGACGAAGCGCCTGTATGATCTGGCCTACGGGCGGGCCGGCGACAAAGGCGACATCGCCAACATCAGTGTGATTGCCCGCTCGTCAGAGGCTTACGCCGAGATCAAAGCCAAGCTTACGCCGGAGCGCGTCAAAGCGCACCTGGGCGATCTGGTGAGCGGCGAGGTAGTGCGCTACGATCTGGACAACATCGAGGCGCTCAACTTCGTCTGCCACCGCGCCCTTGACGGCGGCGCGACGCGCTCGCTGCGGATTGACACTCTGGGCAAGTCGCTGGCCGGCGCGCTGCTCTATATGGAGTGGGACGAATGACCAGTTATGAAACCCTTCTGCTCACCTTAGATGGCCCGTTCGCCCACCTGACGCTCAACCGTCCGCACGTCAAGAACGCTATGAACGCGCAGATGGTGCTCGATCTGATGGCTGCTTTCGAAGCGCTGGCCGCCAACCGCAACGTTCGCGCCGTCGTTGTATCTGGCGCGGGCGGCACGTTCTGCGCCGGCGGCGACCTGCAGGAGATGGCCGCGGTCGCTCAAGACCCGGATTACGACCCGCTGCGCGACGCCAGCCAGTTTGACGCGCTGCTGCAAGCAGTGCAGCGCGCGCCGCAGGTCGTCGTGGCCCGTGTCGAGGGCGCGGCACTGGGCGGCGGCTTCGGCCTAGTGTGCGTCTCGGACATCGCGCTCGCTGCAGCAACGGCCAAGATGGGCCTGCCCGAAGTGCGGCTGGGATTGGCCCCAGCGCTGATCTCCCCCTACGTGATCAGCCGCGTGGGGCTGACGCGAGCGCGCGAACTCATCCTCAGCGGGCGGCGCTTCGACGGCGTCAGCGCTCACGAGTACGGCATCGTCCACGAAGTGTGCCCGCCCGAAGTGCTGGATGTGGCGCTCAAGCGCGTGCTCGATGACCTGCGCCAGTGCAGCCCTAACGCGCTGGCTGCCTGCAAGCGGCTGATCCTTGAGGTGAGCGACAAGCCCCTGGCCGAGACGCTGGCCTACCGCGCTGAGCTGCTGCGCGAGCTGCGCGCCAGCGAGGAAGGCCAGGAAGGGATGCTGGCCTTTGCCATGAAACAACCGCCGAGGTGGGCACAATGACCGTCATCATACGCAAAATTCTGATCGCTAATCGCGGCGAGATCGCCTGCCGTATCATCCGCACCTGCCGCGAAATAGGCATCGCCACCGTCGCTGTCTACTCAGATGCTGACGCGCGCGCGCTGCACGTCGAACAGGCCGACGAGGCTGTTCACATCGGCGCCAGCCCGCCGACCGAAAGCTATTTGAACATCCCGAAACTCGTCGAGGCGGCGCGCCGGGCCGGGGCTGACGCTGTGCACCCTGGCTATGGCTTTCTGGCCGAAAACGCCGATTTTGCCCGCGCCTGCGACGAGGCCGGCCTGGTGTTCATCGGGCCGCCGGCGAGCGCGATCGAGGCGATGGGCAAGAAACGCGCGGCCAAGCTCCTGCTCAAGGGCATACCGGTTGTGCCCGGCTATACCGGCGCTGACCAATCCGATCAGGCGTTGATAGACGCTGCCGCGCAGATCGGCTATCCCGTCATGGTCAAGGCCTCGGCTGGCGGCGGCGGCAAAGGCATGCGCCGCGTGGACACGCCTGCCGACATGCCCGCCGCGCTGGCCGCCGCCCGCCGCGAGGCGCTTCAGGCTTTCGCCGACGACACGCTGATCCTTGAGCGCGTCGTTGACAGACCGCGCCATGTCGAGGTGCAGATTTTCGGTGACCAGCACGGAAACGTGATCGCGCTGGGCGAGCGCGAGTGCACCATACAGCGCCGCCACCAGAAGATCATCGAGGAAACGCCGTCCACTGCCCTCACACCGGAGCTGCGCGAGCGCATGTGCGCCGCCGCCGTCAGCGTAGGCCAGCAGCTCGGCTATTACAGCGCTGGCACGGTCGAGTTTCTAGTAGATCGCAGCGGCGCGTTCTACTTTATGGAGATGAACACCCGCTTGCAAGTCGAGCATCCGGTGACCGAGCTGGTCACTGGTCTCGACCTGGTGCGCTGGCAGATTCTAGTCGCCGAAGGTCACCCCCTGCCAGCGCTCAGCGCGCCGATGCGCGGCCACGCTATTGAGGCCCGCGTCTACGCTGAAGACCCGTCAAACGACTTTCTGCCCGTAACAGGCACGATCCTGCGCTGGAAACCGCCGGAAGGCGTGCGCGTCGAGTCTGGCGTGCGCACCGGCGACGAAGTCACCATCCATTACGACCCGATGATCGCCAAGATCGTCGCTTACGGCGAACACCGCGAGGGCGCGATCCGGCGGTTAGATCGCGCGCTGGCGGAGCTTCAGCTCCTGGGGCTGCGCAGCAACATCAGCTTCTTGCGGCGCGTCCTCAACCACCCGGATCACATTGCTGGCGACATCAGCACCACGTTCATTGGCGAGCGCCCTGACCTGCTGGCCGAAGACCCGCAGCCGCCGCCGGCGGCGCTGATTGCGGCGGCGCTGGCGGTGCAAAGCGGCCAGGGCTACTGGCGCAACAACCCCAACCGACCGCTGCGCCAGCGCTTCACCGCCGGCGGTGTCGAATATTCGGTTATGCTAACGCCTCTGGGCGCTGACGCTTATCAGGCGCAGATTGGCGAAACCGAGTGCAGCGTGCGCGTGTGGGCGCGGCAGGGCGCAGACCTGACGCTGGCGATCAACGACCACCGCCAGCGCGTCAGCGTTGTTGCAGGGAACGGCAGCGGTTGGTGGGTACACACCAACGAGGGGACGCACTGTCTTGTGTGGCGCTCGCCGCTGCCAGAGCCAGGCGCGCGCGTGCGCAAGGAAGGCTCGCTGCGCGCGCCTATGCCTGGGCAGGTGGTGGCTGTGCTGGTCGAAGCTGGCCAGCAGGTGAACGAAGGCGACACGCTGCTCATCCTGGAAGCGATGAAAATGGAACACCGCATCAAAGCCCCCTACGCTGGCCTCGTTGAGGCGGTCCATTACTGGCCCGGCCAGACTGTGCAGGGCGACGCGGTGCTGCTTGATCTTAAGGCTGAAGCCGTGCCTGAGCAGGGTCTGAGTAAACCATGAGCGCGCCGGAGAAAACCAGCAGGCGCTTTCAGAACATGTGCTAGTATTCGTGTCACGATCAGGGCGCCTGCAAAAAGACGGCTGCGACGCCCACAGCCGTGTAAGAACAAACCAGGAGGAGATACCAAATGGCTATCCTGCACAGACTGTCAGCAGCACTGCTGGCGGTCGCGCTGCTGACAGGAACTGTGTCGGCTGCGCTGGCCCAGAGCGCAGAGCGCGGCGGTGTGCTGCGCATCGGTATGAGCGCGCCCGTCACGCTCGACCCGGCGCTGGGTTCTAACGACCCCGAAATCTTGTTCAACCGCACCATCTATGACTATCTGGTCGAAGTGCGGCCAGACAAGACCATCGTGCCTAACCTGGCTTCGGGGTGGAGTGTCAGCGGAGACGGTCTGACATACACCTTCACGCTGGAAGAAGGCGTCACGTTCCACGACGGCACGCTGTTCACGTCTGCTGATGTCGTGTTCACGTTCAACCGCCTGAAAGAGATCGGCTCGCCCGCGCTCAACCTGCTCGGCGCGTTCGACATCAGCGCGCCCGATCCGCTGACAGTGGTGTTCACGCTCGAAGCCCCCAACGCCGATTTTCTCTACGGCGTGGCTGACCGCTTTGCGCTCATTCTCAAGGACGGCACGACGCGGCCCAACGTGTTCGGCGAAGGCGAGGCGCGCTACGCGGCGTTCAACGGCACTGGCCCCTTCCGACTAGTCGAATACGTGGACGGCCAGCGGGCCGTGCTGGAGCGCAACGAAAACTACTGGAAAGCCGACCAGCCCCTGCTCGACGGCGTGACATTCATCTTCATTCAGGACCCAATCACGCAGGTGAACGCCCTGCGCGGCGGCCAGGTGGATTTCATCTTCAAGATTTCGCCCGACCAGCTCAGCGTGCTGGAGAGCACACCGGGCGTCACTGTCATCCAGAAAGCCACCAACCAGCACCCGGTCGTGCGCCTGCGCACCGATATTGGCCCGGGAACCAGCCCAGAGGTGCGCCGGGCTTTCAAGCTGGCCACTGACCGCGAACAGCTCAACGAATTGGTGCTCGAAGGGCGCGGCGTCATCGGCAACAACAACCCTATCGGGCCAGGCTTTGGCGCGTTCTACAACGACGCTATCGCCCACCCCGTCTACGACCCGAACACAACACCTCAGACGGTGTGCAGCATGCTGGCCGCAGCCGGTTTCCCAAACGGCATCACTATGACGCTGCAGACAATTAACGTGCTCGGCTACGACGAGCTGGCGGCCGTTTTGCAGCAGCAGTGGGCGCCCGCCTGTATTCGGGTGGAAATCCAAGTGAACGAAGAGGGGTTCTACTACAGCGACGACAACCCCAACAACTGGCTGATGGCTGAGCTGGGCATCACCGGCTGGGGCGACCGCCCTGTTGTCCAGGGCTACCTCACGCAGGCCTATGTGACGGGCGGCGCGTTCAACGAAACCCACTGGTCAGACCCAGAAGTTGACGCGCTGGTGGCTGAGGCAGGTGTCACAGCCGATCAGACTGCGCGGGCCGTCATCTACCGCCGGCTGGCCGAAATCTTCGAGGAGCGCGGGCCGATCATCGTGCCGTGGTTTGCGCCCATCTTCGGCGCGGCGGCTGCTAACGTTGCCGGCCTCGACATGGCCCCCTTCCCCGGCTTGACCGACCTGCGCACTGTGTCGCTGGCAGGTTAATGGCCGCACCAGACGCGCGCACAGAGCCAGACGCAGCTCTGCGCGCTCACGGTAGGGGAGCTGGTGTGCTGGCGCAGCTTGCGCGGCGGCCGCTGGCGCTGGCCGGTACGCTGGTGTTTCTGCTGTTCCTGCTGCTGGCCGCCTTCGGACCGCTCATCGCCCCGTATGCCTACGACGAGCTGATACGCGGCGCGCAGCGGCAGCCGCCGTCGTTAGAACACCCCTTTGGCACAGACCGCCTGGGCCGTGACGTGTTCAGCCGCGTCCTGTGGGGGGCGCGCGAAATCATCGTCATCCCAGGCATGGCGACGGCGGTCGCTGTCGTCTTTGGCACGGCATTGGGGCTTGCGCTGGGCTACCGGGGCGGCTGGGTGGACGAGGTCGTCTCTCGCACGCTGGACAGTCTGCTGGCCATCCCGGCAATGGTGCTGGCGCTGGTCATGCTGGCAACCATCGGCCCGTCGGACGTTGGCATCATCATCGTGATCGCCTTCCTCTACATCCCGATCGTCACGCGCGTGATCCGCAGCGCCGCCCTTAACATCCGCGCTAGCGGCTACATCGAAGCGGCGCGGCTGCGCGGCGAGTCTGTGGCCTACATTCTGTTCCGCGAGATTCTCCCCGGCGTGCTGCCAGCCCTGGCTGTAGAGGCCGCGCTGCGCTTCTCTTACGCCATTTTTCTGACGGCCTCGCTCGGCTTTCTAGGGCTGGGGGTGCAGCCGCCCTCGCCGGACTGGGGACGCATGGTGGCCGAGGCGCGCGCCAACTTCGCCCGCACGCCGTGGGAGCTGTGGTTCCCAGCAGGGGCCATTGCCGCGCTGGTCATCGGCGTTAACCTGATGGCTGACGGCCTGCGCCGCATTCTGCGCTACGAGGGCCAGCTTGTATGACCGGCCAGCCTGTGCTGCTTGCGGAAGACCTGACGGTTGAATACCGCATCAACCGCGCCTGGGTCAGCGCAGTGCGCGACGTCGCGCTGTGCGTTGACTCATTGGAGATTCACGGCCTGGTAGGCGAGAGCGGCAGCGGCAAGACCACACTGGCGCTGGCCCTCATGCGCTACCTGGCCCCCAACGCCCGCATCGCGTCCGGCCGCATCCTGCTGGACGGCGCTGACCTTGTCACGCGCACGCCGGCTGAAATGCGCGCTGTGTGGGGCCGCCAGCTCAACCTCGTCCCACAGGACCCGCTGGCTTCGCTCAATCCGGCTTACACCGTCGGCGAACAGATCGCCGAGATCACGCGCCTGCACAGTCGTCTGTCACGCGCTGACGCCTGGTCGAGGGCAGTCGAGACGCTGGCCAGCGTCCGCATTGCCGACCCTGAAACCGTCGCCCGCCGCTACCCGCACCAGCTCAGCGGCGGTATGCAGCAGCGCGTCACCATTGCGATGGCGCTCAGCGCGCAGCCGCGGCTGCTGGTGCTCGACGAGCCAACTACGGCGCTCGACGTGACCACGCAGGCCGCTGTCCTTGACCTGTTCCGCGACCTGATCCACGCTAATGGTGCAGCAGCCGTCTATGTCTCTCACGATCTGGGTACGGTGGCCCATTTCTGCGACCGCGTGACTGTGCTCTACGCTGGCGAGGTCATGGAGAGCGCGCCGGTGGGCGCGCTGTTCGCCGGCCCGCTCCATCCTTACACGGCCGGTCTGCTGGCCAGCCTGCCCCGCCCAACTGCGCCGGGCGTGCGTCTGCCCACGATAGAGGGTGTCGCCCCAGCGCTGGCCAACAGACCGCCGGCCTGCGTGTTCGCGCCGCGCTGCCCGGTGGCGCTGCCGGTCTGTTCCCAGATAAAACCGCCGCTTGAGACTGCAAATAACGGTCATCAGGTGCGCTGCCACCGCTGGCAGGAGATCGCCAGCGGCACGCTGCAGCCGCACCGGCCTGCCCCGCCTCTGGTTGTTGATTCGCAGCCGCGCCGCAGCTACGTGCTGCGGACAAACAGCCTAACCAAGCACTTCAGCGAGCACACGCTGTTCGACCGGCTGATGCGCCGCCAGCCCAGGCCAGTGCGGGCAGTTGACGATGCGTCGCTGCGCATTCGCGAGCGCTCCACGCTGGGCCTGGTGGGCGAAAGCGGCAGCGGCAAAACCACGCTGGCCCGCTGCATTGTGGCGCTGGAGACCGCTGACAGCGGCGAAATTGAATTGTGCGGCGTGGGCATCAGCCGCCGCCTGAATGAACGCGACCGAGACACGCTGCGCAGACTGCGCATGGTGTTCCAGAACCCGAACGACACACTCAACCCCTATCAGACTGTGCAGCAGGCGCTGGAACGCCCTCTGCGCCGGCTGGCAGGCGAGCGCCTGAATGCCCAACAGCGCCGGCAGCGCGTGCTCGACCTGCTGGCAGCAGTGCGCCTCACGCCTGACTACGCCGGTCGCTATCCTGCCGAACTCAGCGGCGGCGAAAAACAGCGCGTCGCCATCGCGCGCGCTTTCGCCGCCAATCCTGCCCTGATCGTGGCCGACGAGCCAACATCGTCGCTGGACGTGTCGGTGCAGGCTGTGATTCTCAACCTGCTTAAAGACCTGCGCGCTACCACTGGCGCGTCTTACTTGCTCATCTCGCACGATTTGGACGTGATCGCGTATTTGGCGGATTGGATTGCGGTGATGTATCTCGGCGAGATCGTGGAGGAGGGCGACGCCGAGGATTTATACAGTCCGCCGCAGCACCCCTACACCGAGGCGCTGCTCTCAGCCATCCCCGTGCCCGATCCAACACGGCCGCCCGGCGCGATCCGGCTGGAAGGCGATGTCCCCAGCGCGCGCAGCGTGCCTACAGGCTGTCGCTTCCACACGCGCTGCCCGCGCAAGCTCGGCCCGGTGTGCGAGCAAGAACGCCCACCCTGGCGCGACGCTGGCGACGGCCACATGATCCGCTGCCATATCCCCATTGCCGACTTGGTGCAGCTTCAATCCCATCCTCGCCAGGAGCAGTAGCAGATGACACGCTACATCGTCCGGAGGCTGCTGCTGCTAGTGGTAACGCTGTTTGTGTCATCTGCTGTCGTGTTTGGCCTCACGCAGCTTTTGCCTGGCGACATCGCCCGCCTGATCCTGGGCCGCGAGGCGTCAGAACAGGCGCTGGAGCAGCTTCGCGAGGAATTCGGCCTCAACGACCCCGTGCTGCAGCAGTATGTTAACTGGCTGGCCGGATTCATGCGCGGCGACTGGGGCCGGTCGTTTAGCAGCGGCAGCCCGCCAGTGCGCCCACTAGTTACGGAGCGCCTGGGCAATTCCGCCCGCCTGATGGCGCTCACGCTGGCAATCAGCGTGCCGCTCTCCATTGCGCTGGGCGTGCTGGCAGCGCTGCGCGAGAACTCGTGGCTTGACAGCGCTATATCGGTGCTGTCGCTGTCGGTAGTGGGACTGCCGGAGTTCGTCACCGGCCTGGTGCTGATCAACTTTCTGGCGCTCCAATTGGGGTTGTTTCCCGCCACGTCGCTGGTGCAGCCGGGGTTTACGCTGGGCGACTGGCTGCAGGTGTTGTTTCTGCCAGCAGTAACTGCCACATTGGTGCTGCTGGGCTACGTAGTCCGCATGACACGCGCCGGCGTTGTCGAGGAGCTGAAAAAGCCGTATGTGCGGACGGCAGTGCTCAAAGGCCTGCCCCAGCCTGTCGTGATCTTCAAGCACGTGCTGCGCAACGCGCTGCTGCCTACAATAACTGTGATCGCGCTCAGCATCGGCTGGTTGATCGGCGGGCTGGTCGTTATCGAGAACGTGTTCAACTTCCCAGGCATGGGGTCGCTGTTGGTTGAGGCAGTTAAGCAGAAGAACATACCGGTGATTCAGGCTGTGGTGATGGTCACCATCGTGTTTTTTGCCTTAGCGAATCTGGCCGCCGACCTGCTCTACGCAGCCCTCAACCCGCGCATCCGCCTGCGGTAGCGCTCAATCAGGCATAGATGTGTACGCCATGCGAAGCAAGGCGATCTGTTCGGCAATCAAACCGACGAGAAAGACCAGAACACCGACTATGATAAGCAGCACCGCCATATTGCTAAAGCGCGACCAAAAGATCAGCAGATAAGCGCCGTAGCCGATGCCGACCGTCAGAAAAGCCAGGCTGACGGGCAGAAAAACCTTCAACGGCGTGAACATCGTTCCCAGCCGCGTGATTGTCAGCAGGAAGCGCAGTCCGTCGCGCAGCGGGCGCACCTTGCTCACCCCCACGCGCGGCGGCGACACAATCGGCTCGTAGCGCACACGGTAGCCAGAACGAAACATGCTAATGGTGATGGTTGAGGGGTAAGAATAGCCGTTGGGCAGCAGGTAGACAAAGTGCTTGAGAATGGGCGCTTTCACGACGCGGAACCCCGACGTGAGGTCAGGAATGGGGCGGCCCACGATATACGACGCATAGGCGTTGAACACCCGGTTAGCCAGGCTGCGCTGAAAGCTGGCCTGCGAGCTGCCCGTGCGCGCGCCTACCACCATGTCGTAATCGCCGATGTGGGCCAGCAGCCGCGGGATATCCTGCGGGGAGTGCTGGCCGTCTGCGTCCATCAGCACGATGATGTCGCCGGTAGCAGCGCGAATTCCGCTTTTGACTGCCGCGCCGTTGCCGATGTTGTACGGGTGGCGCACCACGCGCGCGCCGTGCGCCTCTGCAACCTGGCGCGTGTTGTCGAGTGAACCATCGTCCACGACGATCAGTTCGTGGTAGCCAGCGTCTTGCAGTTCGTCCAGCACTCGCCCGATGACGGCTTCCTCGTTGTAAGCGGGCATCACAATGGACACGCGGGGGGCGTCCTGCGAAATGTGCGCGGCGGTCGCAGCCTGTGCCTCAGCCTTGAGGGCCATTTCCTAAGCCTCCCGGCGCGCATAGCGCACTACCCGGTCAACAACAAACGCGGTCACGTCAATCTGTTCTGCCATCATGCGCGCGTGGCGTTCCCGGAACATCTGCGGCGCGTTTGGATCGGAGAGAATTGACTCAGCGCAGTCGAGGGCATCAGCTTGTAACGCTCGCGGGCCGTTGAAGTTGAACACCATCCCGTAGCGCTGTTCCAGCTCATCCGTGTATCCTCGGCTGGAGGTGGATAGAAAAATGGCCGGCACGCCAAGCTGCGCGCTCTCGCTCGCCATTGTCGCGCTCTCGCCAAACAGCAGGCGAGCATGAGCCAGGACATGATGAACATCAGTGCGCAGGCCTTTGTAGGCGTAATCCTGGAGGTCTGGCGGCAGCGGATCTTCGGAGCTAATCAACACACGCCCGTGCTTTTCCAGGCGGCGTACGACCTTGTACACATCACGCACCCCGTAATCGCCTACGTCGTGGTGGCTCTGCCAAGAAACCAACCGCACAAACGTAAAGGGCTCTCCAGGCTCCAAGCCGTCAGCCGCCAGCTTCGCCGGGTCAGGCGTAAAGCGCGCCGGGTGCAGGTAGGCCAGCTCTTTATAACCGTCATAACGCTCCTGTTTTGGCCCTAGGTCGTCACGATAGGCGCGGGGTGTGAAGATGCGCGTGGCAAACGGATAGGTGATGGCGTTCGACAGGCGCGCGTGTTCGGTGTCGTAGAACAGCAGCGCCGGAATGCCCAACAGCCGCGCCGCGTGGACAACGAACGCACCTGCTGTCGTTGTTGCCACTTGGGTCTTGTGGCGGCGCATTGCCTGCCATGCGCCGTAGTTGTGTTCGATCAGTTCCAGACCTAAGCCCAACAGCCCGTTACGCCGGCGTGTGAGCAGTAGGTGCCCTAACCCGGCTTCCTCCAGCAGTGGTATCACCACTTCCTTGTCACGCGACAGGATGAGCACATCGTGGTTTTGGTCGCGCCAGATCATGAGTGCATTGCGAAAGAAATGAAAATCCGATGGATGGCAGATGTCCAGCGCAATGCGCAGGTGTTCGCTCAAAGCGGTTGCTCCTTGCAGGGCCAACTGAGCGTCACTATAACATAGGATAGGGGTATTTTCTATTCACTGAGAGATTGTTTCTTCAGCCCACGGGAGTGGTAAATTTTGCGGACTCATGCGGGTTTTTCTACGCTTAGAATTGCCGTCTGTATCCATGATCTTCACCACTCCCCCAGCCCACGCTCTCCTTGTCAACCGCAGTGCGATGTGTTATCGTACAGAAGTTAGCTACAGTGACAGTGGGACGGAGAGAAAACTTTATGGATGGCTCTTCAGCCGCAGCGGCAGTGGGCAAAATGACCCGCTGGATCCAAGCGCGCTCGAAACGCCGTCCGATTGGTCTCACTC
>DAOTWC010000178.1:0-13539 GCA_034435995.1 Anaerolineae bacterium | reverse complement strand
AACATGGCGTAAGGCGGCATCTGACCGACGCGGTTGTCGCCCCGGCGCGGCTCGCGGCGCACGTTGAGCGTCACGCTGCCCAACACGCGCCCTTCCTCACCGGCCGTCAGGCGCGGCGCTTCTGGCGGGCAGGCGTCGGATTGGGCCGACGCGAAAGGCGCAGGCAGCACAAACAGCAAGGCGACGAACAGAGCGCGCATTGGCCGATCTCCAGCGCAGCGGCACAGCCTAACACTGTCCCCCAGTGTACACAAAAACAGGCCGGGCCTGGAGGCCCGACCTGGCTAAGCGGAGTGCGGTCTTGGATCAGCCGTTGGGCGGCAGAATGACCGCGTCAATCACGTGGATCACGCCGTTAGCTGCGTCAATATCGGTCATGATGATCTGCGCGTCGTTGATGAACACGCCGTCCTCAGTCGCGCTGATGGTGACCATCGCGCCGTTGAGGGTCTCAACCATCACCGGCTCGCCGTCAGCCTCGGTCAGCAGGGCAACCACGTCGCCAGAGTACACCTTGCCGGCCACGACATGGTACAGCAGGATGCTGGTCAGCAGCGCCTGGTCGGCCAGCACGGCGTTGAGCGTTTCCTCGCCCAGCGCGGTGAAGGCGGCATCGGTGGGGGCGAAGACGGTTAGCTCGGCCTCGGGGTCAATCAGCGCTTCCAGCACAGCTGGATCAGCGGCGTTCACAGCCGCCAGCAGCATCGTGAACTCCGGCTCTTCTGCCAGGTTGCTGTCCACCACAATGTCGGCGATCGTGCGGGTCTCGGGCAGGATGACCGCGTCAATCACGTGAATGACGCCGTTAGCAGCCTCGATGTCGAGCATGTCCATCACCAGCGTGGCGTTGCCATTCACGGTGATAACGCCCATGTCGTCCATTTTGAAGTCAATGTACTGGCCCTGGGCCGACGGCAGGCTGAACGCGCCGTCATTGGCCTCAAAGGCGGCCACTACATCGCTCGACATGTAAACGCCCGGCACTGCGTGGAACAGCAGGATGCTGGTCAGCAGCTCCTGGTCGGCCAGCACAGCGTTGAGCGTTTCCTCGCCCAGGGCGGCGAAGGCGGCGTCAGTGGGGGCAAAGACGGTCAGCTCGGCCTCAGGATCAGCCAGCGTCTCCAGCACAGCCGGATCAGCGGCCTGCACAGCCGCCAGCAGCAGCGTGAATTCTGGCATGTCGCCTGTGGCGGACGCTACGACGATGTCGGCAATAGTGGGGGTGTCCTGGGCTGCGGCGAACGCGCCGCTCAGCAGCAGCAGTCCTACCAGCAGCATTCCAGCGAAACGTTTGATGCTCATATCTCTCTCCCGTATGGTTTCAACTGTAAACGCACAAATCAGTGAACGGCATTGCAGCTTGTCACAGGCCTGTTATTTGCTGCTTCTACACTATAAGCCTAAACAGCCCCTATGAGGTTTAACTGAACTGACTCTGAGTGGATTGTTAAGAGACGGCGGGGGCTGCGCTCATGAAAGTGGGCCGGGCGGCGCGCTGGGCCAGCCGCCGCGCGATCTGGTCAGCGATGATCGCGCCCTCGACGTTGAAGTTGTGCAGCGCGCCGCGCCCTTGATAGAACACGCCGGCGATGTACAGGCCCGGACAGCCGCGCGCTTCGTAGCCGGTGTGCGGCAGGTAGCCGCGGTAGACGGGGTAATCTGCACGCTGGCGCAGCGGCAGGCCGGTCTCGTCGGTCTCGCAAGCGATGTCGAGGTACGCCAGGGCCGGGCGATAGCCGGTCGCCAGGATGACGGAGTCCACCTCCAACCGGCTGCCATCAGGCATGATCGCCGCGCGCCCCTCGAAGCGCAGCGGCGCATCCACCGGCCGCACATCGCCGCGCCGCACAGCGCGGATCAGCTCCGGGCCGCGCGTGCCTGCTGCCCCGCTGGCGCTGTCCGGGCTGGGCACTTTGATGCCCCAGCGCGCCACATTGCGGTAGCTGATGTCCTCAATCCAGCGCTCCAGCGGCACGCCGATGCGCGCTGGCAGCCGGTCGGTGAGCAGCATCCAGGCGTGCTTGGGCAGGCCCAGCGGCCAGCGCGGTTTAAGCCTGATGCCGGTGCGCATGGCCAGCAGCACCGGCCGGTCAGCGGCCTGTGGCAGCTCGCAGGCCAGGTCAACGCCGGTGGGGCCGTTGCCGATCACCATCACGCGCTGCCCAGCGAACGGCTCTGGCCGGCGGTAATCGTGGGCGTGCATGACTGCGCCGGGGAAAGCGTCCAGGCCTGGTATGCGCGGCGTGTAGGGGTTGGGGTAGCGCCCGCTGGCTGCCACCACCGCCGCGTAGTGAAACACGCCGTCGCTGCGCTCGACGCGCCAGCCGCCGCCCTCCGGCGCGACACGGCGGACGGTCACGCCCAGCCGGATGTTGAGCCGGTGGCGCTGGGCAAAGCGCACCAGGTAGGCGTGATACTGGCGCGCAGTGGGAAACAGGCGGAAGCTCAGCGGGAACTTTGCGCCTGGCAGATGCGAGTAGAAGCGCGTTGTGTTCAGCCGCAGCGACGGGTACTGATAAGCCCACGTCGAGGCGATGACGTCGGCCTGATCCGCCACTTCATAAGCGATGCCGCGCTGCTGGAGAAAGTAGGCGCAGGCGATGCCGGCTGGCCCCGCGCCGATCACCAGCACGTCAGGCTGCTGGTCACCCATCAGCGCCTCCGGCCAGCGCCGTCGCGGTGGCGATCAGCAGCGGGCGCAGCGTGGGACGGGCGGCGTTTACGGTTGCCTGGAAGTTGAGCGCGTCTTCTGTGCTGCGCGGCAGCGCAGCCTCGATGTAGCCGTTGCGCGTCAGGATGATCTCGGTTTCAACTTCGTTATATTCCCGCGTTGGGGCCTGCAAGCCCAGCACGCCCACGCCGTACAGCCCCAGCGCGAACATGATGAGCACCAGCACCGCGAAGATCACGGCGGCGCGGCGGTTGGCGGCGCGGGCGGCGGGTGTCAGCACCTTCATCTGCAGCGGAGCAGCCGGCGCATGCAGGCGCTCCACCAGCGCGGCGAAATTGTAGCCCTCGGTGAAGTCCACCGGCGCGATGTGCTCGATCAGGCGGGGCAGGGGCGCGGCCTCGGCCAGCACGGGAACAACCGGCTCGCCGCGGTCACGGGCGGTCTCAATGCGCCGCCGCACTGTTGGATCACTCAGCGCCGCCGCCGACACGATGATTACCAGCGCGCCGCCAGCCGCGAGGTCAGAGTATGCCTGCGCGTCGCGCTGGATGCGCGCTGCCAGCGCCGCGTCGGCTTCATTGAATACGATTTCCACAGCATCGGTCTCCAGTTGTCGTCGCTAAGTGTCGGCTGCCAGCGTGCGCAGATAGTTGACAATGTGCCAGCGTTCATCGGTGTTTAGGTCTCCCGCGCAGGGCGGCAGCCGCAGCCAGCCGTCGCGCGTGAGCGCGAACAAGTCCTCATCGCGCAGGCGCGGCAGGCGCGTTTGCAGCGTGACTAGGTCGGCGCTGTCTGCCCAGCCCGGCGCGCAGGCCGTTTCATAGAGCGCCCGCCCGCGCGCCAGCGACGCGGCATCCGGCAGCACGGTGTTGATCACCTGCGGCGTCGGGTTGAGGCTGGCCTCGAACAGCTCTTGGCTGCGAGCCATCAGCGCCGCCGCGCCGATCAAAACGAGGGCTAAGCCGGCAAACGCGCTGGCGGCGATCGCCAGGCTGGCCGGACTCCAATCCAGCCAGCGGGCTAGGCGGCGCAGCGCCGGCAGCGCCGCGTAGACCAGCGCGCCGATCGCAGCGGCCAGCGCCAGCAGGTTAAGGAGTCCTGGCGGGCGCGTCTGCGTCACGGCGGCCTCCGGGCTGATGTCCAGCTCGAAGACGGCGCGCACGGGCGGGCCGTCTGCTGACGCCGTGTCCACCAGCGCCAGCCAGCGGCCAGGGCGGTCAAGCTCCGCGCCGGCGGCAGTGTACAGCCCGTCCTCGACCGGATCCGCCTGCTGGCGCGGGCCGCGCCGGTCCAGCTCGGGAAAGACGAACTGCAAGCGCACGTCTGCGTCCGCAACCGGCGCGCCGTCGTGTTCCAGCGCGATGTCGTAGGTGTTGATGCCCGGCCCGCCGGGGATGACCGCCAGCCGCACGTTCAGATCGCGGACCTGCTGCGCTGCCTGCGGGGGCGGCGGCCCTTCGTTCAGGAAGGTTGGTTCCGGCGTTGGACTGGCTGCCAGCACGGCGACCGCGCCCAGCGCCAGCAGCGCCAGCGCTGTCTCGGCGCGCAGCGTCAGCTCCAGCGGCCCAAGGCGGCCCGCCGCGCCAGCCCAGCGGGCGTAGCGCCCGGGGTTGGCAGCGATGTGGTGCGCCAGCCCCAGGAGCAGCAGCAGCCCTACCAGCCCCAGCTTGACCAGCAGCGCGCCGCCCCAAGCCGTTTCGGTCATGTCAGCGGGGGTGTAGACCCAGTTAAGCGCGCTGTAGACGCCGGTGGCAATCACAACAGCGACGGCGGCCGCTGCCAGCCGTGAAAAGCGGCGCAGCGCGGCCAGCAGCGCCAGCCGCCGCGCCTCCCCCTGGTAGGGGCGCAGCGCCACCGGCAGCGTCAGCGTCAGGGCAGCCAAGCCGCCAGTCCACACGCCAACCGCCAGCAGGTGCAGCCAGTCGTTGAACACCGCCGCCCAAGGCCACAGCAGCGATCCGGCGGCGTGGCTGGTCACGCTGAATGTGCCCACGGCCAGCGCCGCCGCCCAGACGTTGGCCGTCCAGAAAGCGCGCACCAGCCCCGGCTGCTGCTGGCGCAGGTAGATGCTAAGGCCGTGCAGCAGCGCGATCAGCGCCAGCAGAACTATGCGCGCGTTCCACACATCGCCGAAGCGCGAGCCGATGCGCACGACGCTCCACAGCCCGCCGCTGATGACCTCTGCCGGGCCAGTGTTGAAAAACACCATGGACTGCTGCAGCAGCGCCAGCGCGTTTGCCCCCACAGCAGTGGCCAGCGACAGCCACACGATCGCGCTGAGGCGGCGCATGACACGCGGCGGCAGCAGTCCCGCTGGGTGCTGGGCGCTGCCCCAGGCCGGGATCATCACCCAAACGTAGGCGATAAAAGCGCCGAACAGCAGCAGCGATGACGCCAGTAGCGGCACGCGCCAAGCGACCTCCAGCCAGTTCACGCTGTAGCTGCTGGAACCGGCTACGCCAGCTACTTCTGCGCCAACGAAGAACACCCGGCTTTCCGCTACCACGTGGCCGTCGCTGGCGAAGGCCGGGCGCAGCTCCACCACGTAAGCGCCCTCAGGCAGGCCAGGGGGCACGCGCAGTGTCATCAGGGCGCGGTTGTCCGCGTCCACGCCGCCCTCGGCCAGCACCGCGCCGGTCTGGTCGCGCAGGCGCACGCTGCTAAAAGCTGGCTCCAGCGCCTCGCTGAACCAGTACTGCAGGCGCGTCGGCGGGCGGTCGAGCACGGCACGGTTCTCCGGAATAGCGCGCACGATGTAGCCGTGCGCGGCTGCCGGCAGGACGCTCAGGACAATGTACACAGCGGCCGCCAGCACGAGGATTGAGCGGAATGGGCGTTTCATTTACTGATCCAGGGCGCTTTTCTACAGGGCACGGCTGCGCCGCATTGAACACATTTTAACGCAGCAGAGCGGTTCTTGTGCGCTTTTTCACGATTCGCTCAGGCGCGGCGCGGCGCTTAATCCAGCCGGAAGCGGTCGGGCGCGCTGTCATGAGGGGCTTCCTCGGCTGGCGGCTCAGGGCCGGGCGCGCCGCGGCTGCGCAGCCAGGTTACGGCCATGAAGACGACGAACGCCGCCGCCACGCCCAGAAACACGACTTCATCCCAGATGCCCAGCGCGCCGTGGGCAGTGATAACCGTCAGGTGCATCATTGGTACTCACGGGTGCTCACACTGCAGGCCGTGTGCGGCCGGCCTGCGATTTGCCTTGAGCACCAGTTTAGCCAATATTCTGGCCGCGACACAGGGGAATCGCGGGCCAGAAACAGGCGCGCTGCTGGAAGTCTAACCCGGCTCACAGCCAGGGCAGGTTCTGCCAGGCCAACAGTGTGGTATGATTGGAATAGAAACGATGGGTTGTTAGATATGTGGTGAGGTGTTGTCTATGGAAAAGCAGCCGAACGACGACATCGCTGAGGTGGTGAGCAAAGCGTTCGAGTCAAACCGGGGCGCGCGCCTGCCGGGGTGGAACACGCTGCTGTGGCTGTTCATCGGCCTGATCGGGCTGATTTTCACGATCTTGATGCTGTTCGTGCTGTTCGTTGCCCTGCGCACGTCGCTGCTGTATGGGCTGGCCGAGCTAAGCCGCTGACACGCCGTCAATTCGGGTTCTTGAAGTACACCCGCGCCACCAGATTGCTTAGGCGGATTTCGTCGCCGTCGTGCAGCACCTGGCGCTGATGCGGCGCCAGGCGCTGGCCGTTGAGGTAAGTCCCGTTGGTGCTGCCCAGGTCCGCGATCACCAGGTCCCGCTCGTAGACGTAAATGGTGGCGTGGAAGCACGACACGCCTTTTTCGTAGGCCCGGTAGGGGCACAGGTCAATATCGGGCGTGCGCGGGTTGCTGGGGCTGACGCGACCCAGCACAGTCGGCTTCGTCGGCTGAAAAACGACCGGCTCCGCTGCGTCAAGAATGCGCAGAACAACTGACGCGCCCTCGTTGAAGCGCGACGTGCCGCGCTCAAACGCGCCCGCCCGCCCCGTCATCTCGTGTTCGGTCATCTGCCGCGTGACCTGCATGTCCACGCTGTACAGGCTGCGCCCGCAGCGCTCGCAGACCAGCACACCAACACGGTTATCGTATGCACAGTGGGGGCAGGTGTTCATCATGCGGTGTTCCTTTCGCACGGCATAACGCTCATAACCGCATCATAGCCTGTTTGCGCAGACGCATTGTCTTAAGGAGTATGAAGATCGTCCCAAAATCGCTGCGCTCACGTCTCAGCGAACGGCATAATCACCGTTGCCAGCAGACGGCGGCGGCGCTCCGGGCTGGGGGTATTGGCCAGCAGTGGGCCAATCACCTCGCTCAGCCGGTGAGCGAACTCGGCCAGCTCGGCGTCGCTGAGGTAAAGGGGGTGGAGTTGGAAACCCACGCCGTCGGCGGCCAAATTGGGCTGCTCGGCGCTGGCCAAGTACTGCTCGAAGTTGGCGACCAGCGCGGAAGCGAAAGCGGCGAACAATTGGCGCTGATCGTCCTTGCTGAGGGCAGCGGCGTCAGCGGCGCTGAGAAAGGCGGCATCAGGCCCGGCCAGGGCGTAGACTTTCTGCACCAGCCCGCGCACACGGCGCTGTGCCACCACAGCCAGCACGCCGCCGCGCGCCAGGCGGTTGATGTGGCGGTACAGCGTAGCTTGGGGCACGTCGGGCAGCGCAGTGGTTAGGTCCGCCGCGGTGACTTCGCGCCCGGCGGCGGCCATCACGATGCGCATGCGCACAGGGTGCAGCAGCAGGTTGGCTCGCGAATCAGTCATTGACAGCTCCGGCAATCGAGACAGACTGCTTGTCATATTATTCTCATAAGTGAGAGAAATCAACTCACCAGTTAATCGGGGTGTCGCGCTGCCAGGCGCGCCGCACAAGCGCGCCGCCGGGCATAGCCACCGCCAGCCGGTAGAGCAAGTCCAGGTCGTCATTGCCTAAAGCGCGCAGCAGCCAGATGGACGCCGCGTAGGCGGCCAGCCCGCCGGCAATCCCCAGCGCTGGACTCAATGGGCGCAGCGCCAGCGCGGCCAGCGCAGCCAGCGCCCCAGCCAGACAAACGCGGGCCACCCGCGGCAGCGTCTGCGCCGGCTCCCAGCCGCGCTCGCGGAACACGACCAGGAGGGCGGCCAACGCTGCGCTCTCGGCTGCCAGCGAGGCCAGCGCTGCCCCGGCTACCCCCAGGCGCGGGATGAGCAGCGCGTTGAGCGCGATGTTGCCCGCCAGCCCGCCGGCCCGAATGCCCAGCAGCGCGCGCTGCCGGTTCTGTACCATCAGCCCTTGGGCGAACACGTTGGCCACCATGCTCGCCAGCGCGTACCAGATCAGAATCTGCAGCGCGCTGGCGGTGGGCGCAAAGCCCGGCCCGAACAGCGGCACAGCGATCTCCGCCGCGAACAGCGACACACTCAGGGCCAGCGGCAGCACGAAGGCGAGCGTGAAGAAGGCTAACTTGCCCGCCATGAGACCGAAACGCTCGCTGCCGTAGTAGCGCGACATGAGGGGGTACGTGGCCGTGAGCACCGTGGTGTTGAGCAGCTCCACCACGCCGAACACGATCACAAACGCGGCTGTTAGGTGGCCGGTCTCCGCTGGCCCGATGAAGCGGGCGGTCATCAGCTTGTCGGCGTGCTGGTAGGCCAGCGCCAGAAACGCGGCCAGCGCCAGGGGCGCGCCGCTGCGCAGCAGCGGCCGGGCAATGGCTGGATCAAACGGCCAGCGCGGGCGCACGCCGCCGCGTGCCGCCAGCAGCCACAGGGCTGCCGAGCGCGCCAGCCCAGCGGCGATCGCCGCCGCGTAGACGCCCCACAGGCCCCAGCCAGCCAGCAGCGCCGCCCCGGCCAGCGCCAGCAGCAGCGCCACATGGCCCACGGCCACCAGCGACGCCGCTACCATGCGCTCCTGCGCCAGCAGGATGTCGTTGGTCATGTTGCCCAGCGTGTCCACCAGCAGGCTGATCGCCGCCAGCGCCAGAAGGGCGCGCACGTCTGCCGGGAAGCCGCCCAGCGCCGCCGCGCCGTTGACCAGCGCGTAGGCCAGCAGCGCCAGCGCCGACTGCATCACCAGCGTGGCCGCGAGGTACTTGCCGGCCTGGTCGGGGCGGCGAGCCACGTCGCGGATGACAATAGGCCCCATGCCGAAGTTGACCAGCGACGTGCCGACGGCGATAAACGACCCCACCGCGCCGTACACGCCGTACAGCGCTTCACCCAGGGCGCGGGCCAGCGCGAGCTGCCACAGGAACAGCGCCCCTTTGCTGATGACGCTGGCGGCGGCAACAGCCCCGGCGTTGCGCGCGGCGCGGCGCGCTTCGGCGGCGCTGGAGGCGCTCACGTCAGCGCCGGGCGCGGATGCCGCGCACCCAGTATGTGCCGGGCACGCCCTCGGCGATCCAGCCGACGGCGTCGGGCCGCGAGATGATCTGCACGTGCCACCAGTTGAAGCCGTCGGCGCACACCGGCCCGCCGATTACCTCAAAAGCTACGCCGTCAATCAGCGTGAACAGCAGCTCGGCATTGCGGCCAGGCGCGGCGCGCAGGCTCTTGGGCTGGAAGTCGCGGTAGCTGACGAACCCGCGCGAGCCGACCGTGAAGGGCAGCGGCGGGCTGCACACCGCCGGCGGCTCGCCTGGCTCGTCCACGAACGGGCGGCCCGCAAAGCCCTCGGCCACCCAGCCGCGATAGGCCAGCCCCAGCACCGTGACGTCTACCAGCCACCAATTGAAGCCGTCGGCGCACACCGGCCCGTCAATCACCGCTGCCACCGCGCCCGCCGGGGCGACGGTCAGCACCAGGCCGGATAGGGCTGGCTCGGCGCGCACGCGCAGGCCGTTGAACAGCGCCGCCTGTGTGCCAATAGGCAGCGTCAGCGGCGTCGGGCAGACAGTCGCCGGGTCAGTCACCGGAAAGATCAGGTAGCGGCCGCCGAAAAACTCGCGTTCTGCCACCCAGCCGGGGCTGACATTGGCCGGCCCGCGCACGCGCCACCAGTTGATGCCGGACTGACACACCGGCCCCTCCAGCGCCACAAGCGTGATGCTGTTCTCCAGGTACTGCACCACTGCGCTGGACAGGTTCGGCGCGCTGCGCAGGTTGATGCCAGGCCGCGTGTTCAGCCGCTGGCCGGGCGCGAGGGCCAGCGGCGGCTCGCAGCTCGCGGGCGTGGCGGTCGGAAAGACGAACGCCGGCGCGGTAGGCGTGAGGAAAGCGCCGGGCGGGAGCGGCGTCGGGTCGGTGACCTGTGCCAGCGCCGCTGCGCCAGCCAGCAGCAGCGCACATGCCAGTGCCAGCACGATAAAACGTTGCAGACGAGCCATAACACACCTCGCTTTGCCTGTGTGCCATTGTGGCCCTGATGCGAATTTGCTGCAAGACGGGCGCTTGATTCCGTCTGTGAGAACCCAGTGAACAATTGTTCATTAGCTGACGAATTCGTGCAAAATGCAGCGGATTCCATTTGACGATATCAATTATTCGCGTTATAAACGTAAGGGCGCATATTGAGCGCAATTACGCCTACATACGCAGTTTAGTGAGGATAAACACTATGAAGAAACTTTCGCTTGCAGTCCTTGCAATACTCCTTCTGGCGGCGCTGTCGCTGACGGCCGCAGCCCAGGATGAGCCTCATCCGCTGGCAGGAAAGTCCATCAACATGGCCATCCTCGGCATCGGCGGCTGGCTGCCCAGCGGCCTGGGCGTGGAAATGGCTAACGACCTGTTCGTGCCGTATGCCAAGGAGAACTTCGGCTACGATGTAACCTTCTCGTTCGCTGAGTCCCCGTTCGAGTCGCTGTTCCAGCGCGCTGCCGCTTCGCTGGCAACTCGCTCCAACGAGTTCAACATCATCGTCAGCGACAGCCAGTGGCTGGGCGCTTTTGCCGAACCCGGCTGGATCGTCAACATCAGCGACCTGATCGCCAATGGCATCCCTGAGATGGGCATTCCGCCGCAGCCGTCGCTCGACATCGAAGTGTACAGCGATGTGATCCGCACCACCTACATGATTTACCCTGACGGAACCGACAACATCTGGGGTCTGCCGCAGGAAGGTGACGTGATCGTGCTGTACGTGCGCAAGAGCCTGCTGGAAGACCCTGAGGAGCGCGCTGCGTTTGCCGAGAAATACGGCTTCGAGATGCCGCTGACCTTCGAGGACTTTGAAACCCTGACGATGGATCAGTTCGAGAAGATGGCGGAGTTCTTCACCCGGCCCGAACAGGACCTGTACGGTACGGTGATGCAGCACGTTCGCACCTACGACTTCCAGACCATGTACCTGTACCCGTTCATGTTCTCCCTGGGCGGCGACATCTGGAACCCGGAGACCCGCGAGGTGTGGGGCGTGCTCAACAGCCAGGTCAACGCTGACGCGATGGTGTGGAACAAGCGCATGGTCAACTACCAGCCGCCCGGCGCGCTGAACTTCGGCATTGCTGAAAACGTGGACGCTTACACCCAGGGCAAGGTCTTCTCTGCCTTCCAGTGGGCGGCCGTTGGCCTCTCGATGGTGGCTGACCCTGAACTGCGCGCCGACACGCTGATTGTCCCGCCGCCCGGCTTCATTCGCGAGGATGGCACGTTCAGCCGCATCTACTCGATGGGCGGCCAGCCGTGGGTGATCAACGCCTTCAACACCCCTGAGCAGATGCGCGTGGCGGTGGACTTCCTCAACTGGTGGTATCTGCCGGAGACGCAGCTTGAGTTCGCCCGCCGCGGTGGCAACCCCACCGACGCGCGCACCGTTAACGACCCGTCGTTCGAGGATATCAACCCCTGGAACCGGGCCTACAAGTACATGATCGTGCCGGAGCGCGCCCGCGACTTCTGGCATGAGCCGAACTACTCCGAAATGCTGGCCGTCCAGCAGGAGGGCTTCACTGCCTACGTGTCGGGCCAGGTTCAGGACCCGCTGAACACGCTCAACTGGATCGCCTGCCAGCAGCAAGCCATCCTGTACGACAACGGCCGCACCGAAGTCGCGCCGCCGGCTGAGTGCGCTGCTATTTCGCTCCAGTAGCGCAGGCGGCTGTAAACCGTTTGTGAGGGAATGGCGGGCAGGGGATGAAAGCGTTCCCTGCCCGCTTTTGCTGCAGGTGTTCACCTCCTGTCTCTTTGCGGATACAGGCCTGCAGCGCGGGAGAGATTGTGAGAAGGCGGCCTGGACTGTGCAGCTCTCTTTCACCGGCGCAGACGCGGGGCGCTGGGGAAGGGTTATGGGCACAAGCGCTTGTTGGAGTCATAATTACATTAAACCAGCCAGGCCGACACGGCTGCACGCAGCACCGCATCGCAGTTAGGTCGGTTAGATGAATAAGAAGGCGCATTAGACCATGCAAGCAGATACAACAGATTCTAGCAGTATTCCTATTTACGTTGGCGCTCAGCAGAGCACAGCCTGGCGGCGGACGCTGGCGCGGCTGACGCACGCGCTTGACAACTCGCGCCTGTTTCCGGCGCTGTTGATTGCGCCTGTGATGATCTTCTTCATCGTGTGGAATGTGATTCCCACGTTGTGGATGATCGGCCTTAGTTTTTATAAATACACGCTGATGCTGGGCAATCCCCGCTTCATCGGCACCGATAACTTCATCAGCCTGATGAACGACGCCCAGGTATGGGCGGCGCTGGGCCGCACGTTCACCTGGGTTGTGCTGGGCGTGGGCATCCAGACGGTGCTGGGCGTGCTGCTGGGCTATCTGTTCTGGGGCAGCCGCGATATGCCTGGCCGCCGTCTTGCGCTGACGCTTTTGTTCGCGCCGATGATCCTGACGCCGATCGCTGCCGGCGTGTTCTTCCGCCTCATCTACGAGCCGACTTTTGGCGTTGCCCCGTTCCTGTTCCGCCAGCTTGGCATGGAAGTCAACTTCCTCAACGACCGCAACCTAGCCTTTGTCTCGGTGCTGGTGGTGGACATTTGGATGTGGACGCCGTTCATGATCCTCATCACGCTGGCGGCGCTTGGGTCTGTTCCCAGGGCTGAGCTGGAGGCCGCCGAGATTGACCGCATTCCCTGGCTGAAGCGCATGCGTTACATCGTGCTGCCCAACGCCAAGTTCATTTTGATGCTGGGTATTCTGCTGCGCACGATTGACTCGTTCAAGACGCTCGACCTGGTGTACCTGATGACGCAGGGCGGCCCCGGCAACGTCACTGACCTGATCGCGCTGCTGCTGCGCCGCAAGGCGTTTGAGGCGTTCGATCTGGGCTGGTCGTCGGCGCTGGCGATTATTCTGCTGCTCAGCGCCATCGCCTTCACGTCTATTTACCTGTACATCCTCAACATGAGCCGCCGCCAGGAGGTGATCTGATGAAACGCCGTAAAGGGTGGCGCAGGTCGCTCTACCACATCGCCCTCTGGATCGTTGCGCTGATCTTCTTCGCACCGATCTTCTGGATCATGCTGGCAGCCTTCAAGACCAAGAACGACATTCTGGCGACCCCGCCGCAGCTGCTGTTCACGCCGACGCTAGACAACTTCATTGACCTGACAACCCGGCCGAACGTCAGCGGCTACTTTGCCAACAGCATCTTCATTTCGCTCACTGCGGTGGCCATCGCGCTGCTGGTGTCTTTCCTGGCGGCCTACGCTTTTTCGCGCTACAACCCGCCAGGCACCAACTTCATGATGTTCATCCTGCTGTCCATCCGCATGGTTCCGGCTGTCGCTGTCGTGATCCCGATCTTTCTGATGTACTCGGCGCTGGGCTGGAAGAACACCCACTTCGGCATGATCATGTTCTACGCCATGTTCAGCATCCCCTTCTCGGTGTGGATTTTGAAAGGGTTTGTAGACGGCGTATCGCGGCGCTACGACGAAACAGCCCTTATCAACGGCGGCTCGCGCTGGCACGTGCTGTTCCGCGTAATCCTGCCGCAGGTGGGGCCA
>DAOTWC010000177.1:0-15683 GCA_034435995.1 Anaerolineae bacterium | reverse complement strand
TCCCGAGTGCCTTACAGGGCATAGGCGTATGGACGTACAGTTTCATCCCTTCCTTTCGGTATTCCAGCCAGAAGAGCCTATACACCAGCCTATGACTGAACAGCAGAAGTCTCCTCTCGTGCTCGTAGCGGACGATGAAAACCACACCACGCTGATGCTAAAACGCATTTTTGAGCGACATGGCTACCGCGTTGAAACGGCACAAGACGGCATTTCTGCCCTTAGTTCAGCACAGCGCATGGTTCCAGATCTCATTCTGCTTGACATCCAAATGCCAGGAATGAACGGCTTCGAAGTCCTCCGTGTGCTGCGGGACAGCCCGGTAACGAAAAACATTCCCACTATCCTTGTGACAGCCAAAGCGCGTGAGGCATCTGACGTAGCGCACGGCCTGAACCTGGGCGCAGATGATTACATTTACAAACCTTTTGATCCACGTGAGCTGGTTGCCCGGGCAGAAAGCAAGATGAAAGCCCGGCATCTGGAAGAAACGCTTCACCGACGCACACAAGAGCTGCAAGCTCTTCTCCGGGTTGGAGAAGAGCTAAACAATGCATTGGCAGTTGATGACCTGCTCAACCTGGTTTTGTTCTTGTCTCTAGACCTTTTGCCATGCTGTTTGGCAGCCATCTACCAGATAAATGAAATAGGCGAGCTGGCACGCTTCCGCGCCGAGACAAAGGGTGATTACAGAGCCTTTGACTTCAATCACATGGACGCGTTCGAACGGTTCCTAATTAGAAGGCGTCCAACGCTGTGGCCGGCTGATCCTCCGTTGGCAGAAGGTTTTCCTTACGGCATGGCTGTTCCTCTACAGCATGGGGAGCGCTTGCTGGGAGTTCTAATGGTCGCTGGAGATTTGGTGACTTACGACGAAAACCACATGAGTTTATTCAAAGGCATCGGGCGTCAAGCGGCACTGGCGCTCCGAAACGCCGAACTGTATGAGATACAGGCGAATTATGCCCTTCATTTGGAGGATATGGTGGCAGCCCGCACCAAGGAGCTGCAATCTGCGCAGCAAATGTTAGTTCGATCAGAGAAACTTGCCTCAATAGGCCATCTCGCCGCTAGCATCGCTCACGAGATCAACAATCCATTGCAGCCTATCCGAATCCATCTAGAACACATGATTGAAGACGCGCGCGACCAAGTGCCCCCGGACCTGATAGCAATTACGAGTATTCAGGAGAGTATAGAACGAATCACACGCATCGTTAGCCAGCTTCTGGAGTTTGCTGGACGTCGTAGTTCTACTGAGTTGGTGCAGTTCCTTGATTTACGAAAAACGCTCGAGACTGTAATCAATTTGAACCTGCGGCTTTTTGAGCAAGGTGGAGTCAGCATTCAGGCAGAGATCGCTGACCTCCCCCTGATTTACGGAAGCAAGGACCAGTTAGAGCAAGTGTTTATGAACCTCGCCCTAAATGCACACGCCGCAATGCAAGCCGGCGGCACGCTCACGATACGAGCGTGGCGAGATAACGGACAGGTCGTAATTCAGTTTCAAGACACAGGCTGCGGCATTCCGCCAGAACAGATCAACAACGTGTTCGACCCATTCTTCTCAACGAAGCCTAACGGCACCGGACTTGGTCTGTTTGTCAGCTATGGCATCATCCAGAACCACCACGGCACAATCGAAGTTGAGAGCGAGCCGGATTCCGGTACGATCTTTACCATTCGACTGCCAGTTGATGCACAGCCTAACTAAGCTAGGGTAAAGCGCGCCAGCCTGCTTCGAAGCTTTCGCGATCCAGCGCGCCAGATGCGTATTGAGCTGCTTGTTCAACTAGTCCTGCGATAATGCGGATTGTTGCCTCGGTTTCACAGTCAATTAGCTGAACGCCGAGTGCGTCTGCAGCGCTGCCGATTTGCCCCGCAAGACGCGACAATCCACTCATCGATCGCGACAGCGCGGCCCGCATATCGTCCCCTGTGGACGTACACACGTCTATAAACAGCGTCCTGCCCAGCTCCGTGTCTCGCAGCGCTGCGCTTCCGGGAACAAAATCGACATCTGCAAGCTCCCTGGCAAGGGCAACTTCGAGTTCTGCTAACACTTGACCATTAGTACCTTCGGTGGACCGTTCACTCTGGCTTTGCTCATCAACGGCTTCGGCGCCGAACTCTAAAGTCGGCAGAAGCTGCTGTTCTTCCCCTGCAACAGCAGTATCGCTTTCTGCTGTTGGCACGAGAGCTGGTTGTTCACCTGTTCCACTGGTCAACAGCGCGACAACGAGAACGACAACGAGGACGCCCGCTAATAAAAGCAGCAGCAGAAACAGAGGAGCAGGCCTTGACCGTCGGGCAACAGAAGCTAATGCCGGCGCGGTCTCTATCCTGCGCGGTTCTTCCAGGTCTGTTTCCAGATCAAGATCAAAGTCTTCCTCGTTTAAGTCCAGGTCGTCCACCAGATCAGGCGAAACAGGAGCATTTTCAGCAAAAAGATCAGGCTCAGCTGCGGGCGCGCCGGTTGGATATGTGCGCTCTAATGTCTCCATTAATTCTGCCGCGCCTGGATAGTCCCGATCGATTCGGAGGACGTTGTTCAAAGCAGTGCGGGCCACCTCGGGGTCATCAACAGCGTGAGCGTAGAGCCACCACGCGTCAGCATTGTCGAGGTCCTCAGCCAGAATGGGTTTCAGCAGAGCGCGTGCTTCCTCGAGCTTATCCGCTTCGATCATCTCATAAGCTGATGCCAACGCGCTTTGCAGTTGATCAGTCATTGCCCTATCACTCCCCCAGACTGTACAGGCGGCACATCAGACCACTCATGACCCTTAACAGGCAGTGTACATCCAAGTAGAATTACTCGCAAGCAAGGGCAGACTGGTGCTGAAACGAGGAGTAAAATGCAAAAAGCTCACACATGTAGGTGCGAGCTTCTTTAAGATGCCCCGGAGAGGACTTGAACCTCCACCCCGCTAAGGGACACAGCCCTCAACCGTGCGCGTCTGCCAGTTCCGCCACCGGGGCTTATTTTATTACCGTCATTATACCTGTGGTGGATTCCCTGTCAATCCTCGTATGTGTGGGTTCGGCGCAGACCCGCGTTAAAAGCGTTGTCATGGTTGTTCATCGCCTATGAAAGGTCAGAGATGCGCATTGTGATAGATGCTATGGGCAGCGATACATGCCCTAAACCTGATGTCGCGGGCGCTGTCTTAGCAGCTCGCGAATTGGGTCATACCGTTATTCTTGTCGGTGACAGGCAACGCGTTGAAACAGAACTATCTCTGCATAAAACCGAAGGATTGCCCATTGAGGTGACACATGCGGGCCAACAGATCGTGATGGCGGACTCGCCAGCCCGAGTTGCCAAAGAAAAGCCCCTCTCTTCAATGCAAATTGGCATGCAGCTGGTAAGCAGCGGTGCTGCCGATGCGTTTGTTACGGCTGGCAACACGGGGGCCGCGTTGACGATCGCTACACTGCACACCCTGAACCGTATTCCGGGTGTCCAGCGGCCGGCGCTTGCAGGTGTTTACGCCATCCGCGGTCGAAGGATTATTCTGCTAGACCTCGGCGCCAATACTGACTCGCGGCCGGAGTGGCTGGCGCAGTTCGCAGCCATGGGCAGCATATATGCTAGGCGCGTACTTGGTATTGTCCAACCGCGAGTTGGTTTGCTGTCAAACGGTGAGGAAGAAGGCAAGGGGAATGCAGCGATACGGGATGCTGCTTCAATGCTCCGGAGAAGTCCAGTGTCTTTTGTGGGAAATGTCGAGCCAAGAGATGTTGTAAGAGGCAAAGCGGACGTAGTAGTAACCGATGGTTTTGTAGGCAACATATTCCTGAAAACTTTTGAAGCCTCTGCTAGTTATCTCGCCGAGACGATTCGCCACGAGATCAAGCGCGACTTACTGTCTACAGTGGGCGGACTCCTGGTGCAGCCAGCGTTTAAGCGCGTTCGCCGGCAAACAGACACATCCGAGGTTGGTGGAGCGCTCCTTTTGGGGGTGAACGGTGTTGTGATAGTAGGTCACGGACGTTCTAACGCCCGCGCAATCAAGAACGCAGCTGAACAGGCTGCTTTAGCTGTCGAGGGGCGTGTTGTTGAGTTGATCCGCGAGGAGTTCAGCGGTTTGCAGAACACATCAGGAGATGAATGACAATGGAGTTGCTGCGCAACGGTCGACCGCGCGTTGTCATCACTGGTTTAGGCGCGGTAACAGCCTTAGGCCCTGTGAAATCACTTTGGGAGAGTCTGAAAGCAGGACGCTCCGGCATCAGGCGGATTGAGACTATCCCAATTGAACATGTTGAAGTCAAAATCGGCGGTGAGGTACGGGACTTCGACCCAACCCTATACATCGAACCGAAAGAAGCACGGCGCATGGGGCGCGCGTCGCAGTTCGCTGTAGCGGCTGCGCAAATGGCGGTGGAAGACGCGGGGCTGACGATTGCCGAAATCGAGGAACAGGGAGAGCGTGTCGGGGTGGTAATCGGTACATCGCTCGGCGCGCACGAAATGGCAGAACAAAGCACATTCAAGTACAAGACCTCAGGCTTTCGCAAACCAAATCCCCTAGCGCTCATTAACGCTCTGCCCAATATGCCAGCTCACTACGTGAGCCGCTTCATGCGCGCGCTTGGCCCGCTGAATGCCCCTTCTACTGCCTGCGCTGCGGGGACACAGGCCGTTGGTGACGCGAGCGAGTTGATCAAGAATGGGCGCGCCGATATGGTCATCACTGGGGGCGTTGAGGCTGTTTTACAGGACTATGCGCTGGCAGGGTTCGAGGCGATGCAGGCTCTGGCCACTGGTTATAACGACAACCCAGAGCGAGCCAGCCGCCCCTTTGACGCGAACCGTTCTGGTTTTGTGTTTAGCGAGGGGTGCGGCGTGTTGGTTATCGAGAGTCTCGCTCATGCGCTTAAACGCGGCGCTCGCATCTATGCCGAGATTCTTGGTCACGCTTCGTCTTCGGATGCCTATCACATCGCCGCACTTGACCCTGAAGGTATGGGAGCAACCCGATCCATGCGCTGGGCGCTTGAAGATGCGCACGTGAATGTCGAGGACATCCAGTACATCAACGCGCATGGGACGTCCACGCAGGCCAACGACGCTATGGAGACGCTTGCGATCAAGCGCGTCTTTGGCGAACAGGCGTATAACTTGGCAGTCAGCTCGACCAAGAGCATGCTGGGACACGCGCTTGGCGGCTCTGGCGCAATCGAAGCTATCGCGTCTACACTCAGTTTGGTAGATAAAGTTATCCATCCAACGATTAACTACGAGACGCCAGACCCTGCCTGTGACCTGGATTATGTGCCTAATGAGGCTCGCGATGTGCCCGACCTCAAGTACGTTATGTCCAACAGCTTTGGGTTGGGTGGGCAAAACGCAACGATTGTACTGGGTGCGTTTTGACCCAGACCCTTTTGTCAGGCGAGTGGCTGCGCCCGCGCCAAGTTTCATATTATCCACTTGTCACCTTTAGGCGTGCTGTTTCAGGCACGCCTAAGGTTATAATGGCAGTGGTGTTACGCGCAGCGTGAAAAGCGTGATGCATGCCTGTCCGGGAAAGGTCAGAAATGCTGTGATGTCAACTTGGTGTAGCGATTAAGGGTAGGAATGGCATCGAGTCATCTGCAATCTATTGTGGATCTGCTGGAACGGCGCGAAATAAAGAAAGCGGAAGTTGCGGCGACAAGGCTGCTCCGGAGCGCTTTGCCTGACTCAGAACGCATACAGGCGCTGGTTCTGCGAGCACGTGCTCGACTGCTGGGCGAACGCCCAGATGAAGCCATAGAAGATCTGAACCAGGCTCGTTCGCTGCTGCCAGGCAATGAGTCTGTGGAGATGCTGGAGCTGACAGCCGATTGTCACCTGCTGCGGTTTGAGATAGCCAGCGTTGGTTTTGCTGATCGCGGCGATACCAGTTTGGCCAAGCGGCTGTACGAACGCATACTTACAGAATATCCGCGCTACGGCAATCTGGGTTGGATTTATTATCAATTAGGTCGTATCGCTCTCGCAGACAGCGATGTGGATAAAGCAGACACCTTGTTTCGCCAGTCTCTATTTGCGCCCAGCCACATTCCAGCGCTCACAGCTTTCTGCTTCGAAAGGCTCGGTTTCATTGCCTTTTATGAGCGGCGTGACTTAGAAAGCGCTTGCGCATTTCTTGACAAGGCCGTCTTTACGTATCCTGCAAGCGAGCCTCTGGCGTGGATGGTACAACTGCGCATTCTGCGCAGCCGCGTTTTGCGAGCAATGAACAAGAACGAACAGGCCTTGCTAGACGCTGAAGTGGCCTTGTCAATTGCAGAAAAAGCCGGCGATGAAAATCGGATGATATTGGCCGAGGCCTTGCTGGCTGCCGGTGAACTGGCCGTATGTCTGCCTGGTCGTGACCGCGATGCGGTGAGCTACCTACAACAGTTCTTGCAGGTCAGCAGGAGACCGCTTGGCGTTGACGTAACATGGTCGCGCGTTTATGAAATGCTGGGCGATATCTACTCTGAGCAGGGTCAGTTCGAACAGGCGATAAGCGCTTATCGCAACGCGCTGCAGTACAACCCCTATCATCCCTGGGAAACATCCCTGCTGTTCCGTATTGCGCGTGCGTATTACTGCCTCAACAGCTATGAGGACACTATTCGCGCAGTGCAGGAGTACATATCGGCTGCTGAGCAAGACGACGAAGCGTCACAAGACTATCGCGTTTACGATGTATTAGGCAATGCACAGTTTGCACTAGGCCGCTACGCTGACGCCCTTGAGTCTTATAAAACCGCGCTGCGCTTAGCGCCTGCTAACGCTAGCGACCTGGACAAAATCCGACGCTATCAGCGTTTTGCTCAGGAACTCCTGCAAGCCTGATGCTGATTGAGCATTCCCACACTAGATAGAGTTGCCACTATGACGACTGAGGTTGTAATTGTAGGCGGCGGTTTGGCTGGGTCAGAAGCAGCCTGGCACCTGGCACAGCGTGGTTTCATGGTGCATTTATATGAGATGCGGCCAGCAAGAATGACCGGAGCGCACACGACAGAGCGCTTGGCTGAGCTGGTGTGCAGCAACTCGTTTGGTTCGCAGTTGGTTGATCGCGCGTCTGGGCTGCTCCAAGCCGAAATCAAACGGCTAGGTTCTCTGCTGTTGGACTGCGCCGAACGCGCAGCTGTGCCAGCTGGGGGTGCGCTGGCGGTGGACCGCAACGTGTTTGCCAACAGCGTAACCTACGCATTGCAAGCGCATCCGCGCATTATAATCCACCGAGAGGAGGTCACGGCCGTTCCCTCTGGCCCCACAATCATTGCAACTGGCCCTCTCACATCCGACGCGCTCGCAACGGATATCGCCCGCCTGACAGGGCAAGAATACTTGTCGTTTTTCGATGCTATTTCCCCAATTGTGACTGCTGACAGCATCGATATGACTGTTGCTTTCAAAGCCAGTCGGCATCGGCGTGGGCAGGGCGCTGATGGTGATTATATCAACTGTCCAATGAACGAAGCGGAGTACAGACGTTTCGTTGAAGCTCTTTTGGCAGCAGACCGCACTCCCTTGCGCGACTTCGAGACAAAGGATGCGGCTTACTTTGAGCGCTGCCTGCCTATCGAAGAATTAGCGGCACGCGGTCCTGACACGCTAGCTTATGGCCCCATGCGCCCGGTTGGCTTGCGCGATCCGCGAACTGGCAAACGGCCTTACGCCGTTGTGCAGTTACGCCAGGACAATCTCGCCGCCAGCCTGTATAACATGGTGGGTTTCCAGACCAATATACGTTGGGGGCAGCAAGAGCAGGTTCTCAGGCTGATACCCGGTCTCGAACAGGCAGAATTTATCCGTATGGGACAAATGCATCGAAATACCTTCATCAACTCCCCCGCCCTGCTCGACGCGACAATGCAGTTCCGAGCGCGACCTGGCCTGTTTTTTGCTGGTCAGATTACAGGTGTTGAGGGTTACGTGGGCAATATCGCTACAGGGGTCGTGGCGGCAGTAAATATGGCCCGATACCTGCGCGGTGAAGGGCTGATAGAATTTCCTAAAACCACGATGGTAGGTGCGCTGTGTCACTATGTCAGCCATGCTGAGCCGCGTCATTTCCAGCCGATGAAGGCTAATTTTGGTATTTTACCCGACCTAACCGATTCCATTCGGAACAAGCGCGAACGGTATGCAGCTTACGCAGCTCGTGCGCTGGCTGATCTGGAAAATGTCATTCGACAGATAGACATACGACAGATAGACATAGTGCCTGTTTCATAGATCAAAGCGAAATGGGTTAAAGCGTGTGCCATAGTCATAGACGTCTTCCTGCTCCGCTCTTTTCAAGGCGGCGATCAGCCTCAGCGTAGCAGGTGTAAACAACACCTCTACACCAACCTTTAGAATGTAGTTTGTCACAATCAACGTGATGAACAGCCCAGGCGGAAACACGCCCAGTGCAGTGGCAATGGTAAAAAATGCCACTGTGTCAATTCCCTGGCCTACCAATGTGCTGCCTATCGTACGCATCCACACCCAGCGGCCGCGTGTCACAATCTTCATGCGCGCTAGCACATAGCTGTTGCTAAACTCGCCCATCCAATATGCTGCCAGACTCGCAACTATCAATCCGCTCACACCGCCCAGAACAGCATCGTACGCATCCTGTCCAACGCTGGACTGCCATTGCGACTCTCCAGGCAGCACCCCTGCCAGCCAAACCAATACGCCCATCAGAAGCGCGGCGCTGAAACCAAGCCAGATTACCCGGCGCGATTTCTTGTAACCGTATACTTCTGTAAGTATGTCGCCAAAAATGTACGATATGGGAAACACGAGCGTGCCAGCATCAAAGGCCAGCGGCAGCGATCCTAAGCTGATGCCCAGATCAACGATTTTTGCGCTGCTCAGCAAATTGCTCAACAGAAGTGTGGTCACAAACAGCGCAACAATGCCATCGTAGAAGCGGTATTGCTTGTTGATTGCCACAGTCCCTACTCTGTATAATCCATCCCGTGAAGCGTACCCAAGCATACATCAGGGGGCCGACAATGGCTACCTCCCGCACACGCACACTCCCCATTGACTTTCGACAGCAGGAAGTTGGCCACATTATGGAGCGTTGGCGCGCTGGCGAGTCGTGCTCTCTTGTAGGGGTGGGCAGTGTTGGAAAGTCGAATCTTCTGCAACATCTTGCCAACCCTCAGGTCCAGGCCGCCTACATGAAAGAGGCTCAAGTGCGCCTGTTTAAGGCGATCCTGATTGATCCAAGCCTGATGGTTCCCCTTCCCCAGCCCCGAGCCCCAGAAAATGAGCTGCTGCGCTGCTGGGCTGGGTACGAACTTTTGATGCATCGTTTGTTCATGGCATTTCACGACACGGGCGTGCTGAGCGAGGCCGAAATGCGGCAGTTCTACGAGACCTACCAACTGCTCCAGAGCGGGACTAACCCCATGTTCACTTACATGGGATTACGTTACTTCGAGCTGGGCCTGGAGTACTTCATGCGCCGGGGTTTCCACATTGTGTTCATGTTTGACGAGTTCGAAGAAATGCTGCGCGAGCTTCCGGTTAAGTTTTTCCTGACTTTGCGCGGCCTGCGCGACGCGAATAAGAAACAGCTCTCATACCTAACCTTCACTCGTATGCCCATCCCCAGCGTTCTGCAGCGAGAGAAAATTGACCCTCTCGCGATCGAGCAGTTTGTTGAGTTGTTTACCGATAATACATATTATATTGGGCCATACGAGGATGCTGATGCTCGCCGCATGATCGAGGACTTAATGGTTCGCAATCGCATCGAGTATGACGAATATACGCTGAACTTTCTACTGTGGGCGACTGGGCGTTTTGCTGGTCTACTTCGCGCCGGGTTCCGCACCTTGGAAACGATACCTGATCTAGGCCCATCAGCGGTAATGACGCGCAGTGACAGATTAGCAGCACAGCTTGCTGGCAAACTGCCCGTACAGGCTGAGTGCCGAACAATCTGGCTAAGCCTGAGCGACACAGAAAGACAGGTGCTTAAGGCTGCCTGCGGTCTGGCAGTGTTCCAGCGTAACGAGGACACTGAAGCAGCAGTCAAGATGCTCACGGGCAAGTCGCTGTTGAAGCTGGACGAAAACAACAGCTTGTATATCGAGCCTCCGGTATTCAAACATTTCGTGTCTCAGAACCCTGCCTAACTTCTCCTCCTCTGCACAGTCGTGTGGGTGCTGCAGTCCAACATGGGTGACGACGTGCGTTATCCGGTGCCGGGCAACAGACCCCGCATTGAACTCGTGATCTCACGCTCGCGGTTTGTCGCAACAGCCGGCAGGGTAGCCAGCGCGGATGACGTGAGATGTTTGCTCACTGAAGTGCGCGCCGAAATGCCTGGCGCCACACACCATGCTTATGCTTTCCGCATAGGATTTGGTAACACAGCGCGTGAGGGCGTGAGCGACGACGGTGAACCCTCTGGAACTGCAGGCGCGCCAATGCTCGCCGTGCTGCGCGGACGGGCCATCGGTGATGTGATGGTCGTTGTCACACGTTTTTATGGCGGCGTTAAGCTGGGCACTGGCGGTCTTGTGCGAGCCTACAGCGATGCTGCCAGGGGTGTTCTGAACGAACTCTCCCTGACAGAGAAGGTGCTAAGCTGCACACTGCGCATTGAACTGCCTTACAGGCTTTATGAACCGGTGAAGCTTATGCTGCTTGAGCATGAAGCTAATGTGATCAGTGAGGATTTTGCGGAGCAAGTTACTGTTACTGCCTCGATACCGCAAAACAATCTAGCTTCGTTGACTGCTCTGCTGGCCGATAGCAGCGCTGGAAAAGTGGTCCCGGTAATGCTCGATGGAGACTGGAGCTAACCGATCGCGCATGAATTACGTTAGTCCGATCTGTGATCAGGATTGCAGGGATTGTAGGAGCTGCCAAGGATCACACGAAAATCGCGTTCTCTTTCACCCGTTGGCTGTCGTATCACTCCTGAGTCCGGAACGCCGAGAGCGCGCTGGAGGCTTTCCAGCGCGCCGCTCTTGCGGTGACCCGTAAAATCGAGAATCACTGTTTCCGTTTGTTCCGGCATCTCCTGCGCAACCACATGCGCTTGGAATCCATCTCGCGCTAATCGGTGCGCAGCCAGTTGATCCAGACGGTTGCTGCTGCCAGTAGCGTTGACAATTTCTACAAGCATGCGTGCCCCGTTGAGTCTGCTCCTCGTTACCGGCGTAGAAGCTTGCTGTATTACACGCGCAACAGCCTCTGGTACAGGCAGAAGCACGCTGGCACCGGCGGGAGAGCGCCACTGGGTTACCTCGCGGTTGACTCGAAGCGTGTAGGACTCTATGCGCTCTGGTGCGTAGTTCAGCGCAACTGGCAGAAGGGCGATGATGTCGGGAAGTGTGAAGTTTGTCTCAACCACACTGGTGATCTGCTGCCACAGCTCTGGCATGCGTTCAAGCAGACCAACGCTTTGTGCCCGCTGCCAGATGGCCCGCAGCACATCGTGCTGTCTGCGCCCTCTGTCCAGATCGCCGCTGGAGCGGCGGCTGCGCACATACCAGAGGGCTGTTTTGCCATCCATATGGTGAATGCCAGGCCGAAGCGTGATCAACTCCCAGTTATCCGGCACGGAGCTGTCAAGCCCCGATCCGCGGAGACGCCAATCCTCTACAGCGCAATCAACAGCCAACTCTATTCCGCCGACCGCGTCAATAATCTGCTCGAAGCCCGCAAAATCCACCAGCGCATAACGCTCGACATCCAAGCCGAGATTAAGCTTCAAGGTCTCGCGCAGCAGTATGAATCCTCCGCCATCGCTCACCACGCTGCCGTGCGGAAAAGCTGTGTTGATACGCTGCATTTGCCAGCCAGGTATATCTACATACAGGTCTCTGGGAATCGAGACCAGCGATACGCTGTTTGTCGCATAGTGCGCAAAAACGACAACGATCACATCTGTCCGACTCGCTCGACCCAGGCCATCAGAGTCCACGCCTAGCAGCAGGAATGTGCTAACACCAGAACCGCTAACCCCCGCTGCCACAGCGCGAACAGCCGACTCAGCCGCGTCAGCGTTTGGTGCAACTGTGCTCTGTGGCTTCTTTACCTCGCCACCTAAAAATAGAGCGCAAATGACTAAGCCGACTGCTGCAAGCCTGATGAGCCACTGAAGTCGCGGCCAGCCGGTCAACTTCATTCTCCAAGTTTGCTGGCAATGTATGCTCGCACTTCTCGCAGCGTAGGGTCACGCGGCGAAATCAGCTCAGCGCGCATCAAATAGACTCGCGCCTCTTCGAAGCGGTCGCTGTCAAACAAATAACGGCCCATGAGAGCTAGCAAAGGCACATGATTGGGATTGCTGACGATCCCCTTGCTTAGATAGCTTACCGCCAGCTCGTGTTCACCGGAGTTCCAAAGTGTCTGTGCCAGCAAGAAAGCCAGCTCAGGGTCTCCAGGAATACGCTTGTACCCATCCAGCAGCGTATCGAGCGCGCTTCCAACTTCTCCCCAGCCGATATAAGCCTTTGCCAAGAGAACATACGGTTCAGGAAAAGTTGGCGCCCGTGCAATAACTGACTCAAGATATTCGGCATCGTCAGCGTCAACTTTAGTTCCGGCGCTGATGAGATCAAGAATGTCGCCTATGCGACTCTCGAAATCGGGGTCTTGAGCGCTGAGTGCCAGACGCTCAACGTCGGCCAAGATGAGTGGGTCTGTCGTTAGAGCGCGCGCATGATCCAGCGCACGCATGGCGGATGCCCCCTCTCCTTGCAAGATGTAGGCGACAGCCAAATTCACGGCTATGTCTGACCGGTTCGGATACTTGTCGAGAGCGGAGGTGAGGATGCGCACACCCGGTTGGACATCTTCCACGTCGTCCATGGCGTCCAGCAGCCCGCGTACAAGCTCTCCAGACGAGTCTATTTCAACCAGATGTGCAAAGCCGTCCCAGAATCTCTCGCGCACACTGCCGATGTCAAGAAGTTGGACAAGCTGTCCGCTTAACGCTTGAGCGTTGTTGGGGTCCAGCTCAAGCGCCGCAGTATATGCCGCCAGCGCTTCTAGTGCGAGCAGGTTTGGCGCACGCTGCGTCATGTCAATGAGCACAAAGTCCTCGACAACCATGCCGCTGTAATCAAGAACGGTGAGCAGGTTGGCATATCGTATGTATAGGTCTGCATCTGCGACATTGTCTTCTAAAGCTTCCTGGAAAACGTCGAGGGCGTCGAAAAGGCGGCCGCTTAACCTAAGATACTCTCCCAATGCGATACGCGGCAGGGTGCTGTCACCAAAACGCTCTACAGCTTCATCCAATACCATAAAGCACTCTTGCGTGTAACCACTTCGATATAGGCCGCCCGCAATGATGACATCCCCAGCCGCAGAGTCGGAAAAATAACCTGCCACTGTATCAACTATCTCAGTAATGGTTGTTTCGTCCAGCGCTGGCGCTCGCCCAATGATCCGCGCAAGCGCGCTGGCGACTGCCCACTCGCCTAGGCTGCCGAGGTCTGTTCCTGCATCCATCAGCTCTCGGATGTCTCTCACAATCTGGTTGAGCGACCATGGTTTGCCCCACAATGCCAGAAAGAGACTCAGTTCACATGTAAATAACCGGTAAAGCAGCTTTTCGAGATTACCGGTGTTTTTCCATTGTGACTCCAACGTGAACAGCGGCGACATAAGGGATGTTTCACCTGCGCCCAGATAGTTGGCGATTTCTATAGCAGTCTGGGGCAGCGCCTCCACCAAATCCACAACTTGCGCTCCGATAACCGTGAAGACTCGCATGTCCTCACCTTCGGCGGCCATATCGTTTTCAACCCGCAGTTCAAGCTGCCAACTGCCTTCTAGTTGTTCCAAAACCCCCCAAACAGCCGCGTTTTCGTCCAGATCGTCGAGTTGCCAATCGTCAACATCGAACTGAGAGTCCTTAATTGACCAACGATAAGACTCCGGCTCGCCGTTGATCCGTGCGAACAGGCGGTAGACGCGCGTCTTTTCGTGTCTTTCCAGCAAAAGAGCTAACAATGTTGCAATGCCCATCGCCGTCTGAGGTGTTTGCTGGCTTACAATTGGCCACACGCCAATGCGAACCGGTGGACGATCAATTTCCAGCGCTTGTGACAGAGTGTCCACAGAGCCGAAAATGGCGGTAGGCAACGCCGATTTGGCAAAGCGGGTTTGCATTAGACGGGCAGCAAGGTTGGAGGCGTAGTTCATGGAGGAGAACCTCATTGTAGCGCGATAACGCCAAGAAGCGCCCGATGAACCGTAACAATCAGGCGCTTCACCTTTTACAATACAGTTGGCTAGCTAGCCAACGATTGGGACTGCACTCAGATCGCCGCGCAGTTGAACCTGCCCCGCGAGCACCCAGCCAAATCCCAGAGATGTGTTCACTTGAATCCACGTGCCATCGGCTGTGCGCGCCACAATCGGAACCTCGACTGGGCCAGAAATTGAGCCAGCTGCCCCGAAATTGGTTCCAGGCGCTACGTACAGTACTACCGGGCCAGAGATAACAGCGGTCGGAGTAATCACAACGCCAGCGGCGGAAGCATAGGGAATAATGGCTACGTTGTCGTAGACGCCACGGAAAATAACGAATTCCTGGTTTACCCAGCCCTGCCCAAACGATCCCCGAACCAACAGCCAGACACCGTCTGGTGTGCGCCCCAGCACTGGCAGTTCCGCGCCACCTGCCAGTGTGGTAACAGGCACAAACTGCGCCCCTGGCCCACTGCGCACGTTCAGGAAAGACGTGTTTACAATTACCCGTGGAATCGCCAGGCTGGGCCGGGCAGGAAACGCGCCAGCCGCCGGCGCTCCAATAGCCGGCGCACCTTGAGAAACCTGCTGCGGAGTGAGATTTAGGCCGTCTGTTGGCGTGCCAGTGCGGGTCTGCACGGAGTCAAACGGCACCCAGCCAATTTCTCCACCGCCTAGTTCCATTTGTACGAAACGGCCGTCGCGGCTAATTGTTACCAGGAAACCCTCTTGTCCGGAGGTGAGCACTGGAAGACGTGTGCTTCCAGAACCGGGGCCGTCTCCCATACCAACCGTATCTGCCACAACCACCAGCACGGTGCGGAAAGCCCCCGACAGCCGCAAACGCACTTTAGCTGCTTCAATCCACCCGGTTCCGAATTCAGGGGCAATTATCGCTATCCAATCCACACCCCTGCTGTCACGCGCAGTTCCAACAATGGGGTAGTCAAAGTTGTCGTTGCGGAACAGCGTCGTAAGGCTGGCGGCGTTTTCTGAGGCTTGTGCGCGCAGATTAACGGCCTCAACATTGATGACCGCACGAAAGCGTTCATTCGGGCCAGAGATCACGATTGGTTTGCCATCTGGCGTTGTGCCAGCGACAAACGTGCCACCAACACCGGGTGTTACTGGCGCCGCAGCCATGCCAGGCGCGCCGCCACCTTGGCCGTCGGGCAGGCCCACGACAGCCGGACCTGGCGCAGCAGCCACAGCCTCAGCAAAATTGAAATCTACAAAAGGCACATTAGAAAAATCGCCTCGCGGTATGACAAACTCGGAATTTACCCATCCTACACCAATGACAGTCGAAACCTGAAACCACACGTTGTCGCGGGCACGCCCCAGGACAGGAAGTTCAGTGCCCCCGACAACGGTGATGAGGACGCTGTAGCGCACACCAGGACCGGTGCGGACGTTAAGAAAACTGGCATTGACCACCATCACTGGCGCAGCAAACTGCACCTGCTGTTCCGAA
>DAOTWC010000176.1:0-4317 GCA_034435995.1 Anaerolineae bacterium | reverse complement strand
CGCGCTGCACCTGGCTGGGCGTTCCTTCAGAGATTTTGGCCCCATAATCCATCACGCTGACCTGGTCAGAGATTGTCATGACCAGTTTCATGTCGTGTTCAATCAGGAAGATTGTCAGATCGCGTTCGTCGCGCAGGCGGCGGATGAAAGCCATCATCTCTTCGGTCTCATATGTGTTCATACCCGCTGTCGGCTCGTCCAACAGCAGCAGCTTAGGCTGCGCCGCTAACGCGCGAGCTATTTCCAGGCGTCGCTGAAAACCGTATGGCAGGTTTTCTGCCAGGTTGTCGCCCATCCCGTCAAGGCCTACGTATTCCAACAGGTCCATGGCCCTGTCTACCGCATCCCGTTCTTCGCGACGCATGCGCTGTGTGCCCAACAGCGCCTGCACCGGCCCCGAACGAAGCAGCGTGTGCATGCCGATGAGAACATTCTCCAGAACTGTCAGACCGTAGAACAATCGAATGTTCTGGTAGGTGCGGCTGATGCCGCGTTGGGCGATCTGATCCGGTCGCAGCCCATAAATCGACTCGCCGTTGAAGATCAGATCGCCTTCCTCAGGAACGTAGAAACCGGTGACGCAGTTAAAGAACGTCGTCTTACCAGCGCCGTTTGGGCCGATCAGGCTGGCGATCATTCCACGCGGGATTTGCAGGCTCATCTCGCGCACAGCGATAAGCCCCCCGAATCGCTTGGTAACCCGCCGTGCGTCCAGAAGGATATCGCTCACCGCTCACCTCCTACAACAGCTTCAACCGGCTGAGTCTGTGCACGTCGCTCTTCAGCTTCTTCTGCCAGACGGCGCACCGGCGGGGGAATCAAGCCGGCCGGGCGCAGCAGCATCGTAGTAACCAACAGCGCGCCGAAAGCCAGCAGCCGGTAATCCTGAAACTCGCGCAGCGCTTCCGGCAGGCCTATCAGGATCATAGCGCCCACCACGACACCGGGAATTGAACCCAGACCGCCGATAATAACCAACGACAGCACGTTGATCGAAACAAGAAGTGTGAAGCTGTTGGGGAAAATACCTTGAAGCCACGCTGCGAAGATCGCGCCGCCCAGTCCGGCTAATGTCCGGCTGATCCCGAAAGCCAGCAGTTTGCTGCCGACCAGGTGAATGCCCATCGCCTGAGCCACATCCTCGTCGGCACGAATAGAGCGCCAGGCCCGGCCAACCCGCGTGACTGACAGGCGCAGCACAACAAAAGCCACCAGCAGCACGGTGAACAGGATGAGGTAATACACACTGGCAGCGTTGTCCAGCCGGAAAAACCAATCGGGATTCAGGGCGCGCAGGTCAATCACAGGAGTGGGAATAGGCGAGACACCCTGCGCGCCGCCTAACAAAGGCTTGAACGTGGACGAGAGCGCCACACGGTTGATGATCTCGCCGAACCCAAGCGTCACGATAGCCAGATAGTCTCCGCGCAGGCGCATGACAGGAACGCCCAGTATTAACCCAGAGAGGCCAGCGGTAAGCGCCGCCAGCGGCCACGCCTGCCAAAAGGTCATGATGCCAGTGCAGAGTGTGGCAACGTTTTCCGCGTTGATCTGATCCGGCGGCACACCGCCGCAGGTGACCATGCTAGGCGTGGTGAACAGCCCCAGGCTGTAGGCTCCAATCGCGAAAGCCGCCACAAAACCTAAGTCCAGCATGCCGGCGTAACCTACCATTACGTTGAGGCCAATGCCCATAATGATGTACAGGCCAACTAGGTCGAACACACTGGTGATGTACTGGCCCAGAAACAGCGGCGCAACCAGCATAAAGAACAGCGCAAAAGCGCCTGTAAGGCGCCAGGTAGTGCGCTTTTCAACACGGCTGATGCGCGTGAATCGCTCTTCAGCGCGATCTGTTAGGTAGGGAGCGAACCAAAGCGGGACGCTCACCAGCAGAAAAGTGATGACGGCGGCCAGCGGTGTCATCTGGCGCTGCCAGTTGATAACCGCCAGCACGAGCAAAGCCATCATAAAATACAGCATAGCGCTGTTGCCCGTCCGCGAGCTGCTCACCGCCAGCGAGCCGAGCGCGCCAGCGCCGCCGACGACCAGCACCAGGGCGGCCCACATCAGCGGACTGGTTGGCTGAAACGGAAGGATGTTGATCCCACCCACTGCGGTCGTCCCAGCGCTCACGAGCAGCGCGGCCAGTATTCCCAGCATCAGGCCGATACCCAAACCGATGGTCATACGCAGCGTAACGCCTGTGTCCCGGATGAAACGGTAATTCATGAGATAAGCCAACCCAAACGCCACGATCATCAGCAGGGCGTAGGGCGGCGTGACGATGTTGTTGATCTGGTTCTGCAGCAGGCCGATCAGCGCTGTGAGCGCCGCGCTGACAATCAGGATTCTTCGCAGCCGGTCAGGAATTAGCAACACCAGCGCTACAGCCGAGCCAATCACAACACCGAGCACCAGCAGCGCCAGCAGGCCGCTGCCAAGATCGGGCTGTCCAAGGGTAAGGGTGGTGTTGGCGAGGTTGCCAGCGTTAGGGAACACAAACCGCATGTCTATAACCGCGTTTAGCACCACCAGCCCAGCTAGAAACGCAGCCACAATCGTGCCGGATACCGCGCCCGCCACTATCCCTGTCGTAATGTCCTTGTGACGAACGCGCCACGCATTCAGATAAGCCGGGCCACCAACCATCAAAACCAGAATCACGGTGCTGAGGTTCAGGACGCCAGCGATGACTTGTGTGCGCTCAAATGACGTAAAGATGCCTGTTAACGACAGCAGCACTGCCACAGCGCTGGTGTATAGAGCGTAGTAAATCCCTTTGCGATCCATAGACTCAGGCCTTCTTTTCCGACAGCACCTCACCCAGAATGCCGGTTGGCCTGAAGATGAGGATCAAGATCAGAATACCGAATGCGATAACGTCCTCTAGCTGTGAGGGAATGCCCAGCAGCGAAGGCGCAATGGACTCGATCATACCCAGCAGCAGACCGCCCATCATTGCGCCGGGGATGTTGCCGATGCCGCCGAGGACAGCCGCCGTGAAGGCCTTGATGCCTGGCGCAAATCCCATAAACGGCGTGACCTGCCGGTTGTAAAGCGCAAATAAAACCGCGGCTACGCCGGCCAGTGCCGCACCCAGCAGGAACGTGATCACAATCACCCGGTCCACGTTGATGCCCATTAGGGCGGCCGTTTTCTTGTCCTCAGCAACTGCGCGCATCGCTTTGCCAGTGCGGGTGCGCTTGACAAACAGCCACAAGCCAACCATCATCACCGCCGCTACGAAAAAAACGATGAAATAGAGTGGACGTATGCGCAGCGCCAACCCAAGAAAATCCACTTCGTAGATGCCGCGGATGATATCCAGCCCGCGGCACACTTCCTGGCCATCCACAACTGAGCACTCCAGCCGAAAAACGCCCGGAAGAATGTATAGATTCAAGTCCGGATAGGTGCGCGTTGCACTGCCGAACAAGCGCAGGAAAATCTGCTGGAGTGTGATAGAGGCGCCAATGGCGGTGATGAGGGGCACAAGGCGCGGCGCGGCGCGCAGCGGCCGGTAGGCCACACGCTCAAGCACAAAGGCGACGCTCATGGAGGCTATAACGCCCACCCCCATTGTGATCAAGAGCGAGAGAAGCGGCTGGGTTTCCAGCAGTCCGGCGCCGCTCAACGCCATAATAGCGAAAAAGCCGATGTAAGCGCCAGACATGAACACTTCGCTGTGGGCGAAGTTGATGAGCAGCAAAATGCCGTACACCAACGTGTAGCCGAGCGCCACCAAGGCATAGATACTGCCCTGTGCCAGCCCGAAAATCGCCAGCCGCACCAGCCGCTCCAGGGTGAAATTGGTGGCAGGGTTGAGGAACAAATTGTTCACTACCGCGCCAATGATGAGCAGAATGACCAGCAAACCGATCCCATACAGCACAAGCCGTATCGGATCATTGCGTATCCACACAGCCAGCCGTTCCTGACGTGATCGCAGCACTGCACCCTGTGGCGCGTTCAACCCCGGCGCATCCGACGCCATAGTGCCTCCTTACACGTTATTCAACACCAGTGTCACCAGCTTTACTATCGCTGGCCCTCTCTGTCTGCCCTGGCAATGTATAGTCGCAGAGGTGGGCCAGTAACCCACCTCTGCGCTGCTCCAACCAGCTCCATTGTGGAGGAGGAAACCGCTGTGCAGGTAGGTGCTTACGGGATTTCAGTTGCTCCCGTAAGGCACGAACGCGCCGTTCACCACCTGGAAGAACCCGATGCCGCCCGTCGCGCACTCCCCTGTCCCATCGCACGACAGCACGCCCGACAAGCCCTCCACCGGCTCCTCTGCCCCATACGACCGAATGT
>DAOTWC010000175.1:0-3839 GCA_034435995.1 Anaerolineae bacterium | reverse complement strand
TACACAGTCATCAATCGCAACCACTAAACCGCTGCAGCGGCTGCGGCGCAGCACTGACAGCGATAAGACATCGCGAACAGGCGGGGGGAATAACTGTCATCGAAAGGTAATGGGCGTGTATAAAGTCGTGTCCGTTGCCGCTGTGCGCAAGATAGAAGCCGCTGCAGATGCAGCAGGTATATCGTACGCGGCGATGATGGAGAATGCTGGCCGCATCGTTGCACAGCGCATTGCAAAACACACGGCGAACATCGAACAGCCGCGCATCACTGTTATAGCCGGCCCAGGCAACAACGGTGGCGACGGACTGGTAGCTGCGCGTGTGCTCGCTGAGGAAACCCGCGCTCAAATTCGCGTTTATCTCTCAAAGAAGCGATCTGAAGACGACACATTACTCGCCGGTCTGAGAAACACCAATGTATTGATTGCCAATGCCGAAGACGATCAGCGTTTTCGCGTGCTTCAGAACATGGTCGCAAGTTCAGACATTGTCGTTGACGCGCTTTTCGGAATAGGCGTGCGCCTGCCGCTGCAGGGTGACGCAGCTCGCATTTTGCAGATCGTGAATCAGACTCTCAACAGACTGCGCGCTGAGCACCCACCAATTACGATCACATCCCCCACTGCGCCTAGCGATGTGCTGCACCCTGCTGTGCCGCTCATACTCGCAGTAGACTGCCCCAGTGGTTTGGATTGTGACACTGGGCAGATGGATCGCAACACAGTACACGCCGATGAAACAATCACGTTTATCGCAGCAAAACCGGGCCTCTTGACTTTTCCCGGTGCCGCCGCCGTCGGCACGCTTCTCGTTTCTGATATTGGCGTTCCGGCTAATCTGCCTGAACTGCAGCATGAGCGTTCAGCGCTGGTGGATGGTGCTTATGTGCGCCAGCGGCTGCCCGCTCGCCCGCTCGACTCACACAAAGGCACTTACGGCAGAGCGCTGATTATTTCCGGCTCACCCCAGTACATTGGGGCGCCGGGTTTGGCAGCACGGGCTGCCTACCGTGCCGGAGCGGGACTGGTGGCAGTAGCAGCGCCACCTCAAGCAACACAAGCGCTTGCTGGCCACCTGCTTGAGGCAATCTGGTATCCCCTTGATGACCCTTCAGATAGCCAACAAATCGTAGGGTCTGCGCTGAAAGATAGTTCGGCGGTTCTAATCGGGCCTGGCTTGGGCACTGCTGACACAACCTTTGAGCTGTTAAACAGTGTCCTCAACAACCCTTTGCCCCCAACCGTCATTGATGCAGACGGTCTGAACTTGCTGGCTTTGATGCGTGACTGGCCCGAGCACATCCCCCCGCAAACAGTGCTGACACCGCATCCGGGCGAAATGGCGCGCTTAACTGGCCTGACCGTATCTGAGATTCAATCAAATAGACTGGCTGTTTGTCGTGACAGCGCCTCTGCCTGGAAAGCTGTTGTGGTGCTAAAAGGCGCTCATACCGTCATCGCTGACCCCCAGGGCGATACGGCGGTGCTGCCATTCAAGACAGATGCGCTCGCAACTGCAGGAACAGGTGATGTGCTGGCCGGCACAATCCTAGGGCTTCTGTCGCAGGGTATTTCGCCGTTCGCTGCAGCTGCTGTTGGCGCTTACGTAAATGGGCTGGCTGCTGCTGTGGCATGCCAGCGTTTGGGAAGCAGCCGTTCCGTAATGGCAGGCGATGTCGCTGCTTGTCTGGGACAAGCCTTCTCACTTGTCGAGTCTGTCCCTGTAGCGCCAGAGTAAATCTCCGGCTGGCAGGCGCTACACCAGCGTTAAGTGGATTTATCCACGCCGCCCAAGGTCAAGGTCCGCGCGCCGCCGCCGCGCTGCTGCCTTCCCGGCCTCCATACTCTCCGCCATCGCATCCTGAGCGGCCACAGTTTCCTCGATCCTCGCAACCAGCGCTTGCCCTGTGCGGGTTATTTCACGCCACACCGCCGAACCGCTTCGTGGCGCGGCGAACAACCCAATCACAGCGCCCACGAGTGCTCCGCAGATCAGCCCAAAAACTAGCGCAGTCATGTCAAGAGCAAGGCGGTCAGTGTGATGATTATTGTTGCTCAGTGTGGAGACCATTTCCGCTCCCCTTCCGAATGGCACGGCGAATGCCGCCCACCTCGCGCAGCAGCACGCGCATGCCCGCCAGGAACCCGCCTGCTCGGATTATCGGCTCTGTTAGGTTGCTCCCCACGAACTCAACCGTCCCGCGAGCCGTATCCACGGTTTCCTGCGTGCTGCGCAGTATCGGCATCACCTCATTCTGGATGAGGTTGACCAGACGAGCCACTTGTAATATGAGCACCACTAAAGCAATAACAATTAGTATTCCCTGAAGCGCCAGAATAATGATGAAAATGTCACGTATGATCTGAATGCGCGCTGCTGTTGCGTCTGCATCTGTCAGCAAAGCCAACAGCAGGCCCAGCAGAAAGATCGAGACAACCAGTACGATTACAGCCGCAGCAATATACTTTGCAGCTCTGCCAACCGTCCAGCGGCCAGCCGTCCCGTCAGTCTCATCCGCGGCGTTGACTGCCGGGTCCTGACCCCCTGAGACCGCAGATTGATCCGACATTTATCAGTCCTGCCCCCTCGAACGGCCGGCCATGCGCCTGGCAGTCAACAAATGTGAAGCGGCCAACGCTATAAGGGTTCCTGCCAGCGCTGGTATGACACGGAGCGGCCCAACATTCATAACGTTAATCTCCAGGAGACCTCCCACAGTGTGACCCAGACCAAATCCTACCCAAGCTGCCAGCAGAAACAGTGCTAGACGACGCGCATCCCCCCCCACGATAAAGTGAAAGCCGGCGCCGCATAGGGTGGCAAGAATGAAACCAAACGTCGTTGTTGGGCCTGGTAGCATCGGTTGTCCCGCCCAGGGGGCAGCGGCAGAATTAACGGCAAACTGCGTATGCACCCGGCTAGTGTAGCACAATAGCGGGTTTTGAACACCCACGCCGAAGTGGATATAATAAACGTATGACGATCATAGATCAACGCATCTTGATACCCGCGGCACCAGAGATCGTCTGGGCCTGCGTCAGCGACATTGATAACAATGTGAAGTGGCAGGTTGGCTGCCAATCAATCTCCCACCTTTCATCGCGCCGCAGCGGCCCAGGTGTGCGCTGGCGCAGCACCGGCCCGGACAGGCGCGAGCAGGTGATGGAGATAACCGCTTGGTACGACGGCCTTGGCTACGAGTACACGGTGGTTGATGGCCTTCCCTTTGCGTCGGCTAAAGGACGCCTGCGCCTGCAGGAAATCCCTGAAGGCACTATCGTACAGTGGACCTTCACATTCGAACCAAAGGGCATCGCGGGCGGCTTACGCAGCAGCTTGGGCGCCCGCAGGCGCATCGAAAACGCAATGATTGAAAGCCTGCGCAATCTGTGGCGCTATGTCAATCAAAGCGGCGGCGCACAACGTACGCATGAAGCAAAGTCGCTGATGCGCGATGCGTTGGATTACGAGGCGCGGGCAAACTACAAACCGCGTCATCCCTCAGCATTTGAAGAGCGTAGCGCGCAACGCGACCAACCAACTGTTGTCATTCCTGAGCCACCTGTATCAGATGAAGACACACGGCCGCGTCTTGTGCTTCAGTCGAACGAGTCTGCTAGGCAGGACGCTCCAGCGACTCAGGACGTTGAACACAAAGAAGACGCGATATCGCCCCCGGCTCATCCGGTACAGAGCGATCAGCTTTCGCCCGTTGGCAGCGTAGAGGGATTTGCTCATCCCTCTGAACCACAACATAAAGAGATAGCGGCGACAACTGCAGAGCCAACACCAGCCGTTGACGATGAGAAGCGAAGTGATTATGTCGCGGCAGCAAATC
>DAOTWC010000174.1:0-17287 GCA_034435995.1 Anaerolineae bacterium | reverse complement strand
CTCACCCATTCGTTGGCATCCCCACTCATATCCCTTCGCTTTCACGCGGCCGCTTGAAACGGCCGCACACACTTCCGTCCTGTTTGGCAGTCTCACGCTCGACGCTTCTCTACTGCTCATTGTAACCGCTTTGCCCGCTAAAAAAATCAGCCGCCCTGCGCGGAAATCAAAAACCCCTTCTGTCCGGCGCGCGGTTGGCTGGCAGCCCGTCGGCGGGTGTATGCCAAGCCTACGCTGAGGTTTGAAAAAAGTTTAGGCGCGCCCCGCACAGGCTCACCCTGGATTCGCCGGCGCGATCTGCTACCATGCGCTCTGATGACTGACGACTGATCGCTGGCTGTTCACCATGTCATACGCCCTCGAATGTCACGCCCTCACCAAGACCTACAACGGCCAGCCGGTGCTGCGCGACCTGACGCTGCGCGTCCGCGCCGGGCAGCTCTTGGCGCTGCTGGGGCCGAGCGGCTGCGGCAAGACCACCACACTGCGCCTGATTGCCGGCTTCGACTGGCCGGACAGCGGCAGCATCGTCATCAACGGGCGCGCGGTAGCCGGGGAAAGCGCGCGCGTGCCGCCGGAGGCGCGCCGTGTGGGCATGGTGTTCCAAGAGTACGCACTGTTCCCGCACCACGACGTGGCCGGCAACATCGGCTTTGGCCTGCGCGGGCCGCACAAGGCTGCCCGTGTGCGCGAGATGCTGGCGCTGGTGGGCATGGAAGACTACGCCGCGCGCATGCCGCACGAACTCTCCGGCGGGCAGCAGCAGCGCGTGGCGCTGGCGCGCGCCCTGGCCCCCGCGCCGGAGGTGCTGCTGCTGGACGAACCGTTCTCCAACCTGGACGCGGCGCTGCGCGCGCAGGTACGCGCCGAGGTGCGCGGCATTCTTAAGCGGGCCGGCATTACCGGCGTGTTTGTCACGCACGACCAGGAGGAGGCCTTCAGCTTAGCAGACGTGGTCGCTGTGATGTTCGACGGCCGCGCTGCCCAGGTGGGCGAGCCGCAGCACCTCTACCATCACCCAGCCACGCCCCAAGTGGCCGCTTTCGTTGGCGAAGCCAATTTCATCCCAGGCCAGGCCGAGGGCGACACCGTGACCTGCGCTCTGGGGCGGCTGCCGCTGCGCCAGCCCGCCTGGGGGCCGGTAGACGTGCTGCTGCGCCCGGAAGCCCTGCGCCTGGACGAGGCAGCCTCGCCCGATGCCCCCGCCGCGCGCGTCACCTGGCGCGAGTTCTACGGCCACGACCAGCGCGTGGGGCTGGCGCTGGACGGCGGCCCGCCGCTGGTGGCCCGCGCCGACTCAGCGCAGGCGTTCGCGCCGGGGCAGACTGTAGCTGTGTGGGTCAGCGGCGCGGCGCTGGCTTATCCGCGCCAGGCCTGACAGCCTGCGCTGCGCAAGTCGTGCTATGATGGTGGCAGCCAGAACAGCTTAGGGGGAGGATAGACGTTATGGCTTCCCGTTGTTTGCTCTTTTTATGCGTTGTGATGCTGGCTGCCGCCGCTGCCGCGCCGGCGGCGGTGCAGCCGCAGGCTGTGCCCAGCGCGAGCTGCCCGGCGCTGGTGCAGCAGGCGCTGCGCGAGATTGGCAGCAACTGTGATGCGCTGGGGCGCAACACCGCCTGCTACGGCTTTGTGCGCGTGGACGCCACCTTCCAGGGCGAGCAGCCGCCGGACTTCTTCACCGCTCCGGCTGACCAGGCCGGGCTGTCTGTGCTGCAAAGCATTCAGACTGTGCCGCTCGACACCAGCCGCCGGGAGTGGGGCATTGCCGTGCTGAACGTGCAGGCCAATCTGCCGACCAGCCTGCCAGGGCAGGCGGTCGTGTTCCTGCTGTTTGGCGATGTCAGCGTGGAGAACGCCGTTGGCCCGGCGGACGTCTACACCCCGGCCGAGCCAGTGAGCGCCACCGTGTTGGTCAGCGCCAACCTGCGCAGCGGCCCCAGCACCGCCAGCAGCGTGCTGGCCAGCGTGCCCGCCGGAACGCAGGTGCTGGCCGACGCGCTCAGCGCCGACGCAGCTTGGGCGCGCGTGCTGGTGGGCGACCTGCCGGGCTGGATCAGCCGCGACCTGGTGCGGCCGGAAGTGGCCGGGACGCTGGCCGCGCTGCCGGTTGTCACCGCGCGCAGCCGCACCCCAATGCAGGCGTTTACTTTCCGCACCGGCGCGCGCGGCCTGGAGTGCAGCGAAGCGCCGCCGTCCGTGCTGGTGATTCAGGGGCCGCAGAACGCGCGCGTGGACATCACCGCCAACGGGGCCGACATTCGCATCGGCTCTACGATCGCCCTGTTCATCACCGAGGATAACTTCCTCCAGTTGGTGACACTCAGCGGCCAGGCTGAGGTCGGCGGCATTATTATTCCAGCCGGCTTCACCATCTTCGCGCCGCTCAGCCCTGATGGCGCAGCCATTGTCGGCGGCTGGACTGGTTTCCGCCCGCTGACGGCAGACGAGCTGCGCGCGCTGGAGCCGCTGGAGGGCATCCCGGCCAACCTACTGCACTACGCGCTGGAGCTGCCCACCCTAGCCGACATCGCCCGCACGCAGGCTGCCATCAGCCGCCCGCCCACCAGCCGGACACAGCCCGGCGCGCCCACGCCGACACTCGCGCCGGGCGCGCCCACGCCCACGCCGCCGGCGGGTGGCTACGACTGCAGCGGCTTCGCGCTGGCCTCGCCGCTGGACGCTGCCGCTGTCGGCGAACAAGCCTTTTACTGGTATCCGGCCGTCGGCGTGGACGGCTACCGCTGGGTGCTGCTGGACGAGCAGGCCGCCGTGCTCAGCATCATGGACACGACCTCGCCGGTCTTTTTCGCCGCGCTCTCGCCGCGCTACAGCCGCATTATCCAGTGGGAGGTGCAGGCGCTGAAAGGCGGCGTGGTGGTGTGTGCCACGCGGCGCGCCGTGATCCCGCTGATCGGCGCGGGGGTCGAACCGACCCCGCCGCCTGCGCGCACCCAGGAACCCGACGGGCAGACACCCCAATGAGACCGATTGAGCCGGTGCGCCGCCTCTTTCTTTATGCAGCGGCGCAGGCGTTGCAGCTTACAATGGTGGCAGGAGTGCTGACTGCTGCCGCGGCGCAGCCGGCGCCCGGCCCACACCGAATGCATGCGAGGTGCAGCCGTGAGCCAGAACACGACCATCAGCCAGCTCAAAAGCCCGGATCCCAAAACGCGCTTCGAAGCGGTCAAACAGGCCGCCCGCGCCCGCGATGAATCCGCCCTGCGCACGCTGTCCATCATGGCCGCCAGCGACCCTGACCCACAGGTGCGGGCGGCAGCGGCCAAGGCAGAGCAGTACATCCGCCAGAGGGCGGTCGTGCCAGCGGCCGGCCCAGCGGGGAACGCGCACAGCGCTGCGCTGGCCGCCGATGACGCGGCGGCTGACAAGCCCAAACGAAAGCAGCGCGAAGCCTCCGAGGCCGACATCGCCCGCGCGCGCGGCTATGTGGAGACGGCCCTGACCTGCCAGACCAACAACGAGCGCGCCAAAGCGCTCAAGGCGATGAGCCGGGCCTTAGAGCTGCACCCCGGCATCATCAACGACAACTACTTCCGCAGCGTGCTCGACGAGATCACCGGCCTCAGCGGCGCAGACTCGTTGGCGCTGCTGACCGACAGCAGCGAACAGCGCCGCATCGCGGCCACCGAGGCCCAGCTCAAGAAGGAGAAGAAGGCGCAGGGCCACCTAGGCGAGGTGCAGAAAACGACCTGGGCCTCCGCCAGCATGGACCTGATCATCTACACCATGATTCTGATCTTCGGCGGCCTGATTCTAGTGATAGCGTTCAGCCAAACTGCCGCCAGCATTCGCCCCGCCTGGCAGGAGGCGCAGCGCACGTACAACGAGGCGCTGGCGCGGGGCGAGACGGCCAGGCCGCCGGAGCGCCCGTCGGAGGCGCTGGAGATCGCGGATCAGATTACGGCGATGAACATCGGCCTGCCGCACGCCATCGTGTTTGGCCTGGTGCTGGGCGTCAGCGGCGTGATCGGCGTCCTGCTGCAGCTGGCGGCGACGCATGTGGTGGCACGCTTCGTGTTTGGGGGCAATGGCACGCTGCCGTACTTGATCTACCGGGTAGTGTCGTTCTACAACAGCCGCCTGCCTATCGTGATGTTCCTGCTCATTGTGGCGGTTGTGGCGCTGGTCAGCGGCACCAGCGGCCTCTACTTGGCGCTGATGGGCGTCCTGACCATCTTCAGCGTGTACATGTCGTTTACCGTGCTCAGCCGCATTGGCCAAGCCTACGACTTCGGCCTAGTGCGCGGCTGCCTGGCGTGGAGTATCGGCAGCGTGCTGTTGAGCGTGGTGATGTCGCTGCCCATGTCCCTGGTGATGGGCGCGGCGCTGGGGCAGGTGCTGATGATACTGGGCGGCCCGCTGCCGTTCTGAGCGCGTTACGCCAGCGGGCTGCGCGTCGGCGTGCCAGGCCGGCGCGGGTAGGCCGCCGGCGTGGCAGCCACCTTGTCCACTACGACCAGATAGTGCGCGTCGGCCACGCCGGGCAGCGCCACCGGCTCGATGCCGCGCAGCGCCCCACCCAGCGTCTTGAGCGCGCGGGCGGAGTCGCGGGCTTCGGCCTCGGCAGTGACGCCCTTCAGCGCTACACAGCGCCCGCCCACCTTGGCCAGCGGCAGCAGATACTCCAGCAGCGCCGGCAGGCGCGCCACCGCCCGCGCCAGCACCAGGTCGTAGGCGGCGCGGTGGCCGGGCAGGTGGCCGGCTTCTTCAGCGCGGGCGTGCAGCGTGATCGCGCCCGTCAGGCCCAGCGTGGCGATCAAGTGTTCGAGGAAGGCGATTTTCTTGCCGGTGGCCTCTAGCAGCGTGACCTGCACGCCGGGGAAGGCGATCAGCAGCGGCACGCCGGGGAAGCCCGCCCCTGTGCCCACATCAGCGATGCGCGTGCCAGGCGCGAGCTGTGCAGCGCGCGCCACTGACAGCGAGTCGAGGTAGTGGCGCACCACCACCTCAGCCGGGTCGGTAATGGCGGTGAGATTGGTGTGGGCGTTCCAGGCAGCCAGCTCGCGGGTGTAAGCGTCAAACTGCTCAAGCTGCGCTGGCGAGAGCGCGATGCCGAACAGCGCCGCCGCGTAGTCGCCGAGGCTGGCCGCCATGCTCGCCCGCCCGCCGTCAGCGGATGCTGTACATCAGGTTGTAGCTGACCGGCGCGTTCGTCGGGTTGCGCTCAACGGTGAACGTGCAGGTGCTGTTGACCGTCTCGGTGTTTGTCCCCGGCCCGAAGCGCTCGAAACCGTCGAACGTCTGCTCTTTCCACGACAGGTTGAAGCTGACGCCGTAAGTCCCTGGCGCTAGGTTGCCGATCACCTGGTAGTAGAACACCCAGAACAGCGTGCCGCGCTGCTCAGTGGGCGTGATGACGATCTCGTTCAGCGGCGCGGTCTGAAACGTCACATCGTAAATCGCTTTTTCGATGTGATCCTGCACCTGGGCCGCCGTGCGCGCATACCACGACCAGAAGATCACGATGTTGTCGCTGTCGTACAGGCGGCCCGGCGCTGAGCGCGGCAGGTACTGGTCGCACTCGGCGAAGATCACGCCCGGCGTGTCGGAGCGGAAGAACGGCGGCCGCCGCGCCCCGATGACGACCTCCGGCTCCGGCGTGGGCGACACGAAATCGCCGATGTTGTTGTTGATGAAGCCGCCGAACGGCGAGCGGATCAGGATGCCGAGCGACGATGTGGACGGGCCGGCGCTGCCCGCGCCGGCGTCGGCGCTGTCCACCAGCGGGTTCTGCGGGTTGGCGCAGCCGTCCTGTATGTCGTTCACGGTGGTCTCGAAGCTAATGACGCTGGGGTTGCCCGCGCGGGCGATCAGCACGCGCACGCTGGCGGTGCTGCCGGCGGGCACGGTGGCGCCGCCGTCGAACGCAGGCTGGACGCTGACGGCGTACTGGCCGCTTACGCTGACCTCGCGCAGCGCGGTCAGCGGCGCGCCGCTGCCGTTCGGCCCGGCGAACACCTGGTAGAACAAGTTCTCGCCGGCCAGCATCTGGCCGCTGGAGTTGATCACGGCGCTGGTTTCGCACGCCACGAAGAAAATGGTGACAGACGAGGCCGGGCCGGTGGACGTGGTTTGTGCCGCAGCCGGCGCGCTCAGCGCCAGCAGCAGCGCGGCGCTGGCCAGCACGATTAGCTTACGCATCGCGATACACTCCTTGTTAAAACAGCCTGCCGTCCCCCACGCCGGCTGATCTCAAGGTACTATAAACGACAATTTGAAAGCTGCCAATCCTGGCCTTACAATAGGCTCTCTGTCATCCCTGCTGTAGCACACAAGGAAGTTAACGCCTGTGGAAACCCGCACGATTGTCGTCCTCCAGGGCGACCAGACCGGCCAGGAGCTGCTTGAAGAAGCCCTGCGCGTCCTTGACCCTCAGGTGACGCGCTGCCCGCTGCACTTCGAGTACTTTGACCTCTCGCTGGAGAACCGGCGCAGGACGCAGAACCAGGTGGTGCACGAAGCGGCGGCGCGCATCAAGACGGCCGGCCTAGGCATCAAAGCGGCGACCATCACCCCCGGCGACCCGGACGACGTGGGCAGCCCCAACGCGCTGCTGCGCGAGCTAATTGACGGCCAGGTGATTCTGCGCACCGGGCGGCGCATCCCGTCGGTGCGCCCGCTGGCCGGCGTCCACGCGCCCATCGCGGTCGTGCGCATGGCGGTGGACGGGGCCTACAACGCCAAGGAATGGCGCGAGGGCAGCGGGCTGGACGAGGTGGCCTACAGCACACAGCGGCTGTCGCGGCGCACCTGCCGCGCTGTGGCAGAGTTCACCTTTCGCCACGCCCGGCGCACCGGCGCGAAAGTGTTCGGCGGGCCGAAGTACACCGTCAGCCCGGTGTACGAGGGCATGCTGAAAGAAGAGCTGGACGCCGCCAGCCAGCGCTACCCCGACGTGCCCTACGACCCACAGCTCATTGACGCCACCTACGCGCTGCTGCTGGAAACGTCGGGCGAGCCGCTGGTGATCCCGGCCCTCAACCGCGACGGCGACACGCTCAGCGACCTGGTGCTGAAGATGTTCGGCACGATTGCCGGGGCGGAATCGATCATTTTCAGCTTTGACGACGACTTCGAGGTGAAGGTGGCGCTCACCGAAGCGCCGCACGGCACCGCGCCCAGCCTGCAGGGCAAGAACATCGCCAACCCGATGGCGATGATCCTGGCTGGGGCGGCCGTCCTGCGCTACGTCCGCACCGACGCCGCCGCCGCTGCCAGCCGCGCCATCTACGAGGCGACGCTGGAGACGGTCTACGACGGCATACGCACGCCCGACCTGGGCGGGCAGGCCAGCACGACCGACTTCACCAGCGAGGTCATCCGGCGCGTAGGGGCCAAGCTGGAGGTGTGGGACGCGCTGCGCTGACGGCGCTGCGCCGCTGTCCGTGGAGGGAAGGCCATGCGACTCGCCATACAGGAACACCTGCTGCCGGGGCGCACTGCCCAGCAGCGCTGCGACCAGGCCCGCCGCGCCGGCCTGGCCGGAATCGAAGTGCTGGCTGACGGCCTGACCGAGCGCGTGCCGGAGCTGGCTGAGGCGCTGGCCGCGACAGGTTTGGCGGCCGCCGCCGTCAGCCTGGGCCGCGCCGACGGCTACCTAGCGCCCAACATGGCCGACCGCGAGTGCGCCGTTGGCCGGCTGCGCCAGGCAATGGCCGACGCCGTTGACCTGGGCGCGGGGCATGTCGTGTTTGTGCCGCATTACGGCCCGCCGCGCATGCCCGACCTGCGCCCTTACCGCGCCCCGATTGAGCTGGACGCCGAGATGATGGTGTGGCTGCTGCGCACAGTCTGCGACCTGGCCTATGCGCTGGGCGTTGAGCTGAACATCCTGCCGGTCAATCACTACGAGACCTACTTCATCAACCGCCTGGAGCAGGCCGTCGTCTTTCGCCACAAGGTCAAAGACCACCCACATATTAAACTGGCGGCCAACCTGTTTCACATGGCGCTGGAGGAACACAGCCCGGTAACGGCGCTGCGCGATCACGCGGCCGACCTGGGCTACGTGCAGCTCGCCGACACCAACAACCGCCTGCCCGGCGAGGGCCTGGCCGATTTCGGCGCGGTGTTCGCGGCGCTGCGCGTCGCCGGCTATCAGGGCTGGGTGACGCTGGCGTCCGACACGCTTGAGCCGCCGCAGGTCATGGCCGGCCTGCCGGCCTGCTTGGAAACGCTGCGGCGGGCTGGCCTGCATTGATGATTTCCCCCGCCGGCTCACAGCGGCGGGCGGCGCGTGTGCCACGCTGTAGACTGCTCGTAGGCGTGGCCAACCCGCAGCAGCAGGTCCTCGCGGAAGGCGGGCGCGATCAACTGCAGACCGATGGGCAGCCCCGCGCTGTCGAAGCCGCACGGCACGCTGAGGCCGGGCACGCCGGCTAAGCTGGCGGGCAGCGTGAACACGTCCGCCAGATACATCTGCAGGGGGTCGGCTGTGTTCTCGCCCAGCTTGAAAGCGGTGCTGGGCGCGGTGGGCGTGGCGATCACGTCCACCTGCTCGAACGCCCGGTCGAAATCCTGCTTGATGAGCGTGCGCACGGCCTGCGCTTTGCCGTAGTAAGCGTCGTAGTAGCCGGCAGACAAAACATACGTCCCGATCATAATGCGCCGCTTGACCTCTGCGCCGAAGCCCTGGCCGCGCGTCGCCTTGTATGTCTCCAGCAGGTCGCCGCGGTCTACACGCAGGCCGAAGCGCACGCCGTCATAGCGCGCCAGGTTGGCGCTGGCCTCGGCTGGGGCGATGATGTAGTACGTTGGCAGGCTGTACGACGTGTGCGGCAGGCTCACCTCGATCACCTGTGCGCCTAGGCTTTCCAGGCGCGCCACCGCCGCCCGCACTGCCTGTTCGACCTCCGGCTGGATGCCCTCGATGAAGTACTCGCGCGGCAGGCCCAGGCGCAGCCCGCGCACGCCGCCCGTCAGCGCTGCGGTGTAGTCGGGCACGTCGGCCGGGAAGCTGGTCGAATCGCGCGGGTCGTGGCCGGCAATGGCCTGGAGCAGGCGGGCAGCGTCCTCGACGGTGCGCGCCAGCGGGCCGGGGCAGTCCAGCGACGAGCCGAAGGCGATCAGGCCGTAGCGCGAGGCGCGCCCGTAGCTGGGCTTAAGCGCTGCCAAGCCGCAGAACGCGCCCGGCTGGCGAATGCTGCCGCCGGTGTCCGTGCCCAGCGCCCCCGCCGCAAGCCTGGCTGCCACCGCCGCCGCGCTGCCCCCGCTGCTGCCGCCGGGCACACGGCCCGTGTCCCAGGGGTTGCGCGTCGCGAACAGGCCGGAGTTCTCGGTAGACGACCCCATGGCGAACTCGTCCATGTTGGTCTTGCCCAGCAGCACCATGCCGGCAGCCTCCAGCCGCTCGACGACCGCAGCGGAGAACACCGGCACGTAGCCGCGCAGGATTTTCGAGGCGCAGGTCGTCTCGATGCCTTTGGTGGAGAGCACGTCTTTCAGCGCCAGTGGGATGCCCAGCAGCGGGCGCTCCTCGCCGGCGGCGCGCAGCGCATCGGCGCGCTGGGCGTCGGCTAGGGCGCGCTCCGGCGTCACTGTGACGTAGGCGCGCAGCGTGGGATCGAGCGCCTCGATACGCGCCAGGTAAGCGCGCGCCAGTTCGACGGCGGAGAAGGCGCGGGCGCGCAGCCCATTAAGCGCCTGTGTCAGGGTGAGGTCGGTGAGGTCGGTCATCGCCCGCTCTTTCGATGCGTTCGCCCGGCTGCGGCGTTCAGTTCAGCACCATGCTGCGCTCGGCCGGGCGGCGGCGGTAGCTGGCCGGGCGGCGCGGCGGGTGTTTCAGGTAGTGGCGCACGATGCGCGCCAGGTACTCCTCAAGGGGCGTGTAGGTCATGCCCAGCTCAGCTTTGCTGCGGTCGTTGGTCAGCTCCGACATCCAGCGCTCGCTGAACGGCGAGCAGTCCGGCAGGAAGCCGTTCAGCTCCAGCACGCTCCGTTTGATCTCCACCAGCTCTGGCGGCTGGCAGCCCATGTAGCCGCTGACCAGCTCCAGAAATGTTTCCAGCGAGACGGTCTCGTCCTGCGAGATGTTGTAAGCCCGCCCCTTGCCCAGGCCGGTTTCCAGCAGCGTGACGATGGCGCGCACAGCGTCGCCGACGTAGACGTGGCGCAGCGGGTGGCGCGGCGTCTCCGGCACGAGGATCGGCCCGCCGTCCTTGATGCGCAGCATGTAGCCGTACAGCCGGTTGAACGGATCGCGCTCGCTGTTGACCATCGGCAGCCGCACCGATGTATACGGGAATCGGGCAGTTTCCCAGGCGCGGGCCAGCGCGTCCTCGGCGTCGCGCTTGCGCGCGCCGTACACCCACTCCTCGTAGCCGTAGGTGTTGGGCTTGGGCGGCGGCATCACCCGCCCGGCGTAGTCGTCCTCGCTGAACGGGCGCTCCAGCCCCTCGCGCACCAGATACACCTGGCCAGTGCTGACAAAGATGTAATGCGCCACGCGCCCGCCGAACAGGTCAACAACCGTTTCAGCCTCGTCGCCGTTGTACAACACCATGTCCACCACTGCGTCGAAGCTGCGCCGGTTGAGCGCGGCGAACAACTGCACTGGCTCGGTGCGGTCGGCGCGCAGGCGCGTCACAGCCGGCGGCAGCTTGTCCGGAGTCAGGCCCCGGTTCAGCACCGTTACGTGGTGGCCGCGCTCCAGCAAGCTCAGCGCCAGCCGATAGCCGATGTTGCGCGTCCCGCCGATAATTAGAATGTTCATGATATACTGTCCGTCCAAGTCTCTTTTGCTTACACGCGAATTCACTATTTTACCCGGTCTGGCGCGCTGCGCAGGTGGTAGACGAAGGCCGCGGCAAACAGCCCCGGCCACAGACGCCTCAGGCCGGGCGTGCCCTCGTAGGGGATTTCCCGCGCGATCTCAAAGCCCATCTGCCGCGCCCACCAACGAAAATCGGCCCGCGTCCAGAAGCGCAGGTGCTCGCCCGGCGTGACGACCCACTGCAGCGGGAAGCGCCCCAGCAGCAGGCGCAGCCGGTGTTGATGGAAGCCGGTGTTGGGGATAGAGACAATCAGGCCGCGGCGCGCCAGCGGGCGCAGGCTGTGCAGCAGGCTTTCGGGGTCGGGCAGGTGCTCGATAATCTCCGACAGGACAATGTAATCCACCGGCTCGGCGATGAAGCTGGCGACGGGCCGGTTGAGATCGGCCAGGGCCACGTCCAGGCCCTGCGCGCGGCAGAACGCCACCGCCTTCGGCGACACGTCCAGCCCGCTGCCCAGCACGCCGCGCGCGTTGATCAGATAGGCCAGCAGCGCGCCGTCGCCTGCGCCTAGGTCGAGCACGCGGCTGCCCGGCTCGATCAGCGCAGCGAAGGCCTCGGCGCGCCGCCGCCGCCAAGGCGAGAGCCTGCCCAGGCCGGCCTGGGCCTTGCTCTCCCAGTAGGCGTCGTAGTCCACCGCGCCCACGCGGGCGGTCTCCGGGTAGATGAACAGCCGGCGCAGCGCCCGCCAGCGGTTGGCCAGCCACAGATAGACCGGTCGCAGGGGGCCGGCGCGCAGCGCGCGCTTGAGGCGCTCAGCCATGGGCGGCCTCCACCGTGGAGCCGCTGGCCCGCGCCCGCCCGCGCAGCGCCGGCAGCGTAACGGCGGCGGTGAGCGTCACCGACAGCGCGTAAAGCCCGCTGACGAGCCACGCGCCGCCTACCGCGCCCAGCGCGCCGATCAGCGCCGCGCCCAGCGGCAGCAGCAGCGCCAGCGACACAACTTTGATCGCCAGCGCCGCGCCGGCCATCTCGAAAACGCGGTACAGCGGCCCGAACACGCCGCCCACCGTGCTGAACACGCCGTACACCGCCAGCACTGGGATCAGCGGGATCACGCTCAGCCACTCCTCGCCGAACAGCGGCGCGATCACCCAGGCGACCAGCGCGGGGCCGGCCAGCGCCAGCGCTCCGTAGAACAGCGCGCCGCCTCCTGCCAGCGCCAGCACCAGCCGCGTGAAGCCGCGGTAGAGGCGGGCGTAGTCGCCGCGGCCCACTGCCTGCGGCACGACTGCCTGCATGTTGCTGAACACGGCTGACGTGAACAAGCTGGCCTGCTGGAAGCCGCGCAGGGCGAGCTGTAGGAACCCGGCCGCCGCCAGCCCGCCGATTATCCCGGTGAGCTGCAGCGGAAGCTGCGTAAATAACTGCGCTGCGTTCTTGTCCAGCGCGTTGGCCAGCCCGCTGCGCCAGTACGGCCGGTACGATGCCGTGCGCGCCCGCGCCAGCACCGCCCGCAGCGGCGGGTACGCTACCGTGCCCTGCGCCCGCAGCCGCCGGTACAGCCACAGCGCCAGCAGCGCCGTGATGAGCGAGTAGGCCAGCCGCGCCGCCACCAGCGCCGCCGGCTCTGGCCGGGCCAGCGCCGCCGTCACCAGGCAGATCGTGAGCACAAGCTGGTTGGCGTTTTGCAGCAGGGCCAGCGTCCGCATTGAACGGCGGCTTTGCAGCGCGGTTGTCACCAGCAGGTAGAAGGGGTCAATCAGCAGCGTGAGGGACAGCGCCGCCGCCAGCACGCCGATCTCGGCGCTGCCGTGCAGCGCCCGCGCCAGCGGCGGGCCGGCCAGCGCCATCGCGGCCACGCTCAGCCCGCCCCACAGCAGCGACACGCGCACATACGCGCCCAGCAGGCGCAGAATCTCGTCTTGGTCGCGCGCGCCCACCGCCGCCGCCAGGCGCGTGCTGACCGTCACGCCCAGGCCGGTAAGGTTGAATGTGTCCCAGATGCCCAACAGCGACTGAGCCAGCGCCCACGTGCCGTACTTCTCCGGCCCCAGCGCCAGCGGCACGACGATCCAGGCCAGCATCCCCAGCGCCACCACGCCCAGGCCGCCAGCCTGGAGCGCCAGCGTGTCCTGCACCACCTTGCGCCGGAAGAAATTCCGCGCCCGGTCAATCATGGCGCGCCCTCAGCTGCACACCTCGCCCCTTTGCGGCGGCGGAGGGCCAGGGTGAGGTTGGCGGTGCTGTGTGCGTGTTCATGGACGACGATCACGATCAAGAGCTGTTGTTCTGTACAAAGCCAGCATCCGCTGGGCAGCGCGCGCCCAGGTCTGCGCGCGCGCCCGCTGGCGGCCCGCCGCGCCCATCCGCGCCGCCCGCGCAGGGTCAGACAGCAGCGCGATGATAGCACCGGGCAGGGCGTCTGTCACCTGCGATTGTGGGACGAGCAGACCTGTCACGCCGTCCACGACCGCGTCCTCCGCCCCGCAGCCCGTCGTGCCGATGACCGGCAGCCCGGCAGCGCTGGCCTCCAGGTAGGCCAGGCCGAACCCCTCGAAGCGCCCGCCCACGTTCAGCGCCGGCAGCGCGAACACATCCGCCGCGCCGTACCACGCCAGCAGCGTTTCTTCGGGCACGTGGCCCAGCAGATGCACGCTGTCCGCTAGGCCCAGCGCGGCGATCTCGGCGCGCACCTGCGCCGCGTAACCCGGCTCGGCGTCCAGCGTGCCGATGATAACGCCCTGCGCGTCTGGAATCGTCTGGCGGACGACAGCCAGCGCCCGCACTAGTTCGAGCGTGCCTTTGCGCGGCTTGACCGCGCCGACGGCCAGCACTGTCGGGCCGCGTTTGGGCGCAGCCAGCGGCGGCAGGTGGTCGAAACGCGCCGGGTCAATCCCGTTGGGAATCACCGTCGTGCGCGCGCCCGGCAGCGCCGCCGTAACGTTCTGCGCTGTGAACTGGCTGACGCACACCAGCGTCGCTTGGCGCAGCGCCCGCCGGTAGAGCGCCCCAGCCAGTCCGCGCCGCCCGGCCAGCAGCCCCACATACGAGCCGTGCGCCGTCACCAGCAGCGGACGCCCTGCCGCGCTCCAGGCCGCCGCTGGCGCAAACGGCTCGACCGCCGCGTGCACGACGTCGCAGCCGCGCAGGGCGGCGCGCACGGCGGGGACAGCCCGCGCCTGCGCCAGCAGCAGGCCGCGCTCCGCTGGAACCAGCGTCGGCAGCAGCCGGTGAACGGTCAGGCCGGCCACGTCTGGGCTGCTGCGCGCCGCGATCACGGTCACGTCCGCGCCCGCGTCGCGCAGCGCCAGCAGCAGGCTGAGGCTGTAGTGCGCCCAGCCGTGCGCATGCGTCAGGTCAGCGGTGAGCAGGCCGACTTTCACGGCTGCTTCAGCAGGCCGATGCCGTAGCGCCCGCTGTACGGTGCGTGGACGATTTCTTCCACCGCTGCGCCTGCTGCCTTGATTTCGTTCCACAGGCGGTGCACCTCAATTGTTGGGTCGGCGGCGTTGGGCCGGATGTCGTGAAAGGCAATGAGGCCCCCCGGCCTGACAAGACTGGCGTACAGCTCGAAGTCCTTTTTTACCCCCGCGTAGCGATGATCGGCGTCAATGAACAGGAAATCAATCGGCTGCCCGTGGAGCAGATCGCGCAGGCGGGCGCGGGTGGCTTCCTGCTGGCTGTCGGCCCGCAGCAGATCGAGGCGGCATTGGGGCTGGTTGTGGGTAAAGAGCCGGTAGAGGCGGGCGCGCTGCGGCCAGTAGCCGCCGCCGTGAATCCCGCCCGGCAGGTCAATGCTCACCAGCCGCTTCAGCGATGGGCTGCACTGGCTCCACACGAACAGCGTGCCACCGCTGCGCGTCCCGATCTCGACAATCACGCGCGGCGCGAGCGCCTGAACGCGCTGGGCCAGCGCCGTCAGCTCAAACCGATCCTGGTTGGGCGCGAGAAACTTGTAGAACCCTGCGCCTTTGTAGCGCCAGAGCAGGTCAACGACGGCGTCCAGCGTCGTGGCCTGTGATAGCAGCGCCGTGAACTCGCGCCGCGAGCGAGGCCAGTAATAAAGATCAAGCGCAGCGTTGCGCAGCCACAGCAGCGTCTGGCCGAAGGGCGCGCTTTTCCAGCTCATACCGTGTGCTCCTCACTCATCTGTTGCCATCTCGCGCTGCGCCTGAATGCGCCGCAGGATGGCGCGGGCGCGAGCGTCCCAGGTGTAGTGCGCCAAGACGCGGGCGCTGGCTGCGTCGCCCAGCCGCTGGCGCAGGGCGGGGTCGGCGCGCAGCCGGGCGATGGCCCCCGCCAGCGCGTCCGCGTCGCCCGGCGGGACGAGCAGGGCGGTCTCGCCGTCTCGCACTACGTCGGCCCAGGCGGGCAAGTCGCTGGCGACAACTGGCCGCCCAGAAGCCATGTACTCGAACAGCTTCAGGGGCGAGGCGTAATAGGCGTAATGCGGCGTCCAGGGAAAGGGCATAGCGCACACATCGAAAGCCCGCAGGTAGAGCGGCACGCGCGCCGGGGCAGCCTGACCGACGTAGAGAAAATCGGCTTCGGACAGGCCGCGCGCCAGCCAGCGGCGGCGCAGGACGGCGGCCATGTCGTCGGGGCCGCCCACCAACGCCAGCGCCGCGTCGTCGAGCTGGGCCAGCGCTTCTATCAACGTATCCAGCCCTTTGTCCATGTTCATGGTGTGCAGCCTTCCCACGTAGCCGACGATGAAGGCATCCAGCGGCCAGCCGATCTCGCAGCGGGCAGCGTCGCGCTCCGGCAGACTGTCGAAGCGGGCGCGGCGCACACCGTCGTGCGCGACCATGACGCGCGCCTGCGGCAGGCCGCCCTCGATCAGCGCCTGCGCCAGCGGTGGTGTGATGGGGAACACGGCGCCAGCCCGCCGCGCGCCGATGTCCTGCAGCCGCCGCCCGATGCGCGACTGCGACCGGCGGTGCGGCTCGTAAGCAAGCGCCCGCCGCGGCTTGACCAGGCTGAGCGCCAGCAGCGCGGCCAGGTCGCGCGTGTAGAACACGTCCGCCCGCGCCGCCCGCGCCGCGATCAGCGCCGCCAGCGCGAACGTCAGCGTTTGCAGCGCGAACGCCAGCTTCTCCAGCGGGGCGCGGCCAGCCGCCAGCGGCATGAGGTCTACACCTGGCAGGCAGCGCACGTCGAAAGCGCGCGCCACGCCGTAGTGCGCCCAGGGGTCGCTGATGGCGTGCATCGCTGGTGTGTTGGCGTGGCGCGGAATCCACAACGTTACATCAGCGCCAGCCTGGGCAAAGGCCTCGCAGTTCTGGGCGATTTGCAAACCGTGCGCCTTCTCGGTGGGCCAGCGCATGTTGGCGGCGTAGATCAGCTTCACGGCAGCCGTACCGCCAGCGTCACGCGGTCAAGGCCATAGGGCATATCAGCAGCCGCCACCGGTTGATAGTGTGCTTCAGCGTAGTCCATGACAGCGGCGGGAAGCTGGTAGCGCCACTTTTCAACCAGCACCAGATAAGCGGGCGGGTCAGCGTCTAAACTCGCGAGATATTGAGCTGTTGTCTCGGGCCAGGCCAGATACCAGGGATAGGTATTGGTGTAGAACTGCGGCGGCAAGTACCCGCCCAGCGGGTAAAAATTGCCCGTAGGGTCAATATCTGGCAGAATCCACATGCGCGTGCCAGGGCCAGCGCCCGTTTCGCTCCGCACCCACTCCACGATTGGCAGCAGCGCATCGTACTGTTCGACTGTAGGGCCAAGCCGGAAGCGATAGTAGAAAGGCAGCGCTAGGCCTGTGGTCAAGGTGAGCACAAGGGCGGTGCAGGCAATGGTTCGCACGGGTTGCGCTGGTCGTGTCAGCGCCCATGATAACCCGCCGGCTGCCGCAAGAGCGACCATTGGCAGCGTTCCGGAGAGATGAAACAGGCCGTAAATCGGGAAAGCGGGCAGGCACAGCGCCAGCAGCAGCCCCAGCAGCACCAGGCTGTACGGTTCGCGGCGCTGCGTCACAGCGATCACATACAGCGGAACCAGCAGCATCCACAGGGCGACAACAGGCAGGTCATCCAGCGATGGCCAGCGAGCTGCCATATTGATGGCATAGCGGTTGTAGATGGTCGTGTAGAAGATGCCCTGTTCCAGCGTGCCTTGTGCCAGCAGCAGCAGCGCCGCTCCGATCAGCGGCAAGGCCGCACCAGCACCAAAGCGCAGCAGGTCTGATGCTGCCTGCCGCCGGATGCCAGCTAGCAGCCGCCATATCACGAATACGCCAGCGGCGGCGATCATCTGCGGCTTGACCAGGATCATCAGGCCGACCAGCAGACCAGCCGCCAGCTGTCGCCATGCGGCTCCGCCTGGACGATGCCACGCCGCCAGTGCGCCAGTGGCCAGCAGGCCCAGGGTGAATTCGAAGTACAATAGGTATTGCAGCACCACCGGCCCCCAGGCGGTGACCAGCGCCGCAGCGACCAGCGCCGCCCGCTGACCCCACCAGCGCTGTCCCAGCCTGTACACCAGCAGGGTGATTGCTGCTGAAATCAGTACGGTGAACAGGCGCAGCCGCAGCGTGTGATCGGGAACAAGACGGT
>DAOTWC010000173.1:0-1595 GCA_034435995.1 Anaerolineae bacterium | reverse complement strand
CAGCGAACTCGCTGCGGGTGCTGGGCAGGCCTTCAACACCGGCCGCCTCCAGCAGATCGAGATTGACGAACACAGGATAGACAAAGTTCACAACCGGGATCATGTAGGTTGATCCGTTTAGCTGAATTTGCGCCGCTAGCTCGCTGTCGTCAAAGCCGGCTTCGCACATCAACTGAGACAGGTTGGCCAGTGAACCCTGCCGCACGAAGTCATTGACCCACGCGCCATCCAGTCCAACAACGTCCGCCATTGTGCCAGTGGCCGCTCCTGCTACGATCTGGTCACGGGTAGTGGAATAGGGGCCGCTGAGCAGCACGACTTTGATACCGGGATTCTGGGCCTCAAACTCGTCCATCAGCGCCCGGAATTCCCCGGCAGGTAGTTCAGGCTCCCACCACTGAGCGAATTCAAGCGTGACTTCCGACTGCGCCGTTATGGTTACGCCTGTGATTAGCAGGGCAACCAGCGCTAGTAAGGCAACGAGCTTCCTGTTCATTATCATTATTCTCCTTTGATAAACACCGACATATATCGAAATGTCCTGGCTACGCGCCTGTATACACGGCGGTTCAACACATAGTGTTTCGAGTTTTTCATCCGCTCACATCGCTCCCTCCTCTTACTCTTTACTCTTCGAGCCTAATACTTGCGGTGCTCCGTTGCTCTGACTGTCTTGGAAACGGCCTGTACCATGTCTTCGGAGCGCGCTATGCAGATGCCCACATACAGGGCCTCAGTCAGAGCCAGCGAGGCCAGGTTAGAGTCCATTCGTTCTTCTCGAAACAAGTTGGCCCTTGTGGCTGTAAACAAGGGCAGGTCAGCATAGCGAGTTAGAGGGGCGGCAGAGTGGTTCGTGATGCAGATCGTGCGTGCGCCGCGCTGTTTGGCAAGCCGCAGGCTGTGAACAGTGTCCTTTGAACTCCCAGTGTGCGATATGCCCACTGCCGCGTCTTCGGGAGTCGTCAGGGATGCGTACATTTCCTGCATCGTTGGATCAATCGAAAAACGGCTGGACAGCCCGATTTTAGTCAGGCGGAAATTGAGGTCCATCGCTATAGGTATCGAATTGCCGGAGGCAAACAGAACAATCTGCCGGGCATCACACAATGCCTTGATAGCCGTTTCCAGGGCAGCCATATCAAGGATGCGAATAGTGTCCTCTAGTGATCGCAGACCGACCATCATCGCTTTTTGCACAGCAGTGGCTGGTGTGTCGTCCGGCTTCAGGTCCTCGTGGACAATCAGCATTGGTGAGACAATATCTTCAGCCAGGCGGATCTTCATAGCGTGAAAACCGGAGTAGCCGAGCAACTGGGCAAAGCGCACGACGCTTGCCTCGCTCACCCCCACACGTGCGCCCAGCTCCGTAACGGTCAGGTTGATTGTCTCTTGGGGAGAGTTAAGAATGAACTCTGCAATCTTCTGCGTTGTGCCTTTCAGCCGGGGCAGCGCATCTGAGATGACTGATAAAGCACCACGCTCGTGATTGTTCTGGTTTAGCATAAAACTGAGCTACCGTATTCTGAAAATAATTTTCACCATTATACAATCTCTGAAACAAGTTGTCAACATTGATGGCTCTGAGTGGAATGCGT
>DAOTWC010000172.1:0-3602 GCA_034435995.1 Anaerolineae bacterium | reverse complement strand
TGGCGAGGATGCGCGTCGTGACTCGCAAACTGGATCAGATACTCGTTGTGGATGTCGAAGCGACCTGTTGGCCCGGTTCACCGCCTGAGGGCGAGGAAAGCGAGATCATCGAGATTGGCATCTGCACACTTGACGTGATCTCTGGGGAGCGGTTAGAGAAGCACAGCATTCTCGTCAAGCCTGAGCGCTCAAAGATCGGCGAGTTCTGCACGCAGCTTACTGGCCTGACGCAGAAGCAGGTGAGCAAACACGGCGTGTCGTTTGAAAAGGCCTGTGCAGTGCTGGAGCGCGAATTCCTCTCGCGCAAGCGGATCTGGGCCAGCTACGGCGACTATGACCGCACGATTTTCCAGCGCCAGTGCGAAGCGCGCGGCATCGAGTACCCGTTCAGCGCCAGCCACATCAATATCAAGAGCCTGTTTGCGCTGTTCTACGCCCTGCCTTACGAAGTGGGTATGACGCGCGCGCTGGAGATGCTGGGGCGCGATCTAGAGGGCACGCTTCATCGCGGCGGCGATGACGCCTGGAATATCGCCGGCATCTTTTCGGCGCTGCTCCTGCGCCAGCGCGCCTAAACGAGCTGGGGGGCGCACAGCCGCTTTAACACGACGTTAAGCTCCATTTCGCTGTAGCGCAGTATACTTATGCAAAAGCGAAAGGGCGGCAGCTATGCCCTACCTCATTGACGGCCACAATGTGATTGGCCAGATGCCAGATGTTTCGCTGGATGACCCCAACGACGAAGCCCTTTTGGTACAGAAGCTGATAGCGTTTAACGCGCGCACACGGCAAAAGTGCGTGGTCGTGTTCGACCACGGCGTGCCCGGCGGTCTCTCGCGCATGTCCACCAAACAGGTGCAGGTCGTGTTTGCGCCACTGCGCTCCAGCGCCGATCTGGTGATGATCGAGCGCATCGGGCACGCTGAAGACAAGGCGCGCTGGACGGTTGTCTCGTCTGACCGCGATGTGCTGGCGGCGGCGCGGCGCAACAAAATGGCGGTGATGGCGTCTGCGGACTTTGCGGCGCTGCTGGGCAGTCCACAGCCGGCGGCTGCGCCTGCTGATACCGATCCCGGCGAAGCCTCTGACGTGCAGGTGTCGCCCAACGACGTTGATGCCTGGATGGCGTTCTTCAACCAAGGCCGTCCGCAGCGGAAATGAGGTTTACGCTGCGTGCGGCTGGTGATATACTAAGCTGTGCGTACAGCAACTGCGCGCTGCGGGCGCGCATCTGCACCAAGCGGGGCGTAGCGCAGTCCGGTTAGCGCGCACGCTTTGGGAGCGTGAGGTCCCCGGTTCAAATCCGGGCGCCCCGACCTTGGATACGCGGGCATGGTGTAGTGGTAACATAAAACCCTTCCAAGGTTCAGTCACGGGTTCGAATCCCGTTGCCCGCTCACAGATGATTTTCGGGCCTATAGCTCAACGGCAGAGCGCGCGGCTCATAACCGCTCGGTTGCAGGTTCGAATCCTGCTGGGCCCACAATCTCAGAGCCAATCCAAGCATTCGCCAGCGGGTAAGCTTTGCTGGCTTTTGTTTTGTCTGCTCAAGTTGAAGGTTCAGCCGGATAGTTCTACAATCTACAATAAGAAGCGTGGACCGTGGGCGCTGACCACCAAAGAACCCAAGCATACGGGTTGGGAATGTATGCAGCGCACGTGGATTGCGGCTAGCCCTTCTGGCGACCTTCCCTCCCGTCTAAATTTACTGTCGCCTCTTTCCGTTTGGAGAGGGGGTTACGCGCAGCTTTCGATTGACGACTGTGGGCGGACGACTCCCGATGGACACGCTTGAAACGCACATCAACCCGAACGACGAACGCTTTCGCCACAATGCCGCGCACAACCGCGCCTTAGCCGCAGAGCTGCGCGAGCGGTTGGCGTTGGTGCGCGCCGGTGGCGGCGAACAGTATCAGCAGCGCCACCGTGAGCAGGGCAAGCTGTTCGTGCGCGAGCGGGTGAACCGCCTGCTCGACCCCGGCTCGCCGTTTCTAGAGATCGCGCCGCTGGCCGCCTGGGAGATGTACGACGGCGGCGCGCCGGCGGCGGGCATCGTGACCGGCATCGGGCGCGTCAGCGGCCTAGAGTGCATGGTCGTCGCCAACGACGCGACGGTCAAGGGTGGCACGTATTTCCCGTTAACGGTGAAAAAACACCTGCGCGCCCAGCAGATCGCGCTGGAAAACCACCTGCCGTGCATCTACCTGGTAGACAGCGGCGGCGCATTCTTGCCCATGCAGGATGAAGTGTTCCCCGACGCCGACGACTTCGGGCGCATCTTCTACAACCAGGCAGTGATGAGCGCGGCGGGCATCCCGCAGATCAGCGCTGTGATGGGAAGCTGCACCGCCGGCGGCGCGTATGTTCCGGCCATGTCCGACGAAACGGTAATTGTCAACCAGACCGGCACGATTTTCCTGGGCGGGCCGCCGCTGGTCAAGGCCGCCACCGGCGAAGACGTGAGCGCTGAAGAGCTGGGCGGCGCGCGTGTGCACACGCACATTTCCGGCGTGGCCGATCACTTCGCCGAAGACGATGATCACGCGCTGGAGATCGTGCGCGGCATCGTGGCGACGCTCAACCGGCGCAAGACGATCGCGCTCGAAACGGCTGTGCCGGAGCCGCCGCTGTACAACCCCGATGACCTGTACGGCATCATCCCCACCACCTTCCGCGAGACTTATGATGTGCGCGAGGTCATTGCCCGCATCGTGGACGGCAGCCGCCTGCGCGAGTTCAAGGCCAACTACGGCACGACGCTCGTCACCGGCTTCGCCCGCGTTGAAGGTCTGCCGGTGGGGATCGTCGCCAACAACGGTGTGCTGTTCAGCGAGAGCGCGCTCAAGGGCGCGCACTTTGTCGAGCTGTGCGCCGCGCGCGGGGTTCCGCTGCTGTTCCTGCAGAACATCACCGGCTTCATGGTGGGCAAGTCTTACGAACACGGCGGCATCGCCAAAGACGGCGCGAAGATGGTGCATGCCGTGGCCAACGCAGCCGTGCCGAAGCTGACCGTCATCATTGGCGGCAGCTTTGGCGCAGGCAACTACGGCATGTGCGGCCGCGCCTACGGGCCGCGTTTCCTGTGGATGTGGCCCAACAGCCGCATCAGCGTGATGGGCGGCGAGCAGGCTGCCAACGTGCTGCTGGCCGTCAAACGCGAGCAGCTCGCGCGCCAGGGCCTGCCGGATATGACGCCGGCAGCGCAGGCGGCCTTCAAACAGCCAATTCTCGACAAGTACGAACGTGAGGGCAGCCCCTACTACGCCACCGCCCGCCTGTGGGACGACGGCATTCTTGACCCGCCAGAGACGCGCCGCGTACTGGCCTTGGCGCTCAGCGCGTGCCTCAATGCCCCGCCGCAGCCCACACATTACGGCGTGTTCAGGATGTGAACCGGACGGGCCGATTTCGCGGTTTGCGCCACCTTCTTTTTAAAGCAAAGTTCTTTTCCTTGGCTGTTTACCGTGTAGCAGCGCCGCCGGGGCCGTTTAGAAGGGCGTTCAAGCCCCGGCGGCGCGGCAGATTACGGCGCTCAGTTCACGCCAGCCTCGACCAGATCGGTATAGCGCGCGATGGCGTTCAGCGCTGCCACCCGCTCGCCG
>DAOTWC010000171.1:0-39076 GCA_034435995.1 Anaerolineae bacterium | reverse complement strand
CGGTGGACGATCACCACGTCTGCGCCGGCGGCGTCCAGCAGCGCGGCGTCCAGCGTCTGCTCCAGCAGCGTCAGCTTGGCCGGGCTGACTGGCGTGCTGCGCGTCACATGGCCGGCGACCAGCGGGCGCTGATGCGCCGTCTGCAAGTAAAGCGCGTCTTTCGCGGCAACGGTGCTGCTCCAGGGGATGTTCAGCACGGCGCGCACATCGTCGCGCCCGGCCAGTTCGTGCACCGCCTGAGGAATATCCGCCGGGGTCAGCGGCAGCGGCCAGTACATCTGATAGTCGAACAGGATGAGGGCTGCCAGCGCGACAAACAGGCCGCGCCGCACGCTGACGCGCCCGGCGCGCTGCCACAGCGCCAGCGCGCCGAACCCGGCCAGCGCCGCCACTGCCAGCGCCAGCGCGAAGCTGGCGCGTCCCGGCGTGCGCGCCAAGCTGAAGCCGGGCAGGCTCTGCAGCAGCGCCCAGGGCAGCGCCACGAACGTCTCCCAGCCGCCGATCATTAGGCGCAGCGGCGTGTCAAAGACCTTGAGCAGCGGCCCCAGCGCCCCCAGCCAGGCGATCAGCGCCAGCAGCAGCCAGCCGCGCGCGCGCGGCCAGCGCCGCGCGCCGATCAGCGCCAGCGCGCCGGCGGCCAGACCGGCGTAGAGCGTGCCCTCCTCCAGGTTGACGCCCAGCACGCGCCGTGGAAAGTCGAGCGCGCCGTAGACGGGGTGAAAAAAAGACGGCGTGATGATCGCCAGCAGGTCGGCGCTGTAGCGCACGAAACCGCCCTCTTCGGTGTAGGCCGCCGTGCCAAACGTCTCGGCGGCCACCGGCAGCAGGAACAGCGCCAGCGCCGCCGCGCCGCCGCCCACCGCCGCTGCGCTCCAGGCCAGCGCGCGCCACTCGCGCCGCAGCAGCAGGAGAAGAAGGGCTGTGGCCGTTACCGGCAGCACGGCGTAGATGATCTGCAGCGTGTGGCCGGTGGCGCTGAGCAGGAAAAACAGCGCCGCGGGCAGCGCCCGACGGGACGATGGCTGCTCGCGCAGGCGCAGCAGCGCCCAGGCGTACAGCGGCAGCGGCCAGCCGACCATCAGTCCGGCGTGGCCGCCAGCTAAGTGTGTCTGAAACGCAGGCGCGGCCATATAAACCAGCCCAGCCAGCAGCGCCGGGCCGCCGTCTGTGCCCAGCAGGTGGCGCGCCAACAGCCACATCGCCCAGCCGTTGAGCGCCATGTACAGCAGCAGCGACAAGTTGGCAGCAGCAGGCAGCGGCAGCGCGAACGCCAGCAGCCAGGCCGGGAAGAACTGCTGCGGGTGCGACCAAAACAGCACTCCGCCCGGCATCCCGTCGGGGTAAGCCAGCAGCGGCTGGAAAAACGGCGCCTGTCCGGCCCGCAGCGCGTGATTGAACCACCAGATATGGCGGGCCATCTCGCCCGCGTCGCCATACGGGAAGCCCACCAAGTGCGTGCCGATGTTGGGCAGCAGCGGCCAGGTGACGATCAGGGCGATCAGCAGGTAAACCGCGAGCACAGCACCGTGCAGGCGCAGGACACGCAGGCGGGAATTGGGCATCATGGCCGGCCTGGAGACAGGACACGAAAAGACAGCGGTGCGGATTGTAGCGGCGTGGGGTGGGGCTGCACAAGGCTCCCGCTGCTTAATGGCAGCGTATCGTTTTCGGTTGACATTCAGACGGCATGAACATGAAAAGGAAGCGAAATACGAGCAGCGGCGGCCAGTATGCGGCGGATGACATCGCCAGGCTGCCCTCCTCCTTAAAATTGGTGCGTATGCCCCTTCGCAATTTACACCACACTATAAGACATTATTAAGAAATTATTATCTACTCCCACCCGTGCGGGGGTCGCGATTGCTTACCGCCGCGCTTCGGTGTATCTTCGAATGAGACGCAGAGCGGCGGATAGTTCACTTCCACGCCTTTCACGCTTTCTACAGTTAGCCAATTTCAAATTGAGATGCCGCTATGAACCACCTGACACCCAGAAAACGCACGGTCATCCTCGCAGCGGTGTTTATCTTGGGCGCATCGGCCCTGGCACTCGGCATACGACTGTTTCTCGACCTGACCCAAGTCAGCGCGGCCTTCTGCGCAGAACAGACCGACGTCCCGCAGGTTGAGTGCGAAGCCCTCGTCGCGCTCTACGAGAGCGCCCGCAGCTCGAATTTAGGCGAGAAGTGGAAACGGACACAGCCGCTGTGCAGTTGGGTCGGGGTCACCTGTCAAAACGATGTCGTTACAAGCCTAAATTTGAGCAGCAGTGAATTGAGCGGGAGCATCCCGCCCGAGCTGGGCCGCCTCAGCAACCTGCGAACCTTGGATTTGAGCCAGAACCGGCTGATCGGGAGCATCCCGCCCGAGCTGAGCCGCCTCAGCAGCCTCCAGTACTTGAATTTGAGCTGGAACCGGCTGATCGGGAGCATCCCGCCCGAGCTGGGCCGCCTCAGCAGCCTCCAGTACTTGAATTTGGGCCGGAACCGGCTGAGAGGGAGCATCCCGCCCGAGCTGGGCCGCCTCAGCGAACTGCAAGTTCTAGATTTGCAGGAAAATGGATTGGACGGGAGCATCCCGCCCGAGCTGAGCAGCCTCAGCGAACTGCAAACCTTGGATTTGAGCCGGAACCAGCTGAGCGGGAGCATCCCCGCCGAGCTGAGCCGCCTCAGCCGCCTGCGCTACTTGAATCTGAGCTGGAACGAGCTGAGCGGCAGCATCCCCACCGAGCTGAGCAGTCTCAGCAGCCTCCAGTACTTGAATTTGAGCTGGAACGGGCTGAGCGGCAGCATCCCGCCCGAGCTGAGCCGCCTCAGCAGCCTGCAAACCTTGAATTTGAGCGCGAACCCGCTGAGCGGCAGCATCCCGCCCGAGCTGGGCCGCCTCAGCAACCTGCGGAGCTTGGAAGTGGGCGGCAGCGTGAGCGGCAGCATCCCGCCCGAGCTGGGCCGCCTCAGCAGCCTGGAGAGCCTGATTTTGGACGGTGAGCTGAGCGGGAGCATCCCGCCTGAACTGGGCAACCTCAGCCGCCTGCGCTACTTGAATTTGAGCTGGAACCAGCTTAGCGGGAGCATCCCGCCTGAGCTGGGCCGCCTCAGCAGCCTGTACTACTTGGATTTGAACAACAATCAACTGAGCGGGAGCATCCCCGCCGAGCTGGGCAACCTCAGCGAACTGGAACATCTGAATTTAAGCTGGAACCAGCTGAGCGGGAGCATCCCGCCTGAGCTGAGCCGCCTCAGCAGCCTGAGACGTCTAGATTTGTGGTCAAACTGCCTGACAGCAGCGGGGTCGGAGCTTCTCACTTTCTTGGATGCCAAAGCTCCCGAATGGCGCAGCGGCCAATCGGACGAATGCGCCGCTCGTTAGACAGGCAGGGTTACGCAGGGGCCACCTCAAGAACACCAACACAGGGCGGGCAGCGCTTTCTCGCCCAGCAAGCGAGGGGCTTCTCAGGCTGCGCACGCTGTAACCAGCCGCATCAGCGCCCCAAGGGGGCCTTGAGCCTGATGGCCCCGCCCAAGCCGCGCGGGGGTCGCGATTGCCTATCGCCGCGCTTCGGTGTATTCTCAAATGAAACGCAGAGCTTTGACTGCGAGGTGAGGACATGCCCCCAGCACTTCGATGGAAACGCGGCTTGCTGCTGCTGCTGCTGCCGGCGCTGCTAACCGGCTGCTTTCAGCAGCGGGGCGAGTCGTTCCAGCCGGCCAGCAGCACAGCGCTGCCTCCAGAGCCGGCCCCAGCTTCCAACCTGAGCGCGCCGGAGAGCGACAGCGCGGCAGACGACAGCGTCGGTGCGGGCGGCCTGCAGGTGATTGTGCCCGCGCCCGACAGCGCCGGGCAGGCGCTGACAACGCCCACGGCGCTGCCGATCACGGTGTTTATGCAGCCCACGCGCCCGCCGGTCGAAACCCAACCCGCCGGCGGCCAGAACGCCGTTGAGACGCTTCCGCCAGGGCAGTTCATCACGCCAGCCAGCCCGCTGGGGCCGGTTTTCGAGACGGCCACGCCGCCCGGCCTACAGCCGGCGGAGAGCACCGGCCTGGTGACGCCCACCGCCTTTGCCGTGGAGGGCGGCGCAGACGCCGCGCTGGCCGCGGGGAGCGCCTGCACCTACACTGTGCGCCCCGGCGACAACCTGTACCGCATCGCCATCAACAACAACACCAGCCTGGCCGCCATGCGCCAGGCCAACCCGGACCTCACCGGCGAAGCGCCCATCCTGCAGCCGGGCCAGGTGCTGCGCCTGCCGGACTGCCTGCCGGGCAGCGAGGCAGCAGCCGCGCCGCCTCCGACCAGCGCCCCGCCCACCGTGCCACCCGTGCCAGGCCAGCAGCAGGTCTACCGCGTACAGCCGGGCGACACGCTGTACGGCATCGCCCTGCGCTTCGGCACAACCATTGCGGCGCTGCAGGCGGCCAACCAACTGCCGAACCCGAACCGGCTGAGCGTGGGCCAGGAGATCATCATTCCGGCGCAGTAGCGGCCTCAGCGCGCGCCGACCATGTACGCCGGCTGAACAGCGATGTTGTCGAAGCGCGCCCAGGCGGTCGTTTCGACTGCGCCCAGCGCCGCGCCCAGCTGCCCGCGCCGGAATTCGTCGTCGAACGTCTCGGCGACGAAGACGTCGTTGACGAACAGCGCCAGATAGTTTTCGACGCACACGATGCGCAGTGTGTTCGGCTGTGTTCCCGGCCGGACGGCGCTGCTGGCCTGCCAGGGCACGAGCTGGAACAGGTCATTGCGGGCGTCGGTGCCCACGCTGATCGAAAACGTGCCGTCGCTGGCGATCAGGAAGTAGTAGCCGTTGCCGTGCGCGTCAGCTCGGCAGATCAGGCCCAGCGCGCTGCCCGGCGCGCCCTGCGTGAGCTGAACGGCAGCGCTGGCGATCACGTCGTCGTGTTCGACGCCGTTGAGCGACCAGATGTACCCGCGGTCGGCCAGCACTGCCCCCTCCAGCGCGCCATCGCTGACGCGGAACAGAGCCGCCTCATCCGGCGTTGTGAACACCTGCCAGGTGGCGGCGTCGCCGTGCTGGAAGAAGTAAACCGTGCGCGCCGGACGCGTGAATACGCTGCGCGAGGGGCCGCCTGCCGGCGTGGACTGGCAGCCCGCCAGCGCCAGCAGCGCGGCAGCGCACACGACGATTAACCCGATTCGTTTGATAATACCGGCGACCACCTTCAGTAGCAACCTCAGTACGTGATCTGGCGGCGCAGCGTGTCGTGCAGGCGCACGGCGTCGGGGTGCTGCGGGTTGAGGCGCAGCGCCTCGCTCACCGCCTGCAGCGCTGCCAGCGGCTCGCCCCGGCGCGCCAGCTGCTCCGCCAGACGGACGTAGTGCTGAATCGCCCTCTTCTCGCTGCCGGCGCGCTCGTAAGCCTGCGCCAGGCGGGTGTGCAGGGCCATGTCCGCCGGGCGCAGGGCGGCGGCGCGCTCCAAGTGCGAGAGCGCGCGGCGCGTCTCGGCGCGGCTTTCGTAGAGATCAGCCGCCGTGACGTGCCAGCCAGCCAGCTCGTCAGCGCGGCCCAGGCGCTTGAGCGCGGCGATGATCTTCTCTACCGGGCCGGGGTCGGCGCGGTTCAGTTCGTGGGCGCGCAGGTAAAGCGCCAGGTCGGCCTGCGGGTCGCTGGGCGGCGGGGGTGTCTTGTCTTGGATGTCGCCGTTGAAGCGCGACATGGCCGCTTCGATGCCCTCGCGCAGCCACAGCTCGACGGCGTCGGCGGCGCGCTCCGCCGCCTCCTGCGCCAAGATGGCGTCGTCGCCGGTGAAAGGCTGCAGCACGTAAGCGGCAGGGTCCATCCGGCCGGGGGGCCGGCCGATGCCGAAGCGCAGCCGGCTGAAGTCCTGCGTGCCCAGGTGCTGGATGGCGCTGGCCAAGCCTTTCTGGCCGCCTGCGCCGCCCGCCGGGCGCAGGCGCAGCGTGCCCAGCGGAATATCCAGGTCGTCGGCGATCAGCAGCAGGCGCGCCAGGTCTATCTTGTAGAAATCCACCAGGCCGCGCACGGCCTCGCCGCTCAGGTTCATGAACGTCTGCGGCTTGGCCAGCACGACGCGGCGGCCGGCGATCTGGCCGGCGGCGGTGACGGCTTTCTTTTCGGCCTTGCTGAACGTCAGGCTGTGGCGCGCGGCCAACACATCCAGCACGTGCCAGCCGACGTTGTGGCGCGTGGCCGCGTATTTGGGGCCGGGGTTGCCCAGGCCGACAATCAGATAGAGGTCTGCAGACATTGGCCTCGCCCGCGCTGATGAGCGTTCCAGCTATGTTAGCCGACGCGCGCGCGGATGCAACCCCTGTTCGGCGGCTGGCGGGGTTTATTCGCGGCGGGCTGCTTCAGCGCGCGCCTGCGCGATCAGCGCGCGCGCCTCTTCCAGCGTGGATGCGACGGTGAAGGCGCGCCGCGTTTCCGGGTACACCCTGCCCAAAATCTTCACCAGGGAGCGCACAAAGGCGCTGCGCGTGACAACCACGGTCAGGCCAGCGTTGGGCGGCCTGCGCCGGAACACAGCGTAGGCGTGCGTGATGCCAGAGCCGGGCGGCAGGCGCGGGCTTTCGAGGAAGTCGGCGATCACGTCGTAGCGCTCCTCGAACTGACGACCATCGTCCCCCACCTGTTCCACCACGCGCAGGAACTCGTCCCACGTCCACTGATTGGGGAAGTGCATCCGGCAGATGCGCGCGCCGCCGCTGTCCCAGGAATAATCAATGCCCATAATTCCCCCTCCAGTGATGTTTAGCCGGATGGCGCGCCGCTGCGGGCGTGTCACGCTGGTTCGCTGGGGGTTTCGCGCACCCGCGCAATCAGCGCGCGCGCCTCTTCCAGCGTGGATGCGACGGTGAAGGCGCGCCGCGTTTCCGGGTACACCCTGCCCAAAATTTCCACCAAGGAGCGCACAAAGGCGCTGCGCGTCACCACCACTGTGACGCCGCAGTTGGCCGGTTTGCGCTTGAACGCGCTGTACACGTAGCTGATGCCAGCGCCAGCCGGCACGCGCGAACTTGCCAGAAAACAGCCAATAACGTCGTAGCGCTGGCCGTTCAGCGTCTGAGCCAGCTCTATGCTGCGCTCAATGGCGCGCGTGAAATCCGGCCAATCCCACACGCCGCTGAAGCGGTACAGCAAGACGTTCTCGCTCTGCTCGTCCCAGGTGACTTCGATGCTCATATTGCCCATTTCCGCTTGTTTCTTCAAAACACCTTTTTTAGTGTAACCGCTCACCGGCGCAGCGCAGCTTAAGATTTGTCACAAAATCCCTTGGCCGCCCAGCATCTGAACGGCCAGCGCGCCCAGCGCCACCAGCACCACCAGCCCGCCGATGACCAGCAGAACGGTGGCGATGCGCAGCAGGCGGGCTAATTGGCGCAGGCCGAAACGCAGCCCGATGAACGCCGCCGCGCCGGCCGCCGCGATCAGCGGCGCGGTCCACCACGGCCAGCCGCTGCCCAGCACCTGAGTCCACACCAGCCAGGCGACGAAGCTGGCCACGCTGCCCACGACGCCGTCCACGACCAGCCCGCGAAACGGCTGGCGCAGCAGGTACACCAAGATGAAGCTGAGCACGCCGGCGGTGAACGCGGCGTTGCTGGTGATGTCTATCACCACCGTGCGCAGGTCAAACGATTCGTTGTTGGCGATGGCGGTCAGCCCGGCGAACAGGCTGGCCGCGACGATCTGTACCACGCCGTCGGGCAGCCGGCCGCGCAGCCCGGCGTAAAGGGCGCGCAGCAGCGCCGCGGTCGGCAGTAAAAGCTGGCCGCTGAGCTGCAGGAGCTGCGTCAGCGTGTCGGACAAGTTGATTTCCATAGTGTTCTCCTGTGCAGGCCGGGCCTGCGCGCATCTGCGCTGCGGCGATTGTCGCACGGCGCGCCGCCTGCGCCCGTCCACCGGCTGAAGCGCGCTGTTCTGTGCCAGCCGCGCTAAATTTCAGTATACTACAGACACATATGTGTTAAGGATTGCCGAAACGCGCAGAGGAGAGCTGACAGTGAAAGCCGGGGAGAGTCGCGTAGTAGTGGTGGTTGTGGTGGTGCTGCTGCTGCTTGCGGCCGCGGCCGCTGCCAGCGCGCAGGCGTTGAGCGTGGGGTGCGCCAACATCGGCGCTTCGCCCCTGAACGGGTCATTTTCGTTTAACAGCGCGTCTTACGGCGCGGTGTTCAACACCGGCGAAATCCTGACCTTCCAAGTCAGCGGCGCGCCACCGGCCGTGTTCCAACTGAGCGAAGGCACGCCGTTCCCGCTGACGCCGCTGGTGACATCGTCCAGCTTCCCATTCGTCTATGTTTACACCATTACGGGCAGCATATTTCGGCTGCTTGAAGTGGCTGAGACAGGCAGCGGCACGATCACGGTCGCCGTGAGCTGCGGCCTGCCGGCTGCCGCCACGCCGCCGGCCTCGCGCGTCGTCTCGCTGCCGCCGTGCCCCAATTTGCAGGACGGGCGTATCAACAACGATCCGGCGCTGGACTGCGCCGCGCCAGTGGCCATCTACACTGGCTCGCTGGACGTTTACAGCGTAGACCCGCAGACAGGCCGCGGCTACTTGACTCTGCGGCTGAGCGATGAGGAAATTGCGGCGGCCGGCACACCCACCAGCAACACGCTGCTGGCACAGGCGGCCAATCCGTTTACCGGGCATGCCATCAGCGTTTACGCGCTGACGACCGGCGAAATCCAGCTCAACACCTTCTACGCCGATGGCAAGCCGTACACCGTGGTGTGGCCTGCCGACCGGCCCAGCGCGCTCTATCACCTGGACTGGTAGCCGGCGCCGCTGGCGGCTGGTGCGCTGCGGCTGCCCTGGATGACCTCGCGCGCCGCCTCCAGGTCGTCCACCACAAAGAAGCGCGGCCGGGTGTCTGGATGGACGGTGAGCCAGACGTTAAACACGGCGCGGATGAATGGGTTGGGTGCGGCCACCGCGGTGATGCCCCAGTTGGCCGGGTAGCGCCGGTACACGCCGTACACATAGGCGATGGCCGGCCCCGCCGGCAGGCGTGTATCGCGCGTCATCTCGGCCAGCACGTCGTAGCGCGCGCCGCTCAGGCTGGCAGCCAGCTCCAGCTCGCGGGCGAACGCCCGCAGAAAGTCATCCCAGGCCCATCGCCCATCGAAACGGTAGAAAACGACTCGCTCAAGTTTGCTGTCCCAATTAACCGTAACTGTCATAAACTGCGCCTGTGTCGGTTAGTTGACTGACGACAGCGGCTTATTTTAGCCGCAAGACGGCCGACCGCGCGCGTCAAATTTCAGAACACGCGCGCGGGCGCTACCCACAAAACGGGCAGGGTCAGCCTGCGCCTTTGAGCAGGGTGTGGGCCTCTTCCAGCGAGCTGGTGAAGTGGAACGGGCGGGCGCGCAGGTCGCCGCCGTAAACGCGCGCCAGCGCGCCGTAGCCGGCGCGGATCAGGGCGCTGGCCCCTACGACCACCCGCTGCCCTTCGTTAGGGCGGGCCGCGCCGCTGGCGAATACGTCGCCGGCTATGCGCATGAAATCGCCGGGGATGCGGCCGGCGCGGGTGAGGTCAATCACCAGGTGGACAGTGTGCTCCGCGCTGGCGATGAGCGTATCCGCTTGTTTGATGGCGGCGTACAGGTCGTTCCACGTCCAGCCCGGAGTGAACTGCAGCAGAATAATTGAGGGCGTGTTCCAGGTGACGCTGATGTTCACAGGTGGGTCTCCTGCCGTATGCGGCGGCTTGTTTTGTGCTGTGCTGCTGTTAATACGCGGCGCGGCGGGCGCTGGTTGCGGGGTGCTCACTGCACGCTGAAGCGCGTAGACGGGCCGACGACAGCGCCGTTGATCTCCAGGTCCACCGCCCAGTTCCCCGGCGTGAACGGCGCGTCGGTCTGGTCAATGAAGAACCAGATGCAGGCGTTGTTGATCTCAAAATTAGGTGTAAAGTCGTGCGTGACGACCTGGCGGCCCTCCTGGAACCAGCGCGACAGGATGAGCGTGCCGGGCTGGATGTTGTAGGCGGTGGCCACGACGTAGATACGCTCGCTGCTGGCGCTGAAGACCGACGTGACGCCCACCGCGCAGTCGTCCTGGCCCACGCCGGTCGCCGTGACGATGTTGGCCAGCGCCGGGGCGGCGCTGGTGACAGGCGCGTTTTCAGCGCTGAAGGGCGTCACCGGCACGTCGCCAGGGGCGGGCGGCGGCACGACGACCGCGCCAGCAGCGCCGGCGGCGCCGGCGGCGGGCAGCGGAGAGGGCTGAGGCGCCAGCGGTGTGATGTTGACGCCAACGGCGGCCGGGTCGGCCCCGCGCGCGATCAGCGTGGCCTGGAGCTGGCTGCGCTGCTCCTGGGCCTGCGCCACCAGCGTGTTCATGTACTCCACCGTGACCTGCAGGCGGTCGGCGTCTACGGTGGCTGTCTGGCGCACGGCGGCGATCTGCGTGTTCAGCGACACGTTTTGCGCCACCAGCGTCAGTTCGATCTCGTTCTGGGGGGTGCAGGCGGCGGCCAGCGCGGCCAGCAGGCCGAGCGTGAGCAGCATCCAGTTCAAGCGGGCGTCTCCTTCCGGCGCAGTCCGCGCATCAGTGTAGCAGAACGCCTGACGGCGGCAAGGGGTTACACAAAGAGAAGCGGTGAAAAAGTGACCTTACAGTTTGGCGAAGACCAGGAATGTCCGATAGACTGAGCGTAAGGAGTGAACGATAGGCTGCAAGAAATGCAGCGACGAGTTCAAACGGGAGGCGCTGGCGATGGTGGCGGAAGGCAGCCGCGGCGCGGCCCGATTGTCGCTATACTGTGAGCAAGCGAAGCCGCACGGACGCGCCGATGATCTACGAGATTCACCTTTACGTGCCCAAGACCGGCCAGCTCACGCCGTCCATGATCGAGTGGCTGTTTGAGCACGGCCAAAGCCTAAGCCAGCCGGAGCGCTTCTGGCCGGTGCGCAAGATCAAGCCGCGCGCCCTGGCCCGCCGCATGCTGCTGCTCGATCCCACGCTGCTGGCCGAGCCGGGGCCAGGCGAGGACGTGGAGCTGCGCTTTCCCAACGCTGAACTGGGCATCACACTCTACCTGCACGACCGGGGCGTGATCCTCTTTTTCCCGTACATGGCCTACAGTGTGTACTCGCGGGCGGTGCTGGGCATCTGCTACACCTACATCCGCTATCTGTACGACATCGCCGGCTTCTGGAGCTTCGACCCACAGCTCAACGTGCTGTCGTTTGCCGACGATTTCCAGTCCCTGGAGGAGACGGCGCTGCTGATGGATCGCATCATGCCGCGCCTGCTGCAATCTGGTTGAACGTTTGAACTGCGCACACACCAAGCAGGAGCACAAAGTGGATATTGACCCGAATAACTACCCGCACCAGCAGGTCTACAAACTGTTCACGGCAACCGCCGTGCCGCGCCCCATCGCCTGGGTGAGCACAATCAGCCCAGACGGGCGGCTCAACCTGGCCCCGTTCAGCTTCTTCACGCCGGTTTGCGCCAAACCGCCAACGCTGCTGTTCTGCCCCAGCATCCGCGCCGGCACTGGCGCGCCCAAGGACACGTATAACAACCTGAAGGCCACCGGCGAGTTTGTGGTCAATTTCGTCACGGAGGCGCTGGCCGAGGCCATGAACATCACCGCCACCGAGCTGCCGCCGGAGGTGGACGAGTTCGAGCGGGCCGGCCTGACGCCAGCGCCCGGCAGGACAGTCAGCGTGCCGCACGTGGCCGAGACGCCTGCCTACTTCGAGTGCCGCGTGCGCGAGATCGTCACGATTAGCGAGGCGGTCGGGGGCGGCTACGTCGTGATCGGCACGGTGCTGCTGATGCACTACGACGACTCGATCTTCCGCGAGGGCAACTACATTGACCTGGCGGCCTTCCGGCCCATCGGCCGCCTGACCGGAGCCGGCTACTGCCGCGTGACCGACACGTTCGACCTGGAGCGCCTGCCGCCGGAGATCGCGCCAAAATCAGCCGTTTAACTCGACCACGCCGCCGGCCAGCACCACCTCGCCGCGCTCAGTTACACTGGTGCGGAACAGCACGCGGCTCTCGCCCTGGCGCCACATTTCTGTGACGAGCGTCTCGCCGGGAAACACCGGCTTGCTGAAGCGCACGCTCACGCTGCGGAAGCGGGCCGGGTCGTTAGCGCAGAAGTGCTTGAGAACGGCCCGCCCGGCGAACCCCAGCGAGCACAGGCCGTGCAGGATGGGCCGGTCGAAGCCGCCGAGGGCCGCCATCATCGGGTCGGCATGGAGCGGGTTTGGGTCGCCGGAGAGCCGGTAGAGCAGCGCCTGGTCGGGCCGAGTAGCCTGCTGGTGAACGGCGTCGGGCTGGCGGTCGGGCGGGTCTGTCGGCTTCTGCGACGGGCCGCGCTCGCCGCCAAAGCCGCCCAGGCCGCGAATGAACGCGCCCATGCGGCTGAAGGCCAGCTCGCGCCCGGCATCGTCAGCGGTGGTCGCCTCGATGACCAGCAGCGCGCCGCTGCCCTTGTCGTACACGCTGACGATCGCGCCGCTGGTGGTGATAGTGGCCTGTTCCGGCAGCGGGGCGCGCAGCTCGGTGAACTGTTCGCCATGCACCAGCATCATCGGGTTGAAATTCATCCCCGGCACGCTGCCGATCTGGTAGAGGATGCTGAACGGGAACGTCACTGGGTAGGTGGGCAGCACGCGGAAGCCGTCGGGGTGCAGCTCGTAGACAAAACGCAGGTCGTCGCGGTCGAGCGGGTCGCTGCCCGCGCCCACGCCCAGCGCGTAGATGATGGCGTCGCGGCTGGTGTAGGTTTGCGTCTGCGGCGCGAACTGGTAGCCGATGGCCTGCTCCACATTTACTGAGTCCGGCCCGCCCTTGCTTTGGAATAAGTCGCTCATTTTTTAAGTCTCCAGTCGTCGCTTATTTCAACCCCAGCCCCTCTCCAAGTGGGAATGAGGAGACGCGCCTGGCGCGGCGGGGATGAGGGTAATTAATCTTCTCAGCGAATCTCGAAGCGATCAAACGCGCCACTGGCCGCTCGCCACTCGACGTCAACGCGCGTGACGTGCGCGCTGGGCGGGCCGGTGTGCAGAAAGGCCAGCAGGCGCTCCAGCGCGGCTGGCGTCCCCTCGGCCACCACTTCGACAGTGCGGTCGGGCCGGTTGCGCACCCAACCGGTGAGGTCAAGCTGGCTGGCGGTTTGCCGCGTGTAATAGCGAAAGTTGACGCCCTGCACCCGCCCGTGCACCACGGCGTGGAGTTGGCGTTCCGTTTCGGCCACTGCCGCGCCTCCCTTGCGCACAGCTTGTCCATCATCCTGTTTTCTTATTGTAACGCAGGCGCGGCGCGCTTGCCTGTTTCTCGCACAGGGGTGACCAGTTCATGCCCCGCACGACTGCTTCGCAGTGATCCAGCCAGTCGATATATGCCCGTTCCGTCGCCATGCCCATCTCCAGCGTCAGCCTCCAGAAGATGCGCTTGCGGGCGAGTTCGGGGTCATCGGGTAAGGGTATCGAGATGCTTTCGTAGTGCGCCAGGCGCGCTTCATGGCCTGTCCGCTGCTGAGCGATGTGCGCCAGAATCGTCTGTGTGTCCAGCTCCCCGGCGAAGAACATCTGTACTAGGAACGGTTCGCGGTAGACGGGCAAAGGCTGCTCGGTGCGCAGCCAGCGGCGCAGTTCTTCTCGCCCCGCGTCGGTGATGTGATACACCTTGCGGTTGGGGCGATCCTGCTGAATTTCTAGCGTGCTTTCCACCCAACCAGACTCCGCCATCGCTGCCAGTGTGCGGTAAATCTGTGTCTGATCTGCCTGCCAGAAGTGGGCGATGGTGTTGTCGAATGCCTGCGTCTTGAGTTCGTAGCCGGTCATCGGGGTGACAGTGAGCAGACCGAGAATCGCGTGCGAAAGGGACATGGTGATTTCTCCGAATAGTGACGTTTGTCATGGCGCGGGGTCGCAAATGACACGCGACGGACAGCATAGATGATAGATATTATATATGTACAGTCCTATAAAAGCGAGGTCGTATTATGGCATCTGAGATCAGTTTACCCATCGCCATACCGAAGCAACTGACGGACAAGTTCCCGTGGCGGTTTATCGCCATCGCCTTTGGCATTTCATGGACGTGCTGGTTCTTCGTCGCGCTGACCGGGCGGAATATCTTCACCGACCTGGAGGCCGGCATCGTGGCGGTGCTGGGCGGCTTTGGCCCCGCGATTGCCGGCATCATCATGGTCTACCGCACTAATGATCAGGCCTTCATCCGCGATTACTGGCGGCGCGTGTTTGACCTGCGCCGCATCGGGATAATCTGGTTCTTGCCGATTTTGTTCCTCTATCCCGCGACCGTACTGCTCACCTTTCTGCTGGCTGGCATCGAACTGGACGCTTCGCCGCTGATGGAGATGCTACGGAATCCGGGCATACTGGTGACGACGGTCATCTTCGTGTTCATCTTCGGCCCGTTCTCCGAAGAACTCGGCTGGCGCGATTACGCGCTGGACTGGTTGCAGGCGCGATACAGCGCGTTCGTGTCCAGCGTGATTCTGGGCGTCATCTGGTGGGCGTGGCATCTGCCCCTGCTGGCGGTTGTGGGGTCGTTCCTGTACGAGAATGGACACGATCCGGTATTCCTGATGGGCTATTTGTACGTGGTCATCATCTACTCGGTGCTGTTCACCTGGGTGTACAACAACAACGCCCGTAGTGTGCTGGCGATCATCCTCCTGCACTTCTCCATCAACCTGACCAGCCGCATCTTCGTCATGCCTTCAGAGATTTTCACCTACAACAGCTTTATCCTCATCGGCGTGCTGGCGCTGGTGCTGTGGCGTTACGGTGGCAAGCATCTGGTACGCGATTATCAGGAGAAAAATGAGGTGAGGTCATGACGACGCAATCAATCACACACCGGCAAAACCTTATCCAGCGTTACCCCATCCCGGCGTTTTTCGTCATTGCCTACGCCTTTTCGTGGACGATTGGCGGCTTGCTGATCGCCGACCATCACGGCGCGGTCAGCGTGCCGAAGAGCTTGCACTACGTCAGCGCGTTTGGCCCGGCGGCTGCCGCGCTCATCGTGACGGCCATCATCAGCGGGCGGGCGGGGCTGGCTGACCTGTGGCGGCGGGTCGTCCGCGTTAACGTCGGCTGGCGCTGGTGGCTGATTGGGTTGGCAACGCCGCTGGCATTGGGACTGGCGGCCGTTATCGTCTACGCGCTGAGCAGCGGCGCCCTGCCGGAATTGGGATTGTTCGGCGAGGTTGATTATCTGGGCAGCATCGGCGTGCTGGCGGCGCTGGCGCTGTGGATCGCTACATACGGCTTCGGCGAGGAAATCGGCTGGCGCGGCTTCGCCTTCCACCGCATGGAGCAGGGCGGATGGGTGCGGGCGGCAGTCATCATCGGCGTGCTGTGGGGGCTGTGGCATCTGCCGTACTTCTTCTACAAAGAGAACTTCATCGCGCTGGGCGCGGGCGGGTTTGTCGGCTATATCGCCAGCATTACGATGGGGGCCATCCTGCTCTCGTGGATGTATCGCGGAAGCGGGCACAGCATCCTGCTGGTGGCGCTGTGGCACGGCCTGTTCGATTTCGTGAGCGCCTCGCCGGTCGCAGAAGGCACGGGCAGCGCCATCATCAGCGGGGTGGTGATTGTGTGGGTCATCGCCATTTTACGGCGCGCGGCGCGAAACCAAGTTTTGACCACCAGCGTATAGGTCAATTGAAGAACAGTTGAAAGGATGCGCTTGTGAGTCGCTCCCTCACGCTAAAGTTCATAGTGCGTTTCACCGTGCTTGCCGCCCTGCTGACAGGTATCACCCTGCCGGTGAGCGCTCAAACCGTCAGCGATGCATTAGACAGCTATCTTCAATTTCAGGTCGCTGCCCAGCGCGTGCCGGGGCTGACCTTTGCGCTGGTAGATGCCGGCGGGAATGTGGATATCCGCACCTACGGCGAGGGCGTCACGCCCCAGACGCGCTTCTACGTCGGGTCGCTCTCTAAAGCGATGACGGCTGCTGCTGTCATGCAGCTGGCAGACGCGGGGCTGGTTGACCTCGATACGCCTGTGCAGACCTATATCCCCTCCTTCACCACGCAGGACGCTGAACAGGCCAGCCGCATCACAGTGCGTCACCTGCTCAACCACACCAGCGGGCTTTCCGATCAGGGTTACGCCAGAGACGATAACCAGACAGACTTAGCGGCGCTGGTCGCAGGCCTGGCGTCGGCGCGGCACACAGCAGAACCGGGGGCGGCTTTTGCTTACTTCAACTCCAATTACGACGTGCTCGGCCACCTGATCGAAGTCGTCACCGGTGAAAGCTACGCCGACTACCTGCGCGCCAACCTGTTTGATCCACTGGAAATGCCGGACGCGCTGGCGCACAGCCCCGCGCCGGAAACGGTTGAGCGGCTGGCGCAGGGGCACATCCTGCCTTTTGGCCTCCCGGTGGCATATCCGCCGCAGACCGTAGCCGCGCCGTCGGGCGGCATCATCGCCAGCGGGCGCGACATGGGCGCATTCCTGCGCCTGTTCCTGCAAGACGAACCCGCTGTCCTGAGCGCTGCGTCACGGGATTTGCTGTTCAGTCCACCGCCAGAGCTTGACAGCGACTACGGGATGGGGTGGTTCGTAGGCCAGTTGAGCGACGGCACGCCCATCTACGAACACAGCGGCGATGTGCCGACGTTCCATGCCGATATGATGATCCTGCCGGAGGAGGGCGCTGCCTTCGCGCTCCTGTACAACCGGCAGCACCTGCTCTCCGCATTCACCAGCTTCCCGCAGATTCGCTACGGTGTGGCGGCGATTCTGCGCGGGAATGAGCCATCAGGCGGGCTGAGCGCAGGCGTCTTAGGGTTGATTATCCTGGCGGTGGCCGTGATAAGCAGCATCAGCGACCTGCGCCGTCTGTTCTTGTCGCGCCGATGGGCGATGAAGGTGCGCGAAAGGTCGCGCGTCGCGGTTGGCTTGGGCCTGATTGCCCTGCTCATCCCGGTGGCGATCTTGCTGCTGCTGCCTGCGCTGATCCTCACGCTGACGGGGCGGGCGGTGGGCGATTATGGTCTGATCTTCGCCCTGCTGCCGGATGTCATGCTGTTCTTGTTCATCTCTATCGCGCTGGGACTGCTGACGTTTATCGCGCGAATATTTCTGCTCGTACGCGGTATGGTGAGGTACACGTCATGAAACGCACCTATCCATCATTTGACGAAAAACCGAAACGCAGCCAACACGAAAAAGCAGGGAAGCAGCAAAGCGGAACAGGTAAGCTGGCGATCACAGCGCTGGCTGTTCCCTTAGCGTGTGTGGGTGTGTGCTTGCTAACTGTGCTGTTTGGGACACCTAATCTCAGCATAAGCATAAACGACACACCGGTGCTGGTTATCACCCACGAAGCCACTGTACGTCCTACGCGAGAGCCATTCGCGTTTCGAGTTCCTATCTATGAACGCGACTATAATGACTGGCCGCCCAATCAAACTCAGATTGTTGGCGATCTGACCGAAAACGCCAGCCAGCGCAGTCAAACGCTTGGCGCGTGGACTTTTACGCTTAACCCTGGTGAAAGTCCCGGCATTTTTGTGAGACCCGGAAGCGCGTTTATTGATACCGTGCTGCTGTATCTATTTCAGCGAACACCAGAGGGCGGCGCAAAGTTTTTGCGCAGGGGGACGCGCAATTACGGTTCTGGCACTATTCTTACAGTTCCGGAGCCTGCTCACGTCAGCCACGGCAGCAGTGAAGGCGGTGAATACATTGTGGTGGTAGAGATTCGCTCAGGCGAGTACGATTTTAAGCACTACGACATTGAATTGGTGCGCACCCGGCGTTGAAGTTTCTGAATTGAGAACCATGCCAAGCCTTCATCTGATGAACCGCATCTATCTGGGCGTTGACATCGGCGGCACGAAAAGCCTGGCGTGGCTGTCTGACTCTGCCGGGCATGTGCTTGGCAGCGGGCTGGCGGGAGCAGGCGGGCGGCGCGGCGCCGACTACAGCGTCATGGCGCAGGTGCTGGATGACATCACAACGCAAGCGACGAACGAAGCGGGCATCAGCGCCGCCTGCTTCGGCATCGCGCTGATCGCCGGGACGTACTGCAACTGTTTGGGACAGATGGAAGAAAGTCTGCCATAGAAATTAGCGCAGGGGACACCCGGCTTTAGCCGGGTGGGGAATGCGCCTTGTCTCCCTTCATGTTTTGTGGTTTAATGCACTAAGTCGGCCCGGACGGGGCCGTCAGGCGCTAACGTAGACCAACGGGTCATGCGTAGCCTGAGAAGCTCCCCGCTTTAGCGGGGAGAGTCGTCACATGTCTCAATTCTCCCATGAGTGGCATCAATCGCTCACATTGAAGCGATTGAACTTCAATTGAACCTTAGATGTCGTGAATCGCGTCGAATTCTACCAGCGCCGCCTTCAGCGCTGCCTCAACACTTGTCCGCGCTGCGGCTGGAATGCAGACGCATACCCCGCAGTCTGAACTCAGATGACGGGGAACAGGGATCAACTTGCAGCTGATCCCCTGCGCTTTGATCGCTTTTTCCGCTTTGAGGGCGTGCCCGGTCGAATAGACCAGCACAACAGCGCTGCCGCTTGTCGTCACTGTTTGGCTTCCTGCGCGATCTGCCGCACGGCCTCCAGCGCGCGCTCAACTTCGGCGGCAGTGTTCCACACGCTCAGGCTGAAGCGCACCGTTCCCGTCGGAAAGGTCGTCAATGTGCGATGCGCGGCGGGCGCACAATGCAGCCCAACCCGGCACAACACGCCCCAATCTTCGTCCAGCCGCAGCCCGACCTCTGACGGCGCAAGCCCCGCAGCGTTAAAAGACACGACTGCTGTTTGGCGTTCGGCCTGCCTCGTCCCGTAGACGGTTACGCCGGGTACTGCGCACAAGCCATCTATCAACTGCTGCGTCAAGCTGATTTCATGAGCGCGGATCGCTGCGACGCCGTGTGTCTGTACCCAGCGGATGCCCGCTTCCAGACCGGCTAACCCAACCGCGTTCGGCGTGCCGCTCTCCAACAGATCGGGTAGGAATTCGGGCTGGCGTTCATGTTCGGAGCGGCTGCCCGTCCCACCGTATTTGAGCGGGCGGAACGCTGCCGGGTTAACGCGCTCGCCGACCACCAACCCGCCTGTTCCCATCGGGCCTAGCAGCGCCTTGTGCCCGGTGAACGCCAGCAGGTCAATTTGATCAGCCACCATGTCTATTGGGCAAGCGCCCGCTGTTTGCGCCGCATCAACCAGCAGCAGCAGATCGTGTTGGCGCGCCAGCGCGCCGATTTCTGCAACCGGCAGCAGCGTACCAACGACGTTTGAGGCATGGTTCAGCGCGATCATCGTCGTGTTCCGACTGATGGCGCGCGCTGCGTCGTCTGGATCAAGCGTCCCCTCCGGCGAGCAGCGGACAACGGTTAGCGCGACACCCTGTTCTTCGAGCGCGCGCAGCGGGCGCATTACTGAGTTGTGTTCCACGCTGCTGGTGATCACATGCTGGCCGGGGCGCAGCAGCCCGAACAACGCCGCGTTCAGCGCCTCGGTCGCGTTACAGCCGAAGACAACGCGCAGCGGATCGCTCACGTTGACCAATTTAGCCACTGCCTCGCGCGCGGCATAGACGACTCGCGCTGCCTCAACCGAGAGACGATGGCCAGAGCGCCCCGGATTCGCGCCAATATGCGCCAAAAAGTGAGACATTGCGCCGGCGACCTCCGGCGCTTTAGGCATGGAGGTCGCCGCGTTGTCGAAGTAGATCAGATCGCCGCTCATTTGCGGATGGTGAGCTTGAAACCGTCGTTAACCGCCTCAATCTCAACCGTGAAGCCTTTTGTCCGGGCCATGCGGCTCACGTTTTCGCGAGACGTAACCGTTTCGACAAGCACTTCAAGCGCCTCGTCCACCGCCAGCGTCTTGAGCGCCTCCTGGGTGCGGATCACCGGCTCTGGACACGATAACCCGCGTACATCAACTGTTTTCATATCAACTCCCTTTATCCGGCTGTTAGGCGGCTGACTTGGCGCGTTCGCGCATTGCAAAACCAAGAGCGATAGTCACAACCAAACCGAGGATCACGGCGATCTGCCCATAGACGCCAGGCCCGCCGACGATCAGAGCGCCCGTGTCGCTCAAGCGATCCGGGGAGGCGACCAGCGCGAAATTGTGCGCGAACCCCGCGCCGACAATCATGCCGAGAACAAACACCGCCGCGTCGCCGTCGCCTTCGCCGGATAGAAAAACCTGCCGGCCAGGACAGCCGCCGGCCAGCGCATACGCCAGGCCGGCCAGCGCCATGCCGAGGAAATTCCACAGGTGGTTGCTGTGCGCAATAGGCTGCAGCTCAATACCGAGCTTGAACTGGCCCAAGGCGAGATTGGCAGCAAGCGCGACCACCGTCAGCGCAATGATGCCGCTTAACAGATGCGTGTCGCGCATCAGGATGACATCGCGGATTGATCCCATCGTGCAGAAGCGGGTGCGCTGCGCTGCAAAGCCGATCACCAACCCCGCGCCGATGGAGATTAGAATCGGGGCGTGCTGCGCGCCAGGGCCGGAGGCGCTGAAGAAGATCGGCCCGCCTTCGCTGAAAACGACGCCCGTCAACAGCAGGATAAGCAGCAGCAGCATAATCGCGGGCATGATCCAGCCAACGGCTGCCGGTGTGCGCTGAGATCGGCCCAGCGTGTATCCTTGGCGCAAGAACCACACGCCACCGCTGATGCCGACAACCAGGCCTGCCAGCCCGATCACAGCGTTCAAGTCGCCGCCAGCCAGCCGCAGCAGCGCCCGCCAAGGGCAGCCGAGGAAGACCAGCGCGCCGATCATGGCGAATATGCCGAGGATGAAGCGGACAATCGGCGCGGACCCGGCGCGGGCCTTGAATTCGCGGAACACGAGCGCAGCAGTGGTTGAACCGAAGACGAAAGCGATGATCTCTGGGCGGATGTACTGCACGGCCGCGGCGCGGTGCAGGCCGAGCGCTCCGGCGATATCGCGCTCGAAGCACGCCATGCAGATACCCATGTTGGGCGGGTTGCCCTGGTTTTGCAGCAGCGCCGCCAGCAGTCCGATGATCCCGCCTGTGGCAATGATGCCGGTGCGTGAAGCGAAAAACGCAGTTAACCGGTCAAGCAGACTGCGCTCCTGTGAAACCGTTTGTACAGCCATAGAATGTCTCCTTTCCTAACGCGATGACAAACAAAAACCGCTGCCGGCACTTGCCAGCAGCGGCCGCAAGGACACACGCATGGCGTATTTCAGAGAGCGAGCGTCCTGCCGCCGCGCTCTGACAAGTGCCGCCCCGCTAGGTGCCACCTGGCACCGCAAGGCTCGATTCAGAGAAGGCGATAGGACGACTGGAACATATCCAACCTGCCGATGCTGTGAACGAAAACCCACGCGCATTGAGTGTTGCTTACAGCGCGCGCTTCCCCAGTGACGTTTGTCAGCCAGCGCGGTGGTGTTCATCATTATTTGTTCAGCATACGATGGCAGCAGGCAGCGCGCGGCGAGGACCGTCGCTGGCTGAACAGGTTATAATACCCTCGTATCCACCTATACCCCGCCGGCTGGAGTCGTGTTACAGTAGTACGGACGCCGCAGCACTGCGCCGCACAGGTGAAGGGTTCGCCATGTCACGACACACCATTCGCCGTTCGCCCACGCCGATCAGGCCGCTGATCACGCTGGAGGACATCAGCGCCGTGGCCGAGGGCGGCACGCTGACGATCCCGCCGGGCGCTATCCTCACGCCGCTGGCGCGCAGCGCCGTTCTGGAGCGCCGCGTCAAGCTGGTGGTGCAGGCAGGCGCGGGCCGCGACCTGCGCACAATTGCCATCGGGGCCGATCACGGCGGCTACGCCCTCAAGCAGTTCCTCAAGGGCGAGCTAGAGCGGCGCTTCAACGTGATTGACTGCGGCACACACAGCGCCGAAAGCTGCGACTACCCAGACTACGCGCTGGCGGTGGCGCAGCACGTAGCCAGCGGGCGCGCCTGGCGCGGCATCATGATTGACGGCGCTGGCATCGGCTCGTGTATGGTGGCCAACAAAGTGCCGGGCGTGCGCGCCGCTATGTGCTACGACCGCGCCACCGCAGTGAACAGCCGCGAGCACAACGACGCCAACCTGCTCACGCTGGGCGCGGGCATGATCAGCAGAGGGCTGGCGCGCGAGATCGTGACCGTGTGGCTGGAGACGGATTTCGGCGGCGGGCGGCACGCCCGGCGTGTGGATAAAATCGCCGCGCTGGACGCCGACCGCCAGCGCTGAGGGCTGCCTGCCGCACTGTTAAGGAACGCTCAACTATGACCCGACGACTGAACGACGCGCAGATCGACGAACTGGTGGATCGCATCACGCAGCAGGTGATGGCCCGCCTGCGCCCCGCGCCGGCTCAATCGGCCCACAGCGGCGGCGCTTCCGGGCCGGCCGCTTCCGCCTGCGCGTGCAGCGACGGCCGCTGCGTCAGCCAGTGCAGCCAGCGCGTGCTGCAGGTGGTGGAGAACGGGGCTGGGCGCATCAGCGCCGGGCTGGGCTACATTCCGCGCGACCTGAGCATCGCCCGCCTGATTGACCACACGCTGCTCAAGCCAGACGCCAGCGCCGCCGAGATCGCGCAGCTCTGCCGCGAAGCGCGCGAGTATCACTTCGCCTCGGTGTGCGTCAACAGCGCCTATGTGCCGCTGTGCGCTGATCTGCTCAAGGGCAGCGATGTCGCAGTGTGCACAGTGGTCGGTTTCCCGCTGGGGGCCTCGCCGCCGGAGGTCAAGGCCTACGAGGCCCAGCTCGCGATCCAGAACGGCGCGACCGAGATTGACATGGTGATGAACATCGGCGCGCTGAAAAGCCGCGACATCAAGCTGCTGCACCGCGACATCGCCACAGTGGTGGCCACCTGCCACGCGCACGGCGCACTGTGCAAGGTTATACTGGAAAACGCCAAGCTGACCGATGAAGAAAAGGTGATCGCCTGCCAGGTGGCCAAGCTGGCCGGCGCGGACTTCGTCAAGACCAGCACCGGCTTCGGCGGGGGCGGCGCAACTGCCGCCGATGTGGCGCTGATGCGGCGCGTGGTGGGGCCGGAGATCGGCGTGAAGGCGGCTGGCGGCGTGCGCAGTTACGCCGACGCGCAGGCGATGGTCAAGGCGGGGGCCACGCGCATCGGGGCCAGCGCAGGCGTGGCCATTGTGCAGGCGGCGCGCGGCGAGCGCGTCGAGAACGCGGGCCGCAGTTACTGAACGCCAATTTGCGTTACAATCGGGCACGGAGCGAAGCATCAGCATGAAAGAACAGATACGTGAGCGGTGGAAAGGGTTGTTTGTGGGCGCGCTGGGCGGCCTGGCCGGTTGGTATGCCATGCGCTTCTACTGGCACAACATCGCGCCCCTGCTCTTCCCCTACGAGCCAGGCCGCGAGGACATCCCCAACGTGAACCCGCCGTCGCCGTTTGGCCGCCAGTTCAACCGCGATGAAACGGCGTCCATGGCGCTGGGGCGCATCATCTACACCGAAATGACCGATAAGGAGCCGGTGGCCCGCGAGACGCGCACGCTGCTGGGTGAACTGGTGCACTTGGGTGTCGGCGTGGCGACGGGCGCGTTCTACGGCACGACGCGCCGGGTGCGCCGCCCGGTGGATTTTATCGGCGGCCTGTTCTTCGGGGTGTGGCTGTGGCTGGCCGACACGTTCGGCACAGCCTTTCTGGGCCTGCGCGCCGGCCCGGAGGCGTTCTCCACGCAGCAGCACGTGTGGCGGTTAACCGGCCACTGGGTGTACAGCTTTACCACAGCCAGCGTCACCCGCATTCTTTACCGGTTTCTGTGATCTGTGACGGCTGGCTCTGCGCCAGCACTGCATGACACCAATCTAAGGAGACACACCATAATGGCAGAAGCACTGGGCATGATCGAAACCAAATCCTTCGCGGCGCTGGTGGAGGCCGCCGACGCCATGGTCAAGGCCGCCCGCGTCGAGCTGGTCACCTACGAAAAGACCGGCGGCGGCTACGTCACAGCAGTGGTGCGCGGCGACGTTGCGGCCGTCAAGGCGGCTGTGGAGGCCGGTGTGCGCGGCGCAGAGAAAGTGGGCGAGGTGGTGGCCGTTCATGTGATCCCGCGCCCGCACGTCAACGTGGACGCAGTGATGCCGCTGGGCCGTACCGAAGAGGGTAAGGCCGGCATGAAACAGGAATAGGCCGATGCTGCTGGCAAAGGTCATTGGGACCGTTGTCGCCAGCGCCAAGAGCGAGCGGGTGGAGGGCCTGAAGATGCTCATCCTCCAGCCGCTTGACCTGGACGGCAAGCCGAAAGGGAACTACGTGGTGGCCTTCGACGCTGTGGGCGCGGGCGACGGCGAGGTGGTGCTCTACGTCACCGGCAGCAGCGCCCGCCAGACCACAGCGACCGACAACCGCCCCGCCGACGCGGCGATCATGGCGATTGTTGACACGTGGGAAGTGGATGGCGTTGTCAAGTACGAGAAAGCGCGGGCCGAGGCGTAATTTGTAAGGGCCGCGTGCAAGGCGCGCTTAAGCTGCCGCTGGTGTAATAAATAGGTGCACTAGAAGAGCGCGCCGCTGCACTGCGGAGGTCGTGCTGTGGGTCAGCATGTCTTTGTCTCGTGCCAACACGACGAGGAGGGCCTCGCCGCCAACTTGATCCGGCAGACTTCACCCGCCGGTGTCACCGTCTGGATTGACAGCGAACGGCTGCGCGCCGGGGAAAACTGGCGCGATATGATCAACTTGGCCACTTGTGACGCCTTCGCGCTGGTGGTTATCACGCCAGAGGCGGAGGCGTTATCGCGCACGGCGTGAGACAGGCTTCGCCAGGTAAAGGTTAAAAGAACCGTATGTTGAAAGTATGTTTTTGGTTTATAATGCTAATGATGCACACTGAGTCAGGCTGCGCTTGAGGGGGGGCATGACCCACGTTTACATTTCGCACGCCCGCGCCGATTCCGCCTTTGCCCGCGCCGCCGCGGCGCGCCTGTCTGCCGCTGGCCTGACGGCCTGGCTGAGCGAGGCCGACCAAAGCTGGTCAGAGACCACAGAACGCGCTATCCGCGAGGCGTTTGCGCTGATTACAATCGTGACGCCCGACGCGCGCGCCTGCGAACAGACGACATACGAATGGGCGTTCGCCGCTGGCGCCGGCGTGCCGGTCGTGCCGCTGGTGCTGCGGCCTGCGCCGCTGCCGCCGCGCCTGAGCGCGCTGCGCTGCCTGGATTTCACCGACGACAGTAGCCAGCCCTGGGAAGCGCTGCTGAGCTACCTGTGCCGGATCGAGCAGCGGCGGCCGGCTGGCGGCATCGTTCTGCCGCCCGATGCGCCGCAGGTGGTGCGCCGCGCCGTGGAGAATTTGGACAGCAGCAGCGCCGACGAGCGCCGCCAGGCGATCAGCACGCTGGACAGCAACAGCCACCCGGCCGCGCTCGACGCACTGCGCGAGGCGCTGGCGCACTCGATGCAGGACGTGCGCCATGAGGCGCTGTTCCGGCTGGCGCGCCGCGACAACTTCCGCGACCCGCGCGCCGTTCCTGCCCTTATCACCGCCCTGCGCGACGGCCAGCCCGACGTGCGCGCCCAGGCCGTGCGCGTGCTGGGGCGCATCGGCGACGACACGGCCATCCTGGCGCTGGTCAGCGAGTTGGACGACCGCGACAAGCGCGTGAGCGCCGCGGCCCGCAGCGCGCTGGTCACGCTGGGCATTGACACGGTGGCGCGCAGCGCTGTTGAGTCGATTCTGCGCACCGGCAGCTACGCGCGCTTTGCGGCCGCTGAGCAGAGCCTGCGCGAGCTGGGGGCCGACCTGCGCCGCGTGCTTTACAACGCGCTGGATCACGACGACCCGGCGCTGCGCCTGGCAGCAGTCAACATGGTGGGAGCTTCGCAGCGGCTGGACGCGCTGCCGCGCCTGCTGCGTCTGCTTGCCAGCCCGGAAACCGCCCCGGCTGTGACGGCCGTGCTGCGCCAGTGGGACCCGGTTAGCCTAGTGCCAGAGCTGCTGCGCCTGTCGCTCAACGAGCGTGAACGCACGCGCATGTCCACCACGCTGGAGCTGCCAGCCATGAGCCGGGTGCGCGCGGCGCGTGCCGCGCAGAACGGCGCGCCGGCTGTCGAGGAAGAAACAGCGCCAGTGCGGGCGGCGGCCAGCCTGCCTGAACTGGCCCGCGCCGCGCTGAACGCCCTTGACCGGCGCGCTTTCCCGGCGCTGATCGCGCATTTGGGCCACGCTGACGGCCCTGTGCGCCAGGCTGCCGCTGCCGCCCTGTTCCGCCATGGCCCTGCTGTGATCGGCGATCTGCAGGCCGCGCTGTACAGCGAGCGCAGCCCGCTGGCGCGCGAGTACGTCGTGCGGCTGTTGGGCTACCTGCGCGACCCACGCAGCGTGCCGGACCTGATCGCCTGCCTGGACAGCGGCCACGCCCGCCTGCAGGAGCGGGCGGCCGAGGCCCTGCTGGAGATCAACACCGATCCGGCGCGCCGCGCTGTCGAACAGTGGCATGAGCGCCAGCGGCTGCGGCGCTGACGCTTTGACGCTGGCGGTGGACGCTGGCTCGTCGTCGGTGCGCGCCGCCCTATTCGACGCTGCCGCCGCGCCGCTGCCCGGCTCGTTCGTTCAGCAGCCCTGCCCCCCCACCACCACGCCCGACGGCGGCGTAACGCTTGATGCTGATGTCGTATGTGAGCGCATTTACGCCTGCGTTGACGCCGCGCTGGCCTGCGCCGGCAGCCGGCCGGTGGCGCGCGTGGCGCTGGACACGCTGGTGGGCAATGTGCTGGGCCTGGACGCTGACGGCGTCCCCGTCACGCCGGTGTACACCTGGGCCGACCAGCGCGGCGCGGAACAGGCCGCCCGCCTGGCCGACCTGCTCGACCCGGCCGATTACGCCCGGCGCACCGGCTGCCGCTTTCACACCAGCTACTGGCCAGCGCGCCTGCTGTGGCTGCGCGCCGAGCAGCCGGGCGTGTACGCCCGCGTCCGCTGCTGGTTGTCGTTTGGCGAGTACGCGCTGTACCGCGTCTTTGGCGCGCGCCGCGCCAGCTGCAGCGCCGCCGCCTGGAGCGGCCTGCTGGACCGGCACGCGTTGGCTTGGGACGCGCCGACGCTGGCCGCCCTTGACCTGCCGGCGGAGCGTCTCTCGCCGCTGGGCGGCGCGCCCTTCCAGGGGCTGACCGGCGGCTGGGCGGCGCGCTGGCCGGGCCTGCGCGAGGCGTTGTGGTTTCCGGCTGTGGCCGACGGCGCTGCGTCGAACGTGGGCGCGGGCTGCGCCGAGCCGGGCCGAGTGGCGCTGGCTGTAGGAACAAGCGGCGCGCTGCGCGTGGTCGTGCCGGAGACGCCGGCGGAGACACCGCCTGGCCTGTTCGTCTACCGCATAGACGAACGGCGCTCGCTGGTGGGCGGTGCGCTGAGCAACGCCGGCAACCTCTATGCCTGGCTGGTGCGCACGCTGCGCGCGCCCGACGCCGCCAGCCTGGAGGCCGCTGTCGCCGCGCTGCCGCCGGACAGTCACGGCCTGACCGTGCTGCCGTTTCTGGCCGGTGAGCGCGCCCCTGGCTGGAATCCGCGCGCCCAGGCCGTCTTCATGGGCATGACGCTCGACACCGCGCCTGAGCACCTGGTGCGCGCTGGCCTAGAGGCGGTAGCCCTGCGCTTTGCCGCCGTCGCCGAGCGGCTGGCGCACCTGCTGCCGCCGGACGCAGTTTACATCGCCAGCGGCGCGGCTGTCGCTGGCTCGCCGGTTTGGCTGCAGATCATGGCCGACGCGCTGGGCGCACCGGTCTACCCCAGCCTTAACCCCGAAACGACGCTGCGCGGCGCGGCCTGCCTGGCGCTGGGACTCGATCCGCCGCCGCAGACCGGCCCGCCCGCCCTGCCGGACGCGGCACGCCACGCCATCTACCGCGCTGCTGGCCAGCGCCAGCGAGCGCTGTACCAGCGTTTGTTCGACAGTTGAGCGCCGTTGCGCCGCGTGACAAGTCTGCTAGAATGGCTCCGGCAGGCGGCATGAGCAGGAGCGCGGCAGGTGGGCGAACAGTTGACGCTGCAGCAGGCGGTGGCGCGGCGGGAAGCGCTGCGCCGCACAGGTGGGCGGCTGGTGCTCACCAACGGCCACTTTGACCTGCTGCACGTGGGCCACTTGGACTACCTAGAGCGCGCCCGCGCCCTGGGCGACGCGCTGTACGTGGGCGTCAACGGCGACGCCAGCACGGCCCGCCTTAAGGGCCGAGGCCGGCCGCTGGTTCCGGCGGCGGAGCGCGCGCGTCTGCTGGCGGCGCTGGCCCCAGTGGACGTTGTGATCGTGTTCGAGGACGACACCGCCGCCGCGCTGGTGCGCGCCCTGCAGCCGGATGTCTACGCCAAAGGCGGCGATTACGCCGCCAAGCCGCTGCCGGAGCGCGCAGCAGTGGAAGCCTGCGGCGGCCAGGTGGCGCTGATTGACTACCTGCCCGGCCGCAGCACCTCAGCGCTGATTGCCCGCATCAAGGCGCTCCCCTGATGATTGACCCAACCGGCGACACGCTGCCAGCGGCCGATGCCCCGCTGCCGCTCAACGCGCCCGAGACGCAGAGCGAGACCAACCGCGGCGTAGCGCGCGCCACCGGTGTGCTGGCGCTGGGCAACATCGCCAGCCGCGTGCTGGGCCTGGCGCGCGAGGTGGTGATCGCCAACCTGTTCGGCGCTACCGGCGCTACCGACGCGCTGCGCGTCGCTGTTGTCGTGCCCAAGGCGCTTTACGACCTGCTGATCGGCGGGCACGTTAACAGCGCGGTGATCCCGGTGCTGAGCGAGGTCATCACCGTGCAGGGCCGCGCCGAGCTGTGGCGGCTGGTGGCTGTGCTGCTCAACCTGGTGACAGCGGTGCTCGCGCTGCTGGTGCTGCTGATTGTGATGTTCGCCGAGCCAATCGTAACCGTGGTCGGCGGCGGTTACAGCGCGGCGGTGCTGGCGCTGGCGGCCAGCCTGCTGCGCATCACCGCCCCGGCGCTGGTGTTCCTGGGGCTGTTCGCCATCCTCAGCGGCACGCTGTACGCGCTGCGCATGTTCACCTGGCCGGCCTTTGCCGGCGTAGTGTTCAACGGCGGCATCGTGCTGGTGACGCTGCTGCTGGCCCCAGCGGCGGCGGTCGGCTGGCCTGCTGGGGACGCAGGGGCGCTGCCGGCGCTGGCGGCGGCGCGGCCGGCTGGCGGCATCGTGGTGGTGGCGCTGGGCTGGCTGGTGGGGGCGCTGGCCCAGCTCGCGCTTCAGTTCATCGGGCTGCGCGGCGCGCCGCTGGTTGACCTGAAGCGCTGGCGTCATCCGGCGGTGCGGCGCATCGTCGTGCTGTACATTCCGGTGATGTTCTCGCTCATCGTTGATACACTGGTCATCCGCACGTTCAGCTACAACCTGGCCAGCCAGACCGGCGAGGGCAGCATCAGCTACATGGACCTGGCGACCACGCTGATACAGTTCCCGCAGGGGCTGATCGCCACGGCCATCAGCATCGCCATCCTGCCGACGCTGGCGCGCCAGGCGGTGCTGACAACCGACGCCGGCCGGGCCGCCTTCCGCGACACGCTCGGCTTGGGGCTGCGGCTGGCTGTTGCCCTGATCCTGCCGGCAGCCGCCGGGCTGTTCGTGCTGGCCACACCGATTGTGGTGCTGCTGTTTGAGCACGGCGCGTTCACCGCCGCCGACACCGCCACCACAGCGCTGGCGCTGCGGCTGTACCTGTTCGGCCTGCCGTTCGCCGCGCTCGATCTGCTGCTGGTCTACGCCTTCTACGCGCGCCAGAACACGCTCACGCCGGCGCTGGTGGGCCTGCTCAGCCTCACGGTGTACATGATCACGGCGCTGACGCTGTTTGGGCGCTTCGGGTTGTTCAGCCTGATGGTGGCCGACAGCGTCAAGCACGCCGTGCACGCGTTGGTCTCGGCCTACCTGCTGCGCCGGCGGCTGAACGGCTTCGGCAGCCAGCGGCTGCTGCCGACCATCGCCAAGGCCGGGCTGGCGGCGCTGGCCATGAGCGCAGCCATCGCGCTGGCGCTGCCGCCGCTGGTCGGCTGGCTGGGCGCGCGCGGCCTGCTGGCGGAGCTGGCGCTGGTGGTCGTCAGCGGCGGGCTGGGCCTGGGCATCTACCTGCTGCTGGCGGCTGCGCTGCGGGTGGAGGAGCTGCGCTGGCTGGCGGCGCTGGCCTGGCAGCGCCTGCGCCGCCCGGTATGAGGCCTAGGGCAGTCCTGGCTGCGCCTGCGCTTAAACCGTCATGAGAACTGGTTTAGCGTTCCAGCCGCTTGCAGGCAGGTCGTGATACGATATATACAGGGTGCGCTCGGTCAACGGCCGGGCGTATTTTTCGCGGTTCGAGTTGTACTGGCTATTTCATCCATGGCATTCAAGCTGGCGCTGCTGCTGCTGCTGACACTCTACCTCGCGGCCTGCCAGGTCGTCCCGGACCTTCCACCTGCTTCCCCGCCGGGCGCATCTGACGCCGCCGAGCCGACCGCCGAAGCGCACGACGGCTGGGCCACCCATGAAAACAACGGCGTGACCCTCAGCATTCAGATTCCCGACGGCTGGCAGAGCTACCGAACGGCCGACGGTATCGTCCTGAGCGAGTACATTGGCACGGCTGAGACGGCTGGCCACCTGCAGGGCATCTTGATGTACGTGTTTGTGCCGCGCATGGACATCTTCGAGCTGCCCACCAGCGACGACGTTAACCTGGCCTGGGCGGTGCTTAAACAGGTGGTGCACAACCCGGACTACGTGGGCCGGGCGCTGGCCAGCGAGCCGCAGGCCTTCGAATGGGATCACCACGACGCAGCCTACTACCTGCTCAACAACCGCGACGGCACGCTCACGCTGCTGCTGGCGATGGGCCTGCCGGGGCGCAAGCTGCTGGTGAGCCACATTAGCATGCCAGAGAGCCACGCCGCGCGCCTGCGCCCGCTGCTGCCCAATCTGCTGGCCACGCTGACCGTCAATGGCGAGCAGATTGACCCCTCCGCCCTCAATCACCTGCCTGACCCGCTGGTGTTCCCCGCTGACGAAAGCGGCGAGAGCAGCGCCGGCTGACGGATTGGCCTCTCTCAACGCCTTGGCCGTTGTGCCTGTTTTGCCCCTGGCAAGCGCGCCGCGCCGGGTGTCAAATAGCCCAGCGCGCAGCCGCCGGCGCATGGCCGCCTGCGCCCTAGAAGGGGGATGCAGCATGTCCGATGTTAGGCCTGTCGAGACCGCAGACGCTCGTTCGCTCAAAACGCTCCCGCGCAACGTGTGGGCAGCGCTGGGCACCAGCTTTCTGACCGATATCTCCAGCGAGATGATCTTCAACTTAGTGCCGCTGTTCCTGGCCAACGTGTTGGGCGCTTCGACCGCCGTCATCGGCCTGATTGACGGTATCGCCGAGACGACTTCCAGCCTGCTCAAGGCCGTTTCCGGCTGGCTGTCAGACCGGCTGGGCAGCCGCAAGTGGCTGGCCGTGAGCGGCTACGGGCTGTCGGCGCTGGCCAAACCGCTGCTGTACTTCACCACGTCGTGGCCTGGCGTACTGGCTGTGCGCTTTGCCGACCGGACCGGCAAAGGCATCCGCACCGCGCCGCGCGACGCGCTCATCGCCGACAGCGTGGGGCCGCAGCAGCGCGGTATCGCTTTTGGCCTGCACCGCGCCGGTGACACAGCAGGGGCAGTCGTGGGGCTGCTGATCGCGCTGCTGGTGGTGTTGGCCACCCAGGCGCAGGCGCTAACGCTGGACCGGGCCACCTTTCAGACGCTGGTGCTGCTGAGCGTCATTCCAGGCCTGCTGGCGGTGATCGTGCTGGCGCTGGGCGCGCGCGAGGTCGCCCACGGCCCGCGCGCGGCCGGCACGCGCCTGACGTTTGGCGCGCTGAGCGGCGATTTCAAGCGCTTCCTGCTGGTGATCGGCGTGTTCACGCTGGGCAACTCGTCCGACGCCTTTCTCATCCTGCGCGCCCAGGAGCGCGGCCTCAGCGTGGCCGGTGTGCTGGCGATGCTGCTCACGTTTAACCTGGTGTACGCAGTTTTCTCCGGCCCGCTGGGGGCGCTTTCCGACCGCGTAGGCCGCCGCCGGCTGCTGGTCGGCGGGTGGCTGGTGTACGGGGCGCTGTACCTGGGCTTCGCGGCTGCCGCCGACGCCTGGCAGGTGTGGGCGCTGTTCGCGCTCTACGGCCTGTACTATGCCGCCGTCGAGGGGACGGCTAAGGCCTTTGTGGCCGATCTCGTCCCGCCGGCCCAGCGCGGCACAGCATACGGCTTCTACAACGCCACCGTCGGCCTGGTGGCTCTGCCAGCCAGTGTGCTGGCGGGCGTGCTGTGGCAGGGGGTCGGCGGCTGGCCTGGCTTCGGCCCGGCCGCGCCGTTCGCTGCCGGGGCGGGGCTGGCGCTGGCCGCCTGCGGCCTGCTGGTGGGCTGGCGGGGCCGGCGCTGAGGCTTCAGCGCGCGACGCGCCCAGCGGCGTCGCCGGCCAGCAGGCGCTCCACCTCGGCGGCGCTGACCAAGTTGAAGTCGCCGGGAATGCCGTGCTTGAGGCAGGCGGCCGCCAGCCCGAAATCGAGCGCGTACTGCGGCGCGTCCGGGCGGGTGAGCAGGCCGTAGATCAGGCCGGCCATGAAGGCGTCGCCGCCGCCCACCCGATCCACAATGTGCGTCAGCTCGTAGCGCGAGCTGCTGTAGAGCGCGCCGCCCTGCCACAGCGCCGCGCTGAGGGCGTTGTCGCTGGCGGAGCGCGACTCGCGGAACGTGGTGGCGATAGTCGTCAGGTTGGGGAAGCGCGCGTGCAGGGCGGTGCACAGGGCGGCGAACCGCTCGACGCTGTCGCCCGGCGTGGGCTGCCAGTCCAGGCCGAACATCGGCTGCGCATCGCTCTCGCTGGCCACCAGCACGTCGCACAAGCTGACCATCTCCGGCAGCACGGCGGCAGGCGGCTGGCCCCAGCGCCACAGGCTGGCGCGGTAGTTGGGGTCGCACGACACAGTCAGGCCGCGTTCGCGGGCAGCGCGCACAGCTTCCAGGCAGGCGGCAGCCGTGCCAGGCGTGAGCGCCGGCGTGATGCCGGACCAGTGAAACCAGTCTGCCCCGGCCAGGGCCCGATCCCAATCTACCATACCCTGCTTGAGCTGGGCAAAGGCCGAGTGGGCGCGGTCGTAAACCACGCGCGGGCCGCGCTGCATCGCCCCCTGTTCGAGGTAGTACACGCCCAGCCGGTCGCCGCCGCGCGCGATGTGCGCCGTGTCCACGCCCCAGCGGCGCAGCGCCTCAAGGCAGGCGTCGCCCAGGTCGTTATCGGGCAGGCGCGTCACGAACGCGGCGCTGACGCCGAACTGCGCCAGCGAGACCGCCACGTTGGCCTCGGCGCCGCCGTAGGTGATCTCCAGCGTGGTGGCCTGGCGCAGGCGCAGGCCGTTGGGCGGTGTCAGCCGCAGCATGATCTCGCCAAACGTCACGACGCGCATGAGATACCCTCCCGTTTGACGGCTGGCCCGGCGCACCGCGCGGCGCTGAGGGGCCGGCAGACAATCATTTCAGCAGCAGGCCAGTGGTGACCAGCGTCCGCGCCTCCACCAGCAGCGCCGGGTGGTTCCACAGCAGCGTGGACAGCGCCTGGGCGTGGCTCATGCGCTCCAGAGGCAGGCTGGCGGCGGTGCTGATCAGCGCGTCGAGCTGCGCCTCTTTCATGCGTGTGAGCACCTTGCGGATGGCGTAAAGCGCGCCGTGCATCCGGCCGTACTGGCGCTGCCAGGCCTGCTCGTATGGGCGCAGCGCGCGGGCCGAGACATCGCCAGCCCGGAGCGCCTCGACAGCCACGCGCACGGCCATGTCCGCGCCGATCATGCCCAGGTTGATGCCGCCCGCCGTCAGCGGGTCGGCCTGGTGCGCGGCGTCGCCCACTACCATGACGCCGTCGGCCACCATACGCTTGAGCACGCCGGTGATGGGAATGCCGCCCGCCACCACCGCCAGCACGCCGGCGCCGGGGCAGCGGCGCTCGACGAAGCGCTCCAACAGCGCCTGCGGGTTGGGGCGCTGTCCGCTGCCGGCGCAGACCACGATGCCCACGTTGGCGATGTCCTCGCCTTTGGGGAACACCCAGATATAGCCGCCGGGGGCCAGCGTCTCTGGCCCCACGTGGTATTCGCACACGTTCGGCTCCATGCGCCCGCGCATCCCGCTGAGCAGGAACTGCACGCCGGCGTAGTAATCGCCCAGCGGCGGGTTGGTCTTAAGGCCGGCCCAGCGCGCCACCTGCGACTCGACGCCGTCGGCGGCGATCACCAGGCGCGCGCGCACCTCGTAGGTGCGGCCCAGGCTGCGCACAACGACGCCGGCGACAGCGCCGGCTGCGTCGCGCAGCAGGCCGGTTGCGGCGCTGCTGGCGCGCACCTCAGCGCCAGCCTCGGCGGCGCGGCGGGCCAGCGCCAGATCGAACACCTTGCGATCCACCACCGCGGTCGGCTCGGTGGGCGGCACTTTGACGCGCGCGCCGCGCGTGTTGTAAATAGCGAAGTAGTCAATGTAGGCGTTCACCCAACGGTCGTCGAGCGGGATGAACGGCTCGGCCGAGACATAGCTGATCGCCTCGCCGCAGCGCACCGGCGCGCCGATCTCCTGGCGTTTCTCAAGCAGCAGGGTTGTTAGCCCAGCCTGAGCTGCGCGCATCGCCGCAACCGAACCCGCCGGGCCAGCCCCGACAACCACGACGTCGTACTGCGGTTTCATGAAGTCATTTGAACGCTGTCCGGCGCGATCAACGCCAGCGCCTGCACCGGGCACACCAGAACGCAGCGATTGCAGGCAGTGCACGCGTCCTGGTTCACGGTCAGCGTGAGGCCGATGAGGTGCAGGCACACCGGCGGGCAGACGGCCACGCACGCGCCGCACGAGTGGCACAGGCTGTGGTCAATGTCGAGCAAAACGGTAGCTAGGGCTGCCGCTGCCGGGCGGTCTGCCCCCGGCCTAAAGCGCCTGAACATGTGTCGAAATCCTCCCCCTAAGACAGCGTTCGGTCGCGCTTGCTGAATATTATAGCTTGAGTCGCGCACAGCGGTTCACGCGATTCAGCGGGGCGCGCATTCGGAAAATGGGAGCAGAAGCGCGCTGGGAAGCGCCAGCGCTCCCCGCTGCGCCGCTGCCCTCGCTGCATTAGGGGCGATGCTGCTTGAGCGCGCTCCGGCTAGGGCAGGTCAACGACGAAGACGTCCGCCGCACTCCACGGCCCCCAGCCGCCGCTTGCGAGCTGCGCCCGCACGCGCCAGTAGTACAGGCCCTCTTCCGGCGCGCTGATTGTGAGAGCCAGCGCCGGGCCGGCGTCGTAGGTCGCCGCGCCGACAAACGCCGGGCTGCGCGCCACCTGCACCTGATAGGCCAGTGCGTCGGTCACACGCCCCCAGGTGAGCTGGGGCTGGTCAGTGGCGAAGACGTTGCGCTCCGGGGCGACGTTGGGCGGCGATACCGCGCGCACGCCGCGCGTCTCGCTCCACTCGCTGGTGTTGCCGGCGGCGTCTGCAGCGCGCACGCGCCAGTAATACGTCACGCCCAGGTCGAGCAGCGGCGTGGTGTAGCTGGTGGCGCTGGCGCGGGCCGGCGCAGCCAGCGCCGGGTCAGTCGGGTGAAGCTGGACGTCGTAGCCCACCGCACCGGCCACCGGCAGCCATGTAAGGGCCGGCTGGCGCGTGGTGACATCCGCGCCGTTTGCTGGTGCGCTGAGGGCCGGCGCCGGCATGATCACGCGGAACTGGGCGGTCATCGTCATGCCGGGGTTGCTGATGTCGAACAGGCCGAAATACTGAGGCGCGCTGGTGTAATACGAACTGGTGTTGGGCAGCGTTGATGGGCCGAAGGCGCGGCGCTGCCCCAGGCCGGGGAACGGGTCGCTCGTGTCGCCCAGATTGCGTGCGAACTCCAGGTCGAGCGCGCCGTCGGCCTGCTCCAGCGCTACACGGAAGTGATTAGCCCCGCACAGCCAGTTGTTGTGCTGGCGGCACTCGAGGCTGTTGCTGCCGATCACGGCTTCGTCCACGTGCCAGATGAGCAGGCCAGCCCCCGGCAGGTGGGAGTCATAACTGACCTTCTGCCGGTTCTCCACCAGGAAGTACTCGCCGGGGCGGCTGGTGTTGAGGCGGTAAGCGACCGAGCTGTCGACCGCGGCGGGCAGCGCGATGCCCTGCGTGGTCGTTAAAACCGTCGGGTTGGTGAAGCCCAAGAAGGCCTTCGACCAGGCGTCAAGGTGCGCTGGGCTGGCCCCCCTGCCGCCCGGCCCGTTCCACGAGCCGCCGCTCATCAGGCTCCAGTTGCCCACGCCGTAAGACGAGTAGTCAATATCGTACAGATCGGGCAGGCCGAAGGCGTGCCCCAGCTCGTGCGCCAGCACGCCGATGGTCAGGTCACCGGGGGTGTTGATGTACTCCGGCTGCATGGTGTAGCTGCCCACGCGCACGCCGTCCACCAGCGGCGGGTAGAGGACGCTCGACGCGTGCGACCAGATGTCCGAGGGCTGGCCGGTGACCTCCGCGCCCGGCCCGGCGTGGATGACGGCCAGCGTGTCCACCCAGCCGTCGCCGTTGTTGTCGTACTGCGAGAAGTCCACCACTGGGTCGACGGCGGCCACCAGGTCCTCGACCAGGCGCTGGCAGTTGTTGGGGTAGCTGTAAAAGGGAAAGACCAGGTCGTTAGGGTCGCCCAGGCAGTAGCTGTTGTTGACATAGTAGCCGCGCGGCTGCGGCGCCGTGCGCCAGCCGACGGCGCTGGGCAGCGTAACGCTAACGCCCACGATGTCGAGCTGGTTGTACGACACCTCGCGGTAGTAGTGGCGGACGGACGGCGGATCGGCGCTGAACAGCAGTGTATCGAAGCTGGTGACGTTAATGCTGGGCGAGCGCGGATAGTCGCTGAACTCCACCAGCAGCGCCAGCAGGCGGAACGTCTGGTTCTGCGGGAAGACCATGCGCGGCCCCGGTTCCAGGCCGCCGGTGCGGGCCATCTGCGGGAACATCTGCCCTAGGCTGGTGGCCTCGGCGGCCATCTGGGCGGCCAGGTCTGGGTGGGGCACCATCACGCGCAGCGGCGGCCGCCGCCCGCCCGGCCATTCGGAGTCGGGCACAGGCAGGTCCGGCTCAAGCGGGTCTGCCGGCGTGGGCTGGCTCACGACGTTAGCGCCGCCGCCCACCGCGACCACGCCGCCGGTCAGGACAAGCTGCCGGCCCAGAGCCAGCTCTAGAGCGGCCACGCCGGCGGCCTGCGGCGCGGCGAACGACGTGCCGCTGAGCGCAGCGTAGCCCCCGCGGGGCTGCGCCGCCAGGATGTCGCGCCCCGGCGCGTACAGGTCAATTTCCGGGCCGTGGCTGCTAAAACTGCTGCGCTGCAAATTTTGATCCACGGAGGCGACGGCCACCACCGGCGCGAAGGCCGCCGGGTAGAGCACGCTGCCGCCGGTGTTGCCCGCCGCGGCGATCAGCGTCGCGCCGCGCGCAGCAGCGTAATCCACAGCGTTCTGCATCACGGTGGACGGGCTGGCCCCGCCCAGACTCAGGTTAATGACCGGCGCGCCCAGGTCCGCGGCCATCGTGATGGCGGCGGCCACGCTGGAATACGTGCCTATGCCCTGCGCGTCCAGCACGCGCAGCGGCAGGATGCGGGCGTGCGGAGCGACGCCGGCCATGCCCGCGCCGTCGTGGGCGGCTGCGATGACGCTGGCGACAGCGCAGCCGTGGCCGAATGGGTCCTGCGGGTCGGCGTCGTTCTCGACGAAATCCCAGCCAGGCAGCACGCGGCCGACCAGATCGGGGTGGTCGGCGCAGATTCCGCTGTCAATCACGGCCACCGTCACCGGAGCGGCGTTGGGCGGCAGCGCGGCCCAGCCGGCCGGCGCGCCGATCACGGGCAGCGCCCACTGCTGCGGGTAGAGCGGGTCACGCACCGGCGCGCTCTGCAGCGCCACCACCAAGTAATCCGGCTCGCTGGCGGCCACAGCGGGCGATGGCGGCAGCGGCGCGGCGGCGGTTTCTGGCGGCAGGCTGACGATCACCGCCCCCAGCGGGCCGATCTCCCCCTGCACCGTCGCGCCGATGCTGTTTAAGTAAGCGGCGCGCTCGGCTGGCGAGGCGTCCGGCGCGAAGGTGATGACCGCCTGGCCCGGCGCCGGCTCCTGCGGGACCATCAGCCTGACCGGCTCGCCGGCCGGCAGGGCGCTCGCAGTGGGCGCTGATGTTGGCGCAGGCAGCGGCGGGGCCAGCGTGGGCCGGTCGGTAGGGGTTAGGGTGGGCTGCTCAGTGGGGGGCAGCGTCGGCGTGCTGGTTGGAACAGCGGTTGGGCTGGCGCTGGCGGCTGGCATATCGGCCAGAACGGCGCGCGTAGGCGGCGCGGCTGGCGGCTCTGGGGCCGCTGGCGGGCGCAGCACGACGGCCGCCAAGACAACAGCGAATGCGATCAGAAACGGCGTCCAGCGCTGCGCGCGAAACCTCATGAACGGCGTCATCTCTACAACCCCCTGTCAACTATGAACGTGCCGGTCGTGCTCCACCAGCCCCAGGCGGCGGGGCCGCTGCGGGCGCGCACGCGCCAGTAGTACGTGCCGTTGGGCAGCGCGCTGGGCGACGTTTGCAGCGTCCCGGCCGGCAGCGTGTCGCTGTTGTAGACCAGGCGGGTGAAGGCCGGGTCCTGCGCCACCTGCACGTGGTAGGCTTGCGCCCAACTGATCGGCGTCCAGGTCAGCGCTGGCGCGCTGGTGAAGCGGTTGAGGACGGGCGCGGCGAAGACAGGCGACTCAACCTTGAGCGCGCGCGCGGCGCTCCAATCGGAAATATTGCCTGCCGCGTCGAAGGCGCGCACGCGCCAGTAGTAGGTCGTGAGCAGCAGCGGGCCGGTAGGAATGTGGAAGTTGGCGGGCGCGCTGGCGATCAGCGGCGCGGTGAAGGCCGGCGACGTGCTGAGGGCGATCTCGTAGCGGGCAGCGCCCACCACCGGCAGCCAGACGAAAACCGGCTGCTGCGTGTAGGTGGCCGTGTTGTTGGCCGGCAGGTGCAGCGTGGGCGCGGGCGGGGCGACGGTGTCCACGTAGAGCAGGCGCGCCGGACTCCACAGGCCAGGCCGCCCCTGGGCGTTGACGGCGCGCACGCGCCAGAACCACGGCCCGTCGTCGAGGG
>DAOTWC010000170.1:0-12432 GCA_034435995.1 Anaerolineae bacterium | reverse complement strand
ATATGGCACACACGACGGCGGCACGCATCAGATATACGTCGGCGAGGTAATAGCAACCGGGCGCAGGCCAGACCCAGCGTGGCCGCTCGTTTGGCACAACAGGGCATATCGGCGGTTCGTGAAAGACCCCTCATCTTGACGAGGGCGTACCCCTCATCTACAATGCCGGATTGAGCGCTGGGGAAAGTATCAACTCGTATGTTTGAAAACCTGACCAACCGTTTGCAGGCGACGTTCGACCGCCTCTCTAGCTCAGGCCGTCTTACTGAAAAAGACGTTGACACAGTCATGCGCGACGTGCGCATGGCGCTGCTTGAGGCCGACGTAGCGTTGCCAGTGGTCAAGGACTTCGTCAAGCGGGTGAAAGAACGCGCAATTGGAGCAGAAGTCACCAAAGCGCTCAAACCCGGCCAGATGGTCGTTAAGATCGTTCATGAGGAGCTGATCCACACGCTTGGCGAACCGGGGCGCCTGAATTTTTCCGGCAGCACCAAGCCACACGTAATCATGATGGTGGGTCTGCAGGGGTCTGGTAAGACGACAACGGCGGCCAAGCTGGCGACGTACCTGCGGCGTGAGGGACGCCAACCGTTCCTGGTCGCGGCTGACACCTATCGCCCGGCAGCCGTTGATCAGCTTGTGACACTCGCTAAGCAGATAAACGTGCCCTATCACGAGGAGGGCACGGGCGCCAGACCGGTGGATATTGCCGCGCGCGGTGTCAAAAAAGCCGCTGAAGCGGGTGCTGCTGTCGTGCTGATAGACACTGCTGGCCGCCTCCAGATTGATGACACGCTGATGACCGAGCTGGAGGAGATCAAACAGCGAACAAAACCGGCTGAAATCCTGCTGGTTGCTGACGCTATGACAGGTCAGGAAGCGGTGAACATCGCGCAGGGCTTCAACGAGCGCGTCGGTATCACCGGCATGATCTTGACAAAAGTGGACGGCGATGCGCGCGGCGGCGCGGCCATCTCCATGCGCGCGGTCACTGGCGTGCCGATCAAGTTCATGGGTACAGGCGAGAAGCTGGATCGCTTTGAGGTATTCCATCCTGATCGCCTGGCTTCGCGCATTCTCGGCATGGGCGACGTTCTTTCGCTTATCGAGAAGGCAGAAGAAGCCTATGACGAACAGGAAGCGCTGCGGCTGCAGAAGAAGCTGATGCAGAACCAGTTCACGCTGCAAGATTTTGCGGATCAGCTTCGCAAGATCAGGCGGATGGGGCCAATTACGCAGCTTCTGGGCATGATTCCCGGGATGAACCGGCTCCAGGATCAGATCAGCCAGGAGGAAATGGAGCGCAGCCTGCGCAAAGTTGAAGCCATCATCAACTCGATGACGCCGGCTGAACGCGCTAACCCCAAAATCCTCAACGCCAGCCGCCGGCAGCGCATTGCTGCTGGCAGCGGTGTTGAGGTGCGGGACGTGAATCAACTGCTCAAGCAGTTCCGTGACATGCAGAAGCTCATGAGCCAGATGGGCAAAGGCCGCATGCCAGGCTTCCCTGGTGGCAAGCTGCCCCCCGGCTTTACGCGCTAGGGCGCCCGCGCCCTTCCGCAACTGTCACGTTTGATCGTGCGACAGTGGCTCTCCGCTCACCTTGGGCGCATGGGAGCGCATATTCAAGGAGACAAACAAGCACTATGGTACGGATTCGCCTTCGTCGGATGGGGCTGAAGAAACAGCCCTCTTACCGCGTCGTTATCACCGACCAGCGCAGTTCGCGCGATGGTCGATTTATTGAGATCGTGGGCTATCACAACCCGCGCACAGAGCCGCCTACCGATGAAATTGACGAGGCGCGCGTGCTCTACTGGCTCAGCCAGGGCGCGCAGCCTACTGACGCGGTGAACCGGATACTGGTTCGCACCGGCACAATGGCCCGCTATGAGCGTCTGCGCAAGGGCGAGGAGCTGCAGGCTCTGGTAGCAGAAGCAGCAGCCGCGCGGGCGGCTTCTGCGCCGGTCAGCCCCAAAACTCGCTATCCCTCGCCTGCGCCAGGCAAATCGCGCAAGAAGGCGAAAGCCGCTGCTGCTGCCCAAACTGAATAGAACGGAGGCAGGCGATGCGATCGCGTGGTCAGCCAGAACACAGCGCGCCGATGGAAGAACTGATTTCTTACATCGCCAAGAGCCTGGTGAACGACCCATCACAGGTAAAGGTTCGGCGCCGCGTAACACAATCAGCAATTGTGGTAGAGCTGAAGGTGGCCCCAGAAGATATCGGCCGCGTGATCGGCAAAGACGGGCGCGTCGCTAATGCCATGCGCACACTGCTGCGCGTGGCTGATCAGAGCGGTGGGCGCAGCCGAGGCAAGCGGGTCATACTCGAGATAAACTGATGGCAGACAGTGAAAAGCACGGTGGCCCAGCGGATGCGCAACCCGCTGGGCCGCGCTATCTGCTGCTGGGAGAGATCCTGCGCCCCCACGGTGTTCGTGGCGAAGTGCGCATGCGTGTGCTTACCGAGTTCCCAGAGCGCATCTCCAGGCTCGAGGCCGTCTATATCGGTACAGGGCCAGCTTCGCCTAACGTGAAACCATATCGCGTGAAGCATATGCGAATGCATCAGGCCTATGGCTTGCTGAAGCTGGACGGGGTTGACGATCGAAACCAGGCTGAACTGCTGCGCGATTTGTTCGTTATGGTCCCGCTGGAGCATGCTGTGCCGCTGGAAGAAGGTGAGTTCTATCTGTTCCAGCTCATCGGCTTACAGGTGCAGACAGCGGATGGTGAAGCGCTGGGCGTGCTGCGTGATGTGATCGAGACTGGCGCAAACGATGTGTACGTTGTAGACAGCCCGGCTCACGGAGAGGTTCTGCTGCCGGCCATACAAGACGTAATTGAGCGCATTGACATCCGAGCAGGCGTCATGATTGTGAACCTCATTGAAGGTCTGCTCCCCTGAGATCACACACCGGTGTGCTTGACAGGTTTGGCATACGCTTATACGCTTGCTATGCTGGAACAGCACCCTGACACAATGGACGCTCCGTGGACGAAAGCAAATACTGGCTCGGCTTCAGCCTGGTGCCGGAAATCGGCCCGCGCCGGCTGGCCCGCTTGCTCAGCGCCTTTGGCGACGCGGCCTCAGCCTGGAACGCCACAGAGATGCAGTTGCGCCGCGCTGGTATTGAAAGCCGTCCTTTAGAGAACCTGCTCCACGCCCGCAAGCGCCTCGATCTCGACCTTGAGATGGAAAGGGTCAGACGTACAGGCGCGCGGCTGATAACGCTGGCCGATGACGCTTATCCACCACTTCTGCGCCAGATTGCAGAAGCGCCGGCCGTGCTGTATATGCGCGGCACACTGGAAGCCTCTGACGCCCAGGCGCTAAGTATTGTCGGCACGCGCAAAGCAACGGCCTACGGGCGTGAGGCGGCGCATGAACTGGCGCGTCAGTTAGTGCGCAGCGGCATTACGATCATAAGCGGGCTGGCCCACGGCATCGACTCGGCTGCACATGCCGGCGCGCTGGCCGGTGGAGGGCGCACGCTGGCTGTGCTTGGCTGCGGAATAGACCGGATATACCCGTCCGATAACCGCGCTCTTGCTGAAGATATTGTCCAGCACGGGGCGCTCGTCAGCGAGTTTCCGGTTGGCACGCCGCCCGATGGCCGCAACTTCCCGCGGCGCAATCGGATCATCAGTGGAATGGCACTGGGCGTGCTCGTGGTCGAAGCCCCGGAGAACAGCGGCGCACTGATAACCGCAGCAGTGGCAGCCGATCAGGGACGAGAAGTGTTCGCTGTGCCGGGCAACATCTTCAATCCGAGCAGCCGAGGATCAAACCGGCTGATTCAGGATGGCGCCAAGCTGGTCATGGGCGTTGACGACATCCTGCTGGAGCTTAATCTGGCGCTGCGCAATGTCCAACTGCAGGCGGCAGCGGAGCAGATCGCGCCAGCCAATGGCACAGAGGCGCGTCTGCTGGAACATTTGAGCGCTGACCCGCTGCATGTGGATGAGCTGGCGCGCTTGGTCGGTTTGCCTATAGCTGTCGTTACCAGCACGCTGGCTATACTGGAGTTGAAGGGACTTGCGCGAATGGCTGGTCCTATGCAATATACCTTGACGCGCGGTTAACAGATGGCCAGAAGAACGGAGAGCATTTAGTTTATGGAACACTACTACGCTATGATTATGGCTGGAGGGGGTGGCACGCGCCTGTGGCCGATGAGCCGCCAGGACACGCCGAAACAGCTTCTGCCTCTGGTGGAAGACGAATCCATGTTTAAAGCCAGTGTGCGGCGGCTGGCGCCTCTGTTCGCGCCAGAACAGATTTTCGTAGTCACAGGCCGCCGCTATGTCCCAGCTTTCCGTTCAGATACCCCCGAGATTCCTGAGGCAAATTTCATCATCGAGCCGTATGGTCGCGATACAGCCCCTGCTGCAGCGCTCGGGCTTTCAGTGATCCACAAACGCGATCCTGAAGCGACAGTGGCGATCATGACGGCAGATCACCACATTAAGCAAAAAGAGACTTTTCGAGACGCGCTGATGGCCGCGCACCAACTGGCTCAACAGGGGTACATCGTCACGCTGGGCATCACGCCAACTCACCCCGCCACCGGTTTCGGTTACATCCGCCAGGGAGACCCAATCGGAGAATTCAACGGCTTTACGTGTTACCGTTCGCTCGGTTTTACCGAAAAGCCGAACGCCGTAACGGCAACCGCGTTTCTGGCCTCAGGAGATTACTCATGGAATTCGGGGATGTTCATCTGGCGAGCAGACCGCGCGCTGGCGGAGTACGAACGCCAGCAGCCAGAAATGCATGCGCAGTTTGCCAGCCTGCGCGACGCAATTGACACGCCAGATTTTGAAGCGCGGCTCGAGAACATCTGGGGGGAGATCACGCGCATTTCACTGGACTACGCTGTCATGGAACATGCAGAGAACGTGGCCGTCATCCCCATTGAGGTTGGTTGGAACGACATAGGCAGTTGGTCTGCGCTTTACGATGTGCTGAAGCTAGATAAGTACGGCAACTGTTTCAAAAGCAAGGTGTCCGAGCGGGTGAGCCTGGACACACACAACACACTCGTCTACAGCGATAAGCTGACCGTTACTATTGGTGTGGAGAACATCATCGTCGTTGAGACGCCCGACGCCCTGCTCATCTGCCACAAGGACAGAGCGCAGGACGTGAAGGAAGTGGTCAACCATCTGCTGACGACAAAGAACTACAAATATCTGTAACACTCTAGGTGGTACAGCAACAATAACCGGGGAAGCTGATGAGCGAAACACTGCAGGCATACTGCGTCAAGTGCAAAACGAAGCGAGATATTTCCAGCCCGCAGGCTGTGTACACGGCCGCAGGTGCTCCAGGAACGCGCGGTGTCTGCCCAGTGTGCGGCACGACGCTGTTCCGCATGGGGGCAACAGCAGCCCATGATGGCGTGCCGAAGCCGCCGGCGGAAAGCAAGCCAAAGAAACAACCCAGAAACAAGAAAACAAAGACCAAACAGTCAGCCCGCGCTAGCAAACCTGACGCCAACCGCAAGCGCGGAGCCGTCGGCCGATTGGTGATCGTTGAGTCGCCAGCGAAAGCGCGCAGCGTGGGACACTTCCTGGGCAAAGGACACATAGTTAAGGCTTCTAAAGGCCACGTACGCGACCTGCTCGTTTCGCAGCTCTCCGTAGATGTCGAGAAAGATTTCGAGCCAACGTATCGCGTCATGAACGATAAGCGCGACGTTGTGCGTGAACTCAAGGCCGCCATCGCAGAGGCCGATGAAGTCTATCTGGCAACAGACCCTGATCGCGAAGGCGAAGCGATTGCTTGGCACCTGATCGCTGCTACTGGCCTTGACGAGTCGCGGGTGCGCCGGGTCGTGTTCCATGAGATCACTGAGGCCGCAGTTCAGGAGGCGTTCGCGCATCCGCGCCAGATCAACCTGCACGTTGTTGACGCCTATCAAGCGCGCCGCATTCTTGATCGGCTGGTTGGGTATAACATCACAGAGCTGCTGTGGCAGAAGGTGCGCAATCAGCTGTCCGCCGGGCGGGTGCAGAGCATCGCTGTGCGGTTGGTTGTGGATCGAGAGCGCGAGATTGAAGCCTTCGTGCCAACCGAGTACTGGACACTGGACGCCGAACTGCGCAAACAAGGCAGCAACGGCGCTCAGTCCGCCAAAGCTTTCATAGCGCGCCTGGTTAAGATCAACGACTCCGATGTGTCATTCGGCAGCGAGGACGATGTGCGTCCGCATCTGGCCGTGCTGGAACGAAGCCAATATCGCGTAGCTGACGTAAAGCACGGCACGCGCCAGCGCCGCCCTTCTGCGCCGTTCACAACTAGCACGCTCCAGCAAGAGGCGTCGCGCCGCCTGGGGTTCAATGCCCGTCGCACCATGGCAGTAGCGCAGCAGCTCTACGAAGGTATTGACATCGGCGGCACAGATGGAGCAGTTGGCCTAATCACTTACATGCGAACAGACAGCACGACAGTGAGCAAACAGGCGCAAGCTGAGGCGCGCGAGTACATACACACCCGGTTCGGCAAGGCATACACCCCTGCCAGCCCTCCGCGATACGCTACCAGCGCCCGGAGCGCGCAGGAAGCCCACGAAGCAATCAGGCCAACCAGTGTAATGCGCGTGCCGGATGCGATCAAAGGCGCGCTTTCGCGCGACCAGCAGCGGCTGTACACGTTGATATGGGAGCGTTTCGTTGCCAGCCAGATGGCAAACGCTGTTTACAATACGCTGCGCGTCGAAATAGGCGCCGGTCCAACTGCTGAGAACATGCCATACATGTTCCGCGTGTCTGGCAGCACTATCAAGTTTCCCGGTTTTCTGGCGCTGTACGAAGACGCGCGCGACGAGGACGCTGCCCTGGACGAAGACGAGGGCCGCATTCTCCCTGAATTGAGTGTGGGCGAGCTGCTGGATCTGCTGCGCCTGCTGCCTGAACAGCATTTCACCCAGCCGCCACCACGTTACACAGAGGCGAGCCTGGTGCGCACCCTGGAGGAATACGGAATTGGTCGGCCCAGCACCTACGCGCCAACTGTGGCGGTCATTCAGGATCGCGACTATGTGACAAAAGTTGACAAACGGTTGGTTCCCACCGAGACAGGGAAGATCGTCAATGATCTGCTGGTACAGTACTTCCCTGAGGTAATGGATTATCAGTTCACGGCGCGGATGGAAGAAGAGCTGGATGAAATTGCAGAAGGCAAACTTCAGTGGCGGCCAGCGCTGCGTGCCTTCTACGAACCGTTTGCTCGAGACCTCGAAACCGCGCGCGCGCAGATGCCTCAGGTCGTTCAGGAAGAGCCGGTGGGGCGCGACTGTCCATCATGCGGCGGCGTGAACACACTGGTGGTGCGCTATGGACGCTACGGCAAGTTCATCGGCTGCTCTAACTACCCCGCGTGCCGCTACACTGAACCCTGGTTGGAACGCATGAACATCCCATGCCCAACGTGTGGGAGCGAAAACGGAGGAGAGATCGTCATTCGCAAATCGCGGCGTGGGCGAACGTTCTACGGGTGCTCCCGCTATCCTGAGTGCACTTTTACTAGCTGGAAGCGCCCGCTGCGCACGCCGTGCCCAAACTGCGGCGGTCTGCTAATTGAGCACACGCGCAGGACAGCGCGCTGCTTGACGTGTGAAACAAGTTATCCGCTAGAGACGCTGCCTGAAACACAGGTGGCAGTTGAAGAACAGGCGTAGGCTGCGCCAAACAAAACAGACACCGCGTTAGGCAAGCGGTGTCTGTTTGTTGAACTACAACACTTGGTGTCAGAAATTAGCGATGAACACAGGGTCGTTGGGCACGTTATCTGCCCAGATTGTGGAGATTTCGATTGCCACGCCCTCTGCGCTGCGCCGCTCTTCCAACCACACAGTGAATTCCTGTTCTTTCAAACGATCAGCCTCGGCGGCGCTCACAGACCTCAGCTCCCGCGCGCGCACCTGTATGATGTGCCAGCCAAACTCAGATTGAACCGGGCCGATGATTTCGCCGATTCTGGCATCCGTCACAGCTTGGGCAAAGGGCTGAACATAGCCAGCAACAGGCGACCAGCCTAGCTCACCGCCCTGCGCTCCCGAACCTGTATCAACTGAGACAGAACGCGCCAGTTCAGCGAACAAGTCTCCCTGCTGCAGCGCATCCAGCACATCCAACGCGTCCGCTTCTGTCTCCAACAGGATATGACGCGCATTGACGTACAGCACCTGATTGTCTTCAATCTCCGCTACAGCATCGCGCAAAGCTGCGCGCAGCGCCCGCGTTTCGAAATAGGTGTTGATGTCGTCATTGCTAATGCGCGCTGCATTGCGCAGATACGCAAAGAAGTCATCTCGCCGCCGTTCGAACTCAGCCCGCTCCTCGTCTGCGGTGCGGGTCGCAGTCGGTGTCACCGTCGGAAACGGCGTTGGTGTAATGGTTGGCTCTACCGCGGCGGCAGCCTCGGTATCAGGCTCATCTGTAGACTCAGCAGTAGCCGGAATAGGCGTTGGCGTGCTGGTGGGCACAGGAGACGGCGTAGGCGATACAAAAGGCGTCGGTGTCACCGTAGGCGAAGGCGTTGCTGTCGGGGGTTGGCCGGCTGTTTCGGGGTCAAACCCAAAGAAATCGTTGATCTGCGCCTGTACGTCTGCCTCGGTCACGCTGATCCCGCGCGCGGCAGCTTCCTGGCGTATCAGCAGATCGTCCACCATGTCGTTGATGACTGCGTTGCCCAACTGATCAGGAATCTGCACCCGTGCCAGCCAGGTCCTCAGTGGCTCCTGGCCGGCGAACTGGTTTGGATCCAGTCCCTGCGCCGTAAGCAAGGCCAGGTAACCGTTGATCTGCTGGTTCAACAAGGCGCGCTCTAAGCGCACGCGCTGCTGAAATTGTGCCACCGTAATCGTGTCATCGTTGACCGTCACAACGACCTGGTTAGGCGTCACGATGAGTTCGATAACCACAGCAGCGACGAGGATTACAGCCACAACCGCCACTGTCACGATTGTGCCGATTACCACCCAGCGCTGAATCTGAGCTTCGCGTTCTGCGCGCGACTTATGCTCGCGCGCCTCTTTTTTAGCTTTAGCATTCGCGGCAGCGACCGGTTTCTGCTTGCTTTTAGGCAGCCCGGTTGTCTGGCTCCGTTTGGACATATTTTAGCGCTCCTGAAAATGAAAGCGGGCCGCAGCCGTTACACCGCACCTCCCGCTCCAGGCTGTATCCGGTACTGCTGGACCGCTGTGCTTCAATCAGTGACGCTTACAAAGGGCAGCAGCGCCAGATGACGCGCCCGTTTGATCTCGCGCGCCAAGTTGCGCTGGCAGCGTGCGCAGTTACCCGTCTGGCGGCGCGGCCGGATTTTGCCCGTTTCTGTAATGTAACGCCGCAGTGTGTCCACGTCCTTGTAGTCGAAGCACTTGCCTTCAGGGCAGTACTCGGTGTTCCGCGATCGCCGTCCGCCGCGCCGATCCGGGCGCGATCCAGCGCGTTCGCTGCGCTCCTCAGCGCCGCGCCCGCGCGGATGGGGCGGCGCTTCTTCAATCTCCTCGCTGGTTGTATCAGCGCTGATCTCGTCGTAGTCTCGGTTACTCACTTGTCGTTCTCCCAGACGGATGCTGTGTTCTAGAAAGCGTAGTCGTCACCTTCGCCTTCGTCGTCGCTGCTGATGTAGTCAATGTGATGTGACCGGCGGTCGCCCAGCAGTATCATTTCACTGGCGACCAGCTCGGTTCGGAAGTGCTTTTTGCCGTCCTCGTCTTCCCAACCGCGCGTCTGCAGCCGGCCTTCCACATAAACTTGCTGGTTCTTGCTGAGATGAGCTTTGCAGATTTCAGCCAGGTTGCCCCAGGCGACAACGTTGAACCATTCGGTCTCCTCGCGGCGCTCTCCATCAGCAGACGTCCACGAACGGCTCGTCGCTACGCTGAAGCTGGTGACAGGCCGCCCGCTTGGCGTGTAGCGCATTTCCGGGTCTCGCCCTAGATAGCCGATTATCATAACTTTGTTCAGCCCACGTCCCATTACGTCGTAAATCCCCTGCTTCAAAATTAGCGTTTGTCGGGTCTAGTTCTGCACGCCTACTTCTCAGCCAGCACGATCAGGTAGCGCAGAATCTGCGGTGACAGCTTAAGATTGCGCTCCAGTTCTGGCAGGCCCCGTGGATCAATTTCCGCATCCATCTGCACATAATAACCATCGCGCTGCTTGTCTATCTCGTAGGCCAGCCGGCGGCGCCCCCAACGGTCAATCTTGGTTACCTGCCCCAGATCACCGGCCTCAACCCAAGCCTGGACCTGGTTGACGGCGTCATTAATGACGTCCTCGTTGGGGTCCTGGCGCACGATAAACGTTAGTTCATATGCTTTTTTCACGGGTAATGCCTTATCTCCTTTCCCTGGGATTGCCCCACCCTCCGCGCCAGCGCGCTTTGGTGAAGCGGAAAGACGCCCGGCAGTGCGCCGGGCGGGCTTTGACGCGAGAATAATACCTTATGGCATGAGCGTTGACAACGGTTGTTTTGCACTCCCGGACACAAAGTTAATCAACAACCCGTTAGTCAACTGCTAGAATACACAGATGACAGCATTTGTGGAGTTTCAGAGATTGCAGGGAGAAATTTCATGAGACAAAATCGCTTCGTTTTCGTTGGCGCGCTGCTCGTGCTGGCCGCCGCGCTGTCAGCCTCGCTGTATCTCGCCAGCGCGCAAGACCAGCCCGTCTTTCGTATCGGCGTTTTGGACAACGAGAGCGGCCCCATCAGCAGCGGCGCGCGCTTAGCAGTTCAGCAGATCAACGCGGCCGGCGGTGTGCGCGGTGCGGATGGGACGCTGTTTCGCCTAGAATTAGTAATTCAGCCCACCAATTTCGGCCTGAACCTGGAGGAGGCAGTAAATAATCTACGCCAGGCCAGCATTATCGCAGCTCTTGGCCCACAAGCCGACAGTGAAGTGCTTAACGGCCTGCCGCTTCTTCAGAGTCTTGGCGTTCCGGTTATGACATTTGCTACCAACGATACAATCATCATATCGGACACAACAGGACGGCTGCTGCGCATGCGTGCCCAGCAGATTCTGCAGGGGCAGGCCCTGGCACGCTACTTGATCGAGGACAACGGCCTGACCAACATCGCCGCTGTGCAGCTCGATCTGGACAGCACAGACCGGGTCGTCGGCTTTGCTGAAGCTGCGCGTTCATTGGGCGTCACTATACGGTATAACCTTCTTGAGGGCACGGTGGAGACGTTGGCCAACAACCTGCTCCAGCAGAACCCCCAGGCGGCCGCTGCTTTCGGCAGCCCAGCCCTGGCCAGCGAGCTTTACAACCTGCTCCGCAGCCGCGGGTGGACAGGTCTCTTCGCATACGACCAGCTTGGCGACCCCGCATTCCGCCAGGCCGTGCCGCTGAGCGAGCTGGTTGGTGTGGTTTCAACCTCAACCTGGGTCTTTTCGCTGCCGGACACAGCCAGCGATACCTTCCTGGGCGACTACGTGCGCGCATTTGGCGAAGTTCCCGGCCCGGTTCAGGCGGCAGCTTACGATGCGGTCAATCTTCTGGCAAAGGCCATCGGTCTGCCGGGCGAGCTGCTACCCAATCTGCTCAGCTTAACGGATGTTCGCGGCGTGCAGGGTCTGCTCAGACCGTCACGGACGCCGCTGGGACGCGGCGAGTTCAGCAACAACACGGTCGTTGTTCGTCTAGGCGCGTTCGGCGCGCCAGAAGTGGTTGCCCGGTTTACCGGCGCAGAGCGCGTGCCGCCTGACCTGGGCACAATTGTGAGCGTTACGCCCACACCAGCTCCGACAGCCACACCAGAAGGGGTTGTCATCACCATTGTGAGCGAACGTCAGAACGTCCGCAGCGGCCCCAGCACCCAGTTCGACATCATCGGTCAGGCGCAGCGCGGTGATCAGTTCCAGGTAATCGGCGCTAACCGCGATAACACCTGGGCTGTGATCAATTTTCGTGGGCGGCAGGGCTGGCTCTCGGTATCCATTGCTGATGTCTTCGGCAATCTCAATGACGTGCCCATTGTGGACTCGCCGCCTACGCCCACACCGGGTTTCACCCCCACCCCGACACCGCCGCTAGAAGCTGACATCGTCATTGACGGCGCATTGGCCTCGCCCTCGCCTATCAGCCCTGGACAGCCGTTTTCTGTCAGTGTGACAGTGCGCAACGCGGGCAGGACACCTGCTGGCCAGTTTGCTGTTGCAGCCACCTTCCCACCCAACAACGTCTTTGCGTCCGCGTTCGTGCCAGGGCTGGCGCCCGGCCAGTCTGCTGTAGCCACGCTGACCGGCACGCTGACCAACACCGGCTTCTACTCGGTCGTAATCGTGGCCGATCTAAACAACGAGGTTCCCGAAGGGCCAGCAGGTGAAGCTAACAACACGTTCGTGTTCAGCTATGTGATTGACAAGCCCATCCTGAATCAGGGCCAGACCACCCTTAACCCTGGCAA
>DAOTWC010000169.1:0-28807 GCA_034435995.1 Anaerolineae bacterium | reverse complement strand
CCATAAAATTGGCGATGCCGGCAAAGAAGAACCGCACTGCTGAGTAGAACCCTAGAAGCGCTGCAGTGACGAGTATCACCTGGGGAAAAGCGATTGCGCCGGCAATTGAAAACAACAAAGCAATCCAGGCCAGACATCCTGGAATGCCATCAAGCGCGCGCTCCGATATAGGGACGGGCGGCGTGCCACCCCATACCGAGCGGCCCACACCAATCTGAACGCTGTTGCGGCGACCACCACTCGATTGATACGGCACAGTGTCTACCAGAATCTGCCATTACAATACCGGACTGCTGTCACTGAGACTGCTAGCTGCTTGAGACTGCGGCGCACTTACGAGCGCAGCAGCTCAGGCGCGCGCCTTCTCGACGTCACCCTTTGCGCCCTTGACTCCTTTTAGGCCGCGCATCGCTGCCAGGGCAATCAGGTCTGTTTGATAATCGAACGATGTGCGCCGTTTCTCAGCGTGGGCCTCGCGCGCCAGCAGTATCAGTTGGTGGACGAGTTCAGCCGCGCTTATGCCGCTTTCCTGCCACAGATAGAAAGCCAGCGAGCCGGGCATTGTGTTGATCTCGTTGAGCCAGATCTCGCCTTTCTCCGGTTTAACGAGGAAGTCAACGCGCGCTGTTCCGCGACCGTCAATGGCGCGGAACGCGCGCAGGGCATATTCTTGAATCTTGGCGGTAAGAGCCGGATCAATTGGGGCTGGGATGATGCGCTCAGCGCTTTTCATGCCTTCGCTGCCGCGCCGGTACTTCTCGTCGTAGGTGAGGAATTCTTCCCAAGACACCGGCTGTTCGAGCACGGAGGCGCGCAGGTCGTTACCGCTGCCCAAAACGGCACAATTGACCTCAACGCCGCCAGTCACCGCCCTTTCGACCAGCACACGGCGGTCAAAGTGCGCAGCGATGTCAATAGCAGCGCGCAGCAGCCCTACATCGCTCACGCGACCAATACCAATGCTTGAGCCAGTGGTGGCCGGTTTGACAAACACCGGAAACGCCAACGTGCGCTCAATGCGAGCAATGACAGCGTCTGGGTCGCCCAGCCAATCGGCGCGGCTGAAGCTTATTCCCTCAATGACCGGGATGCTGTGCTGGTTCAGCAGGGCCTTGGCGGTAATCTTGTCGTTAGCGACTGCTGATGCCAGCACACCACAGCCAACATAAGGGATGTCAGCCAGTTCCAGCAGCCCCTGGAGTGTGCCGTCCTCCCCATGTGTCCCATGGATTGCCGGAAAGACCACGTCTAGGCGCAGCACCTCGCTGCGGCTGAAGCGCCCAGACACGGGGTTGACGATCAGACCGTGATGCTGCACTGCCGGCGACAGCACTACTTGAGCAATGCCTTTGTGGCTGACGATCTCGCTTTCATAGTTCTTGATATCCAGCAGCGGAGCGCCCGTGTACCAGCGCCCATCGCGGCTGACGTAAACGGGCACAACGTCGTAGAGCGCTGGATCGAACGCACGCATGATCTGGTTGGCAGTGATAATCGAGACATCGTGCTCAACGCTGCGCCCGCCGAACACGACACCGACAGTCGTTTTGCGCGTTGTAGCCGTCACACCAGCTCCTTAGGATCATCACAGGAGCGCGCAGTTCTGCGCGCCCCTTGGCAGCAACCGCGTGACACTATGCTGGCAAATGTTCGCTCTGTCAATAGGCGAGCCTCAAGGATGCGCCCGCACGAACGACTCGATCTCAGCGATCTCAGCGTGACTGAGCGTAAAAGTGCCGCCGGCAAACGAACTGTCCACTTGGCTGGCGCGCCGTGCGCCAACGATGGCACCTGTCACAGCCGGGTGATGGAGCGTCCAGGCAACCGCAACCGCGCCAGCCGACTGGTTGTATCGCTGGCCAATGCGCCCCAGCAGCGCTGCCAGTTCCAGGTTGCGTTCCAGACGCGGCATTTGGAACTCAGCGTTTCTTTTACGCCAGTCATCGTCCGGCAGACTGGCAACGCGCTCCACTGTCATTGCGCCGGTGAGCAGGCCAGATGCCATAGGCGAATAGACAATGACACCGATGTTATTCTCCCGACAGAACGGCAGGATATCCTCTTCTACCTCCCGGTTGAGCAGGGAGTAGGGCGGCTGCAGTGAAGTGATCGGGGCGATCTTCATGGCGCGGCGCATCTGCTCAACGTTGAAGTTTGACACACCGATCCAGCGCACTTTGCCTTCTTCTTTGAGCTGAGCTAGGGTAGTCCAGGCCTCTTCGATATCCTCGTCAGGATCGGGCCAGTGAATTTGGTACAAGTCAATAACATCCACCTGGAGTCGGCGCAGGCTGTTCTCGATTTCCTCGCGAATGCTCTCTGCCTTCAGGCTGTAATACAGTTCACCGTTTGGATGCCAGCGTATTTCACACTTCGTGAAAATATACGGCTTATCTGCGCGGCCCTTGAGCGCCCGCGCAATCACCTCTTCTGAGCGTCCCAGGCCGTAAGCCGGTGCTGTGTCAATCCAATTCACGCCGAAATCAAGCGCGCGCTGAATGGCGCCGATGGACTCTTCGTCGTCCTGCGGCCCCCAACCGTACTCCCAGCTCCCGCCGATCGCCCACGCGCCGAAACCGACCGGTGTAATGCGCATATCGCTGTTGCCAAGCTGACGCTTTTCCATTTGCACCTTTCACCTTTGGTAGGGTAACAACAAATGTCCCCAGTTTACCTCAGCATTGGGCAGGTAGATTCCAGATTGGTCTTAACGGGCGGCACGCTGCAGCAGGCGGCAGGCGCTTTCGGCAAGAAGCGCAGCGCCAATGTAGAAACTAGACTCGGCGATGTCGAACACTGGCGAGTGATGCGGGCGGTTCACATCGTCGTATTTCGCGCCCAGCATGAACATTGCGCCGGGGGCGAGGCGCGTCATATAGCCGAAATCCTCCGCGCCCATGCCCGGCTCAGGCGGGTAGAGCGCCTCGCTGCCCAGCATCTCTACCGCCGTTTTTTCGATCAGGCGGGCTACGTCGGGGTCGTTGTACATGGGATCGTAGCCAGTTTCGAAGCGAAGTTCAAAGTCGCCGCCCAAGGCGCGCACGATTTCGAAGGCGCGTTCCAGTTCAACCTTGAGCTGAAGGCGCACCGCGTCATCGTAGCTGCGTATTGTGCCGTTGAGAGTCACTTCCGCGGGGATGACGTTGGTGGCGTCCCCAGCGTGCAGCGCGCCAATGGAGATCACGGCTGGCTGCACCGGGTCTACACGGCGCGCGCGAATCCCGTGAATGGCGTTGATGAGCTGGGCGAGCATGAACACAGGGTCTGTGCCCTTGTGCGGGTAAGCGCCGTGCGCGCCAGTCCCGCGGATGGCAGCGTAGAAGCTGTCCACGGCCGCACAGGCGAAACCGCCCCGGATTTCGATCTTGCCGGCGGGAATGTCACTGGCGACGTGCAGGGCAATGACGCTGTCCAACCCTTCGAGCGCGCCGTCCTCGATCATGCGCATGGCGCCGCTTTTGCCCTCGCTGTCCTGGTCTTCTTCGGACGGCTGGAACAGCAGGCGTATCTCGCCGGGCGGTCGGTTGTCCATCTCGGTGAGCAGCCGCGCTACCCCCAGCAGGATTGCTGTGTGCGCGTCGTGGCCACAGGCGTGCATGACGCCAGCGTTGCGCGAGGCATAGGGCGTGCTGTTGGCTTCCTGGATGGGCAGAGCGTCCATATCGGCGCGGATGCCAACCGCCGGGCGACCCTCGCCGATGCGCGCAACCACGCCTGTTTTGCCTACGCCGGTTTCCGTCTCAAGGCCCATAGCCGTCAGCGCTTCGGTGACCAGCTTGGCAGTGCGATACTCCTGGAAGCCCAGTTCTGGATGCATGTGGATATCGCGGCGCCAGGCAATGATCTGATCCTCGATCGTCTTGGCCCGCGCCAGTGTGTCGTTATGTGACATTGAACAGCCTCCTTAATTGGGCATCAGTAAAGGGTTAATGCGCGCCGCTAGATCGGCAGCGGTTTACAAAGTCAACAAACAGTGGCAGCGTCCGATCAAGCATGCGTTCTGGGTGGAACTGCACGCCGATGCGACGACCGTCGGGCGACTCGATGACTTCAACGACGCCATCGGGGCTGAACCCGACAGCCTCCAGACCCAGGCCAACGTCAATGACAGCCTGCACGTGATAGCTGTTAACGGAAATGACATCTGCTGCCAGCGTGCGCGCGAGATGGCAGCCTGGGTTGAGATGTAACAGATGGCCCTGCCCGCCGCGCGCCGCGCTGTGAACGATTGAGCCTGGCCGTTCGATGTGGATGTCACCGCAGATGGTTCCCCCAGCCTGCGCGTTGATGAACTGCATGCCGTAGCAGATGCCTAACACCGGACGCGAACCCATTTGATTGTAGATGAGCGTGTCGCTGCGGTCGCGCAGCGGTTCTACCGGTTCCAGGTCATCAGGCAGGCGACCAATCAGGCCGCGTGTCAGCCCTGGGCCGCCCGTGATAATCAGGCCATCGAGCAGGCTGGCGAAGTCGGCTGCAGCATCATCTGTGTCCAGCATGGGCACGATCAGCGGCAGGCCGTTTGCCGCCTCGACCGCTCTGATATAGTGAATGTCAATGCTCTGGCGCTCATCCTGGTAGCTGGTGGTAATGCCGATACGCGGGCGGTGGTTGTTCATCTAGCTTCTCATGCGGTTGGTTTGTGCCGGCTCAGGTCGAATACGTGTCGGGCAGATCGTTCAAGAACAGCACTGTATCGCCTGCCCTTAGGTTGTCTTTGTACCATTTGACCGCGTCGGACAGGGCGCGCACCGTGTGAACGCGGTCTTGATCGAAACCTGCGCTCAGCAAGCCGTCGCGGATGGGCGCGGTCTGCTCTGGGCCGACGAGAACCACATCGGTTGCGTGCTGAGCGGCGATCTGTCCCAGGCGCTGGTTTTCTTGCACCATGAGCGGCCCCAGCTCCACCATGCCAGGCGTGACGAGCAGCCGCCGGCCGCTGTTTGTTCCGACCAGCGCAAGGGCGCGCAGTGCGTTCTCCGCGCCAACAGGATTAGCGCTGTAGGCGTCGTTCAGGATAGTGATGCCCTCTGGTGTTGTCTGGCGCATCAGGCGGGCCTCTGCGGGCTGCAAGCTGGTTACGCGCCAGGCGACCTCTCGGAGAGTCATGCCTTCGTGCACTGCAACCGCCGTCGCCAGCAGGATGTTGGTGACGTTATGCCGCCCCAGCAGAGGGGCGTTGAACCGCTCCTGCGCCATCGTGTGAGTGTCAGTGACTGTAAACGCTAGCCCTGCCGCGTGTTCCACGATTTCTGAGGCGACGAAACGCGGGCCATCTGGCGCGGCGTCCGCTAGGTCAGCTTCCCGGCTGACAGCGATGCGCGTCTGCGGATAGCCGCGCTGGTACATCTCGCGCACGAAAGGGTTGTCCCAATTGAAGATGCCTACGCCGTTCGGCGGCAGCGCCTTGATAATCTCGTACTTGGCAATCGCGATGTTCTCCAGGCTGCCAAATCGTTCTAGGTGCTGCGGGCCGACTTCAACTACGATGCTGATCGTGGGATGCGTAAGCTTGCAGATGCGCGCAATCTCTCCTGGAATATATGCGCCCATCTCGGCAATGAAGTAATCTACGCTGTAATCATCTACCAGATCGTTGTTGATAGCCAGGCACACGCCCATCAATGTGTTGTAGCTTTTGGGTGTTGGATAGGCTTTAAAGCGCCCGTTGAGAATGTGGGCCAGGTAAGCCTTGGTACTGGTCTTGCCGTAGCTGCCGGTAATGCCAATGACTACCGGGCGGACAGCCTCAAGCACACGCCGGGCGCGCTGCTCAAAACGGCGGCGGGAATACGCCTCAACGGGGACAAGCAGAAGGTTGGCCGCAGCCAGCAGCAGCGGCGCGGCCAGCAGCAGCAGGGCGCCGAACGCAGCGGCGGCGGCGATCTGCAGACGGTCGGGCAGGCTCATGGTGACCAGCAACGCGGCAGTGGCCGCAGCGGCTGCTATTGCCCAGGCTGCGGCCAGCAGCCGCTTGGCGCGGGCTGTGGCGCGGAATGGTTTCTTTACCTCTGTGCGCCGCGGCGGCCATCCAGCTATCACGCCCGACGCTACGCCCAGCACGAGGGGCAGCGGGCTGCCGGGCGCTTCGGCCAGCACGAACAGAGCGGCTGTCCCGGTGAGCCAGGCTGCCAGCGGACGGCTGGGCAGCCAACGCTCGCGCCGCGCTGCCACCCAGCGCAAGTAGCGCGCATTCATGTACTCTTCGAGCTGGAAGTAGTGCGCCTGCCGGTAGATACGCAAACACGTTCCCGCCAGCCAGATCAGCAGCACAATTAAGGCAGACATGCGTAACCAGATGATGAGCAGCTTTTCATGGCCGCTACTGTATCGCAGATGCACATCGGCGCAAGGCCCATCTACAGCGTTGCATCAGGACTCATCCCTAAAGAAGTGATCCATAACGCGCGCTGTGTCGCTGAGACGGTCGAGGTAGCTGTAGTGGCCTGCGCCCTGCCACAGCACTAACCCGGCATCGGGGATTGTCTGCTCAAGCAGCCGGCCCTGCCACAGCGGTGTGTCCTTGTCGCGGTCGCCCCAGAACAACAGTGTGGGAACGCTCACGCGGGCAGCATACGGCAACAGGTCCTCGTTGACCACGCGGACAAACGTGTCGCGCAGGACACCCTGCGCGGCCCGGTAATCTGCCGAACCGTAGCGATTTCGATACCAGTCGCGCAGGTGCTCCGCTAGCCCCTTCAGCCGAGCCGCGCGCAGCGTGTTCAGTGTGGCGCGGTAGAGTGAAAGGCGCAGCCGGTCAGCTCGCGAGGGCGGTGTGCGGACGCCAGCGCTGTTCGACAGGGCGATCTTGATAAGGCGTGAAGGATGGTCAGCGCCGAGCACTAGGCCCAAACGACCGCCGAACGAGTGGCCAAACAGAAACACACGGTCCAGTTCGTGATGGTCAAAAAACGCTAGAACGAAGCGCGCGTAGTCGTGAACTGACCAGGGGACGGGCGGTGGAAGGGTGGCGCCAAAACCGGGAAGATCGAGCGTGTAAACGCGGTAGCCCAGCGGCGACAGATGCCGCGCCAGCGGCTCGACAAGCTGCATGTTCGCTCCCCAGCCGTGCAGCATAACCACAGACCGGCCGCTGCCGAGCACGCTGCAGGCCGTGGGCAGGCCAGCTATAGTCACGATCATGTTACTTCGATCCGCGCGCCTAACCCCTGCAGGCGGGGAATAACGCCGCCGAATGTATGCTCCAGCGCCTGGGCGTTGTCAATCACCGATGTGCCGCTGGCTACCAACGCAGCGGCCACCATACCTAGACCTGCGCGCACATCCGGCGAGTCCATGTAGATCGCGTAAAGCGGAGTAGGGCCAACCACGATGGCACGGTGCGGGTCGCACAGGACAATCTGCGCGCCCATGGCCTTCAGGCGGTCAACAAACAGCAAGCGATTGTTAAACAGCTTTTCGTGAATGAGCGATGTGCCGCGCGTCTGCGTGGCAATTACCGTGGCTACAGCCACTAGGTCAGATGGAAAACCAGGCCAGATGGCCGTTTCGATGGACGCATCTGTGTCTTCCTCGCGGTTTGAGGCAACAAGCTGGCGGTGTTTGGGCACAAAAATGGTTGTTTCGTCCATATCAAGCTGAATGCCAAAGCGCTGGTAAACGCGCTCTATCATGCGCATGTCACTTGCGCGGATGCCCTCAATCTGCACGCGCCCGCCCGTCAGCGCCGCAAGCGCTGCTATGCTGGCCGCCTCGATGTGGTTGCAGCCGATTTCGGCCTCAGCGCCCGTCAGTTCTTTTGGACTCAGGATGCGCAGCATGTTGGAGCCAATGCCCTCGATATGCGCGCCCATGCTCTCCAAGAACAAGGCCAGCTCGCGGATGTGCGGCTCGCAGGCAGCGTTGTGCACAATCGTCTCTTTGCCCAGTGCCGCCGCCAGCATCATAACAAGCGCTGTGGCGGTCACGCTGGCCTGCGCCAGGATGATGTCCTGATAGTCCCACACCACGGCGCGGCACTCGACCGCGCCGTTCACAGTTGCGACATCCTGACCCAAGTCGCGCAGGGCTTCAAGATGGGTGCGGATGCGGTTGAGGGGAAAATCGAATTCGATGCGAACATGCTGCCGGCGTACCAAGAGCGGTGCAAGGAACAGAATTGGGCCAATAGAGGTGGCCGTGTCAGCCTGTGTGAGCACGCGGCCCGAAAGGTGTTCTGCCCGGATACACAATGCCCCACGGTCACCGGATGTAATAACAGCGCCCAGCCGCTCAGCCAGCGCAATCACGGCAGCTGTGCTGGTGGCAGCGGGGACGTTGTACAGCGTCACCGGTTTGTCTGTCAGCAGGGCGGCGGCTGTTAGTGCCATGGCTGCATTGGGGTTGCCGGCAGGGTGGTAAGTGCCGTTAAGCGGTTGACCACCCTCCACACAAATGCGCATGTCCCCTCACGTGAGCGTGCGATCGGCGAGCGAGCAATTATACCAGACGTCCGCAGGCGTTTCAGGGCATCAGTGTGACGTTTGGCGTGCGCTGGCGGGCCTCGAGTCCGCTGCGCCGGCGCTGGCTGACAGGCGTAACAGGCGGGCATTCCCAGGCCTCCGCTGCGGTCTCAGCGCGTGCATCAGCGAACTTGGGTAGGATGCCGCAGGCGAAACAGCGGTCGCGGCAGTCCACGCGCGTTTCACCTTTGATGCTCATGAGGTAGTCCTCTAAAAGGTATCTCTTGTGGACGGCGACATCAATGTGATCCCATGGGAACACCTCGTCAATGGGACGTTCGCGGTGTGTGTAGAACCACGGACTGAGGCCGTGCTCGGCGAAAGCTTGCAGCCACAGATCGTGCCGGTGATGATCCTGCCAGGCATCGAACTTGCACCCTAACTGCCAGGCGCGCTCGATGACTGCGCCCAGGCGGCGGTCGCCGCGGCTGAGAAAACCTTCGAATTCACTTTCGCTCACATCGTTCCAGCGCAAATGCAGACCATGCCCGCGAATCTGATCTTTCAGCAAACGCTGCTTCTTGAGCACCTGATCTGGCGTGTCCTGGGGAACCCACTGGAAGGGCGTATGCGGTTTGGGAATAAACGTGCTCACGCCAACATTGACATTGGCTTTGCTGCCCAAGATGCGCTGGCCCTCGCGCAGCACAGCTTTACACAGGTCAATAATGGCCCATACATCTTCGATGGTCTCTTCGGGGTGGCCGATCATGAAGTAAAATTTGATCGTGCGCCACCCACGCGCGTACACGGCGCGTGCTGTTTCCAGCACTTGTTCGTGCGGCACTGATTTGTTGATGATGTTGCGCATCCGTTCGGTAGCGGCTTCGGGCGCAAACGTGAAGCCGCTGCGGCGCGTGTCGCCCAGCTTGTCCAGCAGGTCGGCGCTGGCGGTCTCGATACGTAGACTGGGCAAGCTCATGCTCAGGCCTGATGCGCCGTAAGCTTCTCGTACAGCAGAGACCAGCTCATGCACATTTCGATAGTCGGATGACGAAAGGCTGAGCAAGCTGATCTCCTCAAAGCCGGTGCTGCGCATAATTTCGGCGACAGCTTCAACGACTTCCTGCACCGAGCGCTCGCGCACCGGCCGTGTGACCATGCCAGCGTGGCAGAAACGGCAGCCGCGCGTGCAGCCGCGCATGATCTCGATCGGTGCGCGGTTGTGAACCGTGTCAATGTTTGGCACGAGAAATTTGGTAAAGGGCGGCGGCAGCACTGGAACAATGCGCTTGAGGACACGCTCCGGGACGTGGGGCGTGTTCGGCACAACGGCCGCAACAGTGCCATCCGAGTTGTAGGTCACATCGTAAAAGCGGGGGATATAGACACCCTGAATGCCAGCCAGCGCTTTGAGCTGCTCCACCCGCGACCAGCCGCGCGTCCGCTGCACGAGGCGCGCAATTTCGACGATGACTTCCTCACCCTCGCCAATAACAAAGGCATCTATGAAGTTTGCCATCGGTTCTGGGTTGTAACAGGCATGGCCGCCAGCGATGACCAGGGGGTAGGTCTCGTCGCGCTCCGCGCTGCGCACTGGCATACCGGCCAGGTCTAACAGGTTTAGGGCATTGGTATATAATTGCTCGTAAGGCAGGCTGATGCCCAGCAGTTCGAAATCCAGAACACGGTGCTTCGTTTCGAGCGTGTACAGCGGGATGTTTTCCGCTCGCATCACGGTTTCCATGTCGGTCCAAGGGCTGAACACGCGCTCGGCCAGCATGTCCGGCTGGCGGTTGATCTGGTCGTACAGCAGCATAATGCCAAGATTGGACATGCCCAGATCGTAGATGTCGGGGAAAGCCAGTGCCACGCGCACTGCCGCGGCATCCCAATCCTTGACGACGCTGTTGTACTCGCCGCCGACGTAGCGGCCAGGGCGATTGACGCGCAGCAGCACACGCTCCAGGGTGCGTTCGATCTGTTCGGGGTGCATCAGCGCAGCTCCTGCTGACTATTTTTCTGATGGCGATGCGCAATATCAGCGCATTATAGCGGATGCGGTGGAATGGTGACAATCTCTGCCGGTAAACTGATCAGCCTTGCGCTCTGCGCTGTCCTGGCGCAGAGCGGCGAGAGCGTGTATGAGCCGATCAGCGCGGACAACATCGCACGGCTGCAATCGGCGGCGAGCATCGCTTTCGACGATCTGCCGGACGCGGCCGGCGAGATCGTCAACGGGCGGTTCATTGTCAACACAGACGGCACCCGCTTTGGCGTAGTCAACCGCGCAAATGCCGTCGTGGCGCTGTCGGACTCCGGAGAGCTGGTAGGCCTGTGCAGCGTAACAGGCCGCGACGGTCTGCCCGCGACGTTTATTGAGGGCGTGTTTGGGGCGCGCGAGAATGTTATCGTATCGCTGCACACCGACGGCCCGGCCAGCTACTACGTATCGAGATGTGATGCAGCTTCTGGTGAGCAAATCACTTGGTCCTTTCCACAGCCTCTGGCGGAGGTGTGGGCCGACTCGAACACAATCTGGGCATCGGACTTGACTGGCGGTGTAGTCCACATTGACGCTGAAGGAAGGGTTAGCACACTGACAGTGCCGTCACCGGACACCGACCCCTCAAGCGCGATTCGCATCGGCCGGATTGCGCCGCCGCTGGCGGTGTCTGTCACGAACAGCGGCCTAGTCAAACGCTGGGACCTGGAGAATGGCGCAGTCACAGCAGCGTTCCAAGTCGAAACAGGGCTGCCCATTTACGGCCACCTCTCGTCCGATGGGCGCTATCTGGTGTGGCGCGACCCGCCCTCAACCGCGCTGTATGTGTTGGATTTTGCAGTTGGCACAAACGTTGTTGTGACCCAGCTCAACGGCGCATACATCCCGTTTGTGTTCGTCACCCCGGCGGGGGATGCTGTCGTAGGCGTGCAGATTGATGACCAGCCGGTTGTGAGCGCCTGGGAAGTCGCCAGTGGTGTGCGCCACAACCTGGGTCAGTTTCGGGCTTGCGGCCGTCCGCCGGATATGGCTCGGCTCAGCGCCGATGGGACTGCGCTGATCATTGGCTGTGATACAGGCATTGACGTCTGGCGTGTAGAGACAGACGGCGCATCGTGAGCAGAGGCCGAGATGCCCCACTGCTGATGTTTAGCATTCTATCACGCTGACAGCCAAACCGGCCCGCTCAAGCTGAGCGGGCCGGCTGTGCGCTGCAGCGCGGTGAGGGCGCTGCGATCGGTCTACGGGATGACCTGAACGGCGTCCACGTTGAAGCGCAGGCCAGGGCTGCGGTTCTCAAAGATGATGTGGTGGTTCTGGTTCCTGCCCAGGCCGTAGAAGGCGATGGGCGAGAAGAACTTGAATGGGCCGTTTTGGCTGAAGTCGGAGCAGAGCATCTCGCCGCTGCTCTCGGCCAGGCACACACGGACGCTGCTGCTGTTGATCCAGTTGAACTGCTGGTACAGCGTCAGGCCGTTGCCGCGCACGAACAGGCTGAGCGTAGAGCCGGCCCGGATGGTAAACTGTTCCGTCCGGTTCCAGGGGCCGAGCGGCGGCCCATAGAACGTCAGCGCCGGAACGGTCCATGTGCCGGCTGGCCCGAACTTGACGGCGCTGCTGCTAAGCAGGTCGCGGTCGTCGTACATGCCGGGGGTCAGCGGCGCGTTGGGCGTGCGGCCGCCACTGCCGTTGTCTACCGTTGCCACATCGCCAAAGATCGCAACAGCGTCCACATACAGCCATTCCCACGGCGAAACAGCGCCGTCCGACTGCTGTGCGCCTGGCTTCAGTTTGACCTCGACGCGGTAGCGGCCGTATGGCAGGCCGTAGTAGGACTGGCCATACTGGAAGTTGAGCGGCCCGAGGGAGTCGTTGCTGCCGCTCTGGCAGACAGGCGCGCCCCATGCGCTGCCCGTCCAGCGCTCGTAACACGCCTGGAAGTCTAACCCGATGGACCACTGCATCGTGATTATTGAGAAGCCTGTCCCCTCAAACTGGAAGCGCAGAGCTGCGTTGGGGTCCTGTGTGCGCTGCTGGCTGCCACCGACCGCGAGCGGATGCTTGCTGAGTGGGATTGTGAGTCCCTGCTGCCAGACGCCGATCTGCTCGATGAGCGCGCCGGCGGATGGGTTGAACAGGTAGTCGTCGTAGACGCCTTCGGTGAGCGTGTTGCCGGCGATCACCTGGAAGCCGGCAACGTTGAAGAAGCCGGTCGTCAGAGTCGAGAAGGTAACGACGCGGTTGACAGAAGCGCTGCCGCTGTTGGTCAAGCTGAACACCTGGAAGCGAGAAGCCTGGGCTGTCCGCAGGACCTCGCATTTGTCGCGGGCGCCGGTGGCTGCGTCGTAGGCGCAGGCCAGGATTTGCGCGCTGTTGGCGAACGACGGATTGCCAGTGTCCAGAACGATGGTTGCCAGGCCGCCCTGTGACTGCGGCGGCACCTGCACCTGCATGATGAGAGCGGAGCCGGGGTAAAGCGTTGATACGCGGCCTAGTGGATCGCCAATGCCGCGGTAGCTCTGGTTGAAATAGGCGAACGCTGGCCAGCCGGTGACGCGCGCCCACCGGTTGGACGGCGCGAACTGGAGATAAGGCGCGCCGCCGCTGGCTGCCGCGTCGTCGTTGTATGTGCCGGGCGGCACAACCGGCGGCAGGGCTGTGTTGAACACCTGGACGAAGTCAATGCGCAGGCGGGCAGGGTAGAACGCATAGCGGGCCAGACCTGGGATGTGCCTGGTCAGCTCCATCAGGCCGTCGTTGAGGTTGGCGACGTAGGCGCGGTAGACGCCGGGCGTCAGGCCAGTGATTGTGCGCAGCGTGTAGAAATTGGGCGCTGTGCTTTCGTTTTGGTAGTCGTAGCAGAACTCAGTGCCGCTGCCGTCCCACGTGCCGTCGAAATCGGCGGCGCGCACATAACAGACGCGCATCTCGCTGCCGAACAGGTCAACGACTGTGCTGACAGCGAAGCCAGTGCCCTCGAACGCGAACTCCAGGCTGCCGCCGCCGGTTGTCTGGTTGGATGGCAGCTCGGTTTGAGCCGCGCTGCCGCCGCTGTAAATCGGGCTGATTACAGTTGTCCAGTTTCCGCTGAGCTGCAGAGGCGCACCTGGATTTGTGCTCATCTGCGTGTTCTCGTACACGCCCGCGCCAAGAACGGTTGTGTTGATCGTGCGCACCTCAAAGCCGTCTATCAGGAAGAAGCCGGGCGTGAGTGTGCGGAAGACAACAAGGTAGTTGCCTGCTGAAGGCACGTTGACGCCGTTGGACAGTGTGACGGTTTGCTGCTGCGAGGTCCACATGCCGGGCGCGACCATCTCGCAGGCAAACCGCGTATTATCAAGCGCGTCAGTACGGCGGTAGCAGGCCTGAAGCTCGCGGCTGTTGGCGGCTGACTGGAAGCCAGTCGTCAGGGTGATTGTGGTGCTGCCAACCGCTGGCACGCTGACGTGCAGCGCTGCCGCCGCGCCGGCGTAAACTGGGCTGTACTGCCTTAGGTCATTGACGACAGCCGTGTACGACTGGCCGCTGTAGGCGAAGGCCGCTGGGCCGGTGAAAGTGTTCCAGCGGTTGGCTGGCGCTACCTGTAGGTATCTTCTGCCATCGCCGGCGCTGTCCGTGTCGTTGTATACACCGGGCGGAACCAGCGGCGGCAGCGCAGCGCCATCGTCGAGGACCTGCACGTAGTCAATCACGAGCCGGGCTGGGAAGACCTGCGTGTTGCGCGGCAGCGACGGCACGACCACTGACTGGCCATCGTCGCGGTTCTCGATGCGGACGTTGTAAGTGCCGCGCTCCAGACCAGCGACAGTGCGGCTGGTGGTGTAGCTGACGCCGATGAACTCGTTTTGGAAGTCTTCACACACTTCTTCCAACCAGTCAGTGCGCTGGTAGCAGACGCGCATCTCACTGCCCCAGCGGTCGAGCGCTGTGCCGATTGAGAAACCGGTGCCGGTGAATGTGAAGGCCAGGCTGCCGCCAACATTGGGGGCGGAAGGGTTGCTCGGCGGAGGTGTGTCGCGCCTGAACTCAGTGCTGAAAGCGCGCCCGCCCGTATAGGGGGCCAGCGCAAGCGTTTTCCAGTCCTCACTGTTGGCGTTGTTGGTTACAGTGAACAGGCTGAACGATGGGTCGTTGTACGTCTTGATGCCCGTGCCGGCCATCAGGAAGTCTTCGTAGATTCCTGCCGTCAGCGTGTTCCTCGGGATCACTTGGAAGGCAGCGATGTTGAAGAAGCCCGGCGTGAGCGTGCGGAAGGTCAGCCGGTAGTCAGCAGGGTCGCCGGTATGATGACCGATTTGCAGCACCTGATAGCGTGAGGTGCGCATGGTGGTCAGCACGCGGCAGGTGCCGTTATCTGTCGTCACCGTGCCGTCGCCGCTGATGTGATCCACACACGCCAAGAGCTGGTCGCTGTTGAGGAACGACGGATTGCCTGTGTCAAGGATGACCGTTGCGCCGGGGGCGGAGACGCTGACGCGCAGCGTCGCCACCGGGCCGACGAACCGATTGGTCACCGTGCCGAAGTCGTCCACGATGCCAGTGAAGGACTGATTGGCGTAGGTCAGCGCCCGCCAGTCGGTGATCTGCCGCCAGCGGTTGGCCGGCGCGAACTGGAGGTAGGGGCTGCCGCTGCCATCAGCGGCGTTATCGTTGAAGCTGCCGCTGGCTACTGCCGGGGGCAGGGGGCTGTTGTAGACAGCGACGTAATCCACGCGCAGGCGCGGCACGTTCCAGGTGCGAGTGCCCATCGTTGGGTAGACCACCGAACCGTTCACGTCCACATGGCGCACGCGGACAGTGTAGTTACCCGTGTCGAGACCATTGACCGTGCGCGCGGTGGTGTTATTGGGCGCGGCGGTTTCGTTCTGATACGTAAAGCAGCGCGGCGAGGCTGCGTCGAACGGCGCTGGATCGAAGGTGGAGCCGCCGAAGTTGGCGCTGATCGTGCCAGTAGCGTAGCAGATCTCGACCTCGCTGCCGAAGACGTCTGCCACAGACCCGATCTCAAAGCCCGTGCCGTTGAAGTCGAACACCAGGTAGTCGCCGGGCGTCGAGGTCTGCACCAGGCTGCCGCCGCTGTAAACTGGGCTGGGCAGGGTCGCCCAGTTGAGCGCCGCTGGAGTCCAGACTGGAACGCTGGGCTGGCGGGTGTTGTTGGCCAGCATCAGGCCGGCGCGCAGCTTTGGATGGGTGTCCTCATAGCGGCCTTCTGGCAGCGGATCCAGGCTGTTGTAGATGTTCACATAGTCTATGACAGCGCTGGCCCAGGGCGGGTTGAACGCCCGATGGCGCACCAACACAGAGCGCACAGCCATGCTGGGGAAGGCGCGACCGTAAATCTGCCGCGCGTAGGACACTGTGCCCGCAGCGGGCCAGGTTTCACATGTCCAGCTTCCGGGGTTAGCTGCATAGTCTGTTCTGTCGAACTGGCCGTCCTTGGCGCAGATATCGAGCTGGTTGCTCGGGCTGAGGAACGCGCCAAGTTCGACATATGTGCCGTTCATGTAGAACAGCATGTCGGCGTTGTTGGTAGTTGTGCGCATACCGCGCACCTGGGTGTAGAGGCCGGAGATAATTGGCGACCAACTGCTGCCGAAGCGCAGCAGCGGGTAGTCGTCCTCATACTGACCGACGGGCAGTGGGATATTAGTGTTGTAGACGTCCACTGCGTCGAGGATGAAGACGCTGTTGGTCGCCAGCGTGACAGTGATGATGCGCTCGTCGGTGTTGGGCAGCTGCACGATCGCCGGGTTCTGCTGACCGGGCACGAGCAGGCAGTTCTGGCCAGGCGCTGCGGCGTCAAAATCAACGCCGCTGGCGCAGATCTCCATGGCAGACCAGCCGAAAATTGCCGGCCGCACAATGCGGATCAAATCCACACCGGATGTGCGGAAGGCAAAGCCTGCGCCCTGCCGATAGAAGATCTGGTCATAGTTGTTGCCGGAGTACGTGGTGACCCAGGGGCCTTCCACCGTGTTCCAACCGGCGCCGTAGTAGAAGAACGGTGTGGTGGCGGCATCGGTCGAGAACTGCTTGAAGCTGGTTTCATAGCGTTGGCCAGGCTGGTTCAGCAGCACGCTCGAAAGCGTATGGTTGAAGATTTCAACCGCGTCGAACTTCATAGTGGTCTGCGTCGGGCTGTTAGGTTTGTTAGTGATGACCACCGTGAAATACGCAGGGGCAGCGCTCAAGCCGACTACGATGCGCGGAATCTTATAGAGCGCGTAGGGCAGGTAGTTGTTGTAGGTGCGGCAGGCGCCGGTTGTGCGCACCGTGTTCACGTCGTTATTCAGACCCGCCAGCCAGCAGATTTCTGCGCTGCCCGCAAACGGATCGGTCGTGAAGTAGGCGGCGAAACCGGTGCCGTTCATCTTAAAGATCACGTTGGCGTCAGCCTGAGTTGTTTGTTTGACCGCCAGGCCAGAGGCGGGGCCGGAGAACGGCCACCTTAGATCAGTCCAAGTGCCGTTGTAGCGGTAGGCAGAGTTCGGGCCGCTCGGCTCTAGGGTGAATTCCTCGTAGTAGCCAGCGCTAAGCGGCGCGCTGCTGTCGAAAACGGCGACCTTGTCAAAGTTGAACGGGCTGTTGACCAGGCTGAAAATTTCGACGGTGTGCGGCGCAGAACCGCCAGCAGCCCAGTTCAGGATGTCGCTCGCACGGACAACCAGCGGATTGGGCGCAGTGCGCAGGTCACGTCTGACGCAGTAATCATTCTGTGTGCCGGCTGGCCCGCCGCGCGCGCGGTTGACGCACACCAGAACCTGCTGGCTGTCTATGCCTGGCGCGGCCACACGCGTCCACTCGAAGCGGTCGGCGCTGGCCGGCAGCTGGAAGCTGACGAACGGCCCGGCGTTGTTCACGCCGAAGGCAATGGAGTGCAGGCTGCGGTTGGAGGCGCGCCAGTCAATCGTGCTGTAAGTCCAGCTGTCGTCCCGGCCATTGCCGAAGATGATTGGCCCGATGACGTCGTTCTCGGTTGTGCCTGTGGGCAGCGGCGCGGTCGGCTCCTGGTCAAACACCGTGATCGAGTCGACAACCAGCCGCGCGCCAGCCGGCAGCTCTTTGATCACCAGGCGCGCCCGATGCACATCGTTGACGCCGTTGGTGAAGCCGTAGAACGGCCGATGCGCGCCAAAGACCGGCGTCCAGAACGCGCCCGCGCCGTTGTTGAACTCTTGGCATACCCAAGCATTAGGCCCGCTGCTGGATGCCCTAACGCATATATCGTAGACAGCGCCCCTAAATGTGCGCGACGGGATGTCGTACACGCCTTCCAGCGTCGTGCCGATAGCGAAGCCCGTTCCCTTGAAAGTGAACTCCAGGTCATTGGCGGCCGCGCTGTTGGTGAACATGGCGATGCTGTTCGAGGCGCGGAAGTCGGTCAGCTGCTGCCAGCTTCCGGTGAAAAGCTGCCGCACTTCGGGGATGTTGACGTCGTGGAAGCCGGGCAGCAGCGGGTCGGTCTTGAACATGATTGAGAATGCGTCTACGCGCAGCCAGCGGAACGCCTGCCGGTTGATGATCTCGACGGTGTGCGCCTCGCCGTCGCGCAGGTCGCGGCAGGAGACGGTGTAAGGCGTAAAGCCGTAGTTGGTCATGCGATCGCGGCCCTGCGCCCAGTCGCGCAGGAAGAAGGCCCGCGTCGTGCAGGTGAAGCCTTCGGTCTGAACGCCATTGATAAGCACGCGGCCGCGGCGCTCGCCGTTGGGCTGCGGCGGGTCCCAGGTGAGGTCGAGACCGTCAATGCGCAGGTCCCAGAAGCCGCCGGCGGGGTGAGCCTGCATGTAGAGCGTGAAGCCCTCGCCAACGAAGTTGAACGTCGCCACATCGTCAAGCGCTGTGGTGGTGTGGAGCGTGTTGTTGATGTTTGGCTCGCTGGCAGAGGCCGTCCAACTGCCGTTTCTGGTCGGGTTAAGGTTGCCGTAGCTGAAGGCGAAACTGGTGTCGTCGTGCAGGCCGCGATCAGGGATGCTGCCGACGATTTCCAGGCGCACGCGGCCGGTAACTGTTCCCCGGCCGCCTGTGCCAGCGTGCGAGTCCGTCGCCTGATACTCGAAGATCATGAACCCAAACTCGTTAGACGCTGGCTTGAGCGTGATCACGCCGTCTGGGCCAGCCTCCGCGATGCGGCTCTGGATATAAGCGCTTGGGTTGGGGCCGAGCAGGTTGGGGTTGTAGTTGGCCTCGAAGGTGGCTTCGCGCCCTGGCGTGCTGTCGTTGGCCGGCCAGACGGTCACATCGCCGTAAGTGAACGGATAGTCAGCCTGGACACCGCGCGGCGGCGTGCCGGTGTCGCTGTTGGCCTCGGAGAAGCTGAAATTGTTGAACTGCACATACGGGCGCAGCCGCAGCCGGAAGTCCGTGCCCGTCTCGGTAATGAGCCGGTACGAGGCCCACGGCGCACCGCCAGTGGGTTGGGTAAGGCGGGTGTCCGGCGTCGGGGCGATGTTGACCTGAACTGTGCTTTCAACCGCCGCGCCAGATGTGTCCTGCGTGCGGTAGGCGATCACCACCTGCGCCCCATCTGTGGTGTAGAAGTGCTCCGGCGGGCAGTAGTAGATGTATTGTTTGGTATCTGCCGGATTGTTTGGATCGCGGCTCACGCGGACGCCCTGGCCGCCGCAGAAGTCGGACGAGTCGGTGCTGAAGTTAGCCACGAGCGGCGCGATAATGGTGAGCGTGTACGGCTCGAAACCGCCCTCGACGCCGCCGGCGCGACCATCGCGCACACGGGGGTCAATGCGGAACGCGCCGTGGACTGCGCCGATTGGCTGGATATCGCCCGGCTGGTTGAAGGTATCTTCTTGCCGCGCCTCGTTGGTGATGGGCGACGCGCTCAGCAGGATCAGCTCATAGGCGCCGATGTCTGGGATGCCGTTGGCGACGCGCGGCCGCCCGCGCAGATCCTGAGCGGAGGTGAGCACGTTGTTGTTGCCGCCGTCCACTGCCGGATTAGGATTCTCAGACGTTGACTGCAGGAGCTGGTAGTAGAGCGGGTCGGTGGTGGCCAGGCCTAGGCGCGGCCCAGCGAACTTAGACGTATTGGGGTTGGCGGCGGGATAGCCAGGGGCGGGGTTGATGTCGGTGATGTTGTTGTTGCCTGGCGCCGAAAGGGCCGGGCCGCAGTCGCCGCCGCCAGGGCTGCCGCTCTGGAAAATCCAGTTGTTGGTGGCGCCGCTGTTGTTCACGCCGTTCGGGTTGCCGTCGGAGTTGCTGGCTTGGCAGAGTGAGTTGAAGGCCTCCTCCGGGCTGACGCGGCTGGGATCGTCGGCTATGTAGTCGAAGTTGGCGTTGCTGAAGAAAATGTTGTTGTGGATGTCCCACTGATTTTGGTAAGTCGCCGGCGGGTTAGGGCGGCCGCGGACAATGATCGCTCGGTATCCGTTGCTGCTGTAGCTGGCGTCAAGTGTGTGTCCAACAACGGTGTTGTGGATGAAACGGAAACTGGGACCGGGATCGAGGTGAACCAGCTGCCCCCGGGTCGCGTTGTTCAGCATCAGGTTGCTGAAGATATTGACTGTGCCCTGATCTGGTCTGTCGTTATTTACCCAAATGAGGCCTTCGGCAGAGTTAGCGGTGAACAGACTGCGCGCAACAGTGCCGCCGCTGCGTTCAAATGATATGACCGCGTTAGTCGCCGGATTTATTGTATCCAGACGCGTGCGATTGGAGCGAAATGTGTTGTTCTCCAGGCTCACGCCGCTGCTGTCAATGATTCTAACAGCAGCGATATTTGCCGCATCAGGGTTCCCGTTGTTTTCGAACAGAGAGCCAGACACAACAGATCCAGTGCTGCCTTCAATAAGCAGTGGCAGAACAGCAGCGTAGTGCAGAAACGCGCTGCTGCGCAGCGCGCCGCCAGTGGCGTACACGAAGGCGACAGCCGGCCGCGCGGCAAACGATGCGCCCGCTGTGCCGCCGCGCGGCCGCGTGCCGCGGAACTGGAAGCCGCTGAACGACGTGCCAGTGACACTGCCTGCGAAAACGACAGCGCCGACGTCGTTGTAGCTGTTATTTGTGACGATCGTGCTGGCGCCGCTTCCTGGCACCAGATCGCTGTAGCTGACAACTTGAATGTTCTGCCGGTCGTTGAGCACAATTGGTGTGACGTACTCGCCGGGCAGCAGCACGACGCGGTCGCCGGCGGCAGCGGCGTTAATGGCATGCTGCGGGTGCAGGTAGGGCCGGCTGAAGTCATTCGGCGCGGGATCGGCGACGCCCGTCTGCGATGAGACATAGAGCGTTCTGCCGCCGAAAACGTCGCTGAGCGGGCTGGCAGGCAGCGCCGGCCGGACGTAGTTCGGCTGGCCCAGCACGGGCAAGCCTGCGCCGTAGGCGTTGTCAAAGCCGTCGCCATCGCGGTCAATCGCGTGTCCTTGCAGGTAATTCTGGAGCGCGCTGGCCGCGCCCACGCCGCTGTCAAAGGCGGCCATGTCTGGATTGGTGTTGGCGATAAGCAGCGCGGCCATGCCCGCGACATGGGCCGCCGCGGCCGACGTGCCGTTGAAACCGTTAGGCGGGTTGGGTTCAACGGCGCTGCCAGCCGCTACGCAGCCCTCAAGTCCCTCGGTGAGCGACGAATCGCCCCAAACAGCGATGTGCGACGGGCCGACCAGATTGGGTTTGAAAACACCTGCCGGGCCGGCACCGCTGTTGCCGCCGGCGGCGTAGAGCGGCCCGCGCGAGCTGCTGGGCATGACGGGGAAGGCGTTTTCAAACGTGCCGCGCGCCGGCAGCGCCGAACATACTGCGCCTACAGTAAGCGCAAAAGTCGAGTCGCCTGGGCGGCCCAACGTGCGCGTGGTGTTAGCGGTCACGCCAGTGGGGAAACTGGTGATCGTGCCGCTGGTCTGGAACTGCAAAAAATCGCTGGCGGAGTCGCCGCCAAGCCGCGTGATTGTTGCGGTGAAGGTGGTTGGACTTGTGAATCCAGCCGGGATGACAATCTGCAGGCCGGGATCAGCGCCCGTCGTGCGGCTGACGGTGACGCTGGTTGATCCACTAACTACCTGCAGCTGGAAATTCTCGCGAACCGCGCCGCCATTTGGCTGGCTGTCCCAGTCGTTCCAGCTCAGCGAGATGGTGTCGCCCGTTTGCGCTTCGACCTGAAACTCCATGGGCGCGCCAGCGTAGGTAAAGCTGGCATAGCGGTTGAGATTGTTGTTGCCAGCGCTGACGATCACCAGCACGCCGGCTTCGCGGGCAGCGCGAATGGCGTCATACGGTGAGGTAGGAGCAGCAGGGTTGTAGATTGTGTTGCCGTCAGTGCCATCTCCAGGGCCGGCGCTCACGCCCAGGTCGAGCGTAATCAGGATGATGCGGTTGCCTGCTGCGCGGGCGGTGTTAATGGCGGTGGTCAGAGCAGCGGCAGAGCTGGCGGGATAGGTCGTCACACGGCTGGTGGGGGCGATGTCGCAGATGGTTTCAACCACGCGCGCGCCGTGACTGACTGCCGTGCCGCCTGCCGGCGCGCTAAAGAGACACGAGCGTTCCGCGGCCGGCAGCAGCGCCATGCCAGCGAAACTCGTGTCAATGACAGCTATCGGCACACTGCCACCGGTGATGGCGGTCCAGGCCGGCGCGTCGTTGATGATCGGCGGGGTGTGCCAGTCGTTCACGCCGAGGATGTCCACGCTGTGCGGCACAACTGTGCCCGCGCCGGTGGCCGGATTGGGCGCGGCGGGCGCGCTGGCGGCGCTGGACGTTGAGACAGCGCGATGAGGCAGCACGACTGCCGCCACCTGGTCAGCGTTGACCAGCGCGCGGACAGCAGCGAGGGGCACGCGCGCCTCGACGGACTTATCGCCGACGAAGTCCACGATGCCGCCTACGCGCTCGACCAGCGCAGGCAGCGCGGCGATGTCAAAATCGGGGGCGGTGTACACCACCACCTGGACGCGCAGCGCATCGTCGAGCACTGGCATGCCGTAGTCTGCAGCCATGGCCAGAGCTGCTTCAACCTCGCCGAGCAGGTACAGGTCAAGCACTTCGGCGAGCACGCCGTGCAGCTTGGCGGCTTCCTCTTCCGTCAGGCCAAGCGGAACAGGGGTTGGCGTTGGCAGCAGCTCGGCAGGCGTCAGGTCGTAGATGGTGATGTCGTCTAGCAGGACAGCGGCCTGCTCGGCGCTGAACATGAGCTGTCCGCTGGCAATCGCTGCGTCGTCGGCAAAATCCAGCGCCGCCTTGCCATCCACCGAGACAGAGACTGCGCCGCCGCGCGCGCTCACAACAACGGCGTACCACATATTGGCCTCAAAGTCTGCCGCGCTCGAAGCCACTAGAACGGTCTCAGCTTCAGTCGCACGGTAGAGCGCAATCTGTTCGCTGGTGAAGGCCAGCGCGTAGCTGGCGCTGGCCGAGGCGCGGAAGGCGATGCGCAGCGCGCTGCTGGCGTCAGCCAGGCTGAAGCGGGCGCGCAGCTCGAAATCGGCCAGGTAAACTGGTTCAGCGGGCATCAGGGCGCTGCCAGGCGTGAGCAGCAGGGCATGGCCACCGCTCATTTCGACGACGCTCGCGCCTTCAGTGATCGCCCAGCCAACCAGATCACCCTCAAAGTTCGCATCGAGCACAGGCGGCTGCCCGTTAGTGGCTTCCGTTGATGTGTCGCTAGGTTCACCCGTCGGTGTTTCGCTGGCCTCAGGCGCGGCTGGCTCAGTTGGTGGGGTAGATGCTGCTGGCTCATCAGGCGCTGGCGTTGAGGTTTCGACCGGCATCTCCAGCCGGTGAATCACAACATCGTCAACCATGGCAACAGCCGCGCTCTGCGGGCCGGTTGTGAAGGCCAGCGCGCCAGCGGGCAGCGGCTGCGGGTCCTGGTAGACGAACTGGACAGCGCCGTTCACGCCAACTGTGAGCTTGTCGCCCAGCAGATGCACGTTCAGCGTGCGCCAAACAGGGGCAGGCGTGGCATCGGGCGCTGCTTCTGGCTGCGGCCCCTCGGCCAGCAGGGCGCCGCTGCGGTACAGGCTGGCGCGCCCGCTTGAGTCCAGGGCGACCTCGTATTGTTCAGCGCTGGCGCGCAGCGCAAGGCGAATTTCCGCGCCTGGCTCTATGTACAGGCGGGCCGCCAGCAGCAGGTGCTCCCAGTTCAGGCCGTTGATTGCGGCGCTTTCCAAAGGCGTCGCAGCGCTCAGGGCGTAGTCAGCGCCGGCGGGCACGACCTGCCAGCCGGGCGAGAGCGTCCAGCCTGCGGCATCCCCATCGCTGAAGGTGTCCTCGAACAGCGTCGCATTGGGCGAGAGGAACGCCAGCGGCGTGGGGGTGGCTTCCGCTGTAGGCGCTGCCGTCTCAGTGGGCGCGGCCGTGGCGGTCTCCAGGAGCGCTGGTTCAGTTGATGTTGGCGCAGCGGTCTCAGGCGGCGCTGTTGGCTCGTCAGTTGCCTCTTGGGCGCGCACAATCAAGGTGGCCGCAGGGGCAACGTAGGAGAAGAGAAGCGAGATAACAATAAGAACAGTCAGAACGACGTTGAGAGCGCGCCGGCGATCAGGGGTCATGGGAGCCTCCATTGACCAGAGAATCGAATGATTGGGTGGTGTACAGGCTTGGCTGAGAATTGACGTAAGCGGCGAATGTTCATGCTGTGACTATTATACATTTGGCATTGTCGTGCGTTCATCAAGGTTACTGCGTCTTGATTACCGCTTAACGCCCCCGCGCGTTATGGGGCGTTTGTGCAGAAATTGTAAATGTGCGGCGTTATAGGTTAGCCAACCGCGCATCTGGCTGCAGGTGCAGGCGCACACGGTGGACGGCATAGGCTGTGTCTTCTGGAACCAGTTCAGCCAGGAGGTCCTCTACCCGGAGATTGCCGTGTTCGCCGGCGGCGATGTGCGCCAACAGCTCGCCTTCGTCCTGCACAGAGAGCGCGTAGATGAGTGGACGCATGTCTTTTGTGCGCGTCTTGCCCTTGTGTTCGCTGGACAGCATCATCGTCTCAGCAGCAAGGAGCGCGGCAACACGCGCCCTCAGAGCGCTGACGTCCACTTCGTCCAAAAAGCGAATGCGGTACTCAGCGCTGCGCACCATAGGCTGGAGCGAGGGCGCATTGAGCGCGACCTCATGGGCTTCGTAGATCACCAGCCCTTCAGGGCTGACGGCTGCAAGACGCTCAACCGTCGCGGTGGGATCAACGCGCTGGCGCAGCAATACGTCCAGCAGCTCGCACTCGCTGGTGATGCCAAGCGGCAGGGCAGACGCTAGGGCGATGCGCGGCCGCGTGTTGAAGCCCTGCGAGTACTGGATGGGGAGATTTGCCCGGCGCAGCAGACGCTCCCAGGTCTTCGCCAAGTCCAAGTTGCTGGTGTATTTCAGCGGGCCGAATTTGCCGAAGCGAATAACAAGGCGCTGAGGTTCGGACTGTATGCTGTGGCTCATAGCGCGCATTATACGCCTATCGGGATACATGCGCGTAAGGTACAATCATCCTAGGCAGCGCAGCCGTGCGCAACCAAGCTGTTCCGGGGGAAAAATGCGACTCAGCCAGCCCCGGCCGCTGAGGCCGGACTCGAAAGCTCAGCACCGGCGTGAGACGCGCCGGCAGATTCTCCTGCCTCTGCTGGCCGGAACGCTGCTGATTGTCGTTTTGGTTGGGGTAGTATTGATCCTGCCGCGGCGCGCGCAGGTTGGCATTATTTCCGATTTTCTGCTGACCATTCTAATGCTGTGCCCGGCAGCGGTTTGTCTGCTGCCAGTGACAATTGGTCTGCTGGTGGCTGCGTTCGGCGCTGGTCGGCTGCACGACAGCGCCGCGCCGCCCCTGCGCGGTCTGCAAGCGCGCACAGCGGCGATTTCTGATCGCGCCGATGCGCTGGCCGACGCGGTGAACCAGCGCGTCGTCGCTTACGGGGGACGGCTCGGCGCGGTGCTGCGCGTGTTCGATGTGTTTGCGTACAAGCAACCAACCGCAGTGGACGAGGAAACTACCAATGAGTGAAATCCAGAATCAGCCTGCTGGCAACTGGAAAACCCAGGTCTACGGAATTGGCGTAGTCGGCGGAGCGCTGTTTGGCCTGCTGGCAGCATATCTCTACGCGCGGGCCGCCGATGAAAGCGCGCAGCGCAATGCCGGCAGGCCAGACGCGATTCCCACCGTTCAACTGATTGCGCTGCTGCTGTCTGCTTTGGGCTTGATCCGGCAGATCGCTGAGGCAGGCAAGCCAAAGAAGTAACTGCTTTTGGTTGGGGAGGGCCGCAGTGTGTGGGCGATTCGTACTGATTTCAGATATTGACGCGCTGCAACTGGCGTTCAACCTGACCGATGTGCCGGATGTGCTGCCGCCGCGCTTTAATATCGCGCCATCGCAGCCAGTGGCCGTGATAACCAACGCAGCGCCGCAGGAAATCGCCTTCTTTCGCTGGGGGTTGATACCGTTTTGGGCCAAAGACGCCAGCATTGGCGCCAGCCTGATTAATGCCCGCGCCGAAACAGCGGCTGAAAAACCTGCGTTCCGGGCAGCCTTCAAGCGCCGGCGCTGTCTGATTCCGGCCGATGGGTTTTTCGAGTGGCAGAAGAGCGACAGAGGCAAGGTTCCGCTCTTCATTCACCTGCGCGACCGGCGGCCGTTCGCTTTTGCCGGCCTGTGGGAGACCTGGTTCAGCCCGGAGGGCGATGAGGTGCGCACCTGCACCATCCTGACGACTACGCCCAACAGCTTTATGGAACCGATCCACAACCGAATGCCCGTGATTCTGCCGGCTGATCGCTACCATTCCTGGCTGCTGCCCGACGAACAGCCCGCCGACCGGCTGATGCCTCTGCTGCAGCCGTATGACGCTGCTGAAATGGCGGCGTATCCGGTGTCAGCGTTTGTCAACAACCCGCGCAACGACACGCCGGAGTGCATCGAACCGGCGGGTTAGCCGCCGCCTGTTCGCTTGTCAATCTCCGACTTGAATGGGTCCTCGCCTGGCTTGATGAGCACCCGGCGGCTGCGCCCACCCGCCTCTGGCGGGCCGATCACGCGCAGTTCGTACATCAGGTCAATGATGCGGGCGGCGCGGGGGTAACCGAGGCCCATCTTGCGTTGGATGAGCGAGGCAGAAGCTTCCCCTTCCTGTATCACCAGCTCAATTGCTTCCTCAAGCATGGGATCTGTCTCGGCGAGGATTTCCCGGCGGGTGACGCCGCGTTCCCACGGGCCGATCATCGAGGGCGCGGCCATGCGCCCGCCGGCAATCTGCTCTTTATGCCACATCTTCCAGTGGTGCACCACGGCCCGCACCTCGTCGTCGGAGACGTAGCAGCCCTGAATGCGGCGCGGGCCAGCGGCGTCGTTGGCCAGGAACAGCATGTCGCCGTTGCCTAATAGATTCTCTGCCCCAACTGTGTCCAGGATCACCCGCGAGTCAACGCCTGTGGCCACAGCAAACGACATACGCGTGGGGAAGTTGGCTTTGATGAGGCCTGTTATCACATCCACGCTGGGCCGCTGAGTGGCGACAATCAGATGCATGCCCACAGCGCGCGCCATCTGCGCCAACCGCGTAATCGTCCTTTCGGTTTCTTCTGGCTGGCTGAGCATGAGGTCGCCGATTTCGTCTACCATGATGACGATGTAAGGCAGGCGCTCGTTCTGTTGGCGCCGGCCCAGCCGAGCGTTATACGTGTCAATATTGCGCGCCGCGTGCTCCTGCAGCAGTTTGTAGCGCCGGTCCATCTCGCGGGTGCACCAGCGCAGCACACCGATGATGCGTTCCTGGTCAGTCTCAACAGGGCCGACCAGGTGCGGTAAGCCGTTGAAACGGCTGAGTTCGACCATTTTAGGGTCGAGCATGATCAGCTTCACCGTATCTGGCGTATTGTTCATGATCAGCGCTGTGGCAATGGCGGCAACAGCGACTGACTTTCCGGAACCGGTCGTGCCAGCGATGAGCAGGTGCGGCATCTGCCCGATATCCGCTGCCACCGGTGTGCCGGCGACATCGCGGCCCAGGGGGATAAGCAGGGGAGATTTTTTCTTCTGGCTCAGATTGTAGTAGTAGCGGCTTTCGAGAATGGCGCGCAGGGTGACAACCTGAGGGTTTCTGTTGGGCACCTCGATGCCGATGTAGTTTTGGCCAGGTACCGGGGTTTCGAGGCGCAGCCGCTTGGCTGCCAACGACAAGGCCAAATCGCTCGAAAGCGAGGCGATTTTCCTCACGCGCGTGCGGCTCAGAACAGCCTCACCTTCCTCCGAGACTCTTTCCTTGAACGGCTGCACAGCGTAGCGCGTGACCGTTGGCCCGATTTGCACGTCTACGACGTCTACATCAATGTCGAATTCCAGCAGCGTGTTTTCGATGAGAACAACGTTGGTGTTGATCTCGATTTCGTCCGGTGGGTTCGAGCTGACATCGTGCAGCAGCTCAAGCGGCGGAAGCGGCGGCTCGCGTCGGACGTGCTGCTTCGCTTCTGCCATACTCTCCACGGTGAAGTAACGCTTAACCCTCCCGTCCGGGCGCTCAACGAGCTGTGGCTCATCTTTGCGCCGTTTTTTTAACAATGTGCCGATTGCGTTAAACTCAGGGATGATGTGTTCGACGGGAGGACGGTCAGTAATCTCCCGCAGGGTTCCAGGCTCAGAGTCGATCTCCAGCCTGCTTTGGGTTTCATATCTGACGCTGGCGCGCAGCGACGGGGGCAAACTCTCTGGATTAGGGCGAATACGAATGATGTTCGGCCTGCGCGGCTCAGCAGAGGCCGCCGCAGGCGTCTTCGGTTGAGCCGCAGGAACAGCGGCCACAGCGGGCACGCGGCGCGGTGGTTCGGCAGCGCTGGCAAGACGGCTGCCAGCCGCGCGCAGACGGTGGCTGGCTTTGGTCAGCGCGTTAGCCAGGTGGGCACGCCGCACGCCGACGACCACCAGCACACAGAACACGAACAGCACACTGTATACGAAAAAGGCGAAGGCAGAGCTAAAGAGACCCCCGACAGCGAAGCTCAACCCCCAACCGACGATGCCGCCGCCGACTCCTGCGCGAGCCACTGCCCGCCATTCGGTGTCGCCGTAAATAAGGTGCAGCAGCGCCAGCAGTGCCAGAAACCCTACCTCCAGCGCGAGGATTCGATAGGCAGGAAGGCGGACCCGCACACCAGCTTTAGGCAGCAGGATGAGGAATCCCAGGGCAAGAATGCCACCCGCGACAACCAGACTGCCAAAGCCGAAAAGGCTGGTGAGCGCGCTGGACCAGGCGCGCGAGATGGTGGCGTCAGAAGACACATCGAACAGGGATAGAAACGACACGATGCCGAATACAATCAGCACGACCGCCGCGATTTCATCGCTCCAGGGTGGGATGCTGTCGAGAACGCGGTCCCAGAATTCTGGCTTGATCGCGTAGCGGCTCTGGAATGGGTCAGTTGGCTGCGCCGGTTTTTCAGGCGGGTTAGGTAGCGCGGGTTTATCTGTTTTACGCGAAGCCA
>DAOTWC010000168.1:0-8381 GCA_034435995.1 Anaerolineae bacterium | reverse complement strand
GAGATTGACCGCACCGACCGCCGTGATTTGAGCCTGTTTCGTCTCGGTTGGGACTTCCTGGAGCGCCGATTAGCCTTGTCTGATCCCATCCCACTCGTCTCGATTCCGAACTTTTGTTTGATGTCCGGTGGCTAGGTTCCAACTCGTTCTGACACGCGGCTTAAAGGAAGATTAGCATGATCGCTAATAAGTTTTCTGCTCGTCTGCTGACGCCTAAAACTGTTTTGTCACCCCAAAATACTGTGATTTGGCAGCGCGTGTTCGAATGGGGTCTGATCTACGCTGTAATGCTAGTGTTTGCGTCGGTCGTGGCTGTACCTTTTATCTATATGATAACAGGGTCGTTTAAGACTAATGCGGATTTGTTTTCCCTACCGCTCAATCTGGGAGTCAACAGTCCGATCCTGACCAATTACGAGCGCCTGTTAAGCGGTTCTGAGATTCCGTTCGTGCAGCAGTTCGGCAACAGTGTCTTTGTGGCAACAACTCAGGCCTTGGTTTCACTAACCATCTCGTCAATGGTCGGTTGGGGTTTTGCCAAATACGAGTTTCGCGGCAAGACCTTCCTTACGCTAATCCTGCTGGCAACCCTAGCACTGCCATTTCAGATTACCCTGGTACCGCTCTTCCAATTAGTTATCGGTCTCGGTCTGCTAGATAATTACTTAGGTGTAATTCTTCCCAGTTCGATTAATGCGTTTGGTGCGTTCTTCATGCGCCAGACGATGGTATCTGTTCCATCAGAGCTTCTTGACGCCGCGCGCATCGATGGAGCGTCAGAGTTTGGCATCTTCTGGCGCATTGGGCTACCACTGTCACGCGGTGCACTCTCGGTGCTGGCGGTGCTGGTCTTCTTGCAGGCCTGGAATGACTTTCTCTGGCCATTGATCGTGCTGCGTAGCACGGACAAATTCACCTATCCGCTTGGGCTCAACACGCTGGTCGGTCTATATCGTGTTGAATACGGTATGATCCTCGCTGGAGCTTTCATCGCCACGCTTCCTGTACTGCTGATTTTCATTGCCGGACGCCAGCAGTTGTTGAACAACCTCACGATTGGCTCAGTCAAGCAGTAATGGGAGCATCTGATACTCACGGACAAAGGCTGCTCAGTTGCCAAGCATGAACCGGGCGCAGGTAGCACCTAAAGGTGCAGGTTGTAGACGAGTGCCCTGAGCATGGGTTCGCGGCGCTGAAGCCGCCACGAACGCGAGCGGATCGTATCGCCAAATACAAGGTGGTGAAAATGTGGATACGGACGGCGATTCTAGAGCGTGTTATGCACTTTAGAGACAGAAAGCCATACATTGAACGAAACGCTGAGCCATCAGGATAGCAAAGGCTAGGAAATGCAAACCTTTCAAGGTCTCCGGCAAGCGTTCGTAGTCGCGTGCCAGGCGGCGAAAACGCGCCATCCAGCCAAAACTGCGCTCGACCACCCAGCGACGAGGCAGCAACACAAAGCCTTTCTTGGCTTCAGGCAGTTTGACTACTTCCAGGCGCAAACCATGCTCCTCGGCAGCTTGAGCCGCCTCATCTCCGGTATAGCCCTGATCGACAAAGGCAACTTCAACCGTTTCACCGGTTACCTCCTGAACAGCCTGCGCCAACTGTCCAACCTGAGCGCGATCCTGTTCGTTAGCCGGTGTCACCAGCAACGCCAGCAGATGTCCCAAGGTGTCCACCGCCATATGGGTCTTGCTGCCTTTGCGTCGTTTTGCACCATCATAACCCGCATGGTCGCCACTTTCCGGGCTGGATTGCAGGGTGCGGCTGTCGAAAATGGCGGCAGTGGGCTGCGCCTCACGTCCTGCCGCCAGGCACATCAACACACGCAAATCATGTACCATCGCCTCAAACACACCTGCTTTCAACCAGCGTTGGGTCTGTTGATAGACCGTATGCCAGGGCGGCAGATCGTTGGGCATCATGCGCCAGGGAATGCCACCACGCACGATATAGCGCAGACCGTTGAAGACTTCGCGCAGGGAATAATCGCGCTGCGGCGCATCTTCGGTCATCAGCGTCAGATAGGGGGCAACAAACGCCCATTCTTCATCACTTACGTCACTGGGGTAGGTTTTTCTGTCCATACCCCCAGTATAGCAAGCTCACTTTGAAAAGTGCATAACACGCTCTAAGCTGTTTGTCTTTGCCTGGAATCGCCGTCAACTCTATCGGCAACGGTTTCCTCGCTACCCTGCTTGTCTCATAGACTTTGTATGCCCTTGATATTCCCTACTCCCTCCACTTACGACCTTCACGGTTGGGCCAGGCTGATGTCTACCCACGAGGCGACCGGAATGCCTGCGTCATCGATGAGGGCGGCGTTCGTGTACGCGCCATTAGGCGCGAGTGTGTAGAGGCCCACGCGCATTCTGATTGTTCCTGGCGGCGGTGAAGCAGCCTGCGTAATCAGTATGTCACCGGCACACCAGTGGTAACCTGGCCAGAACTGGCGATCTGTCTGTTTCAGTTTTGTGTCAGCTGCATCTAGATAGTGCACGAAGAACTGATAGTTAATGTTTATTCGGCCAGGCAGTGACCAGACGAGAGCTGTGTGATCTGTCGCTGGTTTATAACCGATCAGCCGAACCCGACTGTCAAACAGACCGTTCTGGATTAAGTTGAAAGCCAGATCGGAAGGCGATGGCAGCGAGAACACCTGATAGATCGAGTAGACTCCTTCACCAGAGCGAAGAGGAACTCGGTGTAAAGGATTGTGGAAGACAAGATTCAATGGCATCTCAGATAGGGCATCTGGCGCGACGAGAACTGTCAGCGGCTGGGCCGGATAAAGTGTGAGTTCCTGGCCAGCCAGTGTGCGCACACATTGTGCAGTGTCGTGAAGTAGTACCGACCAGACCGCTGGCTCACGGTCGTAACGGAGGTCGAAACCATCCGCAATGACTAGGACGTTGTCACGAATCGGTAACTTATCGCGCACATCGCGCATAAAATGCAGCGGTGTACCAAAACCATCAGGGGTAAAAGTGGTGTCCACGTACTGAAGAACTGCGCCCCAGCAACTGAGTTGCGTTAGAAGCGTTGCGCTCACTGCCACAGTAAGCGCCCAGCGCATCGCTCGAACGGGAAACAGAATGACCCCAAAAGCCACCAGCACACAAAACGCAGGTATCCCTCCGATGAAATAGTGCGGGTAGACCTCAGTCCACCCCGGCAGAAAGAACAGGACTGGCACGATAGCCCAGGCGATGATTAGAAGGGCAAGTTGCCGTCGCGTGCGCCACAGCTGCGCTGTCCCCACCATCACACCGCTGCCCAATACCCCAATCCACAACAGGGACTGGGGACTGACTGCACGACGGAAATCTTCGGTCTGAAGCGGTGCAACGACATGTTCCAGCCCAGTTCCGGTTGCAAACCAAATTGCAGCCCGAAATGGCTCGATTGACGGCATCAACCCAGGGCCGGTGAATGCGCCTGACAGGCGCTGTGGGTCATCCGAAAGTGTGTTCAGCAGTCCGACCGCAAATGGTAGCAAGGTTATCGCCCCCACAACTACGCTCACCATAAGCAGCGGCCAGATGATGTTGCGGCGAAAGAGAACCAGCAGCAGCAGATACAACGGGACAAACGTCCAGGCAGCGAAGTGTATCTGGGCGGCGAAAAGCAGCACTGGCAAGCACGCCACCTGTGCCCAGCCCCGCTGTTCACCAAACCCATATAGACCAAGCAGCAGGGCAAGAGTCAAAAAGGGTGTATGGAAGTCCTGTGCCCAGACCTTACGGCTGTAGAGGACAGCCCAGATGTTGACCGCATAAATCAGACCAGCGACAAGCGCCGGCCAGAAACCAGCATAGCGGAATACCAGCAGCCACAGAAGGCCAACACCTATGACATTGAGCGCAGCGACAAAGCCTGTCGCAATTAGTGGGTCGTCGGTGAACAGATACGGAAGTGCCATAACATAGACACTGGCGGGTGAATTAGGAATACCTACCGAAGACTGCATACCCGTAAGCGGCAGCGGCCCGCCCCGCGCAAAATCGAGCGCCAGCAGCGACAGCGTAGCCTCGTCGTGGCTGAACTCAACCACGCCCAGCGCACTCAGTCGCATCAGGGCAGCAACAGCGATGACGGCGCACAGCGACAGCCATGCCCACCGGCCAGGGGTATGCGTCACGCCGTACATGACTGAGCTGCTTCAGGCAGCGCAATGAAATCGCCTGCGGAATGTCCACCCTGTGTGACAGGCAGGCGTCCTGTTTCTAGCGTATACAGCCCAATACGGATTTCCACAAGCGCTTTATCTGTTGTCAACGTGAAACGGTCAAGGAGAATCTGCCCGTGTTGCCACAGGGAAACCGGATAATTGCCGTCCAGCGGTGGGCCATCTGCCTGGGCGACAATCGCGCCGGATGAGTCGATGCCATGAACGAAAACTGTCAAATCCTGCTTGACGGGCTGCCGGACGTGCCAGATGAGATCGACAATATACGTGTTATCGGTTTGAGATACTGAGGCGCACCAAAGGTCTATGCTGTTGCCGAGTGTGTAGTCAAGGGCGGGCTTAGCTGGCGGGTTGTCTGCGCGCACTCGTATCAGTGGTTCCAGCAGCAGATGGGGGCTGCCATTCGGCAGCAGCAGCGGTTCGGCTGTGAGCGAGTCGACCATACGAACAAGGATGCGCCCGACATACGGGGGCGCATGATCTATCACACGCAGGCGATGCACCTCTGAAGCAAATCGGTCAAGAGGATAGCCGATGGTTTTGCCCCCGCCTGGGAAGAACGGCTCACTTACGGCCCAAGCTTCTGTCAGTGACAGGTTGACAAGCTGGACGACTGGTCGATATTCACGGTCAATGTCATCCAGCGCACGCCAAAACAGCATTACGTCCAGCGTGCTGCCGGCTGCCACTTCTTGCGAGTCAAGCGTGTATCCAAGCAATTCAAAGCGGTCGCCAAACGGGATTCTGACGGGACTGTGCATATAGTACGGCGTATCGGGCGGTGACTGAATACGAAACCACAGCGTATGCGGGGCAATATACGCACTGTTAATCACCGTAAAGCCGATTACACCGGTGATTACAGCCGCTGCTTCGCGAGAAGCGAGTGTTGTGTGGGCGCTATGGGAACAATCCCCAGCTGAGAGCGTGCCTGCCCGAGTTAACAACAGATAGCCGACAATAGCTAGAGCAACGAGCGACACAACCGCGCCTGCGCGTTGTATGCCGGTTCCTGCATACCAAAGCTGCACGATGTGCTCACCGGGTGGCAGGTCAATGGTGATAAGACCGAGTTCAGACTCAGGATAGATTTCAGCCGGAACACCGTCCAGGGTGGCCTGCCAGCCCGGAAAGTAGAACTGGCGAAACCGTACTGGCCGCGCATCACTGACCGTGATGCGCGCAGTATTGTCATTCAGTTCCTCGACCTGCAGATCGGGCCACTGGCGAATCATATCGAGCCGCATGACTGTTAGCCGCAGCGGCGAATCGCGATAGGCATCCATCTCTGGCGGAGGGCCATAATCAATGCGAGTGCCCCACCTTGGCTTGAACTCGTTGTAGCTGGTAGACCCCCAGGTATGAGCTGAGAGTTCCATCTCGATTTCGTCAACTGCCGAGAGATTGTCCCAGTAAACGAAAGGCTGGTTGGCATAGCTGATGGGCAGGGCTGCCATCACCACAAGCGCAGTGGTAAGCAGCAGACCGGCTGCCTGCCAGCGGCGGGGCAGCAGCAGCAAGGCGGCCCCGGCCATCAGCGCCAGAAAGACAGCGCCTATCCGCAGGAAGCGTTCAGGAAAGCGAAGCTGCACGAAGAAAGGGATGGATGACCATACCGGTAGCGAAACCTCAAGCAGCATAAAGACGGTTAAGGCCAGCGCTGCCAGCAGCCCTGCGGCGAGCGCATATTGTCGTGACCGCAATAGTCCCGCAAAACCCGCCGCTGCCAGCAGCCCGCCCGCGATGCCGAAGGTGGGCTGCAGTTCATAGCGCAGGTCGGTCAAGTCCATGCGCAGCGGTTGTGTAAACAGCTGCTGAAGCGGTAGGTAGTTGCTGATGAGATAGGGCAGAGCATCAGCGGGTGTTTCGACAGCGCGCACATATTGCAGTTCAGCGGCCATAGGCAGCAAGAAGACTGCTGCAAGCCCTGCACCAAGCACCAGGCCACCAGCCACACAGGTAAGGCGACTGGCGAGCGTGCGCCATTGACGACGCGCTTGCCACAGGGACAGCGTCACAGCGGCAGGGGCAATGTAAAGACTGACGATGAAAGTGATCGGTTGATGCGAGAGGACAATCAACGCAAAAAGCAGCGCAACTGCGGCCAGTGCCCGACGCGAAGGTTTTCGAGCGGCGCTGACTACCGCAGCAAACACCCAGGGAACCCACGCAGCAGCCATCATCTGGGGCAGGCTGCCCTGATCCCAGACCTCGAACAGGCGCGATGGCGCATAGGCCCACATTGCAGCGGCCAGAATTGCTGCGCGCCCCGCCAGAAACTGGTGTGCCAGATGATACGTTCCCACACTGCCAATGAGCCAGGTCAGAGCCACCAGCAGATTGAATGCTAGTGGGGCAGCGATGCCCAGCAGCGTGAGGTATGCCCCCAGATGAAACGCGCCAGGTGGGTAGAAGTTAAAAACTGGATAGCCGTAGCCGAGATGAAAATAGGGAACCCAGCGCGGCCACAAGTTGCCCTCTGCCAGCAGCACCGACATAGCATAAATGCGCTGCACATGCAGTGGGCCGTCAGCAGTGGCCGGTACCCCAGTGCTCAGTGTTGGCACAATGCCGATAAGTGGTAGCAGTGCCGCGGCAAGATATCCCAGATCAAAGCGATTCAGACCCGACTTCATCCACATGTGCCTTGATTGACAACCACTCTACCTCAAAAGCCCCACATGCCTTTATAGAATTAGCGCAGGAGACACCCCGTTTAACGGGGTGAGGAGAGAGTCGTGAAGATCGTGGATACAGACGGCGATTCTAAGCATATAACTTCGCGCAGTTCAATTTGGACGCCGACTACGGCAGCAAGAAAACCGCCTAGAACGGCTCTGGCATCGTCATGTACTCGCAGGTCGTCATTCGCATTGAGCGCGAGGACGCCGAGTCCGACCGCCCGATGCTGGACAAAGACGGCAAGCAGGCCACCGACATTCTGGGCAACCCGATCTACTACCACAAAACCGGCCAGCCCGCTTCGCGCGCAACGTTTAACGTCATCCTGGCGAACGAAGACGAGCCAGGCCCAGCGCCTGTTGACTTTGTGAACGGCTACTTCATGGTCGAGGACACGCCCGAAAACCGCCTGGCTAACACCCCCAAGACCGCCGGCCCGATTCAGTTTTAACCCTTACGCTTCCTGGCGCAACTTGTGTTTCAAAATATTCTGTAGCGCGCATCAGCCGAAACTGCTCGGTCAGCAGTGTCGTATGGTAGCAAAGATTGGGTATGGCCAGCCTGCGGGGGTGAGACATCGCCAGCGCATATGACGCGGCCCTGGGGCAGGCCAGGGCTTTTCTGCCGTCCGCCGCGCCAACGGCAGCGTCTAGTCAACACACAAGACGAGAGAATGACAGGCACTAGACAAAACGAGGTAAACCTTCTGGACGATGCAGAATCAATAAAGCTGTTCTTAAGGGATGTTGCCCGTATTGAGCCGATCAAGGGGCGTGAAGAATACCTGCCGCTCACACGGCGGATAGAGCGCGGGCGCTTGCTGATGAGCCTCACGGCGCAAAGCTTTGAGCTAACTCTTGCTCGGGTACAGGCCACACTGCGAAAAACCCTACTCCAGTTCAACGAACAGTGCAGTGCTCAAGGGAAACAGCCGCTTATTCCGGATGAATTCGTCAAACAGGTTGAAGAATTCCTCGACAATCCGCAAATTCTCACACCATTGGCACTCGCTCAATCTATCGGGCAACCCGTCAATGGGGATAAGGAATCGCACAAACAGCACGAGCGTTTGGGGTGGCGCTGTTTTTATTTGCTGGCGCTGTTCCCGGCGGAAGTCCGCGCAAACGCGCTGACATGCCAACCGAAAGATGCGATCTTCAAACATTTTCTGTTGGTTGCCCACGAGCACAAGGAATCTCGAACTCGCCTAATTGAAGGCACGCTTCGCTACATTTTGCGGATTGCAACTTCGTACATCGGACGCGGTTTGCCCTATCTTGACCTTGTTCAAGAGGGCTTCTTTGGCCTGGCACACGCTGTTGATCGCTTCGTCGAGCTTGAAGGCGCACATTTTCAGCAGTATGCATCACAGTGGATTCAACAGCGGATGATTCGCGCTATTACCGATCAATCGCGTCTGATTCGCCTTCCTGCTCACACAGTGGAAAAGCTCGCCATACTCAAGCGGCTTGAACGCGAATACGAAAATGATCTTGTGCTGAAC
>DAOTWC010000167.1:0-17368 GCA_034435995.1 Anaerolineae bacterium | reverse complement strand
CGCGGCAGGCCATGCTACGATGTAAACCAATACCACCCTAACATGAGGGGCACACTAGAATTCTGGAAGGAAATGGCTATGAGCGACCAGGTGACGAGCCGCGAAGAGGGCCTGTTCGAAGCTTTGCGAACCGTGGTGGACCCCGAAATCGGCATGAACATCGTTGAACTGGGCTTGATCCGGCATGTCGATATCGGCGAAGATCGCGCTCACGTCGTGATGATTATGACCACGCCGTTTTGTCCATACGCGCCGCAGTTGCTGGAACAGACCCGTCGCACGGCCCAGAATTACCTGGGCATCCCCACCACAATCGAAATGGGCTTGGAGATGTGGGACCCCAGCATGATGGAGGACGGTGCAGCAGACGAGTGGGGTCTGTTTTGATACGCCGAAAACTTCCAGGCGCCCCCGGATTTGCGCAGGCGCCTGGTGTACTAGGCATCGCTCTGCAGTGATTACGGCCGGTTCTGCTCTATAAACAGACGCGGGTCAACGTAGTGGCTCAAGACGCCGCCCAGGTCCCTTCCCGGCCAGTGCTGCGGCTCTGTCTCAAGAATCGTTGTCGGGCTTAGATCGAAGTGCAGGTGATATGCCCATTGGCCGAATGCGTTGCCAATGGTTGCGATCTGATCGCCCCGCCGCACTCGCTGCCCCACGCGAACCAGTATCGTATCAACGTGCGCAGATCGGCTGTACATCGCCCTGCCATTTCTGGCCAGTGGATCGTGCCTGATGACAATCACGTTGCCCCAAACAGGCAGTCGGCTCGCAAAAGTCACTACACCGCTGGCCACAGCATATACCGGCGCAAAGCGATCAGCGTCCTGAGGTAGGTTGAGATCAGCCCCAGTGTGATACGCCTCGCTCGGCGTGCCAATGAAATACAGTTGGGCAAAGGGGCTGGCATCGTACCACTCACCCGGCCACACTCGGTTTGAGCGGCGTTCAGCAAAAGTGCCCACTGGCGAGTCATATCCGTCAGCCCGCGGAACAGCACCACCCTCCACGATCTGCCGCCAACGAATGGCGTCGAACGCGATCTGAAGGCCGTCCTCAAACGTGAGGTCATTGAGAAACACGCTGCCAGCGTTAACGGTGCTGCGGTCAATATTGTAAACCCCGAGCGATACCCACTGGTTGGCATAGCGCGACTGGTCAACGGACACAACGATCTCGCCTGTGCTGCCTGCCACGCCGTGAATCTTGTAACGCGCATTGCGAGTGGATGCGTGGCGCGCGGGCGCAAAAACCGCGATCTCGTATCTGCCTGAGGCGGGCAGCCTGGGCGACCACTGCGCCCACACGCGGCTGAACTGCCTGGCAGTGGCCGTGTAGTAAGCGGCCCAGCCCCACGTTCCCTGAAAGCTCTGAAACTCCGGCTGGCCGGTGTAAGAGCCTTTAGCGAAACCGGCTTCGTCAGGCCGAATAACAATCTCCTCGCCGTATCCGCTCCCCGGTTGACCCGGCCCTGGCGGCTGCGTGCCGGGCGCAATCGGCTGGTTGATGACCGCCCACTGCGCCGCGCCAATGACGCCCAGGCGCCACCAGCTCAGACCGGGCGCTCCGTGGCGCTGGGTTGCCAAAACGTGCGCCGTGTTGATGTCCACCGGCTGTGCGTCCGCCTGCAGAATTGGAATGATCGTGCGGCCGTAGTTGCCCCAGACCTGGTATACCTCCGCCAGCACGGCCTCCGGTGAACGCCGGAAAGTGGCCCAGTAAGCCATCGGATGAACACTCTGAACGAAGGGAAACCACTCCTCTGGAAAGATCGCCCTGTAGTGCTGCGGGCGCGGATCCACGGCCAGACCAATGTGAAACCTGCCGGGCAGCTCGCGGCGGATGCGCAGCATGAACGGCCTTATCCCTTCGCGTCCAGCCGACCAAAAACCATCGTATGGCTCGACATCCAGAATCATAGACTTCACGCCGGGGCGCTGGCACGCCTGGATGATCAGGTCAGTTTCAGCCCGCTCGTCCAAGCCGCGCGGCACGCACCAGGCGTGAAAATCTAGCCCGTATTTCGCCAGTGTTTCCACCCACCGATCGATGCTGGCAGGGCCGTCAATGGCCAGCGCGCGCTTTGTGTCCCAGAAACCCTGCCAGCGCGCCCCGCTGCGCGGGGTGTAATCGCTGGTCTTGACAAACACTGCGCCTACATGAGGTGCTACCTGCCGCAGGTTGCGCGCCAGCTCGTCAATCGTGGCCTCTGGCACAACATCACCGCGCCAGTGCCACACTGCAACCTTGCCGTCATATGGAGTCGGGTTGGGCGGAGGCCCAGGAACCACGACCTCTTCAAAGCGCGCCACAGCCGTAGACACCCACCCAGCCAGCGCGCCCTGCTCCACCCAAACCCACCCGCTGTTGGTTCGCGAGCCAGGGTAGTAGACGACCAGCGACTTGTCGTAGATATCGCCAATATCACGGTAATTCGTACCAGGGCCATTTCTGATGTTCACATAGGCCAGCGTAGTGTTGATAATAGCTGTCCGTCCTGGCCCAGCAGTGGGCGGTTTGGGCACCGCCGGCGGAGACATGCTCATCAAGACCTCCTGTGCTGAAGCGCCCGAGGCGTGCGCTCCTCCCGCCCACGATACTAATACATTTTGCTAACCTGGGCAAAACACACAACCGGCTCAATCAGACAACGTAAACCAAGCCAGCGCCGTGCCGCACTTCGCCGATTACGGCAGCGCTGTCCCCAGCCGCTGCGATTGCGCTGCACAGAACGTCGGCTTCTTCTGCAGCTGCTGCGATCAGCAAACCGCCAGATGTCTGCGGATCGAACAGGAGGTTCTGCTGCACATCGTCAAGCGCAGCTTCGAAACGAGTCCACTTCTCGAAGAATTCGCGGTTGCGCCACATGCCACCGGGAAACAATCCCTGCGCCCCGTAATCGAGGGCGCCCGGCAGCCATCGCAGCGCGTTCCACTGTATCGCCAAGTCGACACCGCTCAAATGCGCCATCTCATGGCCATGGCCTAGCAGGCTGTAGCCGGTGATATCTGTCATCGCGTGGACAGCGGCTTTCCGCGCCAGGCGGGACGCATCGCGGTTCAGCCGCGCCATGCTGGCTGTGGCCGCTTCGATATGCTGCTCGCTGGCAGCCCCGCCCTTCAGCGCCGTCGTGATAACACCCGTGCCCAGCGGCTTCGTGAGGATCAGCCGGTCCCCAGGGCGCGCGCCGCCCTTGGACAAAATGCGCTGCGGGTCCACCACGCCTGTAACGGCTAGGCCGTATTTCGGCTCTTTATCAGTCACTGTGTGCCCGCCAGCGATTACTGCGCCCGCTTCGCGCACTTTCTCGGCGCCGCCGCGCAGGATTTCGGTCAGCAGTTCCAGGCCGTAGCTGTCTGGATAAGCGACCAGGTTGATCGCCATCAGCGGCTCGCCGCCCAAAGCGTACACATCGCTGAGCGCGTTGGCCGCCGCAATCGCGCCGAAGAAATACGGGTCGTCAACCACCGGTGGGAAGAAATCGGTCGTTGAGATGATTGCCTGCTGCTCGTTGAGTCGGTACACGGCCGCGTCATCCGGCGCCGCCAGGCCGACCAGCAAATCGGGATAATCGCTTTCGGCGAAGAGGTTCGCCAATGGTCGCAAGACTTGCGACAGCTCGCCAGGGCCGAGCTTCGACGCTCAGCCCGCGCATGAGGCCAGCGCCGTTAGCCGGATAGTTCTGCCGGTGTTCGCCATGTTGACCTCCTTTCCGCTCTGCTGCCAAGCCGAGGCAAGTATAGGTGATCAGCCTTGGCACTGCAACCTTGCTTCATGGCTGCCTCCAGCCGCGCGCGGTTGGCGCTTGCGCGCTGCCGGCCCATGGGCTATACTGATCATCGTAACTTCGGGGCGTGGCGCAGCCCGGTAGCGCGCTTGCATGGGGTGCAAGAGGTCATGGGTTCGAATCCCGTCGCCCCGACACATCGGTCTAGGAATTTAATACATCCAGCTTTCTGGACGTGAATAATTTCCTCGCCTAGATGCCGCCCACCCTCAAAAAGCGGCATTTCTTGTCTACAGCATAAATGTTGCCTTAGAAATTTGACGCCTTAATGCCGCGATGGATACACTTTTCCCGTGGTTAAACATTCCCACAGCTTTCGAACCAATCGCGCGGCGTGCGAGTAGATTTCGCAGAGGCAGGTGCACATCGCACGACAGGTTCGGCGTCCTGGCCCCAGGGCGCGATCCTTGAAAAGATGGGGCTTCACAGATAATCAAAATGAGAAGGAGTAAAGCATGAGAACCAAGGTTTTTCTGTTGGCGCTGTGCCTGGCGCTGCTGGGCACGCTCGCCCTCCCGGTGATGGCTCAAGGCCCGGGCCAGGGCGGCATTATTGTCACCGACAACATCGGCGGCGATCCGTCTACATTCAACCCCCTTCTCGGTTCAGATACCGTGTCGTCTACCGTCTACGGTTGGCTGTATCCCGGAATAATTGGTCTCGACCCTGCAACCGCAGCGCCCGCACCGATGGTGCCTGGCTCAATGGCAGAGAGCTGGGAATACGATGAAACGGGCACAGTCCTCACGATCAAGCTGCGCCAGGACCTGACCTGGAATGACGGCACGCCCATTACTGCGCGCGATTACCTGTATTCGGTGAACGCAGTCCGCAGCGGCCAGACCAGCTCGCCGCGCACCTCGATGTTCGCCACCCTTGACGATGGCACGCCTGCTGGCGGCTCGATCGTTGATGTTCAGGCGCCGGATGACTACACCGTCGTCATCACGTTCGACAAGGTTGACTGCGGCGCGTTCAATGATGTCAACGATGTGCCCGCAGTCCCGGCCCACATTTGGGAGCAGCTCTACGGCACGAATTACGCCCTGATGGACGAAGACCCGCGCTACATCCCCACGGTTACCTTCGGCCCGTTCAAGGACATTGAGTTCGCGCCCGATGCCCAGGTCAGCCTCATCGCCGACCAGAGCTATCCAGACACCATTCTTGGTTTCGTCAGCCCGGCAGAGTGGGTCTACCGCCGCGTGGCCAACACCACCGTTGCCTTTGAGCGCTTCCTCGCTGGTGAAATCACATACACCGGCATTGCCCCAGAGCGCCAGAACGAAATTCGCGGTGACGCCCGCTTCCAGACGTTCGAGTTCTCGCAGAACGGCTTCCAGTACATGGGTTACAACCTCGCCGATCCAACCAATCCGCAGAACGGTGTGGACGCCGACGGCAACGTGATTGACCAGGGCAAACACCCGATCTTCGGCAATGTGCTGGTGCGCCAGGCCATCGCGCACGCGGTTGACGTGGATGCCATGATCACCGGCATTCTCGACGGCAACGGCACCCGTGTTATCACCCACAGCATCCCCACATCCTGGGTGCAGGACCCTGACCTCCAGCCGTATGAGTTTAACCCGGCGCTGGCGCTAGAGCTGCTGGCTGAGGCTGGTTGGGTGGACCATGACAATGATCCCACCACTCCGCTGATCGCCACTGAGGTTGCGCAGGCCGCTACTGGTGTTGAGCCGGGCACGCCGCTGGAGTTCGAGCTGCTTACCAATGCCGGCAACCTGGCCCGCGAGCGCATCGGCCAGACGATCCAGTCCCAGCTTGCCGATATCGGCATCAAGGTCAACTTCCAGGCCATTGACTTCGGCGTGCTGGTGCAGAACATTCGCGCGCAGGCTGGCGACGCCTTCATCATCGGTTGGGCGCTCGGCCTGCCTGTTGACCCTGATGTCACTCCCTTCTACACCGCCGCCGCTGACCAGGTTGGCGCTGGGTTCGCCTTCACATCCTACTACAACCCCGAGCTTGAAGACCTGCTGATCCAAGGCCGCACGGTGCCCGGCTGCGGTGTCGAGGATCGCGCCGCGATCTATCGCCAGGTCAACCGCATTCTGTACCGTGACCAGCCCTATCTGTATCTCTACGCGGGCAATGTCATGTACGCCGCGCAGGGCAACGTTGAGAACTGGGATCCATATCCGAACTTCCACACGTGGAACATTGATGCCTGGGACGCCAGCAACTAACCAAACTCAGGCCTGAACTGTTCTATAGGGAACACCGGCATCTCTGCCGGTGTTCCCTGTCATCCTAGTCCGGAAATACAACGGGATTGGTTCCTCGATGTGAGCTGAGGAGCCACCGCTGCGCAGGCAGGTAGCCGCCTATGATCAAGTACATCATCCGCCGCCTGGTTCAGGCAATCCCCACCTTCTTCGGCATTACGCTTCTTTCTTACCTCATCATGACCGCTGCCCCCGGCGATCCGGTCAGCCTGCTGACTTTCGACCCTACAATTAAGCAAGAGGAAGTCCAGCGCCTGGCTGCCCGCTTAGGCACGAATGACCCATGGCCCGTGCAGTACCTGCGCTGGCTTATCGGCGACGACTGGATGGAGATTTTTCGCGAGGACCTGCGCGGCCGGCCAGAAATCGGGCTGGACCGTGTGCGCTACGGCATCTTGCGCGGTGACTTTGGCAACTCGTTCTTTCTGAAGTTGCCGGCGCTCCAGCTCATTGCCGAACGCCTTCCGGCCACACTCGAGCTGGGCGTAGCCGTGCTCGTCGTCAGCCTGACGCTCGGCATTCCCATCGGCATCCTGGCGGCGGTGTGGCACGGCGGCGCGTTCGACAACGCCACGCGCGTCCTCGCCGTAATCGGCAACGCCGTGCCTAACTTCTGGCTCGGTCTGATACTGATTCTCATTTTTGGGGCATGGTTGGGCGTGCTGCCTATGGGCGGCCGATGCGCGCAGACGCGCGGGGGCTGCCCACCCGTGTACCAGCGCCTTGAGTATCTTGTTATGCCGGTCACTGTGCTGTCGCTCGGCGGCATTGCCGGCTATTCGCGCTACATGCGCGCCTCGATGCTGGAACAGATCAACAGCGACTACATCCGCACTGCCAAGGCCAAAGGCCTGCCCGCTAACATGGTGTGGTTCAAACACGGCGCTCGCAACGCGCTCATACCGATCGCCACTTTCCTGGGGCCGGCGCTCGTCGGCGTGCTGGGTGGCGCAGTCGTAACCGAGCAAATCTTCACCTGGCCCGGCCTAGGGCTGCTCCTCATCACGTCTATTACGCGCCAGGATTATCCGATTATTATGGCTTCTGTGGTCATCGCTTCGGTGCTGACCATCGTCGGGTACATTCTGTCGGATGTTCTGTACGCAGTGGTTGATCCACGCATCCGCTTCTAGCGGGCAGGTAAGGGTTTAGTCACTATGGCAAGCACTTCACAGACCTCGCAGCCCGGGGTGGTAACACTGGGCGCAGAACCAGGGAAACCCCGCCGCAGCGAGTCGCTCACCCAGCGGGCGCTGCGCCGCCTGCGCCGCGACCGCCTGACAATGATCGCCATCTCTGTTATCCTGCTGCTCACATTTTTGGCGATCATGGCTCCAGTGATCAGCACACAAATTCTCGGCGTGGATTTCGCCAAGGCCAACCCAGTAAACGCTTTCCTACCCATCAATTCGCCAGGTCATATATTGGGCACTGACGATCTGGGCCGCGATCATCTGGCCCGTCTCCTTTATGGCGGTCAGGTGTCGCTGGGAATCGCCTTCACGGCTGCGCTGCTTTCCATTGGAATTGGTGTGGCCATGGGCGTCGTCACGGGCTTCTACGGCGGCGTCGTGGACGATCTTGTCATCTGGCTCATCACCACAATTAACTCGATACCGTCTCTCTTTCTGCTGCTGATTATCAGCGCGGTGCTGTCGCCTGGCCCTTTCGGGCTGATCATGGTGCTCGGCTTGCTGGGCTGGACAGGGACCACCCGCTTAGTCCGCGGCGAAACCCTTTCGCTGCGCGAGCGCGAATTCGTGGTCAGCGCGCGCGCCCTTGGCGCTTCAGACCGGCGCATCATGTTCGTTCACATTCTGCCCAACCTCATCTCGATTATTACGATTGCGCTGGCCATTGACATCGGTGTGCTCATCCTGGTTGAGTCCGGCCTGAGCTTTCTCGGTTTTGGCATTCAACCGCCAATCCCCAGTTGGGGCAACATGCTCACCGGCGCGCAAACGTTTATGCGCCGCGCGCCCCATCTGGTGTTTGCGCCCGGCCTGCTCATCCTTATTACTGTGCTGTGCATGTATATCATCGGCGACGGCATCCGCGACGCTTTCGATCCGCGCATGGAGAGCTGAGCCGGCTCTCCACATAACCGCAGCCCGGCTGCGCGCCGGGCTGCGGTTTGTTGCATGAGCGCGCTGTTACCGGCCGCGCTCAGCTTGGTACTGCGCTTCTAAGCGCGATATCAGCTCGTTCTGGAGTGCAGTCACCTGCTCTAGCCGCGCCATCACTTCAGCCGCTGCGTCGCCAATGCTGACCGCTTCCCCATTTGCATACGCTTGGAAACGGTCTACTGCTGTGTTCATAGCATCCATCAGGATTAACTGGAGTTCCGTGGCGCAGTCCGGAGTTGGGCGGTCGCTGGCCGCGTCGCGCAAACGCGCCAAGCGGAGCACATCTGTATAGACCTCTGCGCGCGATTTGCTGGCGGCCGCAGTCAGCGTCGTCATAAACTCTGGCAAGAGGAATGTGGCCGTTGCTTGAAGCCAGGCGTCAAGCGCTGGCGTTTGGGCGCAAGCGCCCTCGAATATCGCCGCTGGAGGCGGCGCCAGGGTGATGGGCGGCGGCGGAGTCGGCTGTCCCACATCGCCCAGCGCACAGCCCGTCGTCAGCTTCAACAGCACAAGCGCGAGCAGCGACCTGCTCAACCTGTTTGCCATGGTCACAGTGTCCTCTTGCGCCAGCCTCAGCCCTAGCCTAGCATGACCTGTTCAGCCAGTCAATTTGCCAACGTCTGGAATCTGTTTACAATCGAATCAGCGCTGCCATGAGGAGGTGGTAATCTATGCCACAGTTGCTCAGTCGCAGAGATGATAACGGCTGGCTGACACCGGCTATGGCCGATATCCTTCGTCAGGCGACCGGTTCACTACCTGGTGAAGACTCGGTGCGCGCCCAGATTGCCGAGATTCAACGCATCCTGAGTGAGCAGGATACGCCAGCGCGCATCGTTGACGCGCGACCGATAGCGTCGCGGGTCCTGTTCATCGCGCGGCCAGAGCTGGTGGGCAAGCGCAGCGCGCGCCGCCCGGTAATGCCAGCAGAAATCCGGCGCAGCCTCGGCGCTGTGGCAGATCAGCACCCTGAATGGACGCTGGGATTCATCCAGCAGATGCCTGATGACGATGAAAGTGTGGGTATCCTGCTGCGCACTGAGCAGCATCAGCCGCTCAGGCTGCGCCAGGTGCTCGTAAGCAATGCCTTCATGCACAGCGTATCTACATTATCTTGGGTTGCTGGAGTCACAATTGAACAGCAAGTTGTGGTTCGCGACCTGGCGCTGCTGGGGCATCTGCTCATTGCTGGCTCGGAAACCGCGCGCCAGCACATTGTCCGCACTATACTGGTCACCCTGATGTTGTTCAACACTCCGGCTGAGCTGCGCTTCACGTTGGTGGGCACGGGCAGCACAGTCTACGGCGATCTTGTCGGCATCCCACACATGCTGGGGCGCGTTGTGGAGGACCCAGCACACGGCGCGCGACTGCTTGACGGAATGTCAAAAGAAGTGCAGCGTCGCTGGCAGTGGTTCCAGGAGCGCGAGGTCAACGCTCTACCTGCATACAATGAACTGCTGCAGCGCACGAATCAGCCCCCCCTGCCGCGCATTGTCATCTTGCTGGACGCTTTCAGCGACGAGGACTGGATCAACAACCCTGATCGCTGGGTCGAGCCAACATATGATCTGCTGGTTAACGGCGCACGGGTTGGGGTGCACCTGCTTTGCGCGGCCGCTCAGCCAGAGCACATTCCCGAACCTCTCGCCGGCGTGCTGGAAAGCCAGATCATCATGCGTTCGGCCCGGCCGGACCTGGCAGCAGCCGTTAAGGGCGGTATACACAGCTCTGCGCTGCGTTTTGCGGATGCTTTCCTCGTGGAGAATCAGCGCGGGGCAGCCCCCCTGCCTGTTGAGCTGTGCACCGTAGCGCCGGAAGAGATTCAACGGCTGGTTGCCTACTGGCGTGGGGTTGCTGTCCAGCGCGCCCGTGAGATGACGTCGCGCGAGCGCACTGGCCTGACTGACCTGCTGCCTGAGCTGGCTGGCAGCGATCTCGCAGACCGTCCAGCGACTCCTCCGCTCCCAACTCGAACGCGCGCTGGCACCCTAGTGCGCGCCACTCAGGCGCTGGCCAGCCCCAACGAAAACGTAGTGCTGCAGCGCGCACAGGCGCTGGCCGCCTATCTTGGCTGGATTGGAATAGGGCCGCTGCACGACGTGCTTGGGCTTTCACCTGGCGAAGCGCGGGCTATCATGGCAGCCCTGCAGAATCTTGAGGTGGTTGAAACTGGTGATGGCCCCGTTCTGCGTTTCGTTCGCCTGGCCGAAAGCCCGCTTTCGCCGGAAGGTGAAGCAAACGGAGAAAGCTAGCCGCTTACCGGCAGCACAGCGAACGTGCATGAATTGTAGCTGCTGCCCAGGATCACTTCGAAATCAGTCGCACGCCCTGGATCAGGAGAGATGATAATGTTCTCTGGCCTGATGTTCAGCACTCTGGCGATGCTGCCCCGGCTGCTGCCTTTGCTTTGGCCTGTGTAATCGATCAGGATTGTCTCGGTGTAATCCGTGCGATCTGCGCTTCCGGCGGCTGACGCCGCCAGCCCGTCCCAGGCTAACCTCTCAGCCGCAACTCGATCCCAGTTGGCGTTCTGTGTCCCGTTGTACACCGTGATCGTCGCTCGCTCCGACGCAATCTGGCTGCGTGTTGGCGGCTGATAAAAATCCTCAAGCAGCGGCCGTAGGGTCTCATAAACAGGAAGCTGTACAAAATCACCGCTTGGCGGCTGCCAGGGTGTTGTGTGATATGTGCGCACCAACGCGAAATTTTCGATTAAGGACGGATCCAGGCTGAGAGCAATCGGCAGCAACCCCAGCACATCTTCCAGTGTCAGGTTCGTCTCCACGATTTCAGCGGCTAGGTTCCATAATTCTGGCAGACGAGCAAGCTGGCCAGTATCGCGGGCCTTGCGCCAGATCGCTCGCAGAATCTGCTGCTGACGGCGCCCACGGTCAAAATCGGTGCTGTTGTGACGTGAACGCGCGTACCAGAGAGCTTCTCCGCCGCTTAGCGTGTAGTAACCAACATCGAGGACATAATAACCATCGTCATTTACACGCCGGGCTGCTGCTGGCACCTCCGCGCCGATGAGCGGCAGGTCCTCAATCGCGCAGTCAACAGCCACATCTATGCCACCTAGAACGTCAATGACCTGACGAAAACCGCTCAGGTCAATCAGCGCATAGTAGTGAACGTTAATGCCAAAATTGTAGAGAATCATCTGACGGAGCAGTTCGAAAGTCCCATCATTCCAGCCGCCTGACTGACCGCGCATATAGGCGAGGTTTATGCGCTGCATGCCCCAGGCTGGAATGTAGACAAATAGGTCGCGTGGCAGGCTCAACATAGCCACCGATCCGGTATCGCGGTTGATTGAGACGATAATCATCGTGTCGGTGCGAATGAAGCCGTCTCCGGTGATCTCCCCGTCACTCCCCATCAGCAGCACGTTAAAAAGGTCATACTGCCTTTCTACCGGCGGAACTCTGGTGGGGATCGCCGTCACATCTACCTGATTGGGGTCTGGATCACCCAGGTAACGGATGGTCGGCAGAGGGCGCGGCGTAGGAAACTCAGCAGCCGCAGGTGGCGATGTCGGCGCCGCGGGCGGCGCTGATGCCACCTCGGTGGGCGTATTTGTCGCCTGCGCTGTGTTAGTGACGGGAACAATAATTTCGGCGGCGCGCGGCGTGTTAGTGGCAAAAAGCTGCGCAGCTCGCATCGCGGTCGGACTAGACGACGGAGAGATTTGAGGCACGACTGTGTTAGTCACAGTAGACGTAGCCGTGGCTGTGTTTGTCGGATGTGGTGTTGGCGTACTCGACGCAGTTGGGGTTGCCGTTGCTGTCGGCGAACTGGTGCTCGTTGCGGTGTGTGTAACCAGTGTGGCAGCAATGGCTGTGACCGTGTCCTTGTAATGCGGCTGGCGCTGCGTTGCCATCGTCTGCTCGTTAACCTGTCGCAGCACTGCGCGTGCCACGCCGTATCCCGACCACATCGCGGCGATGAGCAGCAGCAGCGGAAACAGCCTGAACACGAAAAAGCCGGCTAATCTGCGCACACCTGCCTCCCCTACCCAGAAGTTTCGCGCTTATTCGTAGGGTGCCAGTGTATCAGACGGGGCTTGCCTGTGGTATACTCACTCGAAATAAACAGGAATAGCGCAGCGCGCTGTGTTAATGCCACCAGCCTGGTCAAACACGCTCAACCTGATCCAGTACACACCGGGCGCAAACACAGTGCCGCGATCAATCACACCCAATTCCCCGTTCACGACCGGCTGCGTACTGGTTAGGTACGGCGTGTAAACAGTCACAAAGTCGGACCGCACTTCCAGAGCGTAATAGCCGAAATTGTTTCCTGCGGCGGTACCGCGGACTGCAAAACGCGTTCCAACACGTGCACGTGCTGCTGGCTCGCTGATGATGGCATTTGGATTAGCGCATCCTGCTGGCTGAAGTTCCCCTACCGGCGTAACGTTCACGGCTTGGCTCGGCGCAGCGGTCTGAACAGGCTCACCAGGCAGTCTGGGCACATAAACGACATCACCTGCCACAATTGTAACTGTCCTGTCCAAGCAGTTAGCCACCTGTAAATCAAGCAAATTGCTGCCTGTAGCGCGCGCAATGCTTGTTAGCGTATCTCCCGTCTGAACCACATAGGGCCGCCAGCCAAACGGCGCAATGCAGAACACACGCGGCCCAGCAAGGGCTGGCTCTGGAGTGGCTGTGGCCGTTGGCATTGGCGACGAAGCCTCCGTTGCGGTGGGTGTCATTGTAGGTTCAACAGTTGGTGTATGAGTAGCCGTCGGCTGCCGAGTAGACATGAGCGTCGGAGTGGCAGTCGGCTGAGGGGTAGGCGTGCGCGTCGGTGTAGGACTTGGGCTAGCAGTCACAGTAGGCGTGTGGGTGCTGGTACTGGAGGGAGTCGCGGTTTCAATCAATGTTTGTGTTGGGTTGGGCTGACGCGTTGGCTCTGCTGTCTGTGCTGCAGGAGCACTCGCAGTCGGTTCTTGTGTGCGAGTCGCGGTGTTAGTGGGCGATGGCGATTGCGCAGCAGACATGTTTGTGCTCGAAGCAAGTGTCGGCGTTTCTGGCGAGATGGTAGCTGTTTCAACAATCCGATCGCTCTCGCCAGCGAGCGCTGTGCCTTCGGGAGCCGGTGATGTTTCCGTAAGCGCAACGGCCTGGGGAGTGCCCAGAACGCCAGCCGCGGTCGTTCCACTGGAGAGCGAGAGAATTATGGCGAAAGTCAAGGCGAAAGCCAGCACCCCAACAACCACAATGGCAACAATGATTTCGTTCCCAATGTCCCTCTGCATAACTCAGCCTTCTGCCTGTTCGGGCATTTCGAGCGGCAGCGCGAAGTAAAAAGCGCTGCCGATCTGGGCGCGCGTCTCCAACCACAACATACCACCATGCGCTTCTACAAGCGCCTTGGCGATTGCCATGCCAACGCCTGTATCACCCAGCCCTTGGATAAGCGGGTTCTCTGCTTTGTACTTACGCGCAAAAACTCTTTCTACGTCTTCCGGTGCAATACCGCCGCCGCGGTCTTCAATTGACACAATGAGGCTGTCTACTGACTGGCGCGAGCCGTTGTTCAACAGGGGAACAGACTGCCGGCTGGCAGAGATGAATATCTCGCTGTCAGGTGGTGATGCAAGGTAAGCGTTCGTCAACAGCTGACCAATGATCTGGCCAAGCGCGTCTCGATCTGCCGCCACGAGCGGCAGGTCATCATCCAGGTTGAGGTGAATGGTCAGCCCTTTTTCGCGGAACTGGCTGCTGGAGGCCGTAATGGCGTCTTCAATGATAGAGACTAGGTCTACTGGCTCTGGCAGCAGATTCAGCTCACCCATATCGAGCGCTGTAATGCGGGCGAGGTCTTCCATCATCGAGAGAAGACGCGCAACGTTCGCTGCCACGCGCTGCAGGAACCGGCGCTGCATTTCACCCAGAATCCCAGCGGACTCGGCCAGCAGCAGGTCAACATAGCCCACGATCGAGGTAAGCGGGGTGCGTAATTCCTGAACCATGCCTAGAATCAGCGCTGGATCCTGTGGCTGCTGCGCGGAGCGAGCCGGTGAGAGTGTCTGAGCTTGCAGTGCTTCGACCTGACTCTCTAGCGCAGCCAGCGCAGCCCTAGCCTCGTGCAGCTCACGCTCTAGACGGGCGCGCTGAGCCGTCAAATCCTCGATGATGCTGGTGAGTGAACCTACACTGCCAGCAGTTACCTGCTCCACCCGGCTGCGATCACCCTCGAGACGGGCCAGCAGCTGCTCGCGCTCACCCTCTAGAGCGTGTTTCTCGGCCTTGAGGTGGTCAAGTTGGGCCGAGAGGCCGCTGAGGGAGTCCGTTAAAGACTGCAGCTCACGCCGAAGCTGAGCCTCTGTCTCGTGCGCTTCCTCCAACTCCTGACGGTACGCTTCGGCCTCAGCAATAAGCCGGGCGCGTTGTTCCTTGATCGAGTCTTGCTTAGCCAGCAGCTCATCGCGCTCCGAGCGCAGCGCATCGCGCTGTTTAACAGCGGCTTCTCGGTCAGCCGCCAGATTTTTCACGACTTTCTGCAGGTCATGGATTTGCTTCTCGCGCTCTTGCTCGCGCTCGATGTTGGCTTGCAGACCTGCACGCTCGTTCAACAAAGCATCGCGCTCATGTTTAAGCGCGTCATAGCGGGCCTGCAGTGCTGCGCGCTGCTCATGAAGCTGACCTATCAACTGCGCCAGCCCAGCAGGGCCATTTTCGATGCCTAGTGCGGCTAACTGAGCCTCAAGATCAGCCAGTCGCGATTGAAGCTGGCTGCGCTCGCTCTCCAGGCGGGCTTTCTCATCGGCCATACTGGCCAGAACTTCCTGCACTGCAGTTGGAACCGAAGCAGCACCGCTGCGTTTAAGGCTGTTAAGTTGTGCTTCTAGACTGTTGCGCTGCGCCAGCAAGTCTTCTTTCTCGCGTCGCAGTGTTTCGATAATCGCGTTGTACACATCAGTGTCGCTGCCAGCGGTGGCGCCAGCCAGAGCAGTCTCAGCTTCCTGCAGGCGTACCAAAAGCTGATTGCGCTCTACAAGCAGACGCTGCTGTTCCTCATTAAGCGCCACCATGCGCTGCGATATTGACAGCCCTTCCTCTGTGTCGCCAAGGCCAGAGGTAACCCTGCTCCGCTCGGCGTCAAGCTCGATCTTGAGCTGCGTCACCTGCTGAGACAGCGCCGCTATCTGCTCGCGCGCCTCAGCGAGAGCATCCTGCATACTTAACTGCGCCGCTGCGACCTCATCCTCGCCCCCCCGGATGCCGCGCAGCATGGTCTCGATCGCAATCGCCTCAGCTCGCAGCTGTGACTCGTTTGCTCGATAGCTAAGCGCCAACATACCGCTGGCAATGATCGCTATACCGCGCAAACGCTCACGCTCAGCCTCGCTCAGCTCTCGCCCACTGTACGGCAGCGCAACCAGCATTACTGCAACGAGTTCGTCGTTATGAACCAGCGGTTGAAAGTAAGCTGGGCCGTGTTGATCTATGTCCAGACGTGTGTACAGATCGCGCAGTTCGCTCTCATTTCGGTCTGGGAATAACGGCCGCTGCATACGTCGTTCTACCGCATTGACTAGTGTCGGCTGCTCGTCCAAGTTGAGAGCCATTCCCAGAATCGGGCGCTGCATGATCATGTCATAACCGCATGTTATGTCTGCATAATTAGCGTCCTGGAGAGTCAGCAGCAAGCCGACCTCTGCACGCACAACTTCCAGCGCGGCGCGTACCACCTGCAGGGGGATCTCTGCTGGAATGGGCTTATCTAGGATTACTCCAAGCGCTTTGAGAAGCTGAACAGACTCACGTTCAATAGGGTTATCAGTTGTCTGGGGCACGCTGTCTAGCGCGCTCGCAGACTCCACTCCCTGCCACGTGTCCCCGCCAGCCAGCAAAGCTGCCTCAATGGCCAGATGCCGCACGACCAGCCGGTACACCACTGCGGGCATAACCGGCAGCGCCGCAAGGAAAGCCAGGCGTGACAGTCCAGCATAGTCACCAGTAACAGCGCCCTGCATGATCTGGAGCAGCGTTCCAACATATCCCAGGAGCAGCACGGCAAAGAACACCATCTTCACCGGGGCGTCGTTAATACTGCGAAAGTACACTGCTGCTAGGACCAATCCAAACAACGATACTGCGGCTGCAATCAAAGTCCAGGCCGTCCCGTAGATGCTGGCGTTGAACCCACCAGCCTCGGCTGCGGCGGGCCACTGTGTGCCTGTGTAGATGTATCCTACAATGACGGCGATTAGCACAACGAGCAGCCCGATATTCGCATAGCGCGTTTCGCCTTTGTAGCTGTCCGTCAGGAAAGCCCAACCCAGCAAAAGGATAGTCACGGCTTGTGCTGTGCGCTCAACAGGCGGTAGAACAACACGCGACTCCACACCAGCCAGAAGCGCAAACAACCCGCCCATCATCAGCACAGCCCATACAAGCGTCACACCGATGCCAGCGCGCACATAACGCCTGGCGGCGAAATCATCCGGCGCGCGCAATCGGCGCTCGAGCGCCATGAACAAACCGGCCTGCGTCAGCAGAATGACCGCCAGGAAGAAAAGCAGGTCGCCGGGCGGCTGGACAAGGATGTTTACGAAATCCACTGGTGACTGAGACACATCACAGTTCTCCAACCAGGAAAGAACGTGCGTTACACCGAAAGTATAGCATACCTCCTGAAATGCGCCGGTTGCTGCACAGTTAGGCCAGCATTAGAGGAGCGTTTGTGTACATTGACGGGCGGTGATGATTCCATGTACACTCGCTCACGTCATTAGCGGCGCGAGGAGCTTTTCTGACCAAGCTGATGCAGGATAAGCACAGAGTGCGGCGTGCGGTGGCCAAGCTTATCCAGCGTGCGCCCTGGATTGCTGTTTCGGCCCGGTGGTTCTACCGTCTGACACAGCCGCGCTTTTCTGCAGGTGTGGTTGGAGTCGTTCTAAACGCCCACGGTGAAGTGCTGCTTGTCGAGCACGTGTTTCATCCCTATCATCCATGGGGTCTGCCAGGCGGCTGGGTTGGCAGGCGCGAAGACCCATCAGAAACTCTTCTGCGCGAAATGCGAGAAGAACTGGAGCTGCAAGTAAACGTTGGGCCTGTCCTGCTCGTCAAGCTCGACTATGATAATCACATTGACATGGCATATCTATGCCAGCAGGCTGGACCAATCGGTGTGCTCAGCGCGGAACTGCTCAGTTATCGGTGGACACCGCTCAACGATTTGCCCAGACTCCA
>DAOTWC010000166.1:0-37958 GCA_034435995.1 Anaerolineae bacterium | reverse complement strand
CGCCGTTCGACCTGATCGAAGCCGAATCTGAACTGATCGCCGGCTACAACATCGAGTACTCCGGCTTCAAGTTCGGTATGTTCATGGCCGGCGAATTTCTGCACGTGTTCACGGTGGCGGTGCTGTTCTCGGTTTTGTTCCTGGGCGGCTGGTGGGGGCCGGGCGTAGAGCAGGCTCCGGCGCTGGGCTTTATCTACCTGGGCGCGAAAACCGCGCTGGTTTACCTGGCGCTGCTGTGGGTGCGCAACACGCTGCCGCGCTTCCGTGTGGATCAGGTGATGGCCCTTAACTGGAAGGTTATGGTGCCCGGCGCTATCGCGGTGCTGCTGGCCCAGGCGCTGGCGCTGCGCGTGATTGACGCGTTGGGTCTAACGCCGGTGAGCGGCGGCTTTGTTGAGTCGCTGCCGCAGACAGTTATCCTGCTCGGCGTGAACCTCGTGCTGGTGTTCCTGTTCCTCAATCAGGTGCGCCGGCAGGGACGCCGCCAGCGCGCCGCTGACCTGGCGGTTGTTGGAGAGACCAGGCCGGTTGTGTCCGTGCCTGCTGGCGATTGACGCAGAAAGCGCAGGGGGACGCATGCTGGAGATTAACGGTCAGACAATCGCTTTTTTCGTGTTTTCTGTGTTCATCCTGGGCGGCGCATTAGGCGTGGTGACCAGCCACAACCTGATACACAGCGCGCTGTACCTCATCCTGAGCCTGTTCGGCGTGGCCGGCTTCTTCGTGCTGCTGAGCGCGCCTTTCCTGGCAGCCGTGCAGGTGCTGGTGTACATCGGCGCTATCGCTATCCTGATCATCTTCTCGGTCATGCTCACGCGCAGCATGACGGCGCTGCGCCAAGTGCGCAACCAGCAGTGGTGGCTGGCGCTGCCGGTGGTTGTGCTGCTGTTTGCGCTGCTGGCGGTGGGCGTGATCCTGCCGGTGTGGGGCGCTGAGGGGTTGATAGGCAGCGAGCCGGTCTCGGACATAGTGGCCACGACCGCCGACTTGGGCGTGGCGCTGGTGGACGGCAATCAGTACGTGCTGCCGTTTGAGGTGGCGTCGGTGCTGCTGACAGCGGCGATGATTGGCGCAATCGTCGTGGCGCGCGACGACGAATGACGGAGGCGCACTCATGATTCCACTGTGGATGTTTTTGCTGGTGGCGGCGGCCTTGTTCTGCATCGGGGCTTACGGTGTGCTGTCGCGGCGCAACGCGATAGCCATCCTGATGGGCGTAGAGCTGATGCTCAACGCCGTGAACATCAACCTGGTGGCCTTCTGGCGCTATTTGACCCCGCTGAACATGAGCGGGCAGGCGTTCGCCGCTTTCGTGTTCGTGGTGGCCGCGGCAGAGGCTGCTATCGGCCTGGCGATCATCATCGCCGTGTACCGCAACCGGCGGTCGGTGGTGGTGGAAGACGTGAACCTGCTGAAATGGTAGCCGGGGGGCGATATGCAGTTTGACCTAAATGACCCGAACATTCTGCCCTGGCTGATCCCGGCTGGCCCGCTGCTGGCCTTTGTGATCATCGTGCTGCTCACCAACCGCGCCCGGTGGCTGCCTGCTACCAGCCCGGAGTACGGCGGTCATCACCCGGATTACGAGGGCATGGAGGTGCCAGTGGTGCACGCCTCCAGCCGCGTAGCCAGCATCATTGTGGGCATGAGCGGAGCGGTGACCGCCCTGCTGCTTGCGCTGGCAGTGGTGACCCAAGTGGCGGCTTACCCAGAGCGCTTCGGCAAGGGCGTGTTCGCCAGCAGCGTGGACTGGCTGGCGACGGGGGCCGGCGCGTTCAGCATGGGCGTGTTAGTAGACCCGCTGACGACGATCATGCTCATCATGGTTCCGATTGCCGTCTTGTGTATCTTCATCTACTCAATCGGCTACATGGCACATGACCCCCGTCAGGCGCGTTTTTTTGCCCTCATCTCGCTGTTTGCCGGCGCGATGCTCACGCTGGTGGTGGCGGATAACCTGCTGCTGCTGTTCGTCGGCTGGGAGGTAATGGGCCTGTGTTCGTACATGCTCATCGGCTTTTGGTTCGAGAAAGAGAGCGCCTACAAGGCAGCGATCAAGGCATTCACCACCACCCGCGTGGCGGATGTGATCATGCTGCTGGGCATCGCCTATCTCTACGCTGAGACCGGCACGCTGAGCTTCCGCGAAATCCTTTACAATGCCGAGGTGCTGGACAGGCTGGCAAGCGCGCCCGCGATCATCTTCGGCAGCGTGAGCGCTGCCGGGCTGATCAGCATCTTTCTGATTATCGGCACAATCGGCAAGTCGGCCCAGTTCCCGCTGCACGTCTGGCTGCCGGACGCGATGGAAGGCCCGACGCCGGTCAGCGCGATGATCCACGCCGCCGCGATGGTCTCCGCCGGCATCTACGCCATCATCCGCATGTACCCGCTGCTGGCGGCCGGGGGCGACCCGCACCACGGTGAGTTCACGTCGCCGCTGCTGCTAATGGCGGTTGTCGGCGCGGTGACAGCGCTGTTCTCCGCCACGATCGCGGTGGCGCAGAACGACGTCAAGCGGGTGCTGGCCTATTCGACGATTTCGCAGCTCGGCTTCATGATGGCGGCGCTGGGCATCGGCGCATATGTAGCCGCCGCTTTCCACCTGATTACACACGCTTTCTTCAAAGCGCTGCTGTTCATGGCGTCCGGCTCGGTCATTCACGGCATGGAGCACGGCGAGCACCACGTTCACGAGCACGCTCACCATCACAAGGCGCACCACGCGCACGACGCCCACGCTGAACACGACCACGAGGCGCACCACAAGCACTTCGACCCGCAGGACATGATGAACATGGGCGGCCTGCGCAAGACCATGCCGGTCACGTTCTACACATTTCTGATCGGCGGCTTGTCTCTGGCTGGCTTCCCGCTGATTACTGCCGGCTTTTGGTCGAAAGACGAGATTCTGGCGGACGCCTGGCTGGGCGTGACACACGGCTACGGCCCGCACGCGCTGGTGTTCGTGCTGCTGGCGCTGGCCGCTTTCCTGACTGCGTTCTACACTATGCGCCAGCTTGGGCTGACGTTCTGGGGCGAGCCGCGCACCGAAGAGGCCAAGCACGCCAGCCTGGGGCAGGGCGCGGTGAGCATCACCATGACGCTGCCGCTGATTGTCCTGGCGTTCTTCGCCCTCACTGCAGGTTTTGTGGGCGTGCCGCCGGATTTTCCGCTGTTCGGGGCGATCTTCTCGCCGCAAACCAACCCGTTCTTCGACTTTGTGAAATACACGCTGCTTCCGGAGTTCCAGCCGGCCAAGCCGCCGTTCAACTGGATACCGGTGCTGACGTCGTTCGTGGTGGCGCTGGGCGGCATCTACGCCGGCTACCTGATGTACTGGCGCAAACCGCTGCAGGCTGGCCAGGAAGACCCGCTGATCAGCATCCTGGGCCGCCCGCTGCACACCACGCTGCGCAACAAGTACTACCTCGACGAGCTGTACCATGCGCTGCTGATCGTCCCGTCGCAGTGGCTGGCACGGGTAGTAGCTGAGGCGCTGGACCGCGGCGTGATTGACGGCGTGCTGGCGCTGATCGCGCGCGTCTTCACCTGGATTGGCGACCTGCTCAAAGTGCTCAACACTTGGCTGATAGACGGCGTGGGCGACGGCATCCCGCGCCTGATCGGGCAGTTCGGCAATTGGATCCGCCGCGCTCAAACGGGCCGGGTGCAGCAGTATCTGTTGTTTGTGGCGCTTGCCGCCCTGGTTATCGGCATCATCTTCGTCGTGTCCACCGGGCTGCTGCAGGCAGCCGGCTGAGCGCGGCGGGAGACGGAGCGTTATGACGACGATTTTGGGGATAGACGCACTCTCGTTTCTGGTGGTGGCCCCAGCGGTGGCGGCGGCGATCATGCTGCTGCTGCCCCGTTCGCCGAAGTTCATTGGGCGCTGGGCGGCGCTGCTGCTGTCGTTGGGCATTGGCGCGGTAGCGGTGTACGTGTTCTTGCAGTACGACAGCGCGCTGATGGGCTACCAATTCGAGTCGAAGGTGCCCTGGTTCGAGCTGCTGGGGGCCTCGTGGCACGTCGGCATTGACGGCGTGAGCGCGGTCATGGTGCTGCTCACCGGCATCCTGACGCCGCTGGCGGTGCTGATCAGCTGGGAGATTGAGGATCGAGTCAACATCCACATGGCTCTGATCCTATTCTTCCAGACCGGGCTGATGGGCGTGTTCGTGGCGCTGGACCTGATGATCTTCTTCCTGTTCTGGGAACTCAGCTTGGTGCCGATGTACTTCCTCATCAACCAGTGGGGCGGCCCCAACCGCGAGTACGCCTCGGTCAAGTTCATGATCTACTCGCTGGGCGGCTCGCTGGGCTTCCTGCTGGCGACGCAGCTTGTCGGCTGGTCGGTGTCGCAGATACCGGCGGACGCCGTGCTGGCGCTGCAAGAAAGCACGCCGGCGCTGGCCGGTTACGCGGCTGGGCGGCCAACATTCGACATCGTGTACTTGACGGCGCTGTGGCCGGCGCTGGCCGACACGATCGGCGGGCTGTTCCTGGGCATTGACATCGCCACGGTGAAAGGGCTGGCGTTCGTGGCCTTCTTCCTGGCGTTCGCCATTAAAGTGCCGGTGTGGCCGTTCCACACGTGGCTGCCAGACGCACACAGCGAAGCGCCCACCGCTGGCTCGATGCTGCTGGCCGGTGTGATGCTCAAACTGGGCGCCTATGGCTTTCTGCGGCTGGTGATCCCGTTCTTCCCCGACGTGTGGGTGGCCCCGATCAACGTGCTGGGCGTGTTCGAGGTCAACGCGGCGGGCATCTTCGCCTTCCTGGCGATGCTGGGCGTGGTGCTAGGGGCTTTTGCTGCCTTCGGCCAGAACGACATCAAGCGGCTGGTGGCCTACAGCTCGGTCAACCACATGGGCTTCGTGGTGATGGGGCTGGCCGTGACGGCGCTGGTGTACGGCGAGATGTTCGTCAATGGCTCCAGTGCGATGATGCAGGACGCCATCCTGGCCACCAACGGCGCAGTGCTGCAGATGTTCAACCACGGCCTCAGCTCGGCGGGCATGTTCTTGCTGGCGGGCGCTATCTACCATAAAACACACACGCGCGACATGCGGGAATACGGCGGCTTCTGGGTGAAGGCCCCGATCTACGGCGGCATCTTCATCTTCACCAGCATGGCCAGCCTGGGCCTGCCGGGCCTGAACGGCTTTGTGAGCGAGTTCCTGGTGGTGCGCGGCGCATGGCCGGTGTTTACCGCGCTCACGCTGCTGGCGATGATCGGCCTGCTGTTCACCGGCTCGTACATCCTCAAGGGCATACGGGCGGTGCTGCACGGGCCGTTTAACATGAAATGGCGCGATTACGACTTGGAGATCGAGGCCCGCGAGGTGATCGCCATTGCCCCGCTGATGGCGCTCATGCTGCTGACGGGCATTGTCCCCAACTGGATCATGCCGGTCATCAACGACTCGGTCATCCGCATTCTAGGGGGGTAGTGGTAGGGTATGATCGTTCAAGAGTTTGTGTTTCCGGTGCTGAGCGTCATTGTCCTGCTGCCCGTCGTGGCTGGGGTGATCATACTGTTCATCCCTGGGGACCGGCGCGATCTCATCAGGGGTATCGCCATTACGGCGGCGGCGGCGGTCCTGGCGCTGTCGCTGGCGGTGTACCTGGGCTACAACAACCAGGTGAGCGCCGTCATGCAGAACCAGGACATGCTGCTGGCGGCAGATGACATCGAATCGCCGGGCACGCTGATGTTCCAGTCCGGGTTGGCGTTTGAGGAGCGCATTCCCTGGGTGCAGAGCTTAGGGATCAGCTACCACCTGGCGGTGGACGGCCTGAGCGCGCCGATGGTGCTGCTCACCGGCATGGTGGCGGTGGCCGGCGTGCTGATTTCGTGGACGATTGAGGACCGCACGCGCGAGTTCATGGCCTTTTTCCTGCTGCTGGTGGCCGGCGTGTACGGCGTGTTCGTCGCGGTGGACATGTTCGTGCTGTTCTTCTTTTACGAACTGGCCATTTTCCCGATGTACCTGCTCATCGCTACGTGGGGCTGGGTGAAGCTGCGCGAATACGCGGCCATGAAGCTGACGCTGTACATTCTGGTCGGTTCAGTGGTGGCGCTGGTCGGCGTGATTGCGATGGTCATCACGGCCGATCAGTTCTTTCAGAACGAGGGCGCGCAGGTGTTCCAGAACGCCGTCGCCAGCGGTCTGCTGCCCTCTGACCTGTCTACGTTTAACTTCAGCATCACCTCCCTGACGCTGGCGGCGGAACACGGCGCATTTGATGCGGCTGGCTACGCAGGCGTCGAGGCGCTGACGTTCGCTAAGCTGTGGTTCCCGTTCGTGTTCATCGGCTTCGGGGTGCTGGCGGGCGTGTTCCCCTTCCACAACTGGAGTCCGGATGGCCACGTGGCCGCGCCGACCGCCGTCTCGATGATCCACGCGGGCGTGCTGATGAAAGTGGGCGCCTACGCGGCGCTGCGGGCCAGCGTGCAGCTTATGCCAGAGGGGGCGCAGGTGCACCTGCCCTGGATCGTGTTCCTCACGCTGATCAACGTGGTTTACGGGGCGTTCATCGCCTTCCGCCAGCGCGACTTCAAATACGTGATCGGCTTCTCGTCGGTCAGCCACATGGGGCTGGTGAGCATGGGCTGGGCGACGATGAATCTGATCGGCATGACCGGCGCGGGCATCCAGATGTTCAGCCACGGCGCGATGACGGCGCTGTTCTTCGGCTGCGTCGGCATCGTCTACGACCGGGCGCACACGCGCGACATCCCCAGCCTGGGCGGTTTTGCCAAGAAGCTGCCCTGGGTGGCGCTGGCCTTCATTGTGGGCGGCCTGACGAGCATGGGCATGCCGGGGTTGAGCGGGTTCATCGCCGAGTACCCGATTTTTGTGGGCATGTGGGACGCCTCGCCGCAGATCGCTCTCACGGCGGGCGGGGTCACGCTGAGCGACTACTACGCGGTGATCGTGGTGATCGCGGCGCTGGGCATTGTGATCACGGCGGCGTACGTGCTGCGCGTCGTGGGGCAGGTGTTTTTCGGCGAGTTCAACGCGCAGCGCTACCCGGACATCCCTGCCATCACCATGCCGGAGCGTGTGGTGCTGATTCTGCTGGGCGCGCCGCTGCTGATCCTGGGCGTATACCCGGCGATCATGGCCCCGATGATTGAGTCCGGTGTGAGGTCTGTGCTGGCAATGCTGGGAGGGGCGTAACCGTGGGCGCTGCTGAATTCGACCTGCTGGCCAGCCTGCCGGCCATCGCGCCGGAGGTAGGCCTGACGATCATGGCGATTGTGGTGCTGTTTCTGGATGTGTTTCTGCCAGCGCACCAGCGCCGCAACCTGGCCTACGTAACGTTTGTCGGGCTGGCGCTGCTGGCTGTCACGCCGCTGCTGCCGGCCTGGGGGCCGCCGGAGGGCGGCGCGCTCTACTGGGGCGGTATGGTGCGGCACGATGTGCTGTCGCAGCTTTTCAAGGTGATGATCCTGCTGGCCGGCGCGTTCACGGCGCTGATGTCCATTGACGTGCGCGGCGTGGGGCGGCGCGGCGAGTTCTACCTCATCATCATCGTGGCGACGCTGGGCGCGTGCCTGCTCAGCGCCTCTGCCGACCTGATCATGCTGTTTCTGGCCCTAGAGACGCTGTCTATCCCGCTTTACATTCTGGCTGCCTTCGACCGGCGCGATGTGCGCTCGTCTGAGAGCGGCATGAAGTATTTCCTGTTCGGGGCGTTTGCCTCGGCCTTCCTGCTGTTTGGCCTCAGCCTGCTGTACGGCTTTACCGGCCAGACCAATCTCTACCTGCTGGCGGAATACCTGGGCAGCGAGGCGTTTGCTGCCAGCCCGATCCCGGCCCTGGTGGCGCTGATGCTGGTCATTGTGGGCTTCGGCTTCAAAATCAGCGCTGTGCCGTTCCACTTCTGGACGCCGGACGTGTACGAGGGCGCGCCTACGCCGGTGACGGCGTTTGTCAGCGTGGCCAGCAAGGCCGCCAGCTTTGCCGTGCTGCTGCGCTTTTTGGTGGCCGTGTTCCCGGAGTCGCTGGTGCTGGGCGATCAATCGCTGCAGCAGTTCTGGGTGCAGTTGATGGCGGCGCTGGCTGTGATCACGATGACAGTGGGCAACGTGGTGGCGCTGGCGCAGCGCAACATCAAGCGCCTGCTGGCTTATTCATCCATCGCCCAGGCCGGCTACGCGCTGATCGGCATCGCGGCGCTGCAGGCGCAGACAGAAATCGGGCAGGCGCAGGCGGTGGCCTCGGTGGGTTTCTACCTGTTCATGTACACGTTCACCAACCTGCTGGCGTTCACCGTGATCATCCTGTTCAGCGAGGCCACCGGCAGCGAGACGATAGCCCACTTAGCTGGCCTCAACCGGCGCAGCCCGTGGCTGGCGCTGGCGATGACGATTGCGCTGCTGTCGCTGGCGGGCATCCCGCCGACGGCCGGCTTCTTCGGCAAGTTCTTCCTGTTCAACGCGGCAGTTCAGGCAGACCTGACCTGGCTGGCGGTGGTGGGCGTGCTCAACGCCATTGTAGGCCTGTACTACTACCTAGTAGTGGTCAAGGTGATGTATGTGGATCACAGCCCAGATGAGGACAAGCCGATACCGATGTCGCTGCCGTACCGCTGGGTGCTGGGTGTGATGGCGGCTGTGGTGATCGTGCTGGGGACTTTCGGCGCGCAGGTGGTGTTCGACTGGGCGGCGCGCAGCGCCAGCGGGCTGTTCCTATGAGCGCCTGCTGGCTGGCTGACGGTTTTGGCAATCGCCAGGCGGTTGTGATAGAATGCGCGAACTTCTGAAACGGGGTACATGGCAGGCAGCGAACCGCCGCGTTTGCAGAACCTGAGCTACGCGGCGCTCGCAGGACAGGCCGGGTGTGTCACGCTGCTGATCGTGTTCGGCGCGCTGCTGCTGGGCCTGTGGCTGGACGCGCAGCTGGGGCAGCGCGGCCCGTGTGTCTTTGGCCTGCTGATCGTGAGTGTGCCGGTGAGCTTGTGGCTGATGCTGCGTGTCGCGCTGGGGGCTGTTAACCGCATCCAGCCGCCGCGCCCGGCGCCGCACGACCAAGATGAAACGTTATCGAAGGAGGTGTAGTCCTTGATCGCTATTCCGGGCCTTTGCTGTGACAGGGAGGGGGCAGCATGAGCACGAGAGCCAACGGATGCCTGGTACTGCTGGGCATTGTGGTGGTTGCTGCGGTGTTCTGCGGCATCATCCCGTTTGTGATTATGCCGGGGCTGGGCGTCGGTGTGGGCATGCCGGTCATCACCGTCCCGGGTGAGGTGCTGCAGAAGGACTTCCTGCCCGGCCTCGATTTGACCAACACCATCGTCGGCGGATTCCTCGCGATGATCCTGGTGCTGGTGTTTATTTTCCTGGCGTGGCGCGCCTCAAAAGGCTGGACTAAGGAAGTGCCCGGCCGCTTCCAGGGCTGGGTTGAGTTTTTCATCGGCGGTTTCTACAACTTCATGAAGAGCATCGGCGGGGAGCGCCTGCGCACCGCGCCCTATCTGTGGCCGCTGATCGCCAGCATCTTCATCTTCCTGCTGGCGGCCAACTGGCTCAAGCTGCTGCCGGGCGTCGAGTCCGTGGGCAAGATGCACTGCGCCCACGTGGGCTTCAACGGCTACCCGGCTGTGCAGGGCATCACCGACAATTCGTACACGCTGTTCGTTGACGGCATCTTCGACGCTGGCACGCCGCAGAGCGAAGAAGCGGAGCACGCCTGCGAGTACTTCTTCGTCAAGAAGGAGTTTACGCGCTTCCCGATGGAGGACGCCGAGGCGATCCTGCCCCAGGTGGAGGAGGCGCGGGCTGCCCTGCGCGACGCCCAGATCGTGCGCGACGACGCCCTGAACGCGCTCAACGCCGCCTCTGAGGCGCAGCGCGCCGAGGCAGAAGCGGCGCTGGCAAAAGCTGAGGAGGCTGTCGCCAAAGCGGAGCGCGCGCTGGAGCGCCAGGAAATCCGCCTGGAGAGCGCAGAGGCCATCGCTGGGCTGCGGGCGCGGCTGGACGACGTGAACGCGGACATCCGCGAGCTGGAAGGGCAGCCAGAAGCGGCTGCTGGCGATCACGGAGAGAGCGCGCCGGCAGAGGCCAAGGACGTTGAGGGGCAGCTTGCGGCGCTGCAAAATGAGCGCGACATTCTGCTGGGCGAGCTAAACCGCTACCGCACCCAGATGCAGTACCCCACCGCCACGATCACGCTGACGCAGGAGCAGCTGGACGCGGGCGCGTGGCCGTTCCTCTTCCACATTACGCCGTTCGTGCGCGGCGCCGCCACTGACCTGAGCCTGACATTTGGGCTGGCGCTGCTCTCAATTGTGCTGGTGCAGGCTTACGGCGTGTGGGCACAGGGGCCGGCCTATTTCGAGAAGTTTGTCAACATCAGCGCGCTGGGCAATCTGCGCAAGAAGCCGCTGGGCGCGATTGATTTCGTGGTCGGCCTGATCGAGATCATCTCAGAGATCGGCAAGATCGTCAGCCTGGCCTTCCGTCTTTTCGGCAACCTGTTTGCGGGCGGCGTGGCGCTGATTGCGCTCACCTTCCTGGTGGCGGCCATCGTGCCGATGATCATGTATCTGCTGGAGATCATCATCGGCACGGTGCAGGCGCTGGTGTTCGCCGTCCTGACGCTGGTGTTTGCGGCGCAGGCGATGGAGTCGCACCACGGCGACGACCACGAACACGCCGCCGATCACTGATCGTTGTGTATAACCGAAGCTCTATCAGGCATCTACCACACGTAGGAGAAATAACACCATGATTGAAGGTTCGCTCGAAACGGGTCTGAAAGCACTGGGCGCCGGCCTGGCGATGGTGGGCGCGCTTGGCCCTGGCATCGGCATCGGGCTGCTGGCACAGGGCGCCATGCAGGCCATCGGCCGCAACCCGGACGCCGCCGGCACGATCCAGACCAACATGATTCTGGCAATCGTGTTCACCGAAGCCATCGCCATTTACGCGCTGGTGGTCGCGCTGGTTATTCTGTTCGTGCTGTGAGGTCCGCCAGGGGTTATGGAAGCGGGCGGGCTGGCTCAGGCGCTGGACCCAGCGCGCATTGCCGAGCAGGTGGTGACGTTCGGGCTGGTGTTTCTTGTCAGCTTGCTGGCGCTGCCGGTGATTTTCGCCGGGGCGGTCTACGCCCTGTTCACCCTGGCAGCGCGGCTGATAGGCAGCCGGCGCAGCGCGCCCCGCTTTCACCCGGACGACGAATGAAAGAGTAGACACATGCGAAACCAGCTCAGAACCAGAATTGTGTTTGCAGCGCTCACCATCGCGGCCCTGCTGCTGGCGGCCCCGGCAGCGCTGGCAGCCGAGGAAACCGGCAGTCCGCTGGACAAGCTGGGCATTAACCTGGGCTTCATGCTCGCCCAGTTGTTCAATTTCGGCGTGATCTTCATCCTGGGCACGATCTTCATGTGGCGGCCCCTGGTGAACATGCTCGACGCGCGCAGCGCCAAGATTCAGAAGGGCCTGGAAGATGCGGCGGCGGCGGCCAACGCCCGCCTGAACGCCGAGGCCGAGGCTGAGGAGATCAAGGCGAAAGCGCGCTCTGAGGCGCAGAAGATCATCGAGGAGGCGCGGGCGCGCGGCGACGAACTCGCCCGCAGCATCGAGCAGGAGGCGCAGGCCGATGCGGCCAAGCTGCGCGAGCAGGCGCGGCAGGCTGCCACCCAGGAGCGCGACCAGCAGCTTGCTGGGCTGCGGGCGCAGGTGGGGGCGATCTCGGTGGCGCTGGCGCAGCGGCTCATCGGCGAAACACTGGACGAAAAGCGCCAGCAGGCTCTCATCAACGACTTCTTCGCCAAAGTGCCGGCTGAGGCCAAGAGCATGTCCGGCGCGGTCGAGGTCATCAGCGCCATGCCGCTGAGCGAGGAAGAGCAGCAGCGCGCAAAGCAGGAGATTGGGGCCGAGGACGTTACCTTCGTGGTTGACCCCAGCATCCTGGGCGGTCTGGTGGTGCGCAGCGCCGACCGCGTAGTGGACGGCAGTGTGCGCAGCAGCCTAGCCGGCATCGCCGAGCGCATGCGCTGAAGTTCTACAGTCAAATAACGCGCAGAAGTGCCGGTGCTGAGCCGGCATTTTTGTTGTCGGTTGGCCTTGTCTGGCCCTGGCCTTTTCTGTAGACTCGCACCCTATGACACCCCGACTGAGCGACCTGCTTAACGCGCTGCCGGCGGGCGACCTGCTGGCTGTCAGCGGCGACGCCGAGATCACAGCGCCTGTAGTTGAGGCTGATGCAGACGTGCGGCCCGGCGGCCTGTTCGTCGCCCGCCCAGGCCTGACAGCAGACGGCCACGACTTCATCCCCCGCGCGCTGGCGCGCGGTGCGGCGGCGGTGGTTGGCCAGCGCGACCTGGCGGGCCTGCCTGTGCCGTATGCCCGTGTGCGCGACGCGCAGGAGGCGGTAGGGTGGTTGGCGGCGGCCTATCATGGCTTTCCGTCGCGACAGATGATCATCATCGGTGTGACCGGGACTGACGGCAAAACCACTACCAGCCACATGATCCACAGCGTTCTCACGGCGGCTGGGCTGCGCGCCGGGTTCATCAGCACCGTCGCTGCTGACCTGGGCGGCCAGCTCGCCGACACCGGCTTGCACGTCACCACGCCGGGCGCGCCGCAGACGCAGGGCTACCTGGCGCACATGGCTGCCGCCGGGCTGACCCACTGCGTGCTGGAGATGACCAGCCACGGGTTGGCTCAGGGGCGGTTGAACGGCGTGGATGTGGATATCGCGGTAATGACCAACGTCACGCACGAACACCTGGATTATCATGGCACGTTTGAGCGCTACCGCGCTGCCAAAGGCCGCTTGTTTCAGATGCTGTCGCAATCTGCCCGCAAACCGGGCCAGGCCAAGGTAAGTGTCGTCAACGCCGACGACCCCAACGCAGACTTCTTTGCCGCCTTTCCGTCTGACCGCGCGCTGCGCTACGGCATTGCGTCTGACGCTGATTTTTGCGCCACCGACATCGTGCATCGGCCCGGCTACACGCAGTTCGTGCTGCGGCACGGCGGGCGCGCCGACCTGGTGCACCTGCCGCTGGCGGGCGCGTTCAACGTGGCAAACGCGCTGGCGGCGGCGGCGGCCTGCTGGGGGCAGGGTGTCCTGATCGAGACGATCCAGCGCGGCCTGCTGGCGGTCCAGCCCGTGCCGGGGCGCATGGAACGGATTGACGAAGGCCAGGATTTCACCGCCATTGTGGACTTCGCCCACACCCCTAATGCCCTCAAGAACGCGCTGGAGACGGCGCGGGCGATGCTGCCACCAGGCGGGCGCGTGATCGCCGTGTTCGGCAGCGCTGGCCTGCGCGACCGCGAGAAGCGCCGCCTGATGGCTGAGGTCTCGGCGCGGCTGGCTGATATGACGGTGCTCACCGCTGAGGACCCCCGCACCGAGCCGCTGGACGCGATCCTCCAGGCGATGGCCGACGGCTGTGTTGGACAGGGCGGCGTCGAGGGGCGGACGTTTATTCGCGTGCCGGATCGCGGCGCGGCGCTGTACCGGGCTTGTCAGATGGCGCAGCCTGGCGACATCGTGATCGCCTGCGGCAAGGGCCACGAGCAGAGCATGTGTTTCGGCACGGTCGAATACCCCTGGGACGACCGCGAAGCCCTGCGAGCGGCGCTGCGCGGCGCGCCGCTGCGCACGCTGCCCACCGCCGCTGAGCCGTCAGCATGAGCCGCCCGCGCGCCGAATGGCTGTTCGTGACGGCGCTGCTGTTGTTTGCGGCGGGTCTGCGTTTCTTTGGCTTGAGTTTTGGCCAGCCTGATCCGCAGTATGCGCGCAGCAGCGTTCCACACCAGCTTTTGCCTATGGAAGCGCCCATTCACCCGGATGAATTTCTCTTCATTACGCTGCCGCTGCAAATGCTAGTCGAAAACCGACTTAACCCTAAGTTTTATCACAATCCATCGCTGTTGATATACGCCAATTATGCGACGTTTGCGCTCACTGGCGCGGGCCAAGGGATTGATGCAGCGCTGCGGAAAAACCTGAATGGGCGGCAGTATGCGCCGTTTCATCTCTATGTGATTGGGCGGACTTATTCGGCGCTGGGCGGACTGCTGGCTGTTGCTGCCACCTATGCCCTGGCGCGGCAGATGGGCGGGCGCTTCGCCGCGCTGACAGCCGGTCTGCTGGTGACGGTTTCGCTGCCGTTGGTACAGCACGCCCATTACACCACCACTAGTAGCCTCGCGGCCGGTTTTACGGCGGTGAGCGTGTGGACGGCGTTCGCGTGGTTGAGGGGTGGGGGACGGCATTGGCCGCTGTTGGCGCTGGCTGCTGTCTGCGCTGGACTGGCCGCCGGCAGCCGCTACAATGCCGCTGCCAGTGCACTGGTGGTAGGATTGGTCGGATTAGTAGGGGTGTACCGCTGGCGCGCGCGGCGAATGCTGGCTGGTGTGCTGACCGCGTGGGCGCTGGCTCCGCTGACGTTTGTGTTCACGACGCCTGCTGTAGTTTTTGACACCGCTTTCTTTCTCGAAGAGTTCCGCTATATCACTGGGCAGTACCTGGCCGGTATCGATGTGCAGTTCCCGATGACGCCTTGGGCCGGGCTGTTCTTTGAATACCGTTACCTGGCGTTGTTCGGTCTCGGCGCATCAGCAGCGCTGCTTGTGCCGTTTGGCGTGTATGCAGCCTGGGCGCAGCGCCCGCCGCTGCGCAAGCTGCTGCGGCATGACGCAGCGCTGCTTTACACACTTATTCTCCTCATCTACCTGGCAGCATACAGCTGCGTTAACCTGAGGACAGTGCGCCCTGATCTCAGCGATCAGATGCTTTTGCCGGTGTTACCACAATTTGCACTGCTGACAGGGTTGGGTGCGGCGTGGCTGTACCGCCCCCTGCCATTAAAATGGTTGACTGGCCCGGCGCTGGCGCTGGCTGTCGTGATTGTTCCGCTAGCCCTGACGCTGCCATTCGTGCGCCAGCTCACGCAGCCTGACACACGCGAGATCGTGCTGGCGTGGGTGTACGATCATCTGCCGCGGGGTGCGCGAGTACATCTTAACGGGCCTTACAATGTGCCTCTCGACCCGACGGATTACCCCTGGACACAGACGTATGGCGGCCAGTTGATTGCGCCGGATGAGCTGCTTGTGGCCGGTGTGGACTATATGATTCTGTCTGATGCTTGGTATCACAATGTACTGCGTTCCACTGCGATGACGCCGCCCGACTACGCCGACGATCTACGTGCTTACCTGGACGGCCTGGATGCGGCCTTCCCGCGCATCGCCTGGATTGAGCGTCCAGTGTGGGCCGGCTATGACTGGATGACGCACACGCCAAGCTATTGGCACAACCCTGGCTTGGTGCTTTACTGCCTAACCAAAACAGCTTGTGCCGCGAGCGGCGGTCAGGCGTCCTGAAGCGCGCCGTGCCAGTGTGATACAATCGGCAGTAATACTGAGGGGCGGCAGCGTTGGTTGATCTGGGAATAGTTATCTTGAACTGGAACACGCGCGATCTGCTGGCCCGCTGCCTGGAGACGGTGCTGGCTAGCGATGGCGACATCACCTACCGCGTAATTGTCGTGGACAACGCCTCAAGCGACGGCAGCGCGGACATGGTGCGCCAGCGCTTTCCCGGCGTCGAGCTGATCGCCAGCGCGGTCAACGGCGGTTACTCTTACGGCAATAACCTGGGGCTGCGCGCGCTTGGCTTTCACGGCGCAGGCCAGGTAGATGCAGACGCGCCGCGCTACGCGCTGCTGCTCAACCCGGATACCGAAGTGCCGCCGGACGCGCTGTGCGCGATGGTGCGGCTGATGGACGCTCGCCCACAGATTGGCGTGGCCGGGCCAAAGCTGGTGCTGGAGGACGGCAGTCTTGATCTCGCCTGCCGCCGCAGCTTTCCCTCGCCAGAGGTGTCGTTCTATCGCTTTTCTGGTCTGGCTAGGTTGTTTCCTAACAGCCCGCGTTTCGGGCGATATAATATGACGTTTGTGGACGCCGACCAAGAGCTTGAGGTAGACTCGGTAGTCGGGGCCTATATGCAGGTGCGGCGCGAGGCGATTGCCGCCGCGGGCCTGTTAGATGAAACGTTTTTTATGTATGGAGAGGACCTGGATTGGGCCTACCGGATCAAACAAGGGGGGTGGACCGTGTTTTACTACCCAAAGGTGGTAGTGAAGCACGTGAAGCGGGCTGCCAGCCGGCGGAGCAGGAAGGCGCAGTTCGAGTTCCAGCGGGCGATGCTGATCTTCTACCGCAAGCACTACCGCCAGACGACTCCGCTGTGGCTGCACAGCCTGGTGATGGCGGGCCTGCTGCTCAAGGGTGGGCCAGACCTGTGGCCGGAAATCCGCCATCCGGCGCCAGCCTCGACCTGAGTCCCGCGCCGGCAGCCCAGCGCCGCAATCGGTCGCAGGCAGCGCTGACGATCCTTCTGCTGCTGCTGGACCTGCTGATGCTGACGGCGGCCTTTGCGCTGGCGTTCGAGGCGCGCACGGCGCTGGAGCTGTTTGCGCTGCCGGTCAACCCGCCGGGACTGGATAAGTACCTGCCCACGCTGGCGCTGCACGCGCTGACGGTGGTTATCATCTTCTACATTGTGCGGCTGTACCACCTGCCGCGCGCGATCAACCGGCTGGACCAGGCGCAGAAGATTGTGAGCGCGGTGACAGTGGGCACGGTGCTGGCGTTTGGCATGCAGGCCCTGATCTTCAAAGGGACGCCGCTGGAGGTTGATTACCCGCGCAGCCTGTTTGTGTATGTGTGGGTGTTCAGCGCGCTGCTGGTGGGCGTAGGGCGCGAGTTCTACCGGCGGCTGCGCATCTGGCTGCGGCGGCGCGGCCTGGACCGCGAAAACCTGCTGGTGATCGGCACGGGCAAAATCGCGCGTGATATTACCCACCGCATTAAGGCACGCCCGGAACTGGGCTACCGCATCGTCGGCGTGGTCAGCGGCCATGCCCGCACCAAGGGCACGCTCAGCGGCGTGCCGATCATCGGCGCATATGGGGATATTCCGCGCCTGATTGACGAACTCGGCGTGGAGCAGGTGATTATCGCCCTGCCGGACGCGCTGCGCTCCGAGCTGGTGGACCTGATCAACCTGTGCCAGCGCGGTTATGTGGACATCAAAGTGTACCCGGACATGTTCGCTTACATGGCCGGCGACCTGAACGTGAACGATCTGGGCGGCACGCCGCTGATCACCGTGCGCGACATCGCGCTGCGCGGTTGGAAGCTGAGCCTCAAGCGCGGGCTGGACGTTTTCGGCGCGACAGTGGGGCTGGTGTTGTTCTCGCCGCTGCTGCTGCTGACTGCTATCGCCATCCGCCTGGACTCGCCAGGGCCGGTGTTTCACATTCAGGAGCGCATGGGCCTGGACGGCCACCCGTTCCCGATGATTAAGTTCCGCTCGATGCGCCAAGACGCTGAAGCAAATGGCCCGGGCTGGACCGTGGCCGATGACCCGCGCCGCACGCGCTTAGGCCGCATCATGCGCCGCACCAACTGGGATGAGATGCCGCAGCTGATCAATGTGCTGTTGGGGCACATGAGCCTGGTGGGGCCGCGCCCAGAGCGCCCGGTCTACGTCCAGGAGTTTCGCGAGCGCATCCCGCGCTACATGGAACGCCACCGCGAGAAGGCCGGCATGACCGGCTGGGCGCAGGTGAACGGCCTGCGCGGCGACACCTCGATTGCCGAGCGCACTGCCTATGACCTGTGGTATGTTGAAAACTGGTCGCTGTGGCTGGACATCAAGATCATTATCCGCACGGTGCTCATGATCATCCTGCGCCGCGACCGCAACGCCTATTAAAGAGGCGCGTGCCAGCGCTGACTGCTCCGACTGAGGCGCATCTTCAGGCTGTGGATGAGCAGGATCGCTGGCTGACGACAGCGGGCGAGGATGGACAGGCCCTCATCATGGCTGACTCGATAGACCTCAAGACGCTGGAAACCGCTATGCACGCCTTTGTGGAGAGCAAAGGCTGGTATCGGCCGGACTCGCCGCACCCGCAGACGCCGCGCAACCTGGCGATCTCGCTGGTGCTGGAGGCAGGCGAGGTGCTGGAGCACTTTCAGTGGCAGGATGACCTACCTGACCGCCGCGCGCTGGCCGGCGAACTGGCCGATGTCATGCTCTACCTGCTGCAGTTGGCCAGCATCAGCGGCGTTGACCTGGGGCAGGCGGTGCTGGACAAGCTGAATGCCAACTACAGCCGCACCTGGGAGTAGGGCGGCTGTCGCGGACGCCGCCCGGCGCAGCAGTTGGCCGTTCACGCGGCCGCAGTTGATGGCTGGCCTGCGCCGCTATCTGGCCGCCAGCTCGCTGCGCTTGCTGGATATCACGCCCGTGCCCCTGCCCGACACGTTTCCCGGCGCAACGGCCACCGCCTCCGGCACGCGCCTAACTGCGATATCGGTTGGCGTGCGCATAGACGGCCAGGATCAGAGCCTGCCGCTGGTGCTCAAGGAGCCGCCGGTAAGCCGCGGGCGTGTGCTGCGCGCCGTGGGCCAGCGCGAGTACGGCGTGTACCGGCGGCTGGCGCCGCACCTGCCGCTGCTGGTCCCGGGCCTGGTGGCGGGCGACGAAGCAGAAGGCTGGGTAGTGCTGGAAGCGCTCACAGGCCTGCGCCCGGCGCACGAGTGGACCGCCGACGACTACGTCGAGGCAGTGCTGAACCTGGTAGCTCTGCACGATCGCTTCTGGGGGCTGGCAGACGACTTGGCTAACCTTCCCTGGCTGGCGCGTCCGCTGGACGCCGATTACGCCGATACTGTGGTGGCGGCGGCTGAGGCGCTGCAAACGCTGGTGCTGGAGGAGCGCCTGCCGCAGCTCAACCACGCCCGCTACTATGAGCTGTTTGCGCAGCTCACACGCAGCGCTGACGAGATCGCCGCGCCGCTGCGGGCGGAGACGGCCACCCTTATTCACGGCGACTACTGGCCCGGCAACATCGCGCGGCCGCTGGACGGGCGGCAGATTGTGTTCGATTGGCAGCTGGCCGGCATCGGCCCGGCCGTGCTCGATCTGGTAGGCTTCGTTCAATCGGTGCGCATGCGTCTGGAGCCGGCGCTGCCAGTAGAGGACATGGTTGCGCTGTACTTAGAGCGCTGCCACGCGCTCATCCGGCCCGGCTGGGACGATGATCACTTTCAGCGTCTGTGGGATCACGCGCTGATGTGGCTGTTTCTGGCGCACTGGCTGGGCCGGCTGGCGACGGTCGCGCCGGATTCCTACGACCCTGTGCACGCCCGTTTCAGCGCCGTGTGGCTGGAGCCGCTGGCGGCGGTGGCCCAGCGGCGCTTGTGACCGCCCGTCACACACGGCCACACTGTGGGCGGAACAGCTGCCACCGGTTCTGCGCTTCATTCCGTGCGTATATCCGGTTATAATGGCAGGGTTTGAGCGCGGCACTGCACCGGGAGAGCGCCCATCATGGCAACGCAGGCGGTCACGCCGCAGAGCGTAGACTTTTCCAAGTGGTACAACGAGATCGTGTACAAAGCTGACCTGGCAGCGCAGTCGCCTGTGCGCGGCTGCATCATTATCAAACCCTATGGCTACGAACTGTGGGAGGCGATAAAGGCCGGGCTGGACCGGCGTTTTAAAGCGACTGGCCACCGCAACGCCTACTTCCCGCTGTTCATCCCGGAAAGCTACCTGCGCCGCGAGGCCGAGCACGTCGAGGGCTTCAGCCCGGAGCTGGCAGTGGTGACGCACGCAGGCGGCAAACAGCTTGAGGAGCCGCTGGTCGTGCGCCCGACATCGGAGACGATTATCGGCGAGACGTTCAGCGAATGGATACAGTCCTACCGCGACCTGCCGCTGCTGATCAACCAGTGGGCTAACGTAGTGCGCTGGGAGCTGCGCACGCGGCCGTTTCTGCGCACGACCGAGTTTCTGTGGCAGGAGGGCCACACAGCCCACGCCTCAGAGGCCGATGCCGAGGAGGAAACGCTGCGCATGCTGGATATCTACGCCGATTTCGCTGTCACCGAGGCGGCGATTCCGGTAATCCAGGGGCGCAAGAGCAACATCGAGCGCTTCGCTGGGGCGCTGCGCACCTACACCATCGAGGCGATGATGGGCGACCGCAAGGCGCTGCAGTCTGGCACCAGCCACAACCTGGGCCAGAACTTCGCCAAAGCGTTCAACATCATGTACCTGGACGAGAACAACGAGCGCCAGTACTGCTGGACGACGTCGTGGGGTGTCAGCACGCGCATGGTGGGCGCGGTGGTGATGGCGCACGGCGACGACAAGGGGCTGCGACTGCCGCCGGTCATCGCGCCGATTCAAGTGGTGATCGTGCCCATCTTCCGCAATGACGACGAGCGCGGTGAAGTGCTGGCCGCCGCTCGGCGCATCGGCGCTGAGCTGGAAGGCGCAGGCGTTCGCGTCCACTTGGACGACCGCGACGGTCTGACGCCTGGTTTCAAGTACAACGACTGGGAGATGCGCGGCGTGCCGGTGCGCCTGGAGGTGGGGCCGCGCGACCTGCAAAACAACACGGCGGCGCTGGCGCGGCGCGATCTGCCCGGCAAGGAGAGCAAGCAGTTCGTCAGCCAGGATGGACTCGCCGCGGCGGTGCGCGACCTGCTCAATGCCGTGCAGGCTAACCTGCTGCAGCAGGCCACCGCCTTCCGCGACGCGCACATCCACGATGTCAAAACTTACGATGAGCTGCGCCAGGTGGTTGAAGCGGGGGATTGGGCGCGCGGCTGGTGGGCCGGCTCGGATGACGACGAGCGCCGCGTCAAAGAGGAAACCGGAGCCACCCTTCGCTGTTTCCCCTTCGATCAGCCCGATGGGCCGGGCGCGTGCCTGTTCACCGGGCAGGCAGCGCGCGAGGTGGCGCTGTTTGCTAAAGCCTATTGAGGCGCTCGTGGGCTGGCGATTTTAACGCAACAGCTACGGGGCTATTATGTGGCGTTAACGTTGCTCCATTACTATGCCGCTTGTATATCGCTCAAGCGAGAGCGCAGCATGTCTGGATTACGACAAATTGTGGACAATATGTGCAAAATCCACAAATTTCGTGCAATCCTTTTCGGCTTTTGCTAAGCGTCTCGCCCTCTGTGCACAGCCGCGATTCGTAGTATAATAGGCGCAGATTGGCAGGGAGGGGCGACGCTTGGTCGCGCACAAGCGCTGCTGATTTATTCTAACCATTATTTTTTTGTTAAGGGCCTGGATCACTCTCCTTTACTGAACGCAACACGCGCGACTTCCTGAACCACCTCTCCTGAGGAGGCAGGTGGTTTTGCACGTTATTAGGAAAGCAAATGACCGCTTATTTAGTTGTTGATGTTGACGATCTGCTCCAGCAGTTTCTCAAGCGCGGGATCGTCGTGGATTTGCAAGAGCTGGCCGTGGGGCTGCGCGGCGGCGCAGCGCTGGCGGCGGGGCTGGTGAGCGCCGATAAGCTCAAAGCGATTGCGGTTGCCAACTGGCAGCTTTACCAGGACCGTGTGCCGGGCTTCTCGCCCAACACGCAGCGCATCTTCAAATCCGCTGGCTATGACGTGTTCGACATCCCGCGGCGCGAGAGCCTGGCGGACGCGCTCATCATGCATTACTTCTCGTTCGACCCTGACCCGGTGGACGAGCTGATTCTGGCCACCACCAGCCGCGACCTTATCCCGCTGATCCGGCGCGTTAAAACGACGCGCAACGCGCGCATCCGCGTGTGGGGGTCGGAAAACGTGCTGGAGGGAACCGAGTTCGCTGAGCAGGTTATCTTCCAGCCGCTTGAGTCGCTGCTGGGCATTCAGACAAAGTACGTGGCGGTGTACATTGATTTTGAGAACATCGCTATCAGCCTCAACGAACAAGGTTTCACCGTTAACCTCGACCACCTGATTGACCGCTTCGTCATTCAGGCCAAGGCCTACGGGCAGGTGGTGAAGATGGCCGCCTATGCCCCCTGGGGACAGCGCGGCAGCCTGCCGCCACTGGTCGACTCTGCCGGGCACGAAGTGGCGGACGAAGCCCCCAGCAAGCTGATGCTGGCCAACATTGACCCGGTGTTCAACCTGCCCGGTAAGAACAGCGCTGATATGCGCATCGTTAAGGATGTCATTACCGACTCCGGCCACGATGATGCAGCCGACGTCTACATCCTGGCCAGCGGCGACCGCGACTTCAACCAGGTGCTCAACACGCTGCGGGCGCGCGGCAAGACTGTGATTGTGTGGGGCGTGCGCGGCAGCACCAGCCGCCAGTTAGAGAACAACCCCGATGTCACTGTGGAGTATATTGACGACTTCACCAACTTGCAGACGCACCAATCGCTGAGTTTGGCTCGTTTCGAGGAGCAGGACGACGCTATCTCCGGTTTTACGCCGTCGCAGTGGACGAGCGTGATCATTCAGTTTGACCGGCTGACCGCCGAGCGCGGCGCGACCGTGCTGACCACGACACAGCTCGTGGAGCAGTTGAAGGCGGTGGGCGCGGTGATCAGCGCGGCGCGCGGCGAGGACCTGGTGCATCAGGCGCTTTCGCTGGGCATCCTCAAGGCCGTGTCCGGCGGCGGCAAGATCATGCTGGACGGGGATCACCCCGTGGTGGAGAAAACGCGCTTGGTGCGCGACCGCATCGTGATGCGCGTGCGCCGCACGTTGGAGGTGCGCGGCTGGGAGTATGTCAACTACGGCTTCCTGCTCAAAGGCCTGGCGATGGATCGCGAGCTGGACCGGCCCGGCTGCAACTACAGCGACCAGTGGCGCTCCGACTGGATTGACTGCCTGGTGCGCGAGCGCGTGCTGCTGCGCGAGCTGGTGCCGCACCGCCACAACCCGGACGATCTAGTGCCGGTCATCAAGATGAACCCCGGCTACCAGGCGCTGGAGCTGGATGTGCCGGTGCGCGCCCAAACGGAAGCGCAGAACTGGGAGGGCGTCACGCTGGAGATGCTGGAGGAGAGCGAGCCTGAAACAGCCGCTATGTGCCGGCGTATCGTTGTCAGCGTGGAGCAGTTCACGAGCTTCCGCGGTTTCACCTGGTGCCCGCTGGGCAGCCTGCACCGCCGCCTGCTGGTGTTTGACAGCGGCATGGTGTTCCAGCGGGCGGTAGAGTACCTGCTGGCCAACGAAGCCGCCGAGATCAACGAATACGCCAACCCGCAGAGCGAGTTTTTGACCAAGGGCATCTCCCTGCGGCTGAGCAGCCCCATCTGCCAGGCTATCCTGCGGGAGCGCAATGCCTTTGTGCGGCTGCTGCTGGCGCTGTACGAGCGCAACGCCATCATCTCTGAGCACAACATCCTCACGCTGCTGAAGCCGTCCCAGGCCTGGGACTACGACTTCTGGTTTTCGCTGATGGAATCGGAGAACGTGCTGAACGGCGTGCCGGGGCGTCCTGGGCAGTACAGCCTGTTCCGCACGCACCACACTGTCAACCTGGTGGCGGATTCGTCGCGCACGCGGCAGGCCTGAGTCCGGTTTTCTTAAGGATTGGCACGCTACCGGGCCTCTGCTATAATGCCCTAAGCGTTTATAGACCAGTGCGCCACCTGTCCGGCGCGCTTGGTGTCGCAATTGCAGAGGACAAGATCACACATGGGCCTGAGCACCACTGAGAAAGCCGCTATCATTCAGGACTTTGGGCGCCACGAGAGCGACACCGGATCGCCCGAAGTGCAGATTGCGCTGCTGACGACGCGCATCAACCAGCTCACCGAACACCTGCGTACGCACAAGCACGACCAGCACTCGCGCCGCGGCCTGCTCAAACTGGTGGGCCAGCGGCGGCGGCATCTTAAGTACCTGAGCCAGAAAGACCCGGAACGCTATCGTGAAGTGCTTCAGCGTCTGGGCCTGCGGCGTTAGATGCATTTGTGAGCAAGGTTGAGTCGGGTGGCCTGTAGCGAGGCCACCCTGGTTTATGAGCGAACATGCCCGGTTGAGCAGGAATTGGAGCGTGGTGCTGAGCGCCCGCGTTGAGCGCCACTTGCCAGTCCCTGGCTTCCGGGCATGTACCTATTGCAGGAGGTACATGCAACCGATATGGTCGAGAAGATCACACCCAAAGTGAGCTGTTACAAAACCATGCTGGGCCGCGATGAAATCGTCATCGAGGCCGGGCGGCTGGCTGAACAGGCGGGCGGGGCTGTGACGGTGCGCATGGCGGACACGATGGTGTTCGCTACCGCCACCATGAGCAAGCACCCGCGGGAAGGCGTGGACTTTTTCCCGCTGAGCGTGGACTTTGAGGAGAAGATGTACGCTGCCGGGCGCATCCCTGGCAGCTTCTTCCGCCGCGAGGGCCGCCCGTCAGAGAGCGCCATTCTCAACTCGCGCGTGACTGACCGCACGCTGCGGCCGCTGTTCCCTAAGGACATGCGCAACGACGTCCAGGTAATCCTCACGGCGTTCAGCCACGATCAGGAGCACCCGATTGACATGCTGGGCATCATTGCCGCCAGCGCCGCGCTCATGATCTCCGACATCCCGTGGGACGGGCCGGTGTGCGGCGTGCGCATCGGCCTGATTGACGGCGAGCTGATCGTGAACCCCACGCACTCCGAAATGGAGAACAGCCTGCTTGATCTGCGCGTGTCGGGCACGGCCGAGGCTATCAACATGGTGGAGTGCGGCGCGACTGAGGTTGATGAGGCCACCATGCTGAGGGCGCTGCGGCTGGCTCATGACTCGATCCAGCCCGTGCTGGCGACGATCAACCAGATGCGCGCTGAAATCGGCAAGCCTAAGGCCGAGTACGCTTCGTCCAAGATCAGCGATGAGCTGGTGGCCGAGGTAGCGGCACGGGTGCGCGACCAAGTGCGCCAGATCATTGTCGAACAGACAATGCGCGACGAGCGCAATGAGGCGCTGGAGGCGCTGCGCGAAGAGCTGGTGGCAGAGTATGAGGCGCGCAACGCTGCTGTTGAAGACCCGGCGCAGATCATCAAACTGGGCGACGTGCGTGAAGCGCTGAGCACCGTGATCCGCGAGGAGGTGCGCCGCCGCATCTTGCAAGACAAAGTGCGCCCGGACGGCCGCGACTACGTCGCCATCCGCCCGCTCAACATCGAAGTCGGGCTGATCCCGCGCGTGCACGGCTCAGGGCTGTTCCAGCGCGGGCAGACACAGGTGCTGACGATCGCTACGCTTGGCACCCCGCGCGACTCGCAGAGCTTGGACAGCCTCAGCCCGGAGGACACCAAGCGCTACCTGCACCACTACAACTTCCCGCCCTACAGCACCGGCGAGGTGCGCCCGCTGCGCTCGACTGGCCGGCGCGAGATCGGCCACGGGGCGCTGGCCGAGACCGCGCTGCGCAGCATGATCCCGCCAGAGGACGAGTTTCCCTACACGATCCGCCTGGTGAGCGAGGTGCTCAGCTCCAACGGCAGCACCTCGATGGCCAGCGTGTGCGGCAGCACATTGGCGCTGATGGACGCCGGCGTGCCGATCAAAGCGCCGGTAGCCGGCATCGCCATGGGTTTGATCAAAGAGGGCGATACGGTGGCGGTGCTGACCGACATCCAGGGCATTGAGGATCACCTGGGAGACATGGACTTCAAGGTGGCTGGCACGGCCAAGGGCATCACCGCGCTGCAGATGGACATCAAGATTGCCGGCGTGACCGATGAGATCATGGCGCAGGCCCTGGAGCAGGCGCGCGTGGCTCGTCTCGAGATTTTGGAAGCCATGCGCGCTGTGATCGCCGAACCGCGCCCCGATCTGAGCGACTACGCGCCGCGCATTACCATTATCAAGATTGACCCGGAGAAGATTGGCACGGTGATCGGGCCGGGCGGCAAGACCATTCGCGGCATTCAGGATCGCACCGGTGTCAAAATTGACATCGAGGACGACGGCACGGTGTACATCGCTGCTGTAGACGGCCCGTCGGCGGCGCTGGCCCTGGAGCAGGTGCGGGCGCTGACCGAGGAAGCCGAGCTGGGCCGCATCTACACCGGCAAGGTGGTGCGGATTGAGTCCTACGGCGCGTTTGTGGAGTTTCTGCCCGGCAAGGAAGGCATGGTGCACATTTCCCAGCTGGCCGATTACCGCGTGAACGCGGTCGAGGATGAGGTCAGCCTAGGCGACGAGATCATGGTGATGGTGACCGATGTTGACCCGCAGGGCAAAGTGCGCCTCAGCCGCCAGGCAGTCTTGGAGGGCTGGACCGCCGACGAGGCGCGCCAGCGCGACAGCCGCAGCCAGCGCGACAGCCGCGGCAGGGGCGGCAGCGGCGGCGGCCGTTCCGGCGGCGGCGGGCGTCCGGGTGGCGACCGCGATCGGCGCGGCGGCGGCGACCGCGACCGGCGCGGCAGCGGCCGTGACCGGCGCTAGTTGACGATGCAGCCTTCAATATCTGTTCTGCGGAGCGCTTGACCGATGAACGACGATATTCCAACCGGGACACTGGCCGAGACCGCTAACTACATGGCCTGGCTCTCCGACGAGCCGGACGGCGAAACCGTCTATCACCTGGAGCTGGGTGCGGTGACGCTCCACTTCTTTCAGGAGGAGTGGGACGAGGTGGTGGAGCTGATCGAGAAGGCGCGCCGAGCCGCGAATGGCAAACACGGCTGAGAAGCGCGCTTATATCGAGGCGATGGCGCGCCATCTGCCGCCCAGCGGCGCGCGCCTGCGCCTGGTGGACGTGGGCGGCCAGTGTGCGGCTGTGCTGTGCGCGCGCCGCCCTGACCTTGACCCTGCCGAGGCGTGGCCGCACGAGGTGGACAGCGCCGACGCTGTTACGGCGCTCGATGTGCCGCTGACGGTTGAGCTGTTGGGCCGTGCCCTGGCGGCGCTGCGGCCTGGCGGGCGCTTCATCCACATTGACTCGCAGGGCGAACCCCGTGCCGAGCTGGTCGAAAAGCTGGCGAACGCCGGCTTCACCCGCATCCTGGTGGAGCCGGCGCTTGAGTCTGGCGGCGCGCTGGCGCGCGGCGAGAAGCCGCACACGGCGCGGGCCACGCTGGCGCGCATCGCGCAGACAGCGGCTCGTGACGACCCGGTGTCGGAGCTGTCCGCCTACAGCGGCCGCTACTTGCACCTGCTGATCTGCCAGACGCCGAACAAACCAGTCTGGGCGCTGCGGCCTGGCGAGCGCGTGACGTGGACGGCTGCGGCGCTGGACACGAACAGCGGCCCGGCGCTGCTGGCCTTCAGCAGCCTGCCGAAGGCGGTCGCGTTCATGCAGCCGGCGGTGCTGGCAGGGCGCATTGCCGGGGTGAACAAGGTGGGCAAGTTCAGCCGCGCGGCGGCGCAGACCTGGCCCCAGCCGATCCTCTTTAACCCGGAGCCGGCCGCGCTGGACGGCGCGCGCGTTGTGTTCGTGCCGGTGGACGCCGCCAGCGCTGAAGTGCCGGACGAATGACCGAATGACCCTCACGCCGGAAACGCTCGCCTTTCTTGCCTCTGACACGGGCGCGCGCCTGCTGGCCGATCTCGCCACAGCGGACCTTTCCGATAACAACACACTCGCGCTTCTCACGTGCCTGCGCCGCCGCTGCGCACCGGAGCAGGCTGGCGCGGCGCTGGAACAGGCCCGGCTGCGGCTGAAAGCGGTGGAGAAGTTCGGCGCGGACGCGCCCCACATGTTCTTCACACGGGCAGCGCTGGAACAGGCCAGCGACCCACTGGCGCGGCGCTATAGGGCGCAGATCGCTGCCGGCCTGGATGTGGTGGACGCTGGCTGCGGCGTCGGCGCGGACACGCTGGCGCTGGCGCGGGCCGGCGGGCGCGCGCTGGGGCTGGATATTGACCCGCTGCGCGTGCTGCTGGCACGGCATAACGCAGCCGCGCTCGGTGTAGACGCGCGCTTCGACGTGGCCGATGTGCGCGTCGGCCTGCCGCCGGCCGATCTGGCCTTTTTCGATCCCGCCCGCCGCACTAGCGCTGGCGACCGGATTCACGACGTGGAGCGCTATGATCCGCCGCTGGCGACGGTGCGCGGCTGGCGCGCGCCGCGGGTGGTGGCCAAGCTTTCGCCGGGCGTGGACAAGGCGCAGCTCGCGCCGTATGGCGGGCAGGTCGAGTTCATCTCGGCGGGCGGGGCGCTGAAGGAGGCGGTGCTGTGGTTGGGGTTCGACGCGCAGCGGCCGGCGGCGACGCTGCTGCTGGCCGAGGGCGCGCATCACTGGCACGCGCCGCCGCGGCCGGCGGAAACGCGCCTGTCAGCGCCGCGCGGCTGGCTGCTGGAACCAGACCCGGCGCTGCTGCGGGCCGAGCTGGTGGCAGATGCAGCCAGCGCCTGGGACGCTTATCAGCTTGACGCGGAGATCGCTTACCTGACTGCCGACACACCGCCGCAGACGCCTTGGGCGCGCGCCTGGCGCGTGCTGGACTGGATGCCGTTCAACCTCAAGCGCCTGCGCGCTTACCTGCGCGAACACAATGTGGGGACAGTGACCGTGAAGAAGCGGGGCGCGGCTATCGCCCCGGAGGAACTGATCGCGCGGCTGCGCCTGAGCGGCGCTGAGACGCGCACGCTGGCGCTCACGCGCTGCGCTGGCCAGCCGGCGGTGCTGGTGTGCGTGGACGCCTGAGCGGGTTTACTGGCAGCGGCAGGGACAGCTCTCGACGCAGGCGCGCGGGCGCGAGTCGTACTTGGCCTTGCGCGCGTCGCGCTGGAAGGCTTTTGCCTCGCGGTAAACGGTGACCACGTAGCGCCCGCAGCGGCACAGCACCACAGTAGTTCCCACGAGCTGGCGGGCGCGGTGGTTGCCGGGGATAGAATCTGGGAGGTTGCTGCTGCGAAGCTGGCAGAAGATGACGCCGGTGCGGCGCAAGCGGTGGCCGTTAGCAACGATGAAGTCAATGTCGCTGGGGGAGATGTTGCGCCGGGCAGAGCGTTCCTGGGCGTGCCCGCTGAGAATGATACCCTCCATAATGTCACCTCAGTAAAGCCTGCATTAACGATGATTGAGGTGTTGTTAACTTTATTATAAGACGGCGCGCGCTTCTGCGCGTGAAAAATGTCCGAAAATGGCCCGACGCCGGGGGCGGCTGGGGCGTGGTACAATTTAAACAGTGTTTGTTACCGCAGGAGCTTTGAATAATGCTTACGCCTTTTCGCAATGAACCGCTGACCGACTTCTCCACGCCGGACAACCGGGAAGCCTTCCGCGCAGCGCTGGACCAGGTCAAGGCGGAGATCGGCCGCACCTACCCGCTGCTGATCGGCGGTGAGGAAATCTACCTGAACGAGACATTCGCCTCGGTCAACCCCGCGCGCCCGGCCGAGGTGCTGGGCTATTTCGCCAAAGCGGCGGTGGAACAGGCCGAGATGGCGATGCTGGCCGCGTTGAAAGCCTTCGAAGCCTGGCGCTGTGTGTCCCACAGCGAGCGCGCCCGCTATCTGCTGCGCGCCGCAGCCGAGATGCGCCGGCGCAAGCACGAGTTCAGCGCTGTGATGGTGCTGGAGGTGGGCAAGAGCTGGGCCGAGGCCGACGCCGACACCGCGGAGGCGATTGACTTCCTGGAGTACTATGCGCGGCAGGCCATCCGGCTGGAGCGCGCCAGCGACCTGCTGACGCCCTACGCGCCGGAGCAGCTTGACCTGCAGTACATTCCGCTGGGCGTCGGTATCGTCATCCCGCCGTGGAACTTCCCCAACGCCATCCTCACCGGCATGACCTCGGCCTCAGTGGTGGCGGGCAACGCCACCATCCTCAAGCCAGCCTCGACCAGCCCGTGGATCGCCTGGAAGGTGGCCGATCTGTTTCGCAGCGTGGGGCTGCCGGGCGGCGTGCTCAACTACCTGACCGGGCCGGGCAGCCTGGCCGGGGCGTATCTGGTGGAGCACCCCAAGACGCGCTTTATCGCCTTCACCGGCTCAATGGAGGTGGGGCTGGGCATCTTCGAGAAAGCGGCCAAAGTGCCACCTGGGCAGGTCTGGCTGAAGCGCACCATTCTGGAGATGGGCGGCAAGGACGCCGTCGTAGTGGACGAGACCGCCGACCTAGAGGCCGCCGCCGCCGGCATTGTCACCAGCGCGTTCGGTTTCCAGGGGCAGAAATGCTCGGCTGGGTCGCGGGCGATTGTCACTGCGCCGGTATACGAGCGGGTGGCCGAGCGGGTGGTAGCGCTGACCAAACAACTGCGCGTAGACGCGACCGATAAAGGGCCAGAGGTGGATATGGGGCCGGTGGTGGACCAGAAGGCCTTTGGCACGATTATCAACTACATCGAGGTGGGCACGCAGGAGGGCGAGCTGCTCACCGGCGGCCACGCCATAGAGACGCCGGAAGGCGGCTACTTCATCGAGCCGACGGTGTTCGGTGGGGTGGACCCACAGGCGCGCATCGCTCAGGAGGAGATTTTCGGCCCGGTGCTGGCGATGATCCGCGCCCAGGATTACGACGACGCCCTGGCCATTGCTAACGGCACGCTTTACGGGCTGACTGGCGCGGTGTACAGCCGTGACCGGGCGCGCCTGGAGCGGGCGCGGCGCGAGTTCCACGTGGGCAACCTGTACTTTAACCGCAAATGCACTGGCGCGCTGGTGGGTGTGCACCCCTTCGGCGGCTTCAATATGAGCGGAACGGACAGCAAGGCGGGCGGCCCGGACTACCTGCTGCTGTTCACGCAGGCCAAGAGCATCGCCGAACGGCTGTAAACCCGCTGAGCAAGCGCGCACGCGAGGGCTGGGCCAGCCAGCCCTCGAGTCAATTCTGGCCTGTGATTATTGCAGACCGTATAATTTTACCGGATAATGACAGAAAACGCTGTAGAGACAGGCAGGTGGACAAGGTGAAGCTCCCTAAGCGACATGAAGTGCTGACCTGGGCCGATGTGGACAAACTGGTTGACACGCTGCTGCCTCAGCTTCGCGGTGTAGGCCCGTTTGACGCGATAGTGCTCATCACGCGCGGCGGCATTGTGCCAGGCGGCCTGCTGGCTGAGGCGCTGGGAATTCACCACCTGCTGATTGCTGCGGTGGATTTTCCGGCCACCGAGGCCGCCGGGCTGCTGGCGTGGCCGGTCTTTCTCCAGTTTCCCGATCCCGCGCTGCTGGTGAACCGGCGCACGCTGATCGTGGACGATGTGTGGGGCAGCGGGCGCACCAGCACGGCTGTGCGCAGCCGTGTGCTGAGCAGCGGGGCGACGCCCTACACCTGTGTGATGCATTTTAACCCTTACCGTTCGCTCTTCAACCGCGCTGAGCCGGACTTTTATGGCGCGGTAACTGACGCTTACATCGTCTACCCCTGGGAGCTGGACCGCGGGCTGCGCGGGCTGCCGCTGGGCGAACCCGACGCCAACTGAATGTTCGCTTAGCGCCTGTGCGTTGTTCGTTATTTCTGCTATAATGAACAACTGGGCGGCGCGTCTGCGATTCTGTCGGGCGCGGTGAAACATGAGCACCTGATCACGGTCAGGCTTGACATACGCGAGTAAGTGACGAAGGCCTGTCGTGTGGGGGGGGAACTGCGACAGCAGCCGCTCTGACGTGTTGTTTTACCCTGATCTCGGCGCCGCCGGTACACCTGCCAGCCAGCAGCGGGCGCTGTTGGTCTGCGCAGAGGCGCTCAGGCGCTAGCATTTGGGTAGCGGATTTGTCACTAAGGTGGTGGGCTGTCCATGGGTTTGTCACATTCGGACGAGCAGAACAACAACGGCGAGTCGTTCGCCGAACTGCTGGAAGCGTCGTTCAAGTACGTGCCGCCGCGGCGCGGCGAAATCCGCGAGGCTGTTATTCTGCAGATTGACGAGCGCGAGATCATTGTTGATCTGGGTGTGAAGCGCGATGGCATCGTGCAGGCGCAGGACCTGGAACGGCTGGACCCAGAAGTGCGCAGCAGCCTCAAAGTTGGCTCCAAGGTGCACGTGTACGTGCTCAACCCACGCGACCAAGACGAAAACCTGATTGTCTCGATCAACATGGGCTTGCAGCAGCGCGACTGGGAGCGGGCGCGTCAACTGCTGGAAACCGAAGAGGTAGAGCCGGTAGAGGTGGTGGGGCACAACCGGGGCGGCATTCTGGTGCGCTGGAACCGGCTGGAGGGCTTCATCCCCAGCTCGCATCTGGTGTCTATGAACTTATCCGGCGAGCGCCGCGACGCCTGGGACGAACTCAAGGGCCGCGAGCTGCGCGTCAAGGTCATTGAGGTAGACCAGGACCGCCGCCGCCTGATCTTCAGCGAGCGCGAGGCCCAGAAAGAGTGGCGCGCGCAGCAGAAAGCGCGGCTGCTGGCAGAGCTGCGCGAGGGTGACATCGTTACTGGGACTGTCACCGGCCTGCGCGACTTCGGCGCTTTCGTCAACTTGGGCGGCGCTGACGGCCTGATCCACGTCAGCGAGCTGGCCTGGCACCGGGTGGACCACCCGCGCGACATCCTGCGCGTGGGCGAAGAGATCAAGGTGTACGTGTTGAACCTGGATCGGGACAGCAACCGCATCGCGCTCAGCCGCAAACGCCTGCTCAACGACCCGTGGGAGGACGCGGCGGCGCGTTATCATGAGGGGCAGCTTGTCGAGGGCACGGTCACCAACGTGGTGGACTTTGGCGCGTTTGTCGCGTTGGACGACGGCCTGGAAGGGCTGCTGCACCTGAGCGAGATGGGCGACGGCTCGCTCAAGGAGCCGCACAGTTATGTCAAGAAGGGCGACCGGCTGAGCCTGCGCATCAGCCATCTGGAGCCGGAGAAGCGGCGGGTGGGCTTCACACAGCGCTGGGGCACAGATGCCGCCGAAAGTGAAGCTCGGGCTGAGGAAACGCCGTCAGCGAGCGGCGGAACTGGTGACGACACCGCACTGAATGCGCCCGATGCTGACGTCAGCGCCGAACAGGGCACAGCGGGCGTCTAGGGCGATGTCGCGGCGAAGATACCGAGGGCAGCCACAAACGCAGTTTCTTGGCGAGATTTCGGGCAGACCTCTTGACAGCGCTGCGAGTTTTAGTTACTCTATTGCGTAAGTTGATTTGCATATCAGTTCTGAGAGCGCATTGTGATTGTTTTCGGCTTTGCCCCGTGTTGTATGGTTTGTATGGCTAACCGCAGCCGGGGTTAACGCTGTCAGGACTCTGAACTTGTTGATAGCATGTGCCCCGGCAGTAAGCCGGGGCTTTTTGTTGGTGACGCTGAACAATGCCCCGGCGCAAGCCTGGGGCATTTGTTATTCATCCGACCACGTCGCAGATTGATCATGGAGGAGGCCGTGATGAAATCGTGTTGTTGCAGCCGCAGCTAACCGCTCATCGGGGCATTAGCCCAGCTCTCGTCGTCTGACGAACCGCACAATTTCCGTTCGAACCTTAACGCTACCTGACCAACACATCGGGAGGATACACTATGTCTGCGCTCCGTAAGATCGCGTTTACTGCCCTGCTGCTGGCGGCCCTGGGCGCGCTGGCGGCTGCTGCGCCGGCCGCTGCCCAGCCGCCGGCGCTCGAATCGGTTGTCGTCAGCGCTGACTGGCTTGAAGCGCGGCTTGACGACCCCAACGTGCGCGTCATCGAAGTCAGCGTGATACCGGGCGTTTTCGAGCGCGGCCACATTCCCGGCGCGGTGAACTTCGTGTGGCATACTGACTTTGTGGACACTGTCCGCCGCGATATTGTCTCCGCTGACCGCTTCGAGGAGCTGGCGCGCGCGGCTGGCATCAACCAGGACACGGCCGTTATCCTGTATGGAGACCACAACAACTGGTTCGCTGCCTGGGGCGCGTGGATTTTCAACCTGTACGGGTTCAACAACGTGGCCCTGCTCGACGGCGGGCGGGTGAAGTGGGAGGCGGATGGGCGCGCCCTTTCGACCCGCCCAGCCAGCTACCCCACAGGCAATTTCACTGTAACGAACACAGCCGCCAACCTGCGCGCGCGCCTGAGCGATGTGCTGGCAGTCGTCGAGGGCGGCGCGCCTGGCACGCTGGTGGACATTCGCTCGGTCGCTGAATACCGGGGCGAGATTTTCGCGCCGGAGGGCGTGCAGGAGCTGGCGGTGCGCGCCGGCCACATCCCCGGCGCGATCAACGTGCCCTGGGGGCAGAACGTCCGCGAGGACGGCACGTTCAAATCAGTGGACGAGCTGCGCCAGCTTTACGCCGATCTAGGCATTGACGGCAGCCGCCCCATCATTACCTACTGCCGCATCGGCGAGCGGGCTGCGCTCACTTGGTTTGTGCTGAAGCACCTCTTGGGCTATAACGTAGCGCTCTACGACGGTTCCTGGACCGAGTATGGCAACACCGTCGGCGTGCCGATCGAGAACCCCGCCGGGACCGTGTGGGGCGGCCGCTAGACGATGGCCAGCTCGTCTGTGGGGGGCAGCGCCGTGCGCGGGGCTGCCCCCGCCTTACCCTCGGTTTCGCGCGCGTCGCTGCTGCGCGCTGGCCTGGCGCTAGTGATCTTAAGTGGCATTGCTGTCGGCGCGCACGCGCTGCACGACACCCCCGGACAGGGGGCACGGGCCTCTTTCTCGCTGCTGACTGGCGCGGCGCTGGGGCTTGTCTTTGCCGGCGGGCGTTTCTGTTTTTTCTGCATCCTGCGCGACTTCTTCGAGGACGGCAGCAGCCGCGGCGTGTTCGCCATCCTGGCGGCGCTGGCTGTCGGGAGCGTTGGCTACGCGGTCGTGTTTGGCGCTTTTCTGCCCAATCCGATGAGTGGGCGGCTGCCGCCGGACGCGCATATCGGGCCGGTGAGTTGGGTGCTGGTCGCTGCCGGGGCCGCGTTCGGTGTCGGTATGGCCCTGTCTGGCGCCTGCATCAGCGGGCATCTTTACCGCCTGGGCGAAGGGTCGGTCCGCGCGCCTTTTGCGCTCTTGGGGACTTTAGTTGGCTTTGGGGCGGGTTTCTTCACTTGGCAGAGCGTGTACCTGAGCGCGATCGCGCAGGCGCCGGTAGCCTGGCTGCCGGCTGCGCTGGGTTATGGCGGGGCGCTGGCGCTGACGCTGGCGGTTTTGGCGGCAGTGGGGCTGCTGCTGCTGCGCTATCTGCCGGCCGCCGACGCCGCCCGGCCGGCAGGGGACAGGCTGACGCCGGCCGCCGTGTACCGGCTGGTTGTGTTTCAGCGCTGGAATCCGCTGGTGACCGGCGCGCTGGTTGGCGTGATTGGCACGTTCGCCTACTTCCGCGTGGAGCCGCTGGGCGTGACGGCGCAGCTGGGCAGCCTCAGCCGCACCATTTTGGACAGCGCGGGCCTGCTGGCCGGCCGCCTGAACGGTCTAGACGGTTTTGCCGGCTGCGCGACGGTGGTGGCGCAGACCATCACCGAGAACGGCTGGCTGATCGGCGGGCTGGCACTGGGGTCGCTGTCGCTGTCGCTGCTGGCCGGGCGCTTTCAGCCTGAGCGTCCCACAGTTCGCGGCAGCCTGACAGCGCTGGGCGGCGGCGTGTTGATGGGCTGGGGCGCTATGCTGGCGCTGGGCTGCACTGTGGGCACGCTGCTGTCGGGAGTCTCGGCGTTTGCCGTGTCGGGGTGGGTGTTTGGCGGCGCGGTTCTGGCCGGGGTTTGGTTTGGCATCCGGCTGGGCCTGCATCGCTGGTAAGCGCTCAACTAACTGCTCCCGCGCGGGCATTTGACGCGGGAGCAGGCGCCTACTGGCGCTTCTGTCCCCACTTCCGAAGCACCGGCCTCTGCGTCTTGTTATTGACAAACAATTTCCTAACAAGTATAATACGACTTGGTCTTTCCGGGGCGGCAAGGCGCTTATGCCCTGACGGACTAATCGCGCTCCATCTGGTTGGTGACCTCAGTGCCACACAAAACCAGTAATGCGCTCGGTAGCTCATACCAGCGATGAGTTTGCCGGGCTTTGCCGCGCTACAGCCCCGCTAAAGACCAAAAATCTAACCCTTGGGGGCGTTGAATCAACATGCAACTTTACAATTCGTTGGACACCGTCTCCGGTGACATGGATTTCGCTGCGCTGCTGGAGGCTTCTTTTGCTGAGAAGGAGCCAGAGCGCGGGGATATCGTGCCGGGGACGGTGATGGCGGTCGACAATCAGGGCCTGATTGTTGATATTGGGTTGGGCCGCGATGGGCTGGTGCCGCGCCGTGATCTGGAGCGCATGGAGCAGGCGCCAAGCTACAGCGCTGGCGACGAGATCATGGTATACGTTGTCCGCACCGAGGACGAGGACGGCAACTTGATCCTGTCGGTGTCGCAGGCGCGGCAGAGCGAGGACTGGCAGAAGGCCGAGCAGCTGATGGAGTCCGATCAGGTGTGGGAAGGGGTCGTTGCCGACGCTAACCGCGGCGGCCTGATTGTGCCCTTCGGCAACCTGCGCGGTTTCGTGCCAGCCAGCCATGTCGTCGGCCTTACGCGCGGCCTAAACGAGGAGGACCGGCGGCTGCAGATGATGGCGATGGTGGGCCGTCCGATTACCGTCAAGGTGATCGAGGTCAACTGGAAGCGGCGGCGGCTGGTGTTCAGCCAGCGCGATGCGCAGCGCGAGCGGCGCGAGGCCAGCAAGGAACGCCTGTTAGACCGGCTGGAGGAAGGACAGGTGCTGCGCGGCATCGTGAGCGGCCTGCGCGACTTCGGCGCGTTTGTGGACCTGGGCGGCGCTGACGGCCTGATTCACATCTCCGAGCTGGCGTGGCACCGCGTGAAGCACCCGCGCGACGTGCTGAACGTGGGCGACGAAGTGCAGGTGTATGTGCTGCGCCTGGACGAAGAAGGCAAACGCATCGGCCTCAGCCTGAAACGGCTGCAGCAGAACCCGTGGGAGATGATTGAGCAGTCGTACCACGTGGGCCAGCTTGTCGAGGGCACGGTGTCGCGTGTGGCGCAGTTTGGCGCGTTTGTCAGCCTGGAGCTGGGCATCGAGGCGCTGCTGCACGTCAGCCAGATGGGCGACCCCGTTCCGGAGCACCCGTCGCTGGTGGTGCACGAGGGGCAGCGCGTGCTAACGCGCGTCATCAGCATCGAGACCGACCGGCAGCGCCTGGGCCTCAGCCTAAAAGAGGTCACTGAGGAAGAGCGCGCCCGCTGGGACGAGAAGATGCGCGCCGAGCGCGCCCAGCGCGAGGCCGAACTGGCGCGGGCTGAGGATGGCGCGAACGAGGCAGTTTCTGTAGAATTGTCTGCGGCTGCTGAAGCCGAATGACCGGGTGGATACCAGAGCGCTTGAAGGAAGGAGGTGAGAGGCAATGGCATCGGTTACGCTGAAGCCGAATGAATCCCAGGAATCGCTCCTGCGCCGCTTCCGCAAGCGTGTGACTAACAGCGGCGTGCTGAGCACAGTGCGCCGCAAACGCTGGCACATTTCCAAGAGCGAGCTGCGCCGGATCGAGAAAAAGAAAGCGATCCGTCGTTCGCGGCGCCGCCAGCGCAAGGCTGCGTCACGGTAAGGCCGGTATCACAGAACAGAACTAACCAGCGCCGCTGCCACCAACACGTGGCAGCGGGCTGTTCCTAGCGGCGATTGAGCACAAGGATGGGTATGTCGAAAAAAGAAGACAAAATCGAAGTCGAAGGCACGGTTGTGGAGGCGCTGCCCAACACACAGTTCATGGTGGAGCTGGAAAACGGCCATCGCATCCTGGCGTATCTCTCTGGCAAGATGCGCAAGTACTATATTCGCATTTTGTTAGGCGACCGCGTCAAGGTCGAGATGAGCATGTACGACCCCACCCGCGGGCGCATCACCTACCGCTACCGAGAGCCGGGAGTTGTGGCGGACGAGTAGCGCTGCATTACCCCCGCATCCTCCGGTTGACCTCCCCTCAAGCTCGCGCGACCGCTTTGCGGGCTGTGCCACCACTGACGCTGCGCCATAATCTAATCCCCGTGACTGCCAGGCAGCTCGTTCCAGCCTTGGCTCTGCTGCTGATCCTGTGGGCAGCACGTCTGTGGGCGCTGGACGCTTTCCCGCTGCACGTAGACGAGGGCATCCACATCGCGTGGGCAGTTGAGGTGTGGAACGGCCATCCCTTCTGGAACATCAGCGACGCCAAGATCATCAGCCACTGGCCGATAGCCCTGTTCTACCCGCAGCACGCGCCAGTATACGCGGCGCGCCTGCCGGTGATTCTCATCGCCATGCTGGGACTGGCCGCCGGCTGGTCGCTGCTGCAGAACGTCTTTGGCGCGCGGGCGGCG
>DAOTWC010000165.1:0-14102 GCA_034435995.1 Anaerolineae bacterium | reverse complement strand
ACGGTGAGGCGGACGGTGTTGCCGCCCAGCCCGCCGATTGTCTGGCCCAGCGCGATGCCGGACGGGTTCTGCAGGCTGCTGTCCTCGACGCCGTCGCCGTTGAAGTCCCATGACCAGCTCGTGATCGTGCCGGTGCTGGTGTCCACAAAGTTGATGAGATCGCCCCAGATGATGGTCGTGCCCGGCACGGCGTTGAACGACGCCACCGGCGCGGCGATCACGCTCAGGTTCTGGGCGGCGTTAGACGTCGCGCCGCTGGGCGCAGACGGCGTGGCGGCCAGGTTGTCGGCCACCCACAGGCGCACGGTGCACGCCCCTTCGGGGAAGTCGCGGCATACGATCGAGTCCGTAGTCTGGAAGTCGTAGACGCCGTCGTCCTCCCAGTCCCAGTAGCTGTTGATCCACGGGCCGGTGCTCAGGTTGGTGAAGCAGATCGTCACCAGGCCGCCGCCGGCGTTGCCCTGGCTCTGCCAGCTGAACTGGGCGTCCACTGGCTCGGACGGCGGGTAGACGCCCACCTCGCGGGCGAACTCGCCAAAGCCGCCGGGGCCGGTGTAGCGCAGCCGCACGACAAAAGTGCCTTCGGCTGTGTAGGTGTAGTTAAAGGGCGCGCCGGTGGGGAAGGTCTGCGGCGGGCTGCCGTCGCCCAGGTTCCACTCCCACGTGTCAATCGGCCCGCCGCCCAGGTCCACGCCGGTGAACGTGACCGTCAGCGGCGCGATGCCGTCGGTAGGCGTCATATTGAAACGGGCCAGCGGCGCCGGCGCCTGCAGGGTGACCTGCTGCGAGGCGATCACGGTCGTCCCGCCCAGGTCGGTGACGAACAGGTGGAACCAGAAAGAGCCGTAGCTGGGCAGGTCATAAGCGATGTTCGTCGCGGTGCTGGTGAAGAGAACGGGGGTCCCCAGCGGATTGCTGCTGGTGTTGACGCGCCACTCGTAGCTCAGGCCTGTGCCGCTGCTGCGGTTGAGCGTGCTGACGCTGAACGGGGCTGCGCCGACGTTCACCGTGCTGGGCAGCACGTCAAAGGCGGCAATCGGGCTGCTGGTGACGAACACCGTGCCGGTGAGCGTCAGCGGCGCGCCGCTGCTCGGCCTGCACGTCAGCGTGATCGTGTACGTGTCGGGGACGGCGTAGGTGTGGTTGACGACGGTCGTGCCGCTGTAGATGGTGCTGTCGCCCATGTCCCAGCTCCAGCCCACGATGTCGGGCGAGCCAACCGCCTCTGCGCGGTAGGTGTAGGGGTTGCTGTCGCCGGCGTCGCCGATCTCCAGCCGGCACGAAGTCTGCGGAACCGGCTGCGGTGCGGTTGGTGGCGGCGGCGTTTCGGTGGCCTCCGGCTCGTTGGCCGGCGCTTCCTCAGTGACCTCTGGCGCAGGCGTGGCGTCGGCCTCGACCAGCGTCACCGTGCCGTCGTTCGGGTTGGGCGGCGGCTGGGTAGGCGGCAGCTCGGTTGCCTCAGGCGTGGGCGTTGGGTCGGCAGCGCCGTCCTGGGCGCGCAGCGCGGCCCCGCTGGGAAGCGCCAGCAGCAGCAGCGCCAGCAGCAGCGTCAGCAGCGGCGCACTGCGACGGCACCGATGGGGTAGGGTAGGGGATTGACGGTGGGCTTTCATAAATGGTCGTTTCCCTTAGTGATAACACAGGTCGAGATAATTGCAGCACACCCCTTGCAAAATGCAAACGGTGCTTCAACTACATGTTAACACCTTTCAATTTTGAAAGTGTGAATTATTTCCTAAAATAACGCCCTGCTTATGTTATAACTGCTTATACCGTAATTTCTAAGAAGTAATTAGCCGGCGCTGTCAAGCGCTGGCGCGCCGGCTGCGCTATAGTTATGCGCGGAGAGAAAGAGGACGTCGTATGCAGCCCCCGGTGTTACTGCCCACTCCGCGCGAGATGGACTGGAGCGGCGGCGTGCTGGCCCTGCCGCAGCAGCTGCTTATCGCTGTTCCCGGCGCGGCCCTGCTCTATGAGGCGCAAGTCGCCCAAGACGCGCTTGTCCACGACGCCGGCGTGCACTGGCCGATTGTGGCGGCGCGCAGCGGCGGCGCGGGCCTAATCCTGCAGCTCGACGACAGCCTGCCCCGCCCGCAGAGCTACCACCTGACCATCGGCGAGGGGCGCATCGTCGTGCGCGGGGCCGACGCCGCCGGCGTGTTCTACGGCGTGTGCACGCTGCGCCAGCTCCTGCGCCAGTACAACAACGCCCTGCCCGTCGGTTGGGTGCACGACTGGCCGGATTTCCCCGCGCGCGGCGTCATGCTCGATATCAGCCGCGACCGCGTGCCCACGCTGCGCACGCTCTACGACCTGGTAGACCGGCTGGCGTCGTGGAAGATCAACCAGCTCCAGCTCTATATGGAGCACACCTTTGCCTACCAGGAGCACTCGGCGGTGTGGGCGCACGCCTCGCCCTACACCGGCCAGGAAATCCTGGAGCTGGACGCTTACTGCCGCCAGCGCCATGTTACGCTGCTGCCCAACCAGAACAGCCTGGGCCACATGGAGCGCTGGCTCAAGCACCCGCGCTACCAGCGCCTGGCCGAGTGCCCGGATGGCTTCTACATGGCGGCTTGGGGCCGCAGCCTGCCGCCCACCTCCCTCAACGCCGCTGACCCGGCCAGCGTCGCCTTCATGGCCGCGCTCTACGACGAGCTGCTGCCTCACTTCACCTGCGGCGCGTTCAACGTCGGCTGCGACGAGCCGTGGGAGCTGGGCCAGTGCCGCAGCAAAGCCGTCGCCGACGCGATCGGCACGGGCCGCCTCTACCTGAACTACCTGCTGGCGCTGCGCGAAGTGGTGAAAGCGCACGGCAAGCACATGATGTTCTGGGACGACATCATCGTCAATTACCCCGAACTCATCCCCCAACTGCCGCGCGACGTCACCGCTCTAGTCTGGGGCTACGAGGCCGACCACCCCTTTGACCAGCGCTGCGCCCTCTTTCGCGGCGCGGGCCTGCGCTTCTACGTGTGCCCTGGCACGTCAAGCTGGAACAGCGTCGCCGGCCGCACGACCAACGCTTTGGCCAACCTGCGCTGCGCCGCCGAGAACGGCCTCAAGCACGGCGCGGCTGGTTATCTTATCACCGACTGGGGCGACAACGGCCACTGGCAGCCGCCGCCCGTCAGCTACACTGGCTTCGCCTACGGCGCGGCCTTGAGCTGGGCGCTGGCCGCCAACAGCGACCTTGACCTGCCCGCCGCGCTCGACTGGTTCGCCTTTGAGGACGCGGCCCGCGTTACTGGCCGCTTGGCCTGCGCGCTGGGCGATGTCTACACCCTGCCCGGCCTGGCCCGCCCCAACGGCACGCGCCTGTTCGACGCGCTCCAGGCCGGGCCGGATCAACTGGGCCGGCTGGCCGACGACCTGGCCGAAGCCCACCGCGCCGGCTCGTTTCACGCCGCCCTAGCCCGCCTCGACGAGATCATGCGCCCGCTCGACAGCGCCCGCAGCGCCCGCCCCGACGCCGACCTGATCGGCGACGAGTTCCGCCTGTGCGCCGATCTGCTGCGCCACGCCTGCCGCCGCGCCCTCTTCCTGCTGGGCGACTTCAGCGACACGCCCGCCGCCCTGCTGGCCGATCTCGACGCGCTGGCCCAGCGCCACCGCCAGCTCTGGCTGGCGCGCAGCCGCCCCGGCGGCCTGGCCGACAGCCTGGCCCGCTTCGAGCCGGCCCGCCTGGCCTACCGCCAAGCGCTGTCTGGCTGAACAAATGTGCGTTCTTGCACAAAAAGTGTGCATTTGCGCAAGTTTGCGGTATGATAACCGTCAGTAGACGCTGCGCGGTGCATGACGTAGTCTAGAACTGTGCGGCGCAGCGCCGCGACACAGCCTGACCCAAAGAACAAATAGGCGCTGCCCAGCGCGCCGCCGCGCTGTGAAGCAGCGCAGACGTAAACAGTTTGTCTTTAACGGGGATGTTCTTATGAAGAAGATTCTCAACGATCCTGAGCGCTACGTGCCGGAGCTGCTTGAAGGGCTGCTGGCAGCGCACCCCCAGCGCCTCAAATCCGTTGCGGATGACGTGCACTGCGTCGTCCGCGCCGACGCCCCCATCGCCGGCAAGGTCGGCATCGTCACCGGCGGCGGCAGCGGCCACCTGCCTGTGTTTCTGGGCTACGTTGGGCGCGGCCTGTGCGACGGCGTGGCCGTCGGCGACGTGTTCGCCTCCCCCACCAGCGACCAGATGTACGCCGTGACCAAAGCCGTCAGCGGCGGCGCGGGCGTGCTGCACCTGTTCGGCAACTACACCGGCGACGTGCTCAACTTCGCTGCCGCGGCTGACCAGGCCGCCATGGAGGACGACATCCAAGTGGCGACCGTGCTGGTGGCCGACGACGTCGCCAGCGCCCCGCCGGAGCGGGCCGACAAGCGGCGCGGCGTGGCCGGCATGGTCTACGCTTTCAAGATCGCCGGCGCGCGCGCCGAGGAAATGGCCAGCCTGGCGGAGGTCAAGGCCGCCGCCGAACACGCCCTCGCTAACACGCGCAGTATGGGCGTGGCCCTCTCCCCCTGCATCGTGCCCCAGGTGGGCAAGCCCACCTTCACGCTGGGCGACGACGAAATGGAGATCGGCATGGGCATCCACGGCGAGGCGGGCACCGCCCGCGGCAAGCTGCAAACCGCCGACCAGATCACCGACGCGCTGCTGGAAGCCATCATGGGCGACATTGACCTGCGCGGGGGCGAAATCACGATTATGCTCAACAGCCTGGGCGCGACCCCCCTGGAAGAACTCTACATCATGTACCGCCGCGCCCTGCAGGTGTTTGCGGCCAACGACGTGCGCGTCTACCGCCCGTATGTCGGCCGCTTCGCCACCTCCATGGAAATGGCCGGCGCTTCGATCACCGTGATGAAGCTGGACGCCGAACTCAAGCGCCTGCTCGACGCGCCCGCCTCGTCGCCCTTCTTCGATCACGGCCAGTACGTCTGAGGCGCGCCATGGCCGCTCAACTCACGACCGCTGACGCCGCTGCCCTGCTCGATGCGGTGGCGGCCGATCTTATCGCCGCTAAAGACCACCTGACCGCCCTCGACGCCGCGCTGGGCGACGGCGACCTGGGGCGCACCATCGAGCGCGGCTTCACCGCCGTCCGCGAGAACCTCAGCGAGTCCGCCGGCTCGGACTTGGGCCGTTTCCTGTTCCAGCAGGGCAAGGCCTTCAACACAGCGGCGGCCTCCAGCTTTGGCACGCTGTTCAGCACGCTGCTGCAGAAGTGCGGCCAGGCGCTGAAGGACAAGCAGGCTGCCACCCTGCCCGAACTGGTGGACGCCCTCCAGGCCGCCTTCGACGCGCTGCGCGAGCGCGGCAAGGCCAGCGTGGGCGACAAGACAATGCTCGACGCCCTGCACCCTGCGCTGGAGGCCATGCGCGCTGCCCTGGCCCAGCCGGAGCCGGCTACGCTGGCCGGCCTGCTGCGCGCCGCCGCCGCCGCCGCCGACCAGGGCGCAGCGCAGACAGCCGCCATGCAGTCGCAGATCGGGCGCGCAAGCTGGAAGGGCGAGCGCTCTATCGGTCACGAAGACCCCGGCGCGCGCGCCATCGCGCTCATGTTCGCGGCAGCGGCCAAATGGGCGGAAGGGTGAACATCTGCCTGACCCCCTGCCCCACCCTAAATCCCTCTCCATCTCTGTCTAAAGGAGAGGGACTTCACCCCCTCTCCACATGAAGAGGGGGCCGGAGGGTAAGGTCACAGGGGGCGTCGCGCGGGAAAAATAAGGAGAAATAGAAGGAATACGCGCACACAGGAGCTTTCTTGATGAAATACCGCCGTTTAGGCAGTTCCGGGCTGATCGTCAGCGCGCTGTCGCTGGGCACGATGCAGTTCGGCAAAAAGATGAACATGGGCGGCCTCGACCAGCAGGCCACCACCGAGATGATCAAATTCGCCCTCGATCGCGGCATCAACTTCATTGACACCGCCGACGTGTACAGCCTGGGCGAGAGCGAGACGCTGATCGGCGAGGCGCTCAAGACGCTGGGCGTGCGCCAGGAGATCGTCCTAGCTACTAAAGCCCGCCTGCCGATGAACGAGGCGCAGTTCAACCACAGCGGCGCCACCCGCGTCAACATCCTGCGCGAAGTCGAGGCCAGCCTCAAGCGCCTCCAGACCGATTACATTGACCTCTACCAGATACACGGCTGGGACAGCAGCACGCCCTTAGAGGAGACGCTGCGCACGCTCGACGACCTGGTGCGCGCCGGCAAGGTGCGCTACATCGGCCTCAGCAACTACCTGGCGTGGCAGGCCGCGATCGCGCTCGGCATTCAGGAACGGTACAACTTAGAGAAGTACGTCACCGCCCAGATGTATTACAGCTTGGTCGGGCGCGACCTGGAACACGACTGGATCGCCTTTGCTGAGTACACCGGCATGGGCATCCTGGTGTGGAGTCCGCTGGCCGGCGGCTTCCTCAGCGGCAAGTACCGGCGCGGGGCCGATCCAGCCGCCGGAACGCGCTTTGCCGAGGCAGGCCGCTTCGTCATGTTCGACGAGGCGCGCGCCTGGGCCGCGCTCGACGTGCTGGCGCAGGTGGCGCAGCGCAGCGGCGCCAGCCCGGCCCGCGTTGCCCTCGCCTGGCTGCTCACCCGCCCGGCCATCAGCAGCGTCATTATCGCCGGGCGCACGCTGGAACAGCTCGACGACAACATCAGGGCAGCCGATCTAGAGCTGTCCGCCGACGATCTGAAAGCCCTAGATGACATCTCCGATCCGGGCACGCCGTACCCCAAGTGGATGGTTCTGCAGCTCGACCAGGCCGAAGACCCGCGTCCCAGAATCCTGGCGCCGGAGCGCTTCGCCGACGGCGGCCCGTGGCGCGACCTGCGCAGAGGCAGAGGATAGGCGGCCTTGTGCCGCAGGAGGGTGGCCTATACGCTGACAGCAGCCGCAGCCCCGGCCTGTGCTGGGCAAACGAAATCGTCGCAGCAGTCACACATACACACACTACTATGATTAAGGAGCTTTTCACATGGCTAAGAAAAGAGAACTGAGCCGCCGCGAGTTCATGATGAGCAGCATGCTGCTGAGTATGGGCGTGGCCGCGCCCACTGTCCTCAAGCTGCTCGAATACCGCCGCGTCAGCGCCCAGGATAAGCCGCTGCGCGCCGCTATGTCGAACGCCGGCCTAGCCGTGACCTGGTGCGCGCAGGGCAAGGACACCGCCGAGATGTGGGGCGAATTCCTGGGCGTTGAGATCGTGTGGTTCGACGGCGCGCTCGACACCGCCATTCAGCGCGGCGCCGTGGACCAGATCGCCACGCAGGACTGGGACTTTGTCGCCATCCAGCCGCTGAGCATCGGCTCGCTCATCGAGCCGCTGCAGGCCCTCATTGACGCCGGCGTGCCGGTCATTGACCTGGACACGCTCTTCGCCCCCTTCCCCCAGATGGAGCGCATGGGCGTCCTCACCTTCATCGCGCCGGACAACGTGTTCATGTCCGAATCGGTGGTGGAGGAGCTGTTCCGCCAGATGGGCGGCGAGGGCAAGGTGGCGCACACCTGGGGGTCTGTCGGCCACACCGGCGCGCAGGGGCGCGGCCAAGGCTTCTACAACGTGCTGGCCCGCTACCCCAACATCGAGCTGGTGGACGACCAGCCCGGCGACTGGGACGTGACCAAAGTCGCCTCTATCTGGGAGAGCATCCTCAACCGCCACCCGGACCTCAAGGGCGGCTTCCTGCACAACGACGACATGGCCCTGGCGGCGCGCACCGTGGTGGAGAACGCCGGCCTGGGCGACCAGGTGTTCATCGGCGGCATTGACGCCATGCAGGGCGCTATTGACGGCGTGATCCAGGGCCGGCTGGTGGCCACCGCCCGCAACAGCGCCCCGCGTATTCACGGCGGCGGCGTGCTGGCCGGCTATGTGGCGGCCACGCTCGGCATTGACGAAGCGCGCAAGAGCATCCCGCCCTTCATCCTGGCGGACGGCCCGGCCATCACGGCCAGCATTGACAGCAACCCCGACCTGGCGAACGAGCCGTGGAAGCTGCGCGGCTACGGCCGCAGCACGGCCGAGGGCCTGCGCTGGCTGCAGGATCAACTGCTGTTCTAAATGCCCTCCTCCCGCCCCTCTCTGCCCGCCCGGCGCGAGAGGGGCGGGCAGCCCGCGGCGGCTCGCGGTTTTAACCAACCCTGCGACGGCCGTTCGGCTGGTGAATTGAAACATCTGTTATGGCCCGCTCCCTCTCCCCTCTCCCGCGCGCGGGAGAGGGGTTGGGGGTGAGGGATGAGCACCGAAGGAGCGTTACGCGTGAACGGCGCGCCGACAGTCCTTGAGTTAAAGAACATCTCCAAGAATTTCCTGGCTCTCCAGGCCCTGCAAAACGTAGATTTCGACCTGCGCGAGGGCGAAAGCCATGCCTTGGTCGGCGAGAACGGCGCTGGCAAGAGCACCCTTATGCGTATCCTGGCTGGCATCTACTCTGATTACGAAGGCGAGTACATCCTCGACGGCCAGCCGGTGCGCTTTCAATCGCCCGCCGAGGCGCTGCACCGCGGCATCGGCATGATCCACCAGGAGCTGAGCGTCATCCCAGAGCTGTCGGTGGCCGAGAACCTGTTCCTGGGCCGCCAGCCCTACACCCGCTGGGGCACAGTGGACTGGAAGAAAATGAACGAAACCGCCAAAGAGGAGCTGCGCGGCCTGGGCTTCGACCTCGACGTGACCCGCCCGCTCGGCCAGTTCTCGCTGGGCACTCAGCAGGTTGTCGAGGTGCTCAGCGTTATCCTCTCTGGCGCGCGCGTGCTGATCATGGACGAGCCAACCTCGGCCCTCTCCCCTGGTGAGGTGGAGCGCCTGATCCAGTTGATTGACGACCTGCGCAAGCAGAAACGCAGCATTATTTACATCTCGCACTTCTTAGAGGAAGTCATGCGCGTGGCCGACCGCATTACCGTCCTGCGCGACGGGCGTAAGGTCGCCACGCTGGACCGCGCCAACACGACCAAAGACCAGGTCATCTCGCTTATTTTAGGGCGCGAGATCAACGCTGTGCTGCCAGAGGCGGTGAGCAAGACGCACGAGCGCACACTGCTGGAAGTCAAAGACCTCAACGCCGATGTCTTCCAAGACATCAACCTCAAGGTGGACGCCGGCGAGATCGTCGGCGTGTACGGCGCGATCGGCGCGGGTCACTTCGACCTGGCGCGCGCCATCTTCGGCATGTACCGCGTGGACAGCGGGCAGATCACAGTAGACGGCGAGCCTTTCCCGCTCAACCACACGGCCAGCCACGCCATCGCGCGCGGTGTGGCCTACGCCACCGAATCGCGCCGCAAGAGCCTGCTCATGGACGAGCCGATCTACCGCAACGTCACCCTGCCCCACCTGGCGCGCATGGGCCTCATCCCGCGCGCCAGCCGGGAGCTGGAGATGGCGCGCCCTGCCGTGGCCAGCGTCAACGTCCAGCCGCCGGACCCGCGCAGCCCAGTGGGCCGGCTCAGCGGCGGCAACCAGCAGAAGGTCGCCATCGCCCGCTGGATCACCGTGCCGCCCAAGGTGCTGATCGTCAGCGAGCCGACGCGCGGCATGGACGTGGGCGCCAAAAGCGAGGTGCTCAGCATCCTGCTTAACCTGCGCAACCAGGACTACGCCGTGCTCGTCGTGTCGTCCGAGCCGGAAACGGTGCTGGCCGTCGCTGACCGCGTGGTCGTGATGTCCCGCGGGCGGATCGTGGCCCACCTGCAAAACGACGCAACCCTCGATAAAGACGTATTGATGAGGCTGCTATGACCGCTCAAACCGAAACTCCCAAAGCCAAGAGAGGCCTTAAAAGCGCTGGCGGCATCGCCGACCGGCTGCCCGCTTCGTGGGTCGGGCGGCTGCGCGTGCTGGCCCCGCTGTGGACGCTCATCGCCCTCATCCTGTTCTTCAGTCTCGCTTCCGAAACCTTCCTGCGCCCGATCAACCTGAACAACATCCTGGCGCAGGTGTCCACGCTGGCGATTCTGGGAACCGGCATGACGTTCGTGCTGCTCACCGGCGAGATTGACCTGAGCATCGCCTCGGTCGTTACGCTCACCGGCGTGCTGGCGGCCCACCTGTTCGCCAATCTGAACTGGCCAGAGCCAGCGCCCACGCTGGCGGCCATCGGCGTGGCGACGCTGCTGGGCATCGTCAGCGGCGTGGCCAGCACGCGCTTTCGCATCCCGTCGTTCATGTCCACGCTGGCCGTCTCGCTCATCGCCTCTGGGTTGGGCATCTTCATCAGCAAGGGCCGCATCATCTTCGAGATTTCCGAGCTGTCGTCGTTTCTGGGCAGCGGGCGCATCGGCGGCCCCAACGGCATCCGCGTGCTGGTGATCGTGGCGGCGGTGTGTCTGTTCACCGCCCACCTGGTGCTGCGCTACACGCGCTACGGCCGCTACGTCTACATGACCGGCGCCAACAAATCTGCCGCGCGGCTGGCGGGCGTCAACACCGGCCTGATCACCGCCTCGGCGCTGGCCATCTGCGGCTTCACCGCCGGCCTGGCGGGCATCGTCAACATGGGGCGGCTGGGCAGCGCCCAGCCGCAGGTCATCAACAGCCTGCTGATTGACACCATCGGCGCGGTCGTGCTGGGCGGCACAGCCCTCACCGGCGGGCGCGGCGGCATCCCGCAGACGGTGGTCGGCCTGCTCATCTACGGCACGCTGCGCAACGGCCTAGATAACATCCCCAGCATTGACAGCTTTCTGAAGGAGTTTATCACCGGCGTCGTGCTGCTGGTCGCCCTGCTGGTGAACGTCGTTTTCTCCGGCAAGGCCCCGCGCGACCGGACGTGAGCGGCGGGCTTCATCGCGCCCGCTCGCCGTGTGCAGAGCGCGCGCCGGGTGAGGTTGAACCCGATCGGTCGAACCTCGCCCGAAAATCCCGCCGCTGCTGGAGAGAGACTTGATACGCTTGTCGGGCTGAATCTGCCAGACGCCACACGAACAAGGAGCTGCGATGTTCACTGAACTCTCGCCAAAATACCGCGCGCTCGATATAGACACCGTCGTTGACTACGTGCGCTCGCGCCCGGAGCTGCTCGAAATCTTCCGTGAGGGCGAAGACCTGGAAGCGGTCGAGGTGGGCGACGGCAACCTGAACCTGGTGTTCAAGGTGTGGGCCAAAGCCGACCGCAGGCGCACGGTGGTGCTCAAGCAGGCGCTGCCTTACGTGCGGCTGGTGGGCGAAAGCTGGCCCATGCCCGCCGACCGCGCCCGCATTGAGGCGCAAGCCCTGGAAGTCGAGTACCGCCTCGTGCCGCAGCACACCCCGCGCACCTACTTCTACGACCCCGACATGTACCTGATCGCCATGCAGAACCTGGACGATCACATCATCATGCGCAAGGGGCTGATCCAGGGCATCAAATACCCCCACTTTGCCGAGCACATCGGCCTGTTTCTGGCGCGCACGCTCGGCGGCACGTCCGACCTGATGCTGGATTACCGCACCAAGAAGCTGGAGGTGGCGCGCTTCATCAACCCGGAGCTGTGCAAGATCACCGAGGACTTGATCTTCACCGAGCCGTACCGCCGCACCGAGCGCAACGCCTTCCACAAGGAGCTTGAGCCGCAGGTGCTGGCGCTCCAGGCCGACGACGACCTGCGCGTCGAAGTGGCGCAGATGAAGGAAAAGTTCATGACGCACGCCCAGGCGCTGATTCACGGCGACCTGCACACGGGCAGCATCATGGTCAACCAGACCGACACCTATGTCATTGACCCGGAATTCGCCTTCTACGGGCCGATGGGCTTCGACATCGGCGCGGTGATCGGCAACCTGTTCCTCAACTACGCCGCCCACGAGGTGCGCACCAAAGACCCAGACCAGCGCGCCGATTTTCGCAAGTACCTTACCGACACCGTGATTGACTTGTGGAAGGTGTTCGAGCGCGAGTTCAACAGCTTCGTCTGGTCCCAGGTGGACCCGATCAACATGCCGCCGGCCTACCAGCGCGATTACATGGTGCGCCTGCTGCAGGACACCGCCGGCCTGGGCGCGTGCAAGATGATGCGCCGCGTCATCGGGCTGGCGGGGGTGGTGGACATCCGCGGCATCGAGGACGTGCACGAGCGCGCCATCGCCGGCAGCCTGGCGCTGCACATCGGCGTGGCGCTCATCAAGCGCCGCCGCGAAATGCAGACCATCGAGGACCTGGTCGCCATCGCCACTGAGTGCCGCCCGACGTATCCCTGGAAGGAGTGACCACGTGATTGAAGAAACCCGCACCGTCTTTTGGGAAGACGGCCAGGTGTGCATGATTGACCAGACCGTCATCCCGCACCGTTTCGAGATCGTCCGCTTCAGCACCTACCAGGACGTGGCCGCCGCCATTAAGACGATGGTCGTGCGCGGCGCGCCCGCCATCGGCGCGGCCGCCGGCTTCGGCATGGCGCTGGCCGCCTTCACCAGCGCCGCCGCCACTGCCGACGCGCTGCGCGCTGACCTCCAGACCGCCGGCGGCGTGCTGGGCGCGTCGCGCCCCACCGCCGTCAACCTGTTCTGGGGCATCGAGCGCATGCTCAAACGCGCCGCCGATCCCGCGCTGGACACCGTCGAGGCGCTGCGCGAGGCGCTGCTGGCCGAAGCCCAGCGCATCGCCGACGAGGACATCGCCATCAACCAGCGCATGGGCGCGTTCGGCGCAGAGCTTGTGCCCAACCCAGCCACCATCATCCACCACTGCAACACCGGCAGCCTGGCCACTGTCGGCTGGGGGACAGCGCTGGGCGTGGTGCGCTCGGCTTTCCAGCAGGGTAAAAAGCTGCACGTGCTGGTAGATGAAACCCGGCCCCGGCTGCAGGGGGCGCGCCTCACCGCCTGGGAGCTGAAGAACCTGGGCGTGCCGCACACCATCATCGCCGACGGGGCCAGCGGCCACTACATGCGCCGGCACGGCGTAGACCTGTGCCTGGTGGGGGCCGACCGCATCGCCGCCAACGGCGACACCGCCAACAAGATCGGCACGTACAACTTGGCGCTGGTGGCGCGCGCGCACGGCGTTCCCTTCTACGTCGTTGCGCCCTTCTCCACCATTGATTTGTCCCTGCCGCACGGTGACCTGATCGAGATCGAGGAGCGCGAGCCGGAAGAAGTCACCGTGATCCAGGGACAGCGCATCGCCCCGGAGGGGTCGCCGGCCGGCAACCCGGCCTTCGACGTGACCCCGAACCACTACATCACCGCCATCATCACTGAGATGGGCGTGATCCGCCCGCCGTTCGTTGTCAACCTGGCGAAGATGGCGGCGCAGTACCAGGCGCCCGTCCCGGTGTGATGCACCCTTCCCCGCAGCCCCCGGAGACGCGCCGCCCAGGCCCTCAACCGGGGGCTGCTCTGTGTTTGTCGTTGCCGCTGTACCACCACCCTAAGCGGCGCACAGGCCGCCGCCGCTGCTTGACGGGTAAAGCGTTTTCCTGTATGCTGGCCGTATTAGAACATGTGTGTCAATCTTGGCTGTGCGCCTAAGCGCCGTGGAAAGAGACCCCCTGTGGAACTGCCCGCAGAACAGCGCGACGAACTTCTCAACACCCTGCAGGCCCGTTTTGAGAAAAACATGGAGCGCCATCCGGGCCTTGCGTGGGCTGATGTGCGGGCCAAGCTGGCGGCAAACAGCGCTAAGCTCTGGTCGCTCAGCGAGATGCAAAGAACCGGCGGCGAACCGGATGTCGTGGGTTACGATCAGGACACGGGTGAATATATCTTTTATGACTGTTCGGCGGAAAGCCCGGTGGGCCGCAGAAACGTGTGTTACGACCGCGAGGGGCAGCAGGCGCGGGAAAAGCGTGGGGTGCATCCAGCGGGCAGCGCAGTTGACATGGCGGCCGCCATGGGCATTGCGCTGCTGACGGAAGAGCAGTATCGAGAGCTGCAAACGCTTGGCGAATTCGACACCAAAACGTCAAGCTGGGTAGAGACGCCCCCTGATATTCGAAAGCGCGGCGGGGCCATCTTTATGGATCGCCGCTACGGCAGGGTCTTTGTGTACCACAACAGCGCGCCCTCTTTCTACAGCGCCCGGGGATTCCGCGGCGCGCTCAGGGTTTGAACCCTTCAGGCGAACACGCTGAAATAGTGGTCGAAGAAGCGGGCCGGCGCGACCGCCGCTGCCACCT
>DAOTWC010000164.1:0-18408 GCA_034435995.1 Anaerolineae bacterium | reverse complement strand
CCAGGCTGCCTTCCGCGAGGGGGAGGGTGTGCTGGCATGAACGGACGGCGCAGCATCGGGCAGCTTCTGCTCAACAACTCGACAATCGTGCTGTTTGTGGCCGTGTTTGTGGTTTTCGGCTTGTCGTCGCCCAAGTTCTTCGAGCCGGACAGCGTGATGAACACCATCATCAAGCAGGCGTCGTTCACCGGCATCATCGCTGTGGGCATGACGTTCGTGCTGCTCACCGCCGGCATTGACCTGTCGGTGGGGTCGAACATGTACCTGTCGTCGGTGATCGCCGGCCTGCTGATGCGCCAGGCCGGGCTGGATGTGCTGCCGGCGCTGATCGTGGCGCTGATTGTGGGCACGATCTACGGCGCGTTCAACGCCTTCTGCATCGTGCGCCTGAAGATCATCCCCTTCATGGTGACGTTGGGCACGCTGGTGGTGGGGCGCGGCATCGGCACGGCGCTCACCGAGTCCAAGCAGATTGACTTCCCGCCGATCATGACGCAGTTCGGCCTGACAAACGTGCTGGGCATTCCCATGCCCATCATCGCCTTCGTCATCGTGGTTATCATCGCCTACGTCATCCTCACCCGCACGCCCATCGGGCGGCAGGTGTACGCCGTGGGCAACGACATCGAGGCGGCCAAGAAAGCCGGCATCAACACCGACCGCGTTATCACGATGGTCTACATGTTCTCCGGCTTCTGCGCGGCGCTGGCCGGCTTCATCCTCATCGCCCAGATTGGCCGGCTGGACCGCAGCTTCGGCGAGGGGCGCGAGTTCGACGCCATCGCGGCGGCGGTGCTGGGCGGCACGAGCCTGTTCGGCGGCGTGGGCGGCGTGGCCGGCACAGTCATCGGCGCGCTGCTGATTCAAATGGTGCAGGCGGGCCTGGTGTTCAACAGCGTCAACCTGTATCTCCAGCCGATGGTGCGCGCGGTCATCATCTTCATCGCCGTGTTCTTCGACAGCCTGCGCGAGGCCAACCTGGCCAAGCTCAAGCGGCGATTTATCCGACCGATCGAGATCGAAGGCCAAGTACAATGAACCCGATGCTCTACGACGGCAGCGGTCAGCCGGCCCCGCAGCCGGCTGCGCTGCGCGCCGGGCCGCTGGCGCTGACCTACGAAAACGGCGCGCTGCGCTGTATCAAACTGGGCAGCGCCGACGTGCTGCTGATGATCTACGCAGCCGTGCGCGACCACAACTGGGGCACAGTCCCCGGCCGCCTGAGCGACGAACAGATTGAGGCAGGGCGGGATTCGTTCCGCATCCAGTTTCGCAGCGAACATGTCCAGAACGACGTGGACTTCGTCTGGACCGGCACGATCACCGGCGCAGCCGACGGCACGGTCGCCTTCCACTTCGACGGCGAGGCGCGCGCGACGTTTCGCCGCAACCGGATCGGCTTCTGCGTGCTGCACCCGATGTCGTGCGCGGGCAAAGCCTGCACCATCCGTACAGTGGACGGCCAGCAGTCAGAAGGCCAATTCCCGCTGCACATCGCGCCGCACCAGCCGTTCAAGAACCTGCGCGCCATCGCGCATCAGGTCGTGCCGGGCGTGACCGCCGAAGTGCTGATGGAAGGCGACACGTTCGAGATGGAGGACCAGCGCAACTGGACGGACGCCTCATACAAGACCTACTGCACGCCGCTGGAACTTCCCTTCCCCGTCACCGTGGAGAAGGGGACGAAAGTCGTCCAGACGGTCACGCTGCGCCTGAGCGGCACGGCCCCGGCCGCCGAGAGCGCCCCCGCCCCGCTGGCGTTCACCGTCAGCCGCGAGGCTGTCGGGCCGCTGCCGCCGCTGGGCCTGGGCGCGGCCAGCCACGGCCAGCCGCTGCGCGCGCGCGAGCTGGACCGGCTCAAAGCGCTGAACTTGGGCCACCTGCGCGTTGATCTGCGCCTGAGCGCGCCCGGCTGGGAGGCGGCCCTGCGCCGCGCCGCCGCCGAGGCTGTCGGCATTGGCGCGCAGCTTGAGGTGGCGGCCCACGTTAGCGACGCGGCCGGTGACGAGCTGGCCGCCCTGCGCGCCCTGGCCGACGAACTCAACGCGCCGGTGGCCCGCTGGATCGTCTTTCACGCCAGCGAAAAATCCACCAGCGCGCCGTGGGCGCGCCTGGGCCGCGAGCGCCTCGCCGATTACGCAGGGGGGACGCCGGTGGGCGCTGGCACAGACGCCTTCTTCGCCGAACTCAACCGCCAGCGCCCACCGACGGATGACGCCGACTTCGTCGTTTACTCGATCAACCCGCAGGTGCACGCCTTCGACAACGCCTCGCTCGTCGAGACACTGGCGGCGCAGGCCGTCACCGTCACCAGCGCGCAGCAGTTCAGCGGCGGCAAACCGGTGATCGTTTCGCCGGTCACGTTCAAAATGCGCTGGAACCCCAACGCCACCGGCCCAGAGCCAGAGACGCCGCCCGGCGAGCTGCCGCCCCAGGTGGACCCGCGCCAGGCCTCGCTGTTCGGCGCGGGCTGGACGGCCGGCAGCGTGCGCTACCTGGCGGAAGGCGGCGCGGCTGCCCTCACCTACTACGAAACGACCGGCTGGCGCGGCGTAATGGAGACCGAGGACGGCCCGCCTGTCCCGGCCAAGTTCCCGTCGTTCCCCGGCGGCGTCTACCCGCTGTATCACGTGTTCGCCGATTTGGGCGAGTTCGCCGGCGGCGAGGCGTTGGCGGTCACGGCCAGCGCGCCGCTGACCACCGACGGGGTCGCCGTGCGCAGGGGCGGCCGGCTGCGCGTCCTGCTGGCCAACTTCACGGCGCGCCCCCAGACAGTCACTGTGCGCGGCCTGGCCGGGCCGGTCACCATCAAGACGCTGGACGAGACCAACGTCGAACAGGCCATGCGCGACCCCGAAGCCTGGCGCGCCGCGCCTGGCCAGGAGGCCCGGCCCGCGTCCGACGGCCTGCCGGTCACGCTGCTGCCCTACGCCCTTGCCCGCATAGACGGAGCCGCCACATGAGCGCTGAACGCATCACCGCCAAGTACCTCATCGAGACCGCCCACCCGCTGGAGAAGGCGGCGGCAGTGATGGCGGGCGAGATGTCCGCCGGCACGTTCGTCAAAGTGGCGGGCGAGACGCCCGAACTGCTGGAGCACCACGGCGGCCGCGTCGAAAGCCTGATTGACCTCGGCCCAGTAGACGCGCCAGCGCTCCCTGGCGCGAAACCGCCCAAGGGCAGCGCGCCGCCCTACACCTACCGCCGGGCTGAGATCGCGCTCTCGTTCCCGTTCGAGAACGTGGGCTGCAACCTGCCGGTGCTCATCTCCACCCTTGCTGGCAACGTCTACGAGCTGGGGCCGTTTTCTGGGCTGCGCCTGCTCGATTTTGACCTGCCGCCGGCTTTCGCCGAGAAGTACCCCGGCCCGCAGTTCGGCGTTGAAGGCACGCGCCAGCTCACCGGCGTCTACGGCCGTCCGGTGATCGGCACGATCATCAAGCCGAGCGTGGGCCTCAAGCCGCCCGAAACCGCCGCCGTCGTCAGGGAGCTGGTGGGCGCGGGCGTGGACTTTATCAAGGACGACGAGAAAATCGCCAACCCGCCGTACTCGCCTTTCGAGGAACGGGTGAAGGCAGTGATGGCTGTCATCAACGACCACGCCCAGAAAACCGGCAAAAAGGTCATGTTCGCCTTCAATATCAGCGGCGACATTGACGACATGCTGCGCCAGCACGATACCGTGGTGCAGCACGGCGGCACATGCGTCATGGTCAACATGATCAGCGTGGGCGCGGCGGGCGTGGCGCACCTGCGCCGCCGCTGCCAGGTCGCCATTCACGGCCACCGCTGCGGCTGGGGTATGTACAGCCGTCACCCGCTGCTGGGCATGGCGTACACCGCCTTCCAGAAGTTCTTCCGGCTGGCGGGCGTGGATCAGTTCCACGTCAACGGCATCCGCAACAAGTTCTGCGAGAGCGACGAATCGGTGATCGCCTCGGCGCGAGCCTGTCTCTCGCCGTTTCTGGGCGGCAGGCCGGTTATGCCGGTGTTCGCCTCTGGCCAGTGGGCCGGGCAGGCCCCAGACACTTACGCCGCGCTGGGCAGCAGCGACGCGCTGTTCGTGGCCGGCGGCGGCACGATGGGCCACCCGGACGGCCCGGCTGCCGGAGTCACCAGCATCCGCGAGGCGTGGGAAGCCGCCGCCCAGGGCATTCCGCTTGACGTTTACGCGCGCGACCACCGCGCGCTGCGGCTGGCATTGGAGACATTTGCAGACCGATGAACGACCTTTTGCTCACGTTTTACGGCGACGACTTCACCGGCTCGACTGACGTGATGGAGTCGCTCACATTTAACGGCGTGCCGACGGTGCTGTTCCTGGACCCGCCGACACCGGATTTCATCCAGGAACACTTCCCCCATGTGCGGGCGCTGGGCGTGGCCGGCGTCAGCCGTTCGATGACGCCGGAGCAGATGGACGAGGAGCTGCCGCCCAAGTTCAGCGCGCTGAAGGCGCTGGGCGCGCCGCTGTTCCACTACAAAATCTGCTCCACGTTCGACAGCTCGCCGCGCGTGGGCAGCATCGGCCGCGCGATTGACATCGGCTGGGAGATTTTCGACCCGCCGTTCGTGCCGATGGTCGTGGGCGCGCCCATCCTCAAGCGCTACCTGGCCTTCGGCAACCTGTTCGCCACCGTCGGCGACGCCACCTACCGGCTCGACCGCCACCCGACGATGAGCAAACACCCGATAACGCCGATGGACGAGGCCGACCTGCGCCTGCACTTGGGCAGGCAGACGGCCAGGCCGATCGCGCTGGTGGACCTGCTGCACCTGGCCTGGCCCGACGCCGAGCTGGACGCCTACTTCGACGGCCTGGTGCGCGACGGCGCGCAGATCGTCATGCTCGACACGGTGGATCAGAACCACCTGTGCGCCATCGGGCGGCTGATCTGGCAGCGCGCCAACGCGCAGCCGGTGTTCATGGCGGCGTCGTCCGGCGTCGAGTACGCGCTGGTGGCTCACTGGCAGCAGATCGGGCTGGCGCACAAACCGCCGCCGCCGGAACCACCCGGCCCGGTGAACCAGCTCATCGTGATCTCCGGCAGCGCCGCGCCGCAGACGGCGGCCCAGATCACCTGGGCGATCGAAAACGGCTTCGTTCCCATCCGGCTGGACGGCCCGCGCCTAGTAGACCCCGACACGGCGGACAGCGCGCGCGAGGCGGTTATCGCGGCGGCGCTGGCCGAGCTGGGCGCAGGGCGCAGCGTGGTGATGTTCTCAGCGCACGGCCCGGACGACCCGGCCATCCCCGCCACCAACGGCCACCTGGAGCGGCTGGGGCTGGACCCGCGCAGCGTGGGGGCGCGGCTGGGGGCGCAGCAGGGGCGCATCCTGCGGGCGCTGCTGGAGCAAACCGGCCTGACGCGGGCAGTGGTGGCGGGCGGCGACACCTGCGGCCACGCCTCGCGCCAGCTCGGCATCTATGCGCTGGAGGTGATTATACCGGTCGCGCCCGGCTCGCCGCTGTGCCGCGCGCGGTCGCACGAGAGCCGTTTCGACGGCCTGGAGATTTCGCTCAAGGCCGGGCAGGTGGGCAAGCCGGATTACTTCGGCAGCATTTTGAAGGGGAAGGTGTAGCCCTGATTCACCTCACCCTAAATCCCTCTCCACATGGAGAGGGGGTTGGGGGGGAAGTCGCATGGAGAGGGGTAAGGGGGGTGAGGTGGCGAGTCAAACCAACATTCGATTATCCGGCTCTCATCGAGCCAGGCAAAGCAAAGGACAAAAGGACACATGACCACCAAAATCGCACTCATGGGCGCGGGCGGCAAGATGGGCTGCCGCATCACCGACAACCTGATGAAGATGCCCCAGTACGAGATGTACTACGTTGAGGTGAGCGAGGCCGGTATCGCCAACCTGGCCAAGCGCGGCCTGCAGCCCACCCCGCAGGCCGAGGCGCTGGGCAAGGCCGATGCCGTTATCCTGGCGCTGCCAGACGCGCTCATCGGCAAGATCACGCACGAGATCGTCCCGCTGCTCAAGCCGGGCACGATGGTGATCGGCCTGGACCCGGCGGCGGCCTACGCCGGGGTGATGCCCATCCGCGAGGACCTCACCTACTTCGTGTCCCACCCCTGCCACCCGCCGCTGTTCAACGACGAAGTGACGGAAGAAGCCCGCACCGACTGGTTCGGCGGCGTGAAGGCCAAGCATCATATCGTGTGCGCGCTGCACCACGGCCCGGAGGAGGACTACGCCAAGGGCGAGCAGATCGCCAGGGACATGTACGCGCCCGTGATGAAATCCTTCCGCGTCACTGTCGAACAGATGGCGATTATGGAGCCGGCGCTGGCTGAGACGTTCACCGCCACGGTCATCACCGCCATCAAAGAAGCCTACGACGAAGCCGTGAAGATGGGCGTTCCTGCCGAAGCCGCCTGGGAGTTCCTCAGCGGCCACGTGCGCATCGAGTTCGCCATCATCTTCGGCCTGGCCGGCTTCCCCTTCTCCGACGGCGCTAAGCTGGCGATTGCCAAGGCCTACGACAAGATTTTCAAGCCGGACTGGAAAGAGCAGATCATGAACCTAGACGCGCTCAAGCAGAGCGTGGCCGACATCACCAAGAAAGCGGCCGTGCCGCAGTAAAGCGCGCATCTCACCCTCGGCCCCCTCTCCGCGCAGAGAGGGGGCCGAGGGTGAGGTTTCAAGACTGATGGGTGGCAGCTAAAGACCATGAACAACAACATTACGCTTACGCAGTTATGCGCCGCGCTCGACGCCTGCGGCGAAGCCTACGGCGTGCTGGCGCTGCAGAACGGGGCGCAGGCCGTGGTCACACGGCGCGGCGGGCGCATCTTTGGCCCGTTCCTCAGCGCTGACGCGCCCAGCCTCAACTGGATCAGCGCGGCCCTATCCAGCGGCGACGGCCTGCGCGCGCTGATCGAGTCCGGCGCGTGGAACCTGGGCGGCGAGCGCCTGTGGATCGCGCCGGAGTTCGCTTACAACATCGGCGATCGCTTCGCCTTCGACGCCAGCTACAACCTGCCCGCCGCGATTGACCCCGCCAGCTACGCGCTGGAGGCTGCCGGCGACGGCTGGGCGCTGGTGGCGGACATGACGCTGCCGGCGCAGGGCCTGCCCAGCGGCGGCGAGAAGCGCATCACGGCGGCGCGCACGGTGCGCCCGGCGGCCGACCCGCTGCGCGCCCTCAGCCGTTATGACGAGCTGACCGCCGGCGTCGCGTTCGCCGGCTATGAGCACACCGTCACGCTGACCGAGCGCGACGACAGCCCGCTGCCTGCCGAGACCTGGGTGCTGATCCAGCTTAACCCCGGCGGCCAGCTCGTGATTCCGGTGACGCCAGCCGTCGAGGTGCTGGATTACTTCGGCGGCCTGCCTGACAGCGCCCGTGTCGTGCACGGCGACCACATCCGCGTGGACATCACCGGCGCGCAGCGCTTCAAGGCCGGCTACAAGGCGGTGGGCGTGCACGGGCGGCTGGCCTACTTCGCCCCCGCTGGCCCGCAGCCGTACCTGCTGGTGCGCGCCTTCTTCGTCAACCCGTCCGCGCCGTACGTCGAGGAACCGCCGCAGCAGCCGGGCAGCGCCGGCCAGGCGGTGCACGTCTACAACGACGACGGCGGCCTGGGCGGTTTCGGCGAGATGGAGTGCAGCGGGCAGGCGATCGGCGGCGGGACCGGCCGCAGCGCCAGCGCCGACACCTTCACGCTGTGGGCCTACGCTGGCCCGGCAGACAAGCTGCGCGCTATCGCGCGGGCACTGCTGGGGGTGGCAGTATGACGCTGCTGGGAATCGGCACGTATGCCTACGCCTGGTCTATCGGCGTGCCGGGCCACCCCTTCCCGTCGCGGCCCATGGATCACACCGCCTTCCTGCGCCGCAGCGCCGAGCTGGGCGTGAAGCTGGTGCAGTACGCCGACAACCTGCCGCTGGACGCGCTGACGCCGGCAGCGTTCGACGCGCTGTTAGGCGAAGCTGGCCGGCTGGGCATGCGCATCGAGGTGGGCACGCGCGGGGTTCAGCCCGACCACCTGCGCCGCTGGCTGGAGATCGCGCGGCGCTGCGGTTCGCCCATCCTGCGCGTGGTGGTGGACACGAAAGACCATCACCCGGCCCCGCAGGAAGTGGTCGAGCTGGCGCGCAGGGTGCTGCCAGAATTCGAGCAGGCCGGCGTGACGCTGGCCATCGAAAACCACGACCGCTTCAAGGCAGCGACGCTGGCGGACATCGTGCGCGCCATTGACAGCCCGCATGTCGGCATCTGTTTGGACACCGTCAACTCGTTCGGCGCGCTGGAGGGGCCGGACGTGGTGGTGACGGCGCTAGGGCCGCACGTCGTTAACCTGCACGTCAAGGAGTTCACCGTCCGCCGCGCCAGCCATAGCATGGGCTTTCTCGTGGAGGGCGCGCCGGCGGGCAAGGGGATGCTCGACCTGCCCTGGCTGCTGGGCCGCCTGCGCGGCGACTTCGGGCGCGCGTTCAACGCCGTGCTCGAGCAGTGGCCGCCGCCAGAGGCCGATCCCGACGCCACCGCCGCCAAGGAAGACGCCTGGGCAGCCGAGAGCATCGCCTATCTGAAATCGCTGTCAGCTTTTAGCTGATAACTGGAGACTGCAACATGACCAAACCTTTACGTTTTGCCCTGCTGGGGACCGGCTTCTGGGCGCGCTTCCAGCTTGCCGGTTGGATCGAGGCGGGCGGCGTGGCGTGCGTGGCGCTCTACAACCGCACCGTCAGCAAGGCCGAAGCGCTGGCCGCCGAGTTCGGCGTGCCGCGCGTCTACGGCTCGGTCGAGGAACTGCTCGACAGCGAGCAGCTCGATTTTGTGGACATCTGCACCGCCGTCGAGCTGCACGCCGAACAAACGCTGATGGCGGCGCAGCGCGGCCTGCCGGTGGTGTGTCAGAAGCCGATGGCCACCACGCTGGAAGAGGCCGAGCGCATGGTCAAGGGCTGCCGTGACGCGGGCGTGCCGCTGTTCATCAACGAGAACTTCCGCTGGCAGCACCCCATCCGCCAGTTCAAGCGCATCCTCGACGAGGGGCGCATCGGCAGGCCGTTCCGCGCCCGCATTGATTTCCGCAGCAGCTTCCCGGTGTTCGACAACCAGCCGTTCCTCAAGGACCTGGAGCAGTTCATGCTCACCGACGTGGGCAGTCACATCCTGGACGTGGCGCGCTTCCTGTTCGGCGAGGCGACCACACTCTACGCCCACACCACTCGCATCCACCCCGACATCAAGGGCGAGGACGTGGCCACGGTCATGATGACGATGGGCGACGGCGTGACCGTGGTGTGCGAAATGAGCTATGCCACCCGCCGCGAGCACGACTGTTTCCCGGAGACGTTCATCGAGGTTGAGGGCGACCGCGGCTTTCTGGAGCTTGGCCCGCACCAATGGATCCGCGAGACGACCGAGGCCGGCACGCTGGCGCGGCGCTTTGTGCCGCCGCGCTATCCCTGGGCTGACCCGGCCTACGACCAAGTGCACGCCAGCATCGTGCCCGCCCAGGCGGATTTCGTGCGGGCGTTCCAGACCGGGACGCAGGCCGAGACCAACGGCGCGGACAACCTCAAGACCGTGCGGTTGGTGTTCGGCTCGTATGAATCGGCCAGCACCGGCCAGGTGCTGGGCGTGGACAAGCTCCAACCGCCGGGCTGGTGAAGAGGGTTATTCCGGCGGCGCGGCGGTGAACGGCCCCAGGCGGATCAGGCCGTCCGCGCCGCCGTCGGCGCGCGGGATGCGCGCTACGTCCGGCAGCGTGTAGTGGCCCACGTCCACCCAGAACGGCCCGCCTGCGTCTGCCCAAAAGTCGCCCATGACCACCAGCCGGTCGCCCGTCCGCCAGCGGTCAGCGGCCAGCGGCACGTCGGCGATGGCCAGCGGCTGGCCGTCGAGCGCGGCGGCGCTGCGCAGGTGGTGGAACTGCTGGTACACGCCAGCCGGCGGCGTTTCGCGGACGCGCCACAGCGTCGAGATGCGCAGGCGCGGCCCCACCATGCGCGCCTTCCAGCCCTCCAACTGCGCGCCGTTGGCCAGCGCCACCGGCGCGTCCAGCAGGGCGAAGCCGCTGGGCAGGCTGCGGCCGTCGTAGGCGGTGTAGACGAAGGGCAGCGCGCCTTCGCGCCGGGGAAACGTCCCTGCGTCCTGCGCCAGGCCGCCGTCTACCAGCTCTTCCCAGGCCTGGAAGGGGGCCAGCGTCGCCATCAGATAGGCGGGCGCAGCCGGCAGCACCAGCAGCGACTCGCCGGGGAACACGCGGTAGCTGCGCCCCCACCACAGCGCCGCGAAGACAGCCGCCTCGCCGTCTACCGCTGGGTCGCCGCCGTGGGTGAAGAACAGCGCTGGGCGGTCATCCGGCAGGCCGTAGGCGGCGGCGCGGGTGTGGGCCAGCGGCGTGCCCAAGCCGTTGGGCGTCTCGATCTGGCCGGCCAGCGCCAGCCCGCCGGCGAGCTGGGCGCTCCAGGCCAGCGCGGCCAGCCCTGCGGGCAGCACGGGCAGCCAGCGCCGCCAGCCGGAGCCGAGCGCGTGCGTTCCCGCCCCCACCAGCAGGGCCAGCGCCGGCAGCGCCGCCAGGTGATAGTGCAGGTGAACCGGCGTGCTGTGGCGCAGAAAGAACAGCGGCCCGGCCAGCAGCCAAACGGCGGTGATCTCCGCCAGGGTGCGCCCGCCGCGCGGCGCGCTGCGCAGCAGCCGCGTCAGCCCGACCACACCGGCCAGCAGTGTTAGCCCCACTGCCGCCGCCAGCAGCGGCGAGTCCGGCGGCTGGTGCGCGCCCAGGAGCAGGTAGCCCCAGGCCCAGCCCAAACCCAGCCGCAGCAGCTCGCGCGCGCCGTCCAGGCTGAAAACCGCGCCGCCCCCCAGCACCCCGCTGAACTGCGCCAGCAGGTCCGGCCGGCAGCAGGCTGCCTCGTAGGCGAAGGGCAGCAGCGCCAGCAGCGCCAGCCCCCCGCCCAGCAGCAGCGCCAGCGGCCGCCGCCACCAGCGCCAGCGCACGGCGCAGTAGAGCGTGGGCAGGATCAGCGCCGCGCCGGCAAAGTGCACCTGAAAGGCGAACCCAGCCGCAAAGATATGCGCTGCCAGCGCGGCACGGCTGCCCGTCAGCGCGGCGCGGTAGGCCGACCAGCCCCAGAAAAGGCCCAGCGCGGGCAGCAAATCCTGCGCCCACACGCTGCGGGCGTAGAGCGCGCCGTATGGCAGGGCGGCCAGGTAGAGCGCCGCCAGCAGGCCGGCCCCGCCGCCCCAGGCACTGCGCGCCAGCGCCCACACGCCGGCCACGACAGCCACGTTGAGCGCGCCGGTGAACAGCGTCGCCACCAGCGGATCGGGCGAGAGGGCGTAGGGCAGGCTGTAGACCCAGGCGGCGGCTGGCAGGTTGGGCACGCCGGCAGACGACGGCATCCCCACGCGCACTGCAGCCCCGCCGCGCGCTGTCTGCAGCGCCAGCAGGCTGAGCTGCGCCTCGTCGTAAGCAAAGGAGTTGACGCCCGGCCAGCCAAGGCGCAGCGCCGCCGCCAGCAGCAGGACGGCCAGCAGCGCCAGGCGTTCGCGCCGGGCAGGCGTCAGCGGCACGAGGAGTAACGCCTACGGGATCACCAGGCGCTGGCCGGCGTAGATGCGGTTGATGTTGACAATGCCGTTGGCTGCCGCTAGGGTGAAGACGTTGACGCCGTAGCGCTGGGCGATGGCCGAAAGCGTCTCGCCGCGGCGCACCACGTGCACGCGCGGGCCAGCCGGCGCTGAGGGCGGCGGCGGCGCGTAAACCGAGCCGTCGGCGGGGGCCAGGCTGCGCACCGGCACGGAAGCGACCACATTGGCGGCCAGCACCCAGCCGCTGACGCCGTTGGGCAGGCGCACCTGCGCCCAGGTGCTGTTAAAGTTGCGCCCCGTCAGCTCCACCGTCTGATCCAGCCCCAGCACGGCGATCACCGGCGCGGCCGGGTCTGGATTGGTGTGGACGTTGAGGGCGAACACGCCGCGCACCCGCGCCGTCGGGGTGATGGGCGAAGCGGGGGCGGCATCGTTGATGGGCAGGTCGCGCACGCGGTAGCGGGTGTAGAGATAGTTCACGTTGACCCAGCCGGTCACGCCATTGGTGAGGGCGATGAGCACCCAGTTGCCCTCGGTGTTGCGGGCCACCATGCGCACGCCGAAGCCCTGCGGCAGCGTGGCGATCGCGCCGAAGCCCAGGCCGGGGCCGGAGCGCACGTTCAGCGCGCCGGTGTTGACGATGGCTACCGGTTCGGGCTGTGACTGCGCCAGCGCCGGCGCGGCTGCAGTCACCAGCAGAACGCACACAAGCAAAGTCGCGATCAGCCGCTTAATCATCTTCTCAGAACCTTTCTCTGGCCCGCGCTGCGCGGCTGCCCGCCGCCTCTGTTAAGGCCTGTAAACCTGCTGCAAGTGTAGCAGAAGTTGTGCGTTTAGGAAAACGGCTCTGCACTGTTACAGGCTGCTGACCCACGCCCCCAGCGTGCTTTCCAGGTCGTCGCGCACCTGCGCAAACGCAGCCAGCACCGCCGCGTCGTCGCCCTCGACAGCCGCCGGATCGGGAAAGCTCCAGTGCACCCGTTCGGCGCGGCCCGGGAAGGCCGGGCAGGTTTCGGCGGCGGCGTCGCACACAGTGATCACGTAGTCGAACGGCTCGTTCAGGAACTCGTTCAGGTGTTTGGAGCGGTGGCCGCTGATGTCAATGCCGCGCTCGGCCATGGCGCGCACCGCGTAGGGGTTGACCACCGACGGCTTCGAGCCGGCGCTGAACACCTCCAGCCGGTCGCCGGCCAGGTGGCGCAGCAGCCCTTCGGCCATCTGTGAGCGGGCGGAGTTGGCCGTGCAGAGGATGAGGACGCGCGGTTTCATGGACAGCCTCCAGCTTGCAGTCGCTGTGTTTACAGCGCAGTTTACCAAAGACATGTTAAGGATTGTGGGTCTGCTGCGCCTCCCGGTTATGTCTCGCGCGCGGCGGTGCATCCCGCAATCAAGGCAAGTGTTGGGCTTCGCGCTCATAGATGTGGTATAACCTGGCGCAAACCTTTCCCAACCCCTGCGGCTGGCAACAACAGACTGGCAGTGATTTCATGACCGATTCCCTGGAACAGCGCGTTGGCGCGATGCTTTTCGCCGGCTTTGAGGGCCTCGCGCCACCCGATTACATCTTAGAGTGGCTGGCGGCTGGCCGCATCGGCGGCGTGATCCTGTTCAGCCGCAACGTGGCCAGCCCGGCGCAGCTTGCCGACCTGACTGCCGCCTGCCGCGCCGCCGCCGCGCGCCCCCTGCTGATCGCGGTTGACCAGGAGGGCGGGCGCGTCGCCCGGCTGCGGGCCGCCGCTGGCTTCAGCGAAAGCCCTGGCGCGCTGGCGCTGGGCGCTGCCGACTCCGAGGCGCTGGCCGAGCGTGTGAGCGCCGCCCTAGCCGCCGAGCTGCGCGCCCTGGGTATCAACTGGAACTTAGCGCCCGTGGTGGACATCGCCCACCGCGAGAACCCCGTAATCGGCACGCGCACCCTGGGCGGCGATCCAGCCCGCGTAGGCGCGCTGGCCGCCGCGCAGATTCGCGGCTTTCAGGCGCAGGGCGTGGCCGCGACAGCCAAACACTTCCCCGGCCACGGCAACACGCCGGTGGACACGCACGTCGCCATGGCGCGGGTGGATGCGCCGCTGGCCGCGCTGTGGGAGCACGACCTGGTGCCGTTCCGCGCGGCAGTGGCAGCCGGTGTAGACACGGTGATGGTGGCGCACGTCACGTTCACCGCGCTCGACGATCAGCGCCCGGCCACGCTCGCGCCGGCGGTGGTGCAGGGCGTCCTGCGCGAGCGCATCGGCTACGACGGCCTGGTGTGCACCGACTGTCTGGAGATGCGCGCTGTCCGCGACTACTACGGGGCGGGCGAATCCGCCGTGCTGGCGGCGCTGGCCGGCAGCGACGTGATCTTCTTCTCGCACACCCGCGCCTATCAAGAGGAGGCCTACGCCGCGCTGCTGGCGGCGGCGCGCAGCGGCCGCCTGCCGGCCGAACGGGTGCAGGCTGCCGCGGGCCGCGTGCAGGCCCTCAGCGCTCGCCGCGCCCTGGATGCCGCCCGCCCGCCGCTGGACGTCGTCGGCAGCCCGCCGCACCTGGCGCTGATGCGCGAGGCGGCCCGCGCCGGCACGGCGCTGCTGGGCGCTGGCGACGATCTGCTGCCGCTGCGCCCGGCGGATGGGCGCGGCGTGGCGCTGGTCGAGTTCGCCTCGCATCTGGAGTCCCAGGCGCTGGAGCGCGGCGCAGACACCAGCCTGGCGCGGCTGCTGCGGGCGCAGATGCCGCAGTTAGCCTGCGCAGCGCTGTCCCCTGCCAACGACGACCCCGCCGCGCTGGCGCGCGCCCGCCAGCTTGCCGCCAGCGCCGACCTGCTGGTGCTGGCAACGCGCAGCGCGCACCTGTGGCCGGACGAGCTGGCCCGCGCGCGGGCGCTGATCGAGGCCGCGCCGCGCGCCGTGCTGGTGTGCCTGGCCAACCCCTACGACGCCGCCGCGCTGCCCGGCGCAGATGCTGTCATCTGCACCTGCGGCGACAGCGCGCCCTCGCTGGAGGCCGCCGCCGACGCGCTGCTGGGGCGCTTCGTCCCGGCTGGTCGGCTGCCGGTCGCGCTGGCGTAGGAGGGCTGAACAGTGGTTCGCTTGGCTGACCTGTGCGCTGCCGAAGCGGTTTTCGCGCTGCCGGCGGAAACGCACGCCGCCGTCGAGGAAATCGCGCGCGCTAACCTGGGGACAGTCGTGCCGGCGCTGGCGCTGACGGTCGTGCAGGGCGGCGCGGCGCGCCTCAACGCCGCCTGGGGCTGGCTTGACCCGGAGACACGCCAGCGGCCCGCCCAGCCCGACGCGCTCTTCGATCTGGCGTCGGTGACCAAACTGTTCACGACGACGGCCTTCTTGGGGCTGGCGGCGGCCCGCCGCCTCGATCTCGACGCGCCGTTGGCGGCGATCGTGCCGGAGTTCGCTGCGTCCGGCCCGCGCCCCATCGAGGGCGGCCAGGACCCGCACACGCGCCAGCGCCTGCCCGCGCCGGCGGGCCTCGTTGGCCAAACCGCCGACCCGCAGCGCGTTACCTTCCGCCACCTGCTGACGCACACCTCTGGGCTGGCCCCATGGCGCGACGTGTTCAACGCTGCCGGGCCGCCGCCCCCGCCGCCAGATCAACCTGACCCCGTGCCCCGCGAGGCGCGCTGGGCGCGCGCGCTGGCCGCCCTGTGCGGCTATCCGTTCGTGGGCCAGCCGGACGGCGTGACCGTGCGCTACAGCGATCTGGGCCTGATGCTGCTGGGCGAGGCAGCCAGCCGCCTCAACAACGCCCCCGGCGCGCTGGAGGCGGCTGTCCGCGCCCGTGTGATCGGCCCGCTGGGGCTGGACACCGTGACGTTCAACCCGGTGCAGGCGGGCTGGCCGCGCGAGCGCATCGCCCCGACTGAAGACGACTCGGCCTGGCGCGGGCGGCGCGTCTGGGGCGAGGTGCACGACGAAAACGCCTGCGGCGTGGGCGGCGTGGCCGGGCACGCCGGGCTGTTCGCCGCCGCCCGCGACGTGGCCGCGCTGGGCCAAGCCTGGCTGGACGACGACCCGCGCCTGGGCATCCCGCTGCCGCTGCTGCGCGCCGCCACCCAGGAACACGCTGAAACCGACGGCATGCGGCGCGGCCTGGGCTGGCTGATCAAGCCGCGCCACGAAGCCTCGGCTGGCGACCTGCTCAGCGCGCGCGCCTACGGCCACACCGGCTTCACCGGCACGTCGCTGTGGGTGGACCCCGACCGGCGGCTGGTGATCGCCTGCCTGACCAACAACGTCTACTACGGGCGGCTCAAGCCCGGCCTGTACGAATTCCGCCGCGCCCTGCACACGGCGATCGCCGCTGGGCTGGGCTGAAGCGCGACTTCAGCCGATCAAAAACGTTATAGTAAACGAGAGGCGCACATAACCGGAAAGGAAACAGCGTGAGCGCGCACCCGCAGCCGGAAAACGAGCCGGTGCTCACCAGCAAATATCACCCGCAGTGGGGCCGCACAGCGCGCACCATCGCGGCCATCTTTCTGATTATCGCCGGCATCTACGCGCTGACGCTGCTGGCCCCAGTGATCCAGATGCTCACGTTCGCTTTCCTGCTGGCGTTCGTGATGTACACGCCAACCCGCTGGCTGTACCGGCGCAGCGTCCTGCCGTGGGCTGGGGCTGTGGCCGTGATTTACCTGCTGTTTGTGCTGGCGGTGTTCGGCGCGCTGCTGATCATCATTCCGACGTTTGCCGACGGCGTGCGCACGCTGGCCAACCAGGGCGAACAGGCTTACGACCGCGTGGTTGAGGAGCTGCGCGCCTACACCCCTGAACAGGGCGTGTTCGAGGTGCTCAACGTGCAGCTCGACCTAAACCCGTTCATCATGCCGCTGCGCCTGTTCGTGCTGGGCGAGGAAGCGCAGGCCAACGGCGCGGCCGACATCCTGGGAGAACTCAACCTGCAGGAGCTGATCAACAGCCTGTTCAACGTGGCCAGCACCGTCACCGGCACGGTGACGTCGGCCATCAGCGGCGCGGCTGGTTTCATTGCTGCGCTGCTGCTGGCGGTTTTCGTCTCGTTTCTGGTGCTGCTCGATCTGCCGCACAGCCAGCAGCAGATCGCGCGCTGGATTCCGCCGGATTATCACCGCGAGGCCGCGCTGCTGATCGAGAAGCTGCGGGCGGTGTGGAACGGGTTCTTTCGCGGCCAGGTGTTCATCGGCTTCATCGTGGGCGCTATCACCTGGGCGCAGCTTGTGCTGATGGGCGTGCCGGGCGCGCCAGTGCTGGCCATCTTCACCGGCGTGATCTCGCTCATCCCCACCATCGGCGGCTTTATCGCCCTGGGGCCGCTGGCGATTGTCCCGCTGATCCAGGGTTCGACCGTGTTCACTGAGATGTCGAACGGCCTGTTTGCGCTGCTGGTGGTGATCGTCAACCTGCTCATCAGCCAGGTGATCTGGAACGTGGTAGCGCCCAAAATTCTGGGCGACGCGCTCGACCTGCCGCTGCCGGTGATCATTGTCGGCGTGTTCATCGGGGCGGCGCTGGGCGGCGTGCTGGGCGCGTTTCTAGTCGCTCCGATCATGAGCACGCTGCGCGTGATCGTGTTTTACGTCATCCGCAAGATCGCTCAAGAAGACCCGTTCCCCGGCGCTGAGCCGTCCGTCCCGCTGGCGCAGGCGCTGAAATCCGCCAAAGGCGTGTCGTCCGCGCCGGCAGTCAGCGAAGAGCGCCCCGCCGACGCTCAGTCGCCCGCCTGAGCGTATGTCTGCCAGGCTTGACCTATATTTGGGCGTGGACGGCGGCGGCAGCACCGTGCGCGTCGCCGTAGTAGACGCTGCCTTACAGGTGCACGGCGAGGCGTCCGGCCCGGCGGTCAACCCCAACGCCCTAGGCCGCGAGGAGGCAGGGCGGCGCATCGTCGCCGCCGTGCAGGCCGCGCTCGCCAGCGCCGAGGCCGCGCCGGAGCAGGTGCGGGCGGTGGGCATCGGCGTGGCCGGGGCTGACACCGCGCACGCCGCAGACTGGCTGCGGGCGGTGGTGGCGGCTGCCGCGCCAGGGGCGCAGGCCGTCCTGAGCAGCGATTACGAGATCGCGCTGGTGGGGGGGCACGGCGCGCGTCGCGGGCTGCTGCTGCTGGCCGGGACCGGCAGCCTGGCCTACGGCGTGAGCGCAGCGGGGGAGGCGGCGCTGGCGGGTGCGTGGGGCTATCTGCTGGGCGACGAAGGCAGCGGCTACTGGCTGGGCGCGCAGGGCCTGCGGGCGGTGGTTCGCATGGACGACGGGCGCGGCCAGCCAACGGCGCTGGCCCCGGCGCTGCTGAACGCGCTGGGCCTGGAGACAGCGCAGGCGCTGATCCCCTGGCTGTACGCGGCCCCGCGCGTGAGCGAGGTGGCGCGGCTGGCCCCGCTGGTGCTGGCCTGCGCCGCCGACGGCGACGCGGTGGCGCGCCGGCTGATTGAGGAAGCGGCGCGCGAATTGGCGCTGGCCGCGCGCGCGGTGCGCCACCGCCTGGGCCTTGATGCGACTGCGCCGCCGGTTTTCACCGGCAGCCTGCTGGCCGCCGACAATCTCCTGCGGGATGAGGTATGCCGGCTGCTGGGGATCGGCGCGCCGGTCACGCCGCGCTACCCGCCGGTGATCGGCGCGGCGCTGCTGGCCCGCGACGCGGCAGGAGGACGTGTGTCAGGCTGAAGCGCCTCACGCCGTCGGCGTGACCGTGATGCTGCCGCGCGGCTGGCCACGCTCCCCCCGCTCAACCCGCTGAAGCCGCTTCAGGCTTGGCCCCGCTCGCGGGGAAAATGTCCTTCACGGGTATGCGCAAGCCCGGCAGCAGGTCGCCGCCGCTGAGTGTGCCGCTCTCGCTGACGGTCTGCACCGGCTGCCCCGGCGAATACACCTCCACCGTGCGCGCTG
>DAOTWC010000163.1:0-7247 GCA_034435995.1 Anaerolineae bacterium | reverse complement strand
CCTGTACAGTGGGACGGTGTTCCAACAGCGGCATCTGAGGCCGCAGCAGGTGGTCTTACTGCTGCGTGGGGTGGTAAAAGGTGAAGCGACAACCACGCTGGCCGCTGAGTTGGACGTGAGCTACCAGACTGTGCTGGACATCCGCCATGAACTGCAAGCCAACGCCGTTGCGATGCAGCCCGATACCCCACTCCCCGATAACGTGACGGAAAGCGATGAGATGTTTCAGGGAGTGGTAAATCTTGCGGACGTATGTGCTTCTTCGGCGCTTAGAATCACCGTCCGTATCCATGATCTTCACCAGTCCCGTGGTCTAACGTGAAAGTCAGTTGTGTTTTGCTGCATGTGTGTCCACCTTCAGGGCGCAAGACGCTGTCGCGGCAGGAAAAGCGCGACGAAGGTTGCGTTGGTTATCACCGCAGAGGCCGCACCAGGGCACCGCATGACTGTCGCACGATCAGTTGAGGTTGCAGCATAATCCGTCGAAACGGAAGCGTCGGCTTTGCAATTCGACTTAGCAGCAACTCAACCGCTGTCTTGCCCAACTCATATCCGGGTTGCGCGACAGTTGTAAGGGGTGGATGCAGGTCACTTGCCCAGGGCATATCGTCAAACCCCACTAGGGCGACATCTTGAGGAATCCGGATGCTCAACTCATGCAGCGCCCGCAGCGCTCCCAATGTCATCAGATTGTTGGAAACAAAAATCGCGTCTGGCGGATCGGGCACTGTCATCAGATCGCGTGTCAGCGTGTAGCCGCTTTCGACCCTGAAGTTGCCCTCTTTTATCAAAGTGTAGTCCAGAGCAAGCGCCGCTTTTTCCAGCGCCTCTTTGTACCCGCGCAACCGCTCGTGACCGGGGGTGAGATACTGGGAACCAGCGATGATAGCTATGCGTTTGTAACCCAGCGTCGTTAGATGCCAGACTGCAGCGTATGCCCCATGTACATTGTCCGTTCTCACCTGATCGGCTTCAAACTGGTCCACATCACGGTCCAGAAGAACGATAGGGGTACCGGCTTCCTGCACTGGCCTCAAAACCTCCCCATCGCTGGGCAGCGTAGGAACAACCAGCACACCAGCCGCTCGCTCGGCCTGCATAACGCGCAGATATACCCTCTGCTTTTCGGGGATGTCGTCAGTGTTGCAGAGTATCACGTTCATCTGCTGCTCGTAGGCCGCATCTTCAACACCTCGCACAACCGATTGGAACAGAGGATTCTGGATATCGGGGATGATCAGCCCCAGAATGTCACTGGAGTTGGCGCGCAGCCGGCGCGCGGATCGGTTGGGCTGGTAGCCCAGGTCCAACATAGCCTGGTGCACGCGCTTGCGAACGTCGTCGGCTACGTAGGGATAGTTGTTGAGCACGCGCGAGACAGTTGCTTTGGAAACACCCGCATAGTCCGCTACGTCTTTAATCGTTGTCTTTGTCACACGAACTCCTTCATCAGGGTTGTAAGCCATGTTGCCTGTTTCTTAAGTAAGGGTCATCATCCGGTCGAACATTATCTTGTGTCAACACGACGATGTTGTGACATCTATCTAGCAACCGCCCTGATTCGGTTGACGCTTGTGCGTATTCACTGTATGATTATAGCATAATGTGGTATCGATTTCATATCAAGTAATATAAACCACATGAGGAGGTAAATGGCGGCCAAACTCTCGATTTTTTTTAACCAGCTTTCGCCCCAATTTATGGCTGTGTTTAGGAGACAAACATGAAACGCTTTTCGCTAGCTCTGGCCCTTGCGCTCGTCGTTATAAGTCTCGTCTCGGTGGGCACTAATCTTGCGCAGAGCGGTGTGCTCAAGTTCTGGACGTTTGAGTACGCTGATGCTGTAGACCCGTTTTTTGTTGAGTACATCGAGGAGTGGAACGCCACCCACGATATAAAGGTCGAACGTCAGGAGTTCCCTTGGGCGCAGTACACAGGCGAAATCCTGACAACGGGAATTGCCACAGGCGAAGCACCTGACGTGTTTTTCATCAGTCCCGGTGACTGGCGGCGTTATGCCGAAGGCGGGCTGGCGCTGCCTCTGCAGGATTACATCCCCGATTATCTCAAAGAGGACATCCTGCCGGCCTCGTGGGACGCGGTAACGCTCAACGGCAATATCTATTCACTGCCGTTTGAAATGGAACCAGTGGCGCTATGGTACAATAAAGAGATGCTGGCCGAGGCTGGTGTCGAAGTACCTACCACCTGGGATGAGCTCGTTGCCGCTGCTAAAACACTGACCACCAGCAACCGCTACGGCATTCTTATTCCTACCAACCCCGACTACTACCAGAACTTTGTGTTCTATCCCTTCCTGTGGATGGCTGGCGGCGAAGTAATGAACGACGACTTCACGGCGGCAGCGATCAACTCGCCTGAAGCCGCGCGCGCGCTGGATTTGTGGGGCGCCCTAGTGCGTGAGGGTTATGCTGCCCCCAATAGCACTGGCAGCGATCCAGTAGACGACCGCTTCCCGACGGAGCAGGCGGCCATGTTTGTTTCTGGCTACTGGGTTTATGGCTGGCTCAGTGCTAATTATCCTGAGTTTGTCGAGAAGCTTGGTGTCGCGCCGATTCCCGCGCCGGACGCAGGCGACGCACTGAAGACAGTTTACGGCGGTTGGACCGTTATGGTGTACTCTGGCACACAGTATCCAGCCGAAGCTGCCGAGTTTGCTATCAACATGTTCGGCGCGGAGGACAACGCCCGCGCAGCAGCCTGGGGTATCGAGTACAACACCAAGCTGTCGCCGCGCGCGTCAGTCATCGCTGACAACCAGGACTTTTACACGCAGTTCCCACACGACATCTTTGCAAACGAGATTTTCCCCACCGCGCGTCCAGAGCCGTCGTTCCCGCCGGAGATAGCTCAGGCTGTCTGGGAAGCGATTCAGGACACCATGTTCAACAACATTAGCGGCGCTGACGCTGCGGCTGCAGCGGCTGATAAGATCAACTCTTATCTTCTGACCCGCTAACGCGTTCTCGCCCCGAGGGCTACCCCGTCTGCGGTAGCCCTCGGCTAGAACCCATAGGACCCGACAGGGATAGCTCATGACAACTGCTGAGCCAACAGCTATAGGCGCTGCTCATGTTGCAGCCCGAACCGGGCCGCTGTCGCGGTTTCAGAACATGAATCGGGACAAGCGCGAACAAGCCATTGTTGCCTACCTGTTCCTCCTGCCCGACGTGCTGGGACTGCTTATTTTCGTCGTCGGTCCAATGCTGCTAGCGCTAGCTATCAGTTTCAGCGACTGGCGGCTCACAGGCACGCCGGAGTTTGTCGGGTTGCGCAACTACGACATTATCCTCAAAGACCCGAAGTTCGGCGCGTCTTTGGGGCGCACAATGCTCTACACTATCGGCTATGTGCCAGCTGTGTATCTCATCAGCCTGGGCATGGCGCTGCTGCTAACACGCCGGGGGCGAGGCAATTTTTTCTTTCGAACCATCTATTTCATGCCGGTTGCCATGTCAATGGTGGTTGCAGGCGTGATTTGGCGCTTTATGTTCGATCCCGGCAACGGCCTTATCAATGAGATGCTGGGAGCGGTAGGCCTGCCCACCTTGCAGTGGACCGGGCATGTACAGAGCGCGATGGTTTCGGTGCTGATCGTAGCCATTTGGAAAAGCGTTGGCTATTTCATGATTATCCTGTTGGCAGGCATTCAGGATATTCCCTCCGACTACATCGAAGCGGCGCAGATAGATGGCGCGAATCGTTGGCAGACATTCCGGTTCATCATCATGCCGCTTCTGCGGCCAACCAGTTTTTTCGTGTTGGTTGTCCTGAGCATCAACGCGCTGCAGGCCTTCGACCAGATTTACGTCATGACGCGCGGTGGCCCTGCCCAGGCCACCTATACACTCCTGATGTACATCTATGAAAAGGCATTCCGTGAGTGGAACTTTGGCTACTCCAGTGCGATGGCAGTGGTGTTATTCGGCATGATCTTCGTTCTCACACTAGTACAGGTCCGATATTTTCGCTCAACAGATGTGCGGCAGTAGGAATGCATCAGCATGAAAAAACCGCTCTCAAGCCACTTGAAGCTGGCACTTTACTACCTGGTTTGCTTGGCATTGGCAGTGGTCTTCGCCGGCCCGTTCTTGTGGATGGTTTCCAGTTCATTGAAACCGGCGAACGAGATTTTTGCCAACCCTCCTATTCTGATTTCGTCCAATTTCTCACTCAAAAACTACGAGGAAGTCTTCAAACGCACATCATTTGAACGTTACATGTTTAACTCGTTTTTTGTGGCGACAACTGTTACGCTGCTGGCGTTGCTGTTGCATGCGATGGCTGGCTACGCGCTGGCCCGTCTGGATTTTCCCGGCAAGCGGGTGATTTTCATCGGCATCGTCTCCACGTTGATGATACCGTTTTACACCATACTGATTCCCCTAGCGTTGCTGGTCCGCGAGTTGGGGTGGATTAACACCTATTGGGCGCTCATCGTTCCCGCTATTCCACACGCCTTTGGCATCTTCTGGTTGCGACAGTTTTTCATGGGCCTTCCCACTGAACTTGAAGAAGCAGCCCGGATTGATGGCGCCTCACGTATTGGGGTGTTCTTTAGGGTTGCCCTGCCGCTGGCTCGCCCAGTGCTGGCTGCGCTCTCGGTCTTCTTCTTTCTCGCCAACTGGGACTCGTTCCTGTGGCCGCTCATTGCAGCTAACCGCCCCGATATGCGCATGGTTCAGGTCGGCATTCAGTCGTTTACGGGAGAGCACGGCAACGCCTGGGAGCTAATTATGGCCGCGTCAGTGATCGCAATTCTGCCGACGCTGGCGCTGTTCTTTGGCTTGCAGCGGTTTATCGTTGCCAGTGTCAAAATGACCGGCCTGAAAGGTTGAACAATGCGAACGTGGATGGCACTTCTGTTATGCTGGCTGATGGCTGGGGGAACAGAGGTAGTCGCACAGGACCTTCCCGTGCTCACCGGCATCGGCGAAGCTGAGTTTGTTGCTTGGATTACCGGCCCGGAGTCCATCAACCGAACGGATATCAACTACGATGTATACGGCACAGACTTGGGCAGTATGTTCACTCTCGGCGATACGCTTTACATCGCATTTGGTGACACTTTCGGCTGTTGCCCACCGACAAATGGCGGTGCTGGAGGCAGCAACTGGCGCAACAACACTCTCGCGTTTACGATGGACAGCAATCTGCACGATGGCATAGAACTGGACGGCATGATTGTTGACGGAAGTGGACGGGCACGGGCAATCGTGCAGAAAAACAAAGAAGATATCACCATCATCCCGACTGCCGGCATAGCGTTGGGTGAGCGTCTCTACCTGCATTACATGGCCGTTAAAGGATGGGGGCCGCCCGGTGAATGGACGCTGAACCGTTCCGGGTGGGCCTTCTCTGATGACTGGGGCGAAACCTGGACACAACCACCGGACTCAATCTGGGAGGGTGACACCAATTTTGGACAGGCGGCGCTGGTCGAACAGGATGGCTATGTTTATGTCTTCGGCATTCATGGTGGACGTTTTGGCGGCGTGGCGCTGGCCCGCGTGCTCTCGGACAATCTGCTGAATATGGCTGCGTATACCTACTGGGACGGCTCCGGCTGGAACGAGGATATCGAAACGGCAACAGAGATTGTACCCGCCCCCGCAGGAGAGCTATCCGTTGCCTGGAATGATTATCTGGGACGCTGGATCATGACATATCTGCACGAACTGCGCCGTGCCATTGTCATTCGAGAAGCACCAGATATGACTGGTCCCTGGAGCGCACCGCTCAATTTGGTTTCTGACAGAGATTATCCATCGTTGTACGGGGCATACCTCCATCCCTGGGCCAGCAGCGGGGAGGTAATCTACTTCAACATGTCACAATGGGGGCCGTACAACGTGATGCTCATGCGCGTTCAATTGAAGAAAGAACAATAACGGCGCAGCCTTTTCCGTTAACCGCAAACAAGAGGTATTACTATGTCCCTGTTCAAGGGTAGTCCACTGGGAGACCTAGCGCGCATACGGCGTGTGCGCACCCGGCGCATTTCCAGCTATGACCGCACCGGTGGTAACGACGACCGGCTGCATATCGTGGCGGGAACAACGGTTGTTCTGGCAGATATTCGGGGAGCGGGCTGCATCAATCATATCTGGTGCACGATGGTGTGTGAACAGCCCGATTTCCTGCGCAGAGTTGTCTTGCGAATGCGCTGGGATAACGAACAGAACTACTCGGTTGAGGTTCCCATTGGAGATTTTTTCGGCGTGGGACATGCACAGACCACCGATTTCGTCTCACTGCCGCTGCAGATGAGTCCGGCAAATGGCCGCGCATTCAACTGTTTTTTCCCCATGCCTTTCGCTGAACGCGCTCTGATCGAGCTGACCAGCGAGTGCGAGGTTGAGCTACTGTTCTACTATTATATTGACTATGAGTTGCATAACCGGATTGACCCGGACCTGGGGCGATTTCACGCCCAGTGGCGGCGGCAGAACCCAACTGATGGCATTCCAGATACGGGCATGCCTAACTCTGAATGGTCGTTCGGCGGGAATAATGCGGATGGCGCTGGCAACTACGTAATTCTAGAGGCGGAGGGCACGGGACACTATGTGGGCTGCAATCTGAACATCCACAACCTGAGATACCGCGATTGGCCCAGTCATCTGGAGTGGCCGGTCACGCCGGACCAGCTTCAGGCAGCCCCACCAGGGATGTTTGAGGCGTTTAACTGGTACGGTGAGGGTGACGACATGATCTTTGTAGATGGAGAATCCTGGCCGCCCGCGCTACATGGAACCGGCACAGAAGATTATTTCAACACCGCTTGGTGCCCTGCTGTGCCCTACAGTGCGCCTTATCACGGTATTACACTTCCCGGTGGTCCCAACTGGTCTGGAAAGATTTCGCTCTATCGTTTCCACATTGAAGACCCCGTCTGTTTCCAAAAGTCCATTCGTGTCACCATCGAACACGGTCACGCTAACCGTCGCTCCGATGATTATTCCAGCACGGCGTACTGGTATCAGCTAGAGCCACACAAGCCGTTTCCACCACTGCCGCCTGTGGAAGCGCGTCTGCCCCGGCCAGACTGACTCGCACAGGATATGTTTTTTTCCGTCGTGGTTGTAACTGGTCTACCCCCAGTTTTTTAGAGTAACAAGTGCTCAGGCGGCGCGGCTGACCGGACGGGCGTAATCGATGCCCGAATGCAACCGCTCACGGTTGTAGAACACCTCGATGTAGTCGAACAAGGCCCTGCGTGCTTG
>DAOTWC010000162.1:0-5287 GCA_034435995.1 Anaerolineae bacterium | reverse complement strand
CGAGTTTCAGCCTGCCAGCCCTAACCTGCCCGACCAACTGGTTTTTCTCCAGCCCGCGACCACAGACTTGCCCGCTGAACCCGGCCCTCTTCAGCGCGGCCGCAGCGCTCCGCTTTGAACGCGGCTACATGATCTGGGTGCAGGAGCAGAACGCGGTATATGTGATGTACGACGATACAGCCCTGCCCGCATGGGAGGTCTTCCCGGATCGTTTCGAGGACGGCATGCCAGAGCGCGACGACTCTATCGAGTCGCCGCCGATGCTGTGGCAGCCTAAGCGCGGTTTCGGGCTGGTTTGGCGCACTTACGATCATGTGCGCCGGCGTCTCGGCTGGGCGCTGGCTGGAGACGAAGAAGGTTTCTCTACGCAGGTGCAGGTGGGCGCGGACGGCACAGTTTATGTAGCGGACTCTCATGGCGGCGTCTTCGCACTTGTGCCCGCTGGCGCAGACTGGCAGCGTTTTCGCGGCTGATGATCGGCGCCGCTCAGCTGCGCAAGCTTACCACACAAAAATTAACCAACGCCTGCTACAATGCTTTCCCGGTTTGACCGGGGCGAGGCCATAACAGAGTATGAGCAAGCGAATTGGGATTCTGACGGGCGGCGGCGACGCCCCTGGTTTGAATGCTGTGATACGCGCTGTAGTGCTCACGGCAACCAGGAAATACGGCTGGGATGTAGTAGGCATCCTGCAGGGTTTTGACGGCCTCTACGCCGGGCTGCCCACAATTCCTCTCACTGAAGCGCGTGTGGCTGACATTCTGCCGCGCGGTGGGACGATCTTGGGCGCAGCAAACCGGGGAAGCCCGTTTGCCCTGCGGGTTGAAAACCCAGATGGCACTGTCAGCCATATTGACGTGTCGCACGAGGCTTTGAGCCGTATTGCTGAACTAGGCCTGGATGCGCTGATTGTGGCGGGTGGCGACGGCACTATGGCCATTGCGCACAAACTCGTCCAGATGGGCGCTCCGATCGTTGGTGTGCCCAAGACTATAGATAACGACCTGAACGAGACAGATGTTACGTTTGGCTTCGATACAGCGATCTGGACAGCGACTGAGGCGCTGGACAAGCTGCAGACAACTGCGGAGAGCCACCACCGCGTGATGGTCCTGGAGGTGATGGGGCGCAACGCTGGCTGGATTGCGTTGGTGGCTGGCGTGGCTGGTGGAGCAGATGCGATCCTGATTCCGGAAATTCCGTTTGATATTGAGGTCGTGTGTGATCGTATACATCGCCTGCAGGTGTCTGGCCGGCACTACAGCCTTATAGTGGTGGCGGAAGGCGCCGCGCCCATCGGCGGCGAGCAGTTGTTCTACATTAAGGGAGACGGGCTGACCAGCGGTCGCCTGGGTGGCATGGGGCACTTTGTTGGCGCGCTGCTGGCTGAGCGAATTGGGGTGGAAGTGCGCGTAACTGTGTTGGGCCATGTACAGCGCGGCGGGCCGCCAACGCCGCGCGATCGCTGGCTGGCAACACGCTTTGGGTCGTCGGCTGTTCATCTCATTGCGCAGGAACGTTGGGGCTACATGGTCGCGCTGCAGGGCACGCAGATTGTAAATGTGCCTATTGAACAGGCTATCACCATGAAATTCGTTGACCCTCATGGCGAGATGGTGCAGATGGCGCGCGATCTGGGAATTGTGTTTGGTTAGGGACTGTGATGACGCGAGTTAATGCGAACGCTGACACTCAGCCGGTGCGCGCTGTTTCCAAGCGAGGCAGCAGGCCGTTCGGATGTTTGACGGCGGCTGTTCTGACACTAGCTGTGCCGGTTTTCCTGTGCGGGCTGGCTGCGGTGATCTATCTGCTGCTGCCGCCAGCGCCCACTACCGTTCTTGTTCTCGGCATTGACAGCCGCCCGGGCGAAGGCTGGCAGACACGCGCCGACAGCATTATGCTGGCCGGCATAGACCCGGCGCGTCTGCGCGTGAGCTTGCTGTCCATCCCGCGCGACCTATCGGTGGAAACGCCGGGATATGGCTGGCAGCGCATCAATGTGGCGCACGCCCTGGGCGAAATGGAGAGAGACGGCGGTGGGCCTGAGCTGTTAGCGAGCGCTGTGGGGCACAGCTTTGGCGTCAAGGTGGATCGCTTTGTCCGGCTGGATTTCGACGGATTCGTTAAGCTGATTAATGCCGTGGGTGGTGTCACAATTGACGTTGAACGCCGCATCGAGGATTTCAATTATCCGACAGAAGATTACGGGGTGCAAACGGTACGATTTGAACCGGGCGTTCAGCACATGGATGGCGACCGCGCGCTGAAGTATGCGCGCACGCGCTATGCCGATGACGACTACCGGCGGGCAGAGCGTCAGCAGCAGGTTTTGTCCGCTCTCCTAGGTAAGTTGGTCAACCCGGTCTACTGGGCGCCAGCGCTGGCAGCTATGGGCCAGGCCTTGGATACTAACCTTACGCTGTGGGACCTGGCCGTGCTGGCGCCAACAGTGCTGGTGAACCGTGGACAGTTTGATCGCCTGGTTATTGACCGGGATTACATCACGGCGAACGCGGCGGGCGCGGCCGTGCCCAATTACGCGAAACTCGAACCCTGGCTGCGCGAGCGCTTCAGGCGATAGCGTGTTTCTGGCGTGTTTACGGTTGGTTCAGGAGTGGTTTCTCGCGCAGCAGAGCGTCGTAGCTGCCTTTCCAGTATCCCTCGCGGCGGGTGAACTTATTGATCTTAATGTCGCTGACATAAGGCAGCAGGCGCGCAATTGCATGGGGCAAGTCGCCCCAGTTGTCCGCGAACACCAAGTCTTGCAGCTCGGCAGCCATCAAGCCGGCCCAGCGCCAGCGCTCGCGGAATTCCTCGGCTTTCATCCAGTAATCCCGTTTTTCCCACACCTGCGCAGACTGCTCGATACCGGCCTCGATGTCACGCAGGCAGAAAACCAGCAGCGCCACCATGTCCCGCGTGTCGTCATCTACAGTGCTTTTCTGGCTGAGCCGGCGCAGCGTTTCCGCAACAGTGCGCATAAGTTGGCTGCGTCGTTTCCCGGTGCTGTCAGTGTTGATAACGCGGCTCATCGTGTTTGCCTTCTAGATATGGTTAGTCAGGTATGTGCGGCCGGATACCCTTATAGATACGCATGCCGCTCAACGTTTTGAGGATCGTGTTCGCGTCGCGGCCAGTCTGCTCTGCCAGCTCACGCGGCGTCAGCGGGATGTTGCCGTTGGCCAGAAAAACCCGAAAGATGCTGTCTACCAGAGAAGTCTGCGGGCTGATAAAGTTCGGGTCAGTGGCGGCCAGCCGGATGGCTAGTGTTAGCTCGTCGAGCTGAAGCACTTCGCCCGTATCAGGGTCAACATAGTCTATTTTCCTGCGTTCAGTGGTCTGCGATAACGCATCGCGCTGTTCGGGAAGCAGATGGCTGAGCAAGTAGGTGTTCAGGTCTTCTTCGCTGCGCTCCCACCAGGAGTAATCTACGTAAAAACGGGTGTCGAGAGTGGGTTTAATGAGCACGCTCGGCTTGCCAGAAGCGGTCATCTGGGCGAACTCCTAACCATCGCTCAGTTTCCAGTAGTGGCCACCGACGTTCTGGAAGTCCGGATTGGCGACTAAGATCGCAAATATCGGCCCGGGTGGACAGCGCCTGACGACGTTTACAGCGCTGTAGATCGTCTTGGCGTGAACCGTGCCCTGCGGTGTCAGGCGGCCCAGGCCAGGGATGACAGCTCGCATGATGGCCGGAAGTGTGCGTTTCTGCTGCTGGGTTTGCGCGAACAGCTCGTCAACCGCTTCCAAGTCATCTGCGCCCAGGATCATCAGGTCATCATACTCAGCGCCAATAGAGCGCTTGGCGTTCTCAAAGCCAATCTGGTTCCCCTGCGCTGTCACCAGACGAATCCACTCAGTGCGTGGTCGGTGTGCTTTGAAATCAACAACGACCTCATCAGGCGCTTCACCGCGTCGCACAATTACGTAGGCACCCACCGGAAGCCGGTGCTTGCGGTAGAAGCGGCTTAGGCCGAAAACGTAGCGGTCCTTACGCACAACCCATCCAGCATACGCTTCGCCATCTTGACCATCCACAAGACGAACGTAGACGCGCGGAGTCTGGCGGGCGGAGGGAAAAACCTGACGGGCAGCGGCAGTCAGGGGTAGCGTGCCGGCGCGCCGATGGGGATAGATAAGCGCGATGACTGCTTCATCTGCCGGTGTCGGCGCGGCCGTAGAACCAGCTGGCGACAGTTCATCATTGATTTCTACTTCCAGCTCAAGCAGCTCTGGTATCAGCAGAGCGCGATCGTAATCAATTGGGGTATAACGCAGGCGAGCAGGGGTGTTGAGCACTTCCTCGGGTTCTGCGCGCCGCAGGTGCCACAGCACAACACCGGTGGGGCCTACTTCGTCGAAGCGGTCGTCGCTGCGCATGGCGTGATTGAGCGAAAACTCCTGCAGAAGCGGGCTGCCGCTGCCCAGGCCGCCGATTTCGCGGAGAATATCGGCTGTTGACAAAGGGCCACCTCCGTTGATGTCGAGGATGGCCTCGGTCAGGTGAAGATGGCCAAGGTTGACTTCGACAAGAAGATCGCGCGGGAACCAAAGACCGGCTACCTGGACAAGGCTGTCAGTATCAGCGAGCGTCTGCTCAAGCGTGTAAACGATATCGTCTCCTGCAGCCTGCATAATTTCGTCGGCTGTGAGCTGGTCGGCCTGGAAATGCGCTGCCAGATCAGTGCCGTTCGCTTCGCTCAGCCGGTGGGGGGCTGACAGGCTGGCCGCGAACTCGCGCAGGCGGCCAGGCGGATTTCGGGAGGCGTCATCGAAGCGGACTGAGATAACTTCAAACGGCTCGTAGTCTGGGTTAACGCCAGGGCGAACCTGTACAACAGTGCCAGACGCGAAGTCAAGGGCGGGGAATACCAAGCGCTGCCCAACGGTGTAAGTCGCTGATGGATTGTAAGGCAGTGAGTCTTTGTAACGCTCGCGGATCGCATCAGCTTCGCGGCTCAGACGTTCTTCGACCAGCGCACGCGCTAAAGCTTGAGTGCTGAGAGGAACTTCTCTCTCGAGGAGCAAGCCAGCGATGAAATCAACGTCGCTCTTGGTGACTGTGAAAGCGCGTGCCCAGTGGCTTGCTGGCATCAAAACGGTTATGTCTCCAGACACAAGTTCAGGTAATGTCGGGTCGTGGGAACGTTCAATCGGATTGCGGTCCGGCCCGAAATTATACTCCATCTGTGGGAGTGATTGCAAGCGTTGGGTTGACCCGGGTGCATTCGGATTTGGGGGCAGGATCAGGCAGCGGCCCATCGTTGGTCAAAGTGTTCACCCATT
>DAOTWC010000161.1:0-3811 GCA_034435995.1 Anaerolineae bacterium | reverse complement strand
AAGATTTCGCTATCGCACATATGATCTTAATTTTATGGGGCGCGTTGAAGGTTTAAAGTTTCCGATAACGCACTCTACGTACTCACTAAACGGTGGGCCGCCAGTCTATTTCTACATTGAAGAGGTGCCCGATCCCGGTATTGACTGGACGTTTGAGTACAAGAACTCCCCAGCTGTTAACCGCCTCAAAGATCTGGGCGATTTCAATATAGAAGTGCCAGTGAGCGCCCCTGAACTACGGGATGGCGAGAACACGTTGGTTATCAGTGTACAGGGTAGTGAAGGTGATTTGGAGCAAGTCACCGTGAGCTTCACATGGGATCACAGACCGCTGCCAATACCGCTGGATCTAACAGACCTCTCCTGCTTTAACCACATCCAGGAAGTGGGGCAAATCGTGGACGGCGCATTTGACCTGGACAGAGATCAAAACCTTATACGCTCGCGCGCGCCTGTTTACCCAGACTCACTGCTTGTGCTGGGGTCTCTTCATGGTAGCCAGGAAGCTACTTATGCTGTTCGCTTCACTGATTTTACGAAAGTGAAATGGCTGGGACCAAGCGATTTTTTCGCTGGTCACGCTGGCCCAACACCGCCTATTGGTATCAAACCGGGATGGTCAACAGCCGGCATGATCGCCATAAACCCGCGTAACGAAGCCCGCAGCTTTCTGGCTTACGGCGATCATGTGGGAACCGATCAGGAATGGGTAATCCAAACTATGCCGCCAGCTCGCTTCTATCCAAAGACGCGGACATGGTATCGTGTGCGACATCAGGTGGAATTTCGAGATGGGATTAACTATGTCCGCTGGCGTATCTGGCGTGCAGGTGATCCTGAGCCAACACAGTGGTTTATCGAGGAAAATGACTCGACGATTCCTGATATCTACCCTAAATACAAAGAAGCTTCGTTCGCCTTGTTTCAGCATTCCGGTATGCCTATTGAGTGGTCAGATATCTATATCAGCCCACTCTTATAAGAGTAAAAAGGGAGATACCTGACGCTTGATCGAAAAAAGGGCCTCGACACCGCTGTATCTGCAAATTCAGAGACTGTTGCTTGACCAGATTCGATCCGGCGCGCTCAAGCCAGGCGATCAAGTGTTATCCGAGCCAGAAATCGCTGTACAGTACGGAGTCAGTCGGATGACGGCACGAAGAGCAATAGATACGCTAGTATCTAAGGGTGTGCTCTACCGGCAGCAGGGCAAAGGAACTTACGTCGCCGCCAGCCCAATGTCTTATGGGCTTTCAACCATGCTCAGTTTCAGCCGCACTTTTCGCATGCGTGGTCACGATGTTTCTACTCGAGTGCTAGCGAAGGAAGTCATACCAGGCACCGAGTTTGTTCTCGATAAGCTTAAATTGCCACCAAAGAGGCAGCTCATCCTGATCAGACGTCTGCGCCTGATAGACCATCAACCGGCAGCTATCCACACATCATACCTGGAGTACGCGCGCTTTGCGCCACTATTGGAATTAGACTTAAGCGATCAATCTCTGTTGGATGCTGTGGAAAATGTGTCTGGGTTGCGCGTGGCCTACACCGAGGACTCAGTGCAGGCTGACGCAGCTACGGCGGAAGAAAGGCTGTTAGGGATTGAGCCTGGCGCTCCGGTGTTGCGTATCGAAGGCGTGGCCTATACAGACGCTGGTTTTCCAATGCGGTTCACGCGGGCCGTATATCGTGGTGATATGTTCCGTTTTGTTGTCCGCAATACTGCCGAACAAGAAACAGCGTTGAAAATCGCGCGGGGATAACAAGCTACCATGCGCTATCTGCTGGGAATTGATGTCGGAAGCAGTGACTGTAAGGCGTTACTGATTACTGAGGATGGAACACCGATTGCTGCTGGCATGCAGTCCTACCCTACCCGTTATCCTCGTTCCGGATGGGCGGAACAGACGGCGCAGGATTGGTACAGCGCTGCATGCCAGGCTGTGCACCAGTGTATAAGCCGGGCGCAAATTGATGTGAACGGTATAGCGGCATTGGCAGTCGATGGCCCCGCACATAACGTTGCACTGCTGGACTCGGCAGGTGAACCACTCTGCCCGGTGATTCACTGGTCTGATCTCCGTAGCACCGATCAAGTTGAAAGCTTGAAACCTAGCTATGGTGCACGCATCTTCGATCTAACCTACAGTCAGCTTAACCCTTCGTGGACGCTGACACAGCTTATGTGGGTCAGTGAAAATCTTCCAGACGTCTGGCGCAGACTGCGGAAAATCCTGGTCACAAAGGATTATGTGCGCTACCGACTGACCGGAAAATACCAAACGGATGTTTACGACGCCATTGGAACACAGTTGTATGATGTAGCAGCCGGTTGCTGGTCCGCTGAGCTGTGCGACCTGATCGGTCTGGACATGTCATGCCTTCCACTGTTGGCGCAATCAAGCGAAATTGCCGGGCCGTTACTTCCGGATGCTGCAAAAGTGATGGGGCTGCCAGCAGGCATTCCAGTTGCAGTTGGCAGTGGAGACTCCGTTGTAGAAGCCTTTGGTATCGGTGCCATACATCCAGGCGCATGTATTGTCAAACTGGGGACAGCTGCCAATGTCAATCTGGTGACAGCGCAGCCTTACCCATCACTACAAAGCATCACTTATCGTCATGTTGTTGACGAGCTGTGGTTTAGCATTACAGCGACCAATACCGGTGCGTCCACCATGCGCTGGTTTCGTGACACATTCCACCCTGTAGCAGCCGAACAGGCGCGTACACAGAATGCGAGCGCATATGCGCTGATTGATGTGCTGGCGGAAAGCGTACCAGCTGGAGCTAGCGGTCTGCTGTTTCACCCCTATCTCATGGGCGAACGCTCGCCCTACTGGGACCCATATCTGCGTGGCGACTTTGTGGGCATTACGGCGCGGCACACTATAAATCATTTCGCGCGCGCTATTATGGAGGGTGTTGCGTTCTCTATTCGGGACTGCCGACGTATTGTCGAGGCATTAGGGCAACCTATTACTCAAACATACATCATCGGTGGTGGGGCCAGAAGCCGCTTGTGGCGGCAGATTGTATGCGACGTACTAGGGCAACCGCTCATTAAACCGACAATTGAGGACGCTGCTTTCGGTGCCGCGCTGGTCGCTGGGCTGGCAGCTGGCGTGTACGCCGGCTGGCACGAGGCTGTTGAGCTTTGTGTTCGCGCAGAAGAAACACTATATCCTGTGCCAGAACGGCTACCCCTCTACGACGCACTGTTTGAAGTCTATCGGGCCATTACTCGTGACCTGGCCGTTCACAACCACACATTGGCTCGCCTCGTTGAATCAACCGGTCTAATCTTGGCGACACAATAGCCTTAAGGAGCATCCGTTGAAGATCATAAAGCCCAATCCACCCCAGCTAAAAGATCTAACGGGTTATGACGGAGCCTTGCTGGTAGAAATCTACCGCCGCATGTATCTGATTCGCCATTTTGAGCAACGCGTTAATGAGTTGTTCCTGAAAGGCATTATGCCGGGAACAATCCATTTGTCGTTAGGCCAGGAAGCTACCACTGTTGGTGCATGCTTGGCCCTGCAGCCGAACGACGTTATCACACTAACTCACCGTGGACACGGACAAGCACTAGCAAAAGGTGTGAAAGCTTACGCACTCATGGCCGAACTGTTCGGCAAAGTCACCGGCTGCTGTAAAGGCAAAGGGGGGTCGCTGCATGTGGGTGATATGTCGGTGGGCGCACTGCCGGCTATTGCCATTGTGGGTGCATCATCACCCATCGCAGCTGGCATAGCGTTCGCGTTCAAATACTATCAGACTGGTCAGATCGCACTTAACTTCTTCGGCGAGG
>DAOTWC010000160.1:0-23131 GCA_034435995.1 Anaerolineae bacterium | reverse complement strand
GCACATTCTGGGCTCCTACCTTGATATCTGTGTTCCGGAGCGCATCTGCGACGGCAGACAAAGCGACAAAGGTAGGACAAACCACCCGCTCGACGCCTGTAAAAGGCGCCAGCCGAGGCGCTAGCTCTTGCACAAAGCCAACGGATTCGGCAAGAGTCTTGTACATTTTCCAATTGCCAGCAATGACGGGTTTTCGCATAGTCAATCCAATCAGTTGGGTGGGCAGCGTTTCTGTGTGCGCTGCCCATAGGGACTTAAACAGGCGATGCGAAAGTGTGCGGCACGCCGGAATACCGCGCTGCGTAAAGGTCAGCGATCTTTCAGCGCCGCAACACCCGGAAGGACTTTGCCTTCTAACATTTCAAGGCTAGCACCACCCCCGGTCGAGATGTGCGTCACCGCGTCGGCTAGGCCAGAACCTTCGACTGCTGCCGCTGAATCACCTCCGCCAATGATCGTTACAGCGCCGTTTTTGGTTTCGTCCGCCAAAATTTGAGCAATGGCGTTTGTGCCTTTGGCGAACTGCGGAATCTCAAAGACACCCATCGGGCCGTTCCAGACAACCGTCTTAGCGCCTTTGAGCTTCTCAGCAAAGGCTGCGACTGTAGCTGGACCTATGTCATAGACAGCCCAACCGTCTGGCACGTTTTCAGAAGTTGGGATGACGCGGATTTGCGCTTCGGCGGTCATGGCGTCGCCGATTACAGAGTCTGCTGGAAGGACCAACTTGCCGCCGCTTTGCGCCAGCAGCTGCCTGGCGGTTTCCAACGAGTCAGCCTCGACCAGCGAATTGCCCATGGCGCGGCCCTGAGCGGCAAAGAACGTATTTGCCATACCGCCGCCGATGAGCAGTGTGTCCACTTTGCCGAGCAGCGCCTCGATTACGGCGATTTTGTCCGACACTTTAGCGCCACCGAGAATAGCAACGAACGGCCGGCCAGGGTTTTCGAGCGCTGTGGCCAGGTAGTCAATTTCCTTTTCCATGAGGAAGCCAGCCACGGCGGGCAGGTATTCGGTCACACCGACAGTGGACGAGTGGGCGCGGTGCGCAGAACCGAAGGCGTCCATGACGAAAATGTCGCCCAACGCGGCCATCTGACGGGCTAGCTCGGGGTCATTCTTCTCCTCTTCTTTATGGAAGCGCGTGTTTTCGAGGAGCAGCACGCCGCCCTGCGGCAGCTTAGCAGCGGCTTCTTCAGCAACGGGGCCGACACAATCGGCTGCGAAAGCGACTTCCACACCCAGCAGATCAGCGAGAACGGGCGCTACAGGTGCGAGTGAGTACTTGGGGTCTGGGCCGCCTTTGGGACGGCCGAGGTGAGACATCAGCAACACTGACCTAGGCTTCTGATCGAGGATATACTTCAGAGTAGGCACCGCGGCCCGAATCCGTGTGTCGTCGGTGACCGTGGAACCATCCAGCGGAACATTAAAGTCAACCCGGACAAGCACGCGCTTGCCAGTCAGTTCGGCGTCCCGGATAGTCATTTTGTTCATTGCTTGCCCTCCAAACAGGCTAACAAAGAGAGGCGAAGCGCAATTGCTTACACCCCGCCTCTTCAGACACAGAATGCAGCTTCGCTAGAGCTTTTTGCCGACGAGCATTACCAGATCGGCAACTCGGCAGGAGTAACCCCATTCGTTGTCGTACCAGGTGATGACCTTGACCAGATTACCATCCATCACCTGACAGGATTCAACATCAATGATGCTGGAACGCGGATCGCCTTTGAAATCAATAGATACCAGCGGCTCATGCTCGACGCCGAGAATGCCTTTCATTGGGCCATTGGCCGCGGCTTCGAATGCAGCGATGAGTTCATCCTTGCTTGTGGATTTCTCTACTATCGCAACAAAGTCCACCAGCGAAACGGTGGGGGTAGGCACGCGCACCGCGAAGCCATCAAACTTGCCCTTGAGCGAAGGAATAACCAGCGCCACCGCCTTGGCCGCACCGGTCGTCGTGGGGATCATGCTGAGCGCGGCAGCGCGCGCACGGCGCAGGTCCTTGTGCGGCAGGTCAAGGATGTTCTGGTCGTTGGTGTAGCTGTGGATAGTGGTCATAAGGCCTTTGACGATGCCGAAGCTGTCATTGACCACTTTTGCAGCGGGCGCTAGGCAGTTGGTAGTGCACGATGCATTGGAGATGATGTGGTGGGTGGCAGGATCATACTGATCCTCGTTAACGCCCAAGCAAATCGTGATGTCCTCCTTCTTGGCAGGAGCCGAGATGATGACTTTCTTGGCACCACCCTCAAGGTGCTTGGCTGCCGAGTCGCGATCGGTAAAGCGCCCGGTGCTCTCGATAACGATGTCAACGCCCAGGCTGGCCCAGGGCAGAGCAGCCGGGTCTTTTTCAGCTAGGGCTTTAATTTCATCACCATCAACGATGAGCGCGCCTTCCTTGACCTCGACCTTGCCGTGGTACTTACCGTAGTTTGAGTCGTAGCGGAAAAGATGGGCCATCGTCTTGAGATCGCCGAGATCATTGAAGGCGACGATGTCGATCTCTCCGGGGTACTGTTCCTTGATTGCGCGCACGACCTGGCGGCCGATGCGGCCGAAACCATTGATACCGATGCGAATTGCCATGTTGACGAACTCCTTCTTGGTAGGTAGTTAGAAAGCCGCGAATACGCTCTGTCAATGCAAGCTGTGTGTATCAGCGACTGCATAGCGGCCGCTGCTGCTTCCAGTTTTCTCTTCGCTGCTCAGATCAAGAATAGTGGTGGCCAGCTTGTGTGCATCGTGCCGCCAGGGATGTTCAGCATCCGTTAAATCCGCAGTGCGCACGTCGTAACGCTGAAAGATTTCGTGATGCGGTGGTGCAAGCTGAACGTAATGCGTGGTGGGGCCGGCGTTGAGCGCAGGATAGGCGTTGTTCGCAAGGACCACTTGAAACAGCCCACGGCCAATATGATCTTCCAGCGCCAGTACATGCTCCGCCACGGTAAAACCATCCGTCTCACCAGGCTGTGTGGCTACGTTGCATACATAAATCTTGTAGGCTGGACTAGCTCGCAGCGCGTCAACGATACCGCGTACCAACAAGTTCGGAATGATACTGGTATACAGACTGCCAGGACCGATAACAACGATATCTGCGTCGAGAATGGCCTGAACGCTCTGTGGGTACGCCTCGACACTGGCTGGGCTAAGCTGGACTCTCTGGATTTGACCGCCAGCTTCGGCAATACTGGATTCGCCGCTAATGAAGGTGATGCGACCGTTGGGAAGACGCACAGTCGCGGTCAGGGTCACATCGTGGAGTGTGGCAGGCAACACGCGCCCTTGAATGTTGAGGACTCGTTCGGTTTCGACAAGAGCCTGCTCTAAGCTGCCGGTGACGCCAGCAAGGGCTGTGATGAAAAGATTGCCGAAAGCGTGTCCGTTTAAGTCGCCCGCGCTGAAGCGGTATTGAAACAGGCGCGTCATCAGGTTCTCATCATCAGCAAGGGCGGCGATGTTGTTGCGCAGGTCGCCAGGGGGCAGCACGCCCAGCTCGCGGCGCAAGCGGCCAGAGCTGCCACCATCATCGGCAACGGTAACAACAGCGGTGATGTTGTCCGTGTACGGTTTCAACCCGCGCAGCACGGCCGGCAGTCCGGTGCCGCCACCGATAGCAACAACTCTTACACCACGCCCGCGCCGCCTGTGCTCGTAAACAATGTCAGCAACATGCCCCTGCCTGTGAGCACGGTAAGGCGCGAGAAGATTTCGCGAAAACTTGACCAGTGCCAATGCTGTCAATCCAACACCTACAGCGACTAAGAGTCCCGCTAGATGCAAGTAGTTGGTATCTGTTTGTTCTTGCGCCAGCTGCAAGTGCAGCTCAAGCAGCGCGTAGGACAGTCCAAGCGAAGTTGCACCTATTCCAGCAACAAAGACAAGCAGCCAGCGCTTAATGCCGATGCCCAGTGTGAGCCATTTTGCAGGCGCGGCAGACCTTCGGGACATTGGTCGGCTGTCTATCTGATCCTTCCTTTCCATGGATAGGGTAACATCGCGCTGAAACTGTGTCAAAGCCGCCAGACAGAATCAGGCGGAACGTCCCACCCGCCAGGTGACAAATATTAGTCCTAGTGCCCCCAACCCTGTGAGAACACCGACAGCGATGGCAGCGTCGAACCAGAACTGCTCAGGAAACAGGCGGATAAGTGTGTCAGAGTAGGCAAAGTACCAGGTTCCCTCAGCAAAGAACGCGCTGTGAAAGCCGGTGAAAAAAGCATTCCAGCTGGTAATAGCAAAAACGATAGTGAGCACAATCACGCCGAGGGCCAGCAGCCCGGCATCACGGTAGGCGCGGAGAAGTATCGCGCGACGACCAGCCCGCGCCAGCACAAGCGACACGAGTGCCACGAGGACGGCAGCCCAGACGGCGGCCGTAAATACCATTATCGTGAGCTGTTGTACATCTTTCATGTGCTGCAGCTCGCGCTCGTTGAAGAGCGCAAAACCATTGGGGAAAGCCAGTTTTTCGAGGTAAGCGATATCCTCATTGTACAGGAGGTAATCGAGCGCGTAGGGCGCATAGTAGAGGCGATCTTCGGCGGTGAAACCATACGGATCCGATGGGAAACCGGCGCGATTGTATTCCAGAGTCAAGAACGCGCGTGTCATGACGAGGCGCGCGCTTATGGCAATAAGCAGGAAAAAGATGGCAACGGTGAGGATGAGCCGGAGTAGAGTCTCAATTGCGGATAATATTCGTATAGTCATTGAGAATTACCGGATTTGCTCGATATCGCCAGAGAACAGGAAGTTCAGGACAAGCGAGTCGACAAGTGTTTCAACCGGCGCGCGATCATCTGTAAATACAGTGTCCGATGGTTTGATCTCGGAGAAGGAATAAGCCGCCAGCGCAAGCGTTTCACGGAGAGCGCCGGGCGCATCTACCGGCAACAAAGCGAGATTGCGCGCCAAATTGTCTGGCTGTGATGGTTGTTTGGTAGCGATGAGAATAGTGTTAAACGAGTAGGGCACGTCCAGCGCGTGAACGGCGGGAAATACCTGGCTAATTGTGGCGGCCATGGCATCCACCAGCCGTCGGTCAGTGGTTGTCCGCCCCACATTGATAGCAACGACACCATCAGGGAGTAAATGATCACGAATCTCCTGAAAGAACTCAACTGTAGTCAAGTGCCAGGGGATATACGGCGGCCGGTAGGCGTCAACTGCAACCACGCTGTAGCGATTATCAAGCTGATTGAGAACATAGCGACCGTCCTGCGCATAGACAGTGAGATTAGGCAGCCTTTGGGGGTTCATATCAAAAAAAAAGGGCACCAGCTTCGATAATTGCCGGGTCAATCTCGATACCATCAATAGGTATCGCGCCATATATGTGTGTGTGCTGACGAGCGATTGTGCCTGCTGCCAGCCCGACAATCAGCAGTGAACGTATGTCCGACGGTTTGACAGGTGGGGTATTGAAGTAAGGGGCGGCTAAGAAGTAGCTCCAGGTGCGGCCGTAAGTGTAGACTTCAGGATGCCACTGGCTGTGAATGCCCTGGCCCTCGTTTAGGTACAAGTAGCGATAGCCCTGTGCATCCTCTTGAACCTGAATATAGTTGTAGGCGCTTTCCCTTTCGTAGAGCAGGGAAGTTCCTTCGGCTAGAGCGGGACGCAGCGGCCCTTGCAGGCTGAAGTGAGCCAAGAATGCGATCACCAGCGGCATCCACAGGTAGCGCATAACAGCTTTAAGGCCGCGATGCTGCCAGAGACCGGCACAACCGACGAGATACAAGATGCCAGCGAAAAGCAGGAATGTGCGGAATGTGCCCAGTTCAGGAATGAGAAAGAGCGTTGGCACGAACGTGCCAAGCAGACTGCCAAGGGTGCTAACAGCGTATATCTGCCCCGCGACGCGGCCAGAACCGGATGGATCGCGCACGGCAAGGCGCACAGCAAAGGGAGAAACGCAACCGAGCAGTGTGACTGGCACTGAGAAAAGCACAATAACAGCCATAAAGGAACCAAGCGTGAGCGATACTTCGGCTGTGACAAAGGCAAGGGCGGCAACCCGCAAAACGGGTCGAGAGATGAGCGGGATGAGGGCGCTAAAAAAAGCGCCCCAGATGAGAATGCGATAAAGTGTTGAGTGATACGGTGAGCGGTCTGCCCACCTGCCGCCCAGAAAATATCCGGCAGCAAGGTAGAGCATTATGAGTCCAATAACGTTTGCCCAGACAAGGTTGCTTGTGCCGAACACGCTGCCTAACAGCCTTGAAGCAGAGAATTCGACTGCCAGGACGGTCATTCCACTGATGAAGACTGTGAAATACAGGTAGCGCGCATTTGATTTCGCGTAGTCATTAACCACCATAAGACTCTGCCCGACGGCGTCACTCCAAAGAAGCCTGCAAGAATTCCTGCAGAACCATGCTCATCGAACTAAGTGCTCCGAATAACCTGCACCAATTCTTGCAGGCTTCTTCTCGCCCACAGGCTCAGATTGGACGCTGGCCAAGCGCTGCCGTCAGGTCGTCACCACGCTGGATAACCACTGTTGGAATGTGACTCAACCGAAGCATTGCTTGGAGCTCGGCTGACGCTGGGCCGCCAAAAGAGGCGGGATCAATCAGAACACACATAGGGCGGATACCGCGACGCACCAGCGTCTGGGCTTCGGCTATCCAGGTGTGGTTGACTGATGCCGTGACGACAACAAGCGTTGTGCCGCGTGAAAAGTACGGTGTTTCCAGCGTGAGCATCTGATGCAGATTTAAGCGAGAAAAACTGCGCGCAACCGCGAGGGTTTGCAGTATGCGCGACAACTGCCGCGCTCCACGCTCTGGCTGATAGACCTCACGGTGTGGCACATAAGCGGCGAAACCCAATGCCCGCTCCAACTCAAGGAAGTACTGCGCCAATGAGGCTGCGATAACGACTGCATATTCTTCCGTCGAATGTGGAATACCTTGATCATTGGGTATGACGTTGCCACTAGTAGGGGAGCGCACCACTGACGGCATTTCCACTAGAGATGCTGCAGAAAAATCCACGAAGAGCCAGATATCCACAAGTGGGTCGAGTTCGAATTCCTTTACTGTGAGTTGATCGCGACGCGCAGTCGTGCGCCAGTGGATCCGGTTAAAACTGTCACCTGGAACATAATCGCGCACACCGGCTGCGTTTGTGGTGATGAAGTGTGTGCGGCGGCGCTGGGCTTCCCCGCCGGAAAGCACCCCCATCGGCAGTTCGAATCGGTTAATAGGGACAGTGGCAGGGTAAACGATCACGCGCGATGTGGCGCTGAGCTGGCGCGACGCTAGGTAGAGACCAAACGGATCTCCCGAAAGGAGCGTTAACGGCCCGAGGCGGAACTCGCCGCGCACAAGGCACGGCGTCTCCACGTACCAGCGATAGCGGCTGCGCACACCGAGGGCGGGCACAACATGGCTGGCGCGATGCCCCGGTAGATCAGAATGGTCGCGCACTTCCAACCACAGTTTGGGCAGGAAGGCACGGTTATGGATTGCGAAGACCTCGTTGAGCACCCGGCCAACTTGAGCCCGCCGCGCGCGGGTGCGCCGGCTAACGCTGATCCAGCGCACAGAAGTCCACGCCCAGATAAACGAGATGAGCAATAATCCACCAAAGAGATAGGCAAGATTGAAGAAAAACGCCCGTCCGGTAAGGAGGCCAGTTATGAGGCTCAAAATCAGCAGGGCGTAAACAGCATTGCGGCGATTGGGCATGGCAGCTCAGCGCCGAACTGAGGCCCCCGGTACAGGAGTGGAAACGAGCACATCCTGAATAATGGTTTGTTGGGAAATATCCTTGATGCGGGCTGCAGGGCCAACGATGATGCGATGGGCAAGCGTGGCTTCAGCGAGGGCTTTAACATCATCGGGAATCACATAATCACGGCCGGCCATTGCAGCCCGCGTCTGTGCTGAACGGAACAGCGCAAGCGACCCTCGAGGGCTGCTTCCAAGATACACATCAGGATGTTGGCGCGAGGCATTCACTAGGTCAACGATGTACTTCTTTATCTCGTCGGCTACATAAACGTCGCGCGTCGCCTGCTGAGCAGCGAGCAACTCCTGCACACTGACCACCTGATACATCGCATTGATCGGGTGCTGGTGCTGCTGGGCGGTAAGAATAGCCATCTCCTCGCTGGGGCTGGGATAGCCTAATTGAATGCGCAGAAGAAATCGATCGAGCTGAGCTTCGGGCAAAGGGAAAGTGCCTTCATACTCAATCGGATTCTGCGTTGCCATGATTAGGAACGGCTCATCAAGCTTGTATGTGACGCCGTCCACAGTGATCTGACGCTCTTCCATGGCCTCAAGCAGAGCAGCCTGTGTTTTCGGGGTCGCCCTGTTGATCTCATCAGTTAAGACAATTTGCGCCATAATCGGACCGGCGCGAAACTCGAACTCCCTAGTCTTTTGGTTGAAAAGCGATACGCCGGTTACATCTGATGGAAGCATATCGGGCGTGAACTGTATGCGGCTGAAAGTGCATCCGATCGAGCGCGCCAGCGCTTTAGCCATCATGGTTTTGCCCACGCCGGGGATGTCCTCAATGAGGATATGCCCCTGACTGAGGAGGCCAAGAATGGTTAGCCGGACTTCGTTGCGTTTGCCAATTATGACGCGATCGACGTTCTGCGCAATGCGTTCGGCGACATCTTGAACAAGGGCAGTAGGCCGAGCGGTTCTCTCAAGTGATCTGCGCGTTTCCTGAGGGTATTCGGACATAATACCTGCTTGTCTGCTGTGAGCTGACCTAAACGCCGGGTGACTACTGCCGCGCGCTGCGGCATCGAATCGTATCTGCAGAACACAGTATAGCTAAACTTGTGACGCTGAACAGGCTGTAGTTGAACGATGCGGGAATGCTTACTTGCTGTTCAGTGTGCCTTCGGTATAATTAGGTACAGGTATGATATTGTGATTCTGAGTGCTGAATCTGCAGATCGAGCACCTGAATAGTTTCTATCCACACTCAACCGACAGCGCAACACTGCGAGCTTCTGACCAGCTGGGGGCTGGATCGTTCAAGAGGAGTGAGGAATGGCAAAATCGCGCACAGAACTGATGGTTGACCGTTTGCGTGATTTGCAGGCCACTACGCCAGAAATTGAAGGAGCTGGTGTTGTTAGCGTTGACGGGCTAATCATGGCATCGTCTCTCCCGGCTGGTGTTGAGGAAGATCGTGTTTCCGCAATGTCTGCTGCGATGATTTCCCTGGGTGAGCGGATCTCGGGGGAACTAGGACGCGGTTCGCTCGACCAGGTGCACATCAAGGGTGACGATGGGTATGTCATACTTATGTCAGTGGGCGAAGAGGCAGTGCTGACAACGCTCGTCCGCGAGGGCGCAAAACTGGGTCTGATCTTTCTCGATATGCGGCGTACTGCCAGTGACTTAGAGAAACTCATCTGAAGGGCCGCCGATAGAGCTGGCCGTGCGATGGTTGAATTGTTGCACCGGCGGGGAGCGTACACACTGGACAGCCTCCCCGCCGCTGTTTTGTTGTGTTCAGAATAGCGTAACAGCGCGGCGCGGAGGGCGCTAAACATGCCCAAGCCTAAGTACATCTTCTGCACCGGAGGTGTGGTGAGTTCCGTTGGGAAAGGTGTTACGCTGGCGGCCATTGGCCGCATACTCAAGGAGCGCGGCCTTCGCATAGCGGTGCAGAAGCTCGATCCCTACCTGAATGTAGACCCGGGAACGATGAGCCCGTACCAGCACGGCGAGGTGTTCGTCACAGCAGATGGGGCAGAGACAGACCTTGACCTAGGACACTACGAACGGTTCATTGACGAGCACCTAAGCCGGGCGTCGAACGTAACGGCTGGCACTGTGTACAGCCACGTTATAGACAAGGAACGCCGAGGAGATTATCTGAGCGCTACGATCCAAGTCGTGCCGCACATCACCAACGAGATCAAGCGCCGAATAACCATGGTGGGAAAAGACAGCAACGCGGATGTTGTTCTGGTGGAGGTAGGCGGCACAGTTGGTGATATCGAGGGTCTGCCTTTCTTGGAAGCAGTGCGCCAGATGCGCATGAGTCTGCACCGCAACGACACACTCTCTGTTCATGTAACCTTCTTGCCGTATGTGGGCGCGACGCGCGAGCTAAAAACCAAACCAACACAACACAGCGTGCGCGAACTGCGCGGCATCGGCATTCACCCACAGGTGATCGTGGCACGAGCCGACTATCCGATGAGCAAAGAGGTGCTAAGCAAAATCGCGCTGTTCTGTGATGTGGACGAGGAAGCGGTTATTCCCCTGGAAACAACGGATTTGCTGTACGAAGTGCCAATTATTCTGGAGGACGCCGGCCTTGGCGACTATCTAGTTGAGCAGCTTGAACTGCAAACGTCCAAGCCTACGCTCAACGAGTGGCGCGGCATGATCAGCCGCATGCGGGCTGCCAGTGAGCCAGTGCACATTGGGGTAGTGGGCAAGTATGTCGAGCTACATGACGCTTACATGAGTGTGCGTGAAGCGCTGTTTCACGCGGCCAGTGCCCATGAGCGCAAACTTGAGATCACCTGGCTTTATTCGGGCGATCTGGAGAAGGGCAAAGGCTGGGACGTGCTGGACACGCTTGACGGAATCATCGTGCCCGGGGGTTTTGGAGAACGCGGTATTGAGGGGAAGATTCTGGCCGCGAAATACGCGCGCGAACGGCGCGTGCCTTATCTAGGTCTGTGCCTGGGTATGCAGGTGATGACAATAGAGTTTGCGCGCAATGTGGTGGGTTTAGAGGATGCAAATAGCTCTGAGTTTGCCCTGAGCTGCCGGAATCCAGTGATTGACCTGATGGTTGAGCAGCAGGGAATCACTGATATGGGTGGGACAATGCGCCTCGGTGAGTACCCGTGTAAGCTCGAACCAGGCACAGCGGCTGCGCGGGCTTACGGTGGGCCGCGAGAGATTCGCGAGCGCCACCGTCACCGCTTCGAGTTTAACAACGTATACCGCGGCACGTTTGAACAGAAAGGCATGGTATTCAGCGGTCTTAGCCCGGACGGAAAGCTGGTTGAGATTGCTGAGATTAGAGACCATCCCTTCATGATCGGCAGCCAGTTTCATCCAGAGTTTCTGAGCAGACCGAACCTACCACACCCGCTATTCCTAGGGCTGATTGAGGCGGCGATTGCGTTTCGTGCTAGACGCCTAGCAGGAAACACCAACGGCTACACAAAATATGCGCCGGCTGACTCTGCGCTTGACCTTGACTCAAGGAGCGAATCCACACATGTCAGTTGAACGCTTTATCCGCGAGATGCCCAAAGCTGAACTGAATGTCCATTTGATGGGCGCTATAAAACCAGAGACGCTGGCGATTATTGCCGAACAGAACGAAATTGACGCCACATCCAAACACTTTCGCCAGTGGATGCACCTGCTGCAGCATCCTGACTATCACCGGCTGGGTGAGATTGTGGCAGCGGCTGTAAAGTGGCTCCGGCAACCTGACGACATCACACGCATTGTCTATGAGCTAGGGGTCCAGCTTTTTCGTCAGAACGTGCAATATGCTGAGGTAAGCGTAGACCCGACAAGTCTTGCAGATGTCTTAACATTTGAGCAGTTCATGGCGGCCTTAAATGACGGCCGCGAGCGCGTATATCGTGCTTGGGGTGTGACCCTGATGTGGTTGCTCTGCATCCCCCGCGAGAATCCACGCAGCGCAGACGAGATGGCTCGCTGGGCTACTGGCGCAAACGCCCGTCGCAGTGGGATTGTGGGTATTGGGCTGTATGGCAGCGAAGATGCGCAACCTGTTGGGCAGTTTGAACGCGCCTTTCGCACGGCAGACAAGAAAGGTGTGGCACGGGTGCCGCATGCCGGGGACACACTTGGCGCTGACGGTGTGCGCGATGCGATCATGACACTGGTTCCCGACCGGCTCTCTGCCGGATGGGGCAGCTGGCACACGCCGGAGATTGTTGAGCTACTGCTAGCACAGCAGATACCCGTTGACATCAGTTTAACCCGCACGGTTCGGTTGAATCCAGCGGTGAAAGACTACCGTGATCTGGGATATGTGCGCGAACTTTACGATGCTGGCGTTGCGCTAATATTGGGATCGAGCATGCCGATGCTGCTGGGAACGACGCTGACGGACGAATACCTTGCGCTGCACAACAAGCTCGGTTTTAGCGTGGATGAAATTCAAGACATCGCCCTAAACGCTGTTCGTTTCAGCCAGCTCCCGCCTGACGATAAGCAGACGGTGCTGGCAAGCTATCAGCAGGCCTACGAACGCCTAGCCGCCGAACACACTGCGGGTGAAATCGGGTAGCTAACGCCAGGTTGTGAATAGTAGTTATTCCTGTCCAGCAGGATAGCTTTTCTTGAGAAGCTCAAGCACCTGCAGGAGGACTTGGCGGACACTCGACTTCTGAGTGGCCACACAGGGCATCACGATGACATCTGCTCCCGCGCCCGTGCCACGTCGCACTTCTGGTAGACGAGCTGCGCCCTCGAGGTCAGTTTTGTTGGCAACAATGAGATACGGTACGCTGACAAAGCCCAAAAACTGACTTACCAACTGGGCAACCTCAGGAAAAGAGGGCGCATCTGTGCTGTCAACCAGCACGATAAAGGCGTCCATCTCGCCTGATAGGATTTCCCACATGAAGTCAAAACGCGTTTGGCCAGGCGTGCCGTAGAGGTAAAGCGTGCTGCCGTCCAGGTTAACCCGGCCGTAATCCATTGCGACGGTCGTCTCAGCTTTGATGCCGCGATCTTCGGTGGTGATCCTTTTCTCAGTGGAGACGACAGGGATATCTGATATCGTTTTGATGAACTCAGTTTTGCCGGAGTTAAACGGCCCCGTGACCACAATTTTGAATGCAGACACAAGACCCTCCTTAAAAGCGCTCAATTCGCAACCAGAGCTAATTGTACGGAAGAAAGCACTGCGTGGCAAGCGGCGCACACGGCGGCCAATTAATCGTTTGGCTGGCGTTTGAAATCCACAAAGCGGTAGCCGACGCCGCGTTCAGTGAGGATGTATTTGGGATTTGCTGGATCCTCTTCGATCTTCTCGCGTAGATAATTCACATAAAGGCGCACGTAGTGAGCCTCGTCACGATACTCGTAGCCCCACACCTTCGCCAGGAGTTGATCGTGTGGAACAGTCCAGCCGGCGTTCTCGATGAGGTGATAAAGCAGCCGATACTCTGTCGGGCGAAGCTTGATGCGCTCACCGTTCACAATTACCTCGCGCCGATTGAAATCCACACTGAGCCGGCCATCAATGCGGAGAACAGCCTGTTCTGGTGAAGTAGAAGGCATAGCGGCCCGTCGCAGAACGGCCTTGATCCGGCTGGACAGCTCCCGAGGGCCAAACGGTTTGGTAATGTAGTCATCTGCTCCCAGCTCCAAACCATAGACGCGGTCGTTTTCTTCTCCCTTAGCAGTGAGCATAATAACCGGGATGTTAGAAAACTCTCGCAGCATGCGCAGCGTTTCAAAGCCGTCAAGATCAGGCATCATGACATCGAGAAGAACGATGTCAGGCAGCGCCGTGCGAATCAACTCAAGCGCTTCGATGCCGCTCCGCGCTTCGATAACCTGGTGACCTTCGAGTTCGAGGTTCATGCGGATAAAACCGATAATGCGCGGCTCATCATCTACGACAAGGACGCGTTTCCCGTCGCGCTGACCGGTGCGTGGCAATTTAGCAGCCATAAGTTTTTGATACCCCTGTCAGTCGTTACGGAAGGGGAGAGGAAATTCCTCGTGAGCTTCCTTGTCGGGAAGGATTTCAATGTAGTTGATACGAGACCATGGAAGGATCACGGTGGTAACACCGTCTTCGATCCAGTTTACTTCGCGGTCCTTGCGGTCACGTGGGTTCGATCCCATGATGACTAGGTCCGTAGGCTTTGGCAAGTCCTCAACATCGAGCTTGATTGGCTCGGCGTTTGCGATGTGGATGAGCAGTGTGATCATGATCGGGTTTATCCATGTCCTTCATTTGAAGTAAATGTGCGCCACCAATTTGCCCAGCCGGATTTCATCACCATCGCGCAGAACGCGCGGTTCATCTGGCATGAGGCGCTGGCCGTTGAGATGTGTTCCGTTTACACTGCCCATGTCGGTGAGCGTTAGCGTTCCTTCGCTACGAGCAATGACCGCATGGATACGAGAAACACCTTTTTCAAGCGCACCGTAAGGTGTAAGGTCAACATCAGGCTTTTGCGGACTGTTGGCGTCCTGACGTCCCAGAACCGTCCGTTTAGCCGGCTGGATAACAAGTGGCTCAGGCGCATCGCGCACGTGGACAATAATGTATGCATCTTGGCCAAAACGCGCTGTGCCCCAGGTAGCCTTGGCAGCCAGCTCACCACCAGCAACCTCAAGTTTCCTAGTGGGCATTGCCTGTGGCACGCTTTCGTGGAGCGGCTGTCCGCATTCTTCACAGAACAAGATTCCGGGCCGATTTTCGTGAGCGCAGTAAGGACAGATATTCATGGCAATCTATCCTCGGCGGAGACGGCAAGCAGGTGACGGGTTTCGTATTTGAGCGTTTTCTTGCCTTTGTCAGAAAGCGCGTTAGTGTGAGCGACCCGACGCGCTTCGGAGAGGGCTTGCTTAGCAAGCTCTTCCTCTCCCATGGCTAAGAGCCGTGTTGCAAGGTTTTCCAGCCGCCGAGTCGCTTCGCGCACATTGCCGCTCTCAAGCGCCTGTTGCGCGCGCTCCTGCATACGGTAGAGCGTGAGCTTACCCAGCGCGTCCAGAATGGCGGCCGGTGGGTCTTCTGGGGGAGGGTTAGGTGTTACTTCTATAGAAATATCGCTCAGAGCCTGAAAGCGCTGGTGGCGATTGTCCAGAATGTCACCGATGACAACCAGACGCGCTAGCGAGCGAAATTCTGCGCTCATATCAGGAGGCATCTGAAACTGAAGCAAGACGCTTATAGGACGTGTCGCCTGAAGGCTGCCAAGTGGAATATAGCCATGCTCAATGGGCAGCGGCTGAGGTTGTGGCGCCAGTTTAAACGCATACTCAAACACGACATCCGGATCAGGGGCAACCGACAGCTGCATGCGCTCGGCAAACGCGTCAGACAGATTGCGTACATGGTCATTGAGAAACCGAACCACCGCCCCTGCTGAATTGATGTAGGCGGATGTACCACCCGTAGCAGAAGCCAGCTTATCTAGGAACTCGTCATTCCACTCTTGGCCCAGTCCCATAGCGCTGATACAGATGCCTTCCTGTTTAGCGCGGCTCGCCAGCTCCAGGCAGGCATCGTGGTCTCCATAGGTATTGCCGTCGGTCAGGAGCACAACATGGTTGACCAACTTTGGCGCCAGAAAGCGGCGGTTTTGTTCTACACCATCGGACAGTCCCTTAAAGATTTCTGTTCCACCTGAGGCTACGATCATGCTGATCTTAGCCTTTAGCGCAGGTTTATCGACAACCGGCGTAGCAGGGATGATTGTTTCAGCGCGGTCATTAAACGTCACAACTGACAGAATGTCATGTTGGGTGAGCTGATCAATGATCTGGTGTGCTGCGACCTTCACCTTGTCCATGCGCGTGCCATTCATGGAGTTGCTGTGGTCTAGCACAAGCGTGAGATTAAGGCGAGATTCCCGGCGTGTTTGCTGCTGGGTGCGCGCACTAGGGTCCGGAAGTATCTCAGCGAGGAGGTACGTCACCTGCGGCTCGCGCAGAGGGGCTACAGCGCGCTTACTTGGTGTGACACGCAGCATGAAATAAAACCGGTTGTCAGCGCCCTGACGGTGCGAAAGTCGTGAGTCCCACTCTCGCCGACGGTCGGGATCGCTCAGAGTCTCGTAAGCCCAGTTAACATCCTGAAATTGAACAGCAGCGCCAGGATTGGCCTGGTTCACATCTGGGTGCAGACGGCGCGCTACCCGCCGGTAGGCAGCTTTAATCTCCTGCGCTGACGCGCTAGGTGAGAGGCCTAACAGCGTGTAGGGATCAATCTCAGCGCTCATAGGCTGCCAATGCTTTCCCGCACCTAGCCACCCGGGATGTGCAACAGAATAGCGGTAATATTGTCTGTCCCGCCGCGCGTGTTTGCAAGCGCAACGAGTTTGTCGCAGGCTTCTTGTGGGCTGTAATTCCCCATCGCGATTTCGCTGATTTCTGGTTCAGTTACCTGATTCCAAAGACCATCACTGCACAGCAGGAGACGTGAGTTGGGGGGAAGTCGTCTGGTGATGGTGTCTACTTCGAGTGTTTCGCTTTGCCCTAGAGCGCGGTAGAGGACGTTTTTCTGAGGGTGGTTCACGACCTCTTCCGGGGTTAGCTGGTCCAGCTCGATCAGGCGCTGAACCAAAGAGTGATCGCGCGTAATCTGCTCAACGCCGTCGCGTGTAATTAAATAGACTCTGCTGTCACCAACATGGACAATGTAGGCCAAATCGCCAATTACAGCAACAGCAGTGAGGGTTGTACCGCCATCGGGAACCTTGGCAATGACATCAGCGTTGGCTTTCTGAACGGCTGCGATAAGAGTTTCCGCTATCGGTGGCTGATCCGCGGCGCCGTTGTCGGTGAGCATAGGCAGATAGATATTACTCGTTACGTAAGAGGCCACAGTGCGCGCCGTCATAGCAGACGCTTTCTCGCCATCCTGATGCCCGCCCATTCCATCTGCCACAACAAAGAGGCCGAAATCCGGACGATCCTCCGAGCTGCAGCTGCTGAAAAAGAATGACAGCACAGCATCCTGATTGTTACTGCGAACCATGCCAACGTCGGTGGACTGACCAAAGGTGATGTGCTCATTGCGCGTTGAGATCACAGTTTCCAGTGGGAGAGGGCGTGTGACGCCATCTGGAACTCCTGAGTCTCCACCTGAAGTAGTCAGCGCAGAGGCACTGGCAGAGAATGGCGCAGTTGGGGACTCCTCAGAGCTGCCCGACGGCTCATGTTCAGGGGGTGTTTGAGGCGCATCAGACTGACTAAACAGGCGGCGGAACAGTTCCATACGGCGGCTCCATAAGTAGTTGCAGCGCGCAACCGGACTTATCCGACGAGCGGTAAAGCATAAAGTGTCTTATCCATTGAGCCAACCAGCACTAGATCGCCGGCGATATGGGCTTTCGACGTGATCGGCCCGCCGGTCTTAAATTTCCATCTCTCTTTGCCCGTTTGGGCATCAACGCAGTAGAAATATTCATCTGTTCCACCGAAGTATACAGCTCCCTTGTGCACGACAGGCGCAGAGACAAACGGCTTACCCGTGGAGAATTTCCACTTTTCTTTCGATGTCTGAATATTGACAGCGTACAGATATCCGTCGGCTGAACCGAAGTAAAGCAAGCCGTTGGCTGCGGTTGGTGATGAGATCACCGGGCCGCCAGTGCGAAAGCGCCATGAGCTGTAACCTGTCTCGACGTCAAGCGCGTAAACATAGTAGTCTGAGGAACCGATGAAACACACGTTTTCGACCGGGTCCACGTAGGGGGATGCAGTTACAGCGCGTTTGGCGCGAAACCCCCACTTGCGATCTCCAGATAAGCTGAGCGCGGTCACATCGCCAGCCTCGCTGCCCACAATTATCACTTCATCGGTGACGAACGGGCAGACACGAACGGGCGCGCTCATATCGTAATCCCAAAGATGCCGGCCGTTGGATGCCATCAAGGCATAGACTCGGCCATCATCGCTGCCAAAAAACACGCGTCCATGAGCAACAACTGCTGTGCTGCGTATGCGATCCTTGGTAGTAAATGACCAGTTAATGCGTCCTGTCCGGTAATCCAGGGCGGTAAATGAGTAGTCTTCTGAACCGAACAACACCAGCCGATTGGTGTCTTCGATTACCGGAGACGTGGCAATACCCCCGTTTGTGGCGTATTTCCAGACAAATTCACCGTTATCAAGCCGAACACACCACATATTTGTGTCGTAAGAGCCTACATAGGCTAATTCGCCAAAGGTGGTGGGGCCAGATCGGATTTCGTCCTCTGTTGTGAACTTCCATCTGGGCTGAAGCTCGCCAAGCTGCTCAATACCCTCAAAGAAGTCAGTCTCGCCGGCGCTATCCTTACCGACAGCACCCGCACCTCCTACAGAGAGAGGGCGATAGCGGAGGCGCTCCAGAGCTGCTTTCATCTCTGCGCAGGACTGGAAGCGCTTGGTTGGGTCGAACTCAACAGCACGTTCAACGATAGCGACGAGCTCCGGCGGGGCCTTAGGGTTGAAGTCACGTATGGGGCGCTCATTGAAGCTGAACGGCGGCTCCAGCCGTGGGTCTTTGCGCGTTAGAATGTGGTGGAGCGTTGCGCCAAGGCTGTAGATGTCGCTGAGGGGGGTCACATTTCCCTTATACTGCTCTGGCGCGGAGTAGCCTTCCGTTCCAATCATTGTATGCTTGACGTTCGGGACAAACGTTTTCGCAATTCCGAAGTCGATCAACCGGACTTTGCCCAGGCTGTCAATCATGATGTTCGAAGGCTTTATGTCGCGGAAGATGATGGGGTCCGGCTGGTGATTGTGCAGGTATTCCAGGACATCGCAGAGATCAATGGCCCATTCGATGATTTTATCGATGGGGAGTTCTTTTGTCTTGCTCAACAGGACTTCAAGGTCACTGCCTGTGATGAACTCCATGACAAGATAGGCGCGGTCATTGCGGTCGAAGAAATCAAAAATCTTTGGAATAGCCGGATGGCTGAGTGTGGCGAGAATATTGGCCTCTCGTTGGAATGTTCGCAGCTTAGAGGCGCGCAGGTTTGGATCGGTGGCTGGGTTCAACATCTCTTTGACTGCCACCAACTTGCGCACATCCGGAAAGTTAAGGTCACGTGCCTGGTAGACAGAACCTTGTCCGCCACCTCCGACAACACCTAGTATCTTATAGCGTGCCAGCAGGACCGTATTTGCCTGAAGCGAGCTATAGCTACCAACACCTTCCACCCCAGGAAACTGCGTTGTCTCGGGCATATTAGGCCTTTAGATATGCGAGTCTGGTTACAGTATAAAATACGACAGCGTCTTGAATAATTATATTTTAGCTGCAACAATACTGCAATTACGGTGAAAGTTTGAATTCAGTTGTGGTCGTCTATGGCTGCGCCGCTTGCGCTTTACCTCCATGTGCCGTTCTGCCGAACCAAGTGCACCTACTGTGCCTTCAACACTTACGCCAACCAGAACAGATTAATTGCGCCGTTTGTGAAGGCGCTGTGCCGTGAAATTAGATTTGTAGGCGAGCGCGCAGTTGAACGCCGCGTTTTCAGTGTGTTTCTGGGCGGCGGCACGCCCAGCCTGCTGTCGCCCCAGCAGATCGCTTCAATCATGCAGACAATCGCACAAAGCTTCGATCTAGAGGCTGATGTGGAGATCTCATTGGAGGCCAACCCGAATGACATCACGGTAGAGTACGCGCGAGCGATCAGAGACGCGGGGGTAAACCGCATCAGCCTGGGCATGCAGTCCGCTAATGAGAATGAACTTCAGCTCTTTGCCAGACGCCACGACAATGACCAAACGGCCCGCGCGGTGTCTGCTGCTCGAGCCGCAAGCTTCGACAATTTGAATCTCGACCTGATTTACGGCATTCCCCACCAAACTCTGTCCCATTGGCAGTGGACGCTTGAGCAGATGTTAAAGCTCCACCCTGAGCATGTGTCACTCTACGCCCTAGGGTTGGAAGAGGGCACGCCGATGTATAAGTGGGTAAACCGGGGTCATCTGCCTGCACCAGATGACGATCTAGCTGCCGACATGTACGAACTGGCCACTGATTTACTGGCAGAAGCTGGGTACATCCAATACGAGATCAGCAACTGGTCAAGACCTGGTTATCAATGCCGCCACAATCTGCAATACTGGCGTAACTTGCCCTATCTTGGCATGGGCCCTGGCGCACATGGCTATGCAGGCAACAAGCGTTATGCCGTTGTTCTAGCGCCGCTGTATTATATCAAAGCGCTGACGGATAGCGGGAGTCACACAAAGGCCTTCGCTTTCCCGCTTAGCCCAGCTGTAGACGAAGACACGGTCGTCACTGTAGACCGCACTAGTGAGATAGCTGAGACTCTGCTTATGGGGCTGCGTCTGACTCAAGAGGGAGTCGAACGGGCGCGTTTTCGCGCCCGTTTTGGCGTAGACCCGATGGATGTACATCGTGCGACTGTTGAGCATTTTGCAGGACACGGCCTGTTGGAGATAACAGAACAGTGCGTGCGCCTGACCCGATCAGGACGGCTGCTTAGCAACAGTTTGTTTCGCGAATTGGTATGAGATTAATAGCTTCGCTGGAGCAGTCCGGCCAGAAACTGCTTAAGCCAATCGGCAGCTTCTCCCTGAGGTTGAGCGCGTTCGAGCGCGGCAACCGCACGATCATAGTATTCTGCCTCAACCTGTAGGGCGTAGTCGCGCGCGCCAGCGCTGTCAAGCAGCGAAACAGCCTGTTCAATGTCTGCCTGACTGAGGCTCTCCAAACTGTAAATGTGCGCAAGCTGGGAACTGCGCGACAGACCATAGAGAACTGGCAGTGACTTCTTACGTGAGGAAATGTCGGTAGCGGCAGATTTGCCAGTGACTGCGGGATCGCCCCAGATGCCTAGAATGTCATCCCGAATCTGAAAAGCAAGCCCCAGGTTGAGGGCAAATTCTCCATAGATTTGTGCCAGCGGCTCGCTGCCGGTGGCGATAAGCGCCCCGATTTGCGCGCATGCGCCAAGCAGAGCGGCTGACTTTCCAAGCACCATGGAGAGATATTCGTCCACCGAAACACGATCTTGCGTTTCGTAAAGCATGTCGAGGTGCTGGCCGCGAGTCAGTTCAAGGTTGGTGTGATTAAACACGCGCCATACCCTGATGAGTGTGCTCGGTTCAATACCGCACTGCGAGAGCTGCTCAAGAGCGACAAACGCCAGACTGAAGAGGGCATCGCCTGTATTAATCGCATGGGCCGTGCCCCATACTCGCCAGACGGTAGCGCGCCCATGTCGTAGGGGGCTGGCATCCTGTATGTCATCGTGAACGAGCGAGAAATTGTGCAGCAGCTCAACAGCTGCTGCCGCAGGAAGCGCCTGGTGCCAGTCTCCTCCCGCAGCTTCTGTACAGAGAAGAAGAAACAGCGGGCGAAGACGCTTGCCCACCTGTCCCGCGTAGGGATGGCCGTGCTCATCTGACCAACCAAGAGGATAACGCACCATGATCTGGAAAGTGGGGAAGTCAGGGGCGAGGTGACTGACTACCTGCCTCATGGTCCGGTCGAGGTCAACAGCATAGCGCTGTAGCAACTGATTAAAGACCATTGGTGTGTGCCTTCACCAGCGAAACGCGGCGGAGCCCATCCAGATCAGGCGCACCGGCGCACAACATGGCAATTCGAAGCTGTGTCACAAGCTCACGAACAAGGTCGTCTAGGGCATCTTCTGATTGATCAGCGGCTCGGAGAAACGGTCCTGCAAGCCCTCCCAAATGGGCACCGAGAGCAATGCACTTGGCGATGTCAATTCCGTCACGCAGACCGCCGCTGGCAAACACAAGGGTTCCAGGGGCATTCTCAACAACATAACGCAGCGCATCTGCGGTTGGAATGCCCCAATCAGCGAAGCTAGCTGCGACGCGCGCGTGGAAAGAGGTGGGCGCGCGATGATACTCTACTTCGCTCCACGATGTGCCGCCGGAGCCAGCTACATCAATGGCCGCTACGCCAGCATTAGCTAGCCTGCGGGCTGTTGAGCCATCAAACCCCCAGCCAACTTCCTTAGCGATCACAGGAACCGGCAGCGCGGCGCACACGCGCTCAACCTGGCGCAGCAGCCCTGCGAAGTTCGTGTCGCCTTCCGGCTGAACAGCCTCCTGCAGCACATTGAAGTGCAGAATCAGTGCATCGGCCTCAACCATATCCACCGCGCGACGGCAGTGCTCTACTCCGTAGCCGTAGTTCAGCTGCACTGCGCCGAGGTTGGCGAACAATAAGATGTCTGGCGCAATGTCTCGCACCTGGTAAGTTGGGGCTAGGGATGGGTCTTCAATAGCAGCGCGCTGCGAGCCGAGCCCCATCGCGAGGCCGTGATTCTGTGCAGCACGCGCCAGATTACGGTTGATGCGCCGCGCAATGTCCGTGCCGCCTGTCATCGAGGAAATCAAGATGGGCGCTGCGAGCTTTCTACCGAAGAGAGCGAGGTGTGTGTTAATTTCAGCCAGGTTTAGCTCCGGCAGCGCCTGATGCAGAAAGCGATAATTCTCAAGACCAGTTGTCAGGCGGGGAAAAGAAACATCGTTCTCCAGGTTAATGCGGATGTGGTCTGCCTTGCGGCTCTCAGTAGTCAGCGGCTGTGTGACTTTGGCCATGATCAGGTGTTCCTTAATAGTGGTGCAGCGTATGCTACCTGAAAGTTGCGATACCTGTCAACTCACTAGGAAAGCAGGGCACTGGCAAGCTGAACCATTATCGGTATAATGGGCGGCTGTTATTCGTGCAGGATAATGTGCAGCCCACACACTTGGGAGGTATACAAACCCATGGCATCAACTGAAGAACGTGTGAAAAAAATCGTTGTCGAGCTGCTGGGTGTTGACGGAGACCGTGTTGTGCCAGAAGCCCGGTTTCGGGAAGACCTGGAGGCGGACTCGCTGGACCTGGTCGAGCTGATCATGGCTTTCGAAGAAGAGTTCGGCAGCGAGATCACAGATGAAGATGCGCAAACGATCACGACTGTGGGCGAGGCTGTTGACTATATCAAAAAGCACATGGGCTGATCCAGTTAGCGAACAGAAATTGCGCAACTCCGCGCCTGCACAACCGATGTATATCTTCGCGATACATGTAGGGCTTAACTGAGTAACGTGTGCCTGAGACGCGACGAATTGGACCACAGTTCTCAAATAAGCTTGGAGCAGTAGCAACCAATGATGCGGTGGCGTTAAGCGATAAGGGGGACGCCGCCGTTCTTTTTCAACGTGACTGGAACAATCACTAGAACAGTGAGTAGCAGAAACAGACCAGCCGTGAGCAGCCCTCCCGGCCCCACCACTAAGTCATAGCCTGAGAGTCTGACAATATCATAAGCTCGGAGCAGGCCTAAAACCGCAGCTAGGAAACCGAGAAGCCCTATGCTAGCGGCAGCTGCAGCAGGTGGCGCTGTATAGAACCGAGAAAAGAAAGTAAGACTGCCTAGTGAACCGGCCGCAGAAAGTGC
>DAOTWC010000159.1:0-18053 GCA_034435995.1 Anaerolineae bacterium | reverse complement strand
CAGATTTTATTTAGCGGCGCAAAACAAATTGCTGGTTTTGTGGCGTTGAATCAGATGCTTTGCTGATGTTCGGGGTGTATTACGATGTGGTGTTTCCGGCAGCGTGCTTCGTAACTCTCATGGGCGCCGACGAGGATGACTGGGTCGTCGTAGCGCGCTGGCTGACCGTTAACCAGACGTTGGGTCCGCCCTGCTTCCTCGCCACAGACTACGCAGATGGCATGCAGCTTGGTAACTTCCTCTGCAATGCACAACAGGTGGGGCATAGGGCCGAACGGCTCGCCGCGGAAATCGGTGTCGAGGCCTGCTACAACGACACGAATGTCGCGGTTGGCAAGCTGCTGGACGAGGTCAACAACGCCGGCATCGAAAAACTGAACCTCGTCAATAGCGACCACAGTGGTATCGGGCAAGAGAAGCGGAACAATTTCGGCAGCGCTGCTGACGTGCTGGGCGGCAATGTTCTGCCCGTCGTGACTGGTGACGTGCTGTGTGCCGTTGTAACGAGTGTCCAAGCTGTGTTTGAAAACCTGAACTTTTTGACGGGCAATGATTGCCCGCCTGATACGGCGGATCAGCTCCTCTGTTTTGCCGCAGAACATACTTCCGCAAATCACCTCGATACGACCAGTGTGGTGCAGCATGCTTCCCCCTCATGCCAGAGACGTGCGACGCGATGCGGATATGAAAGGGGCAGACATGCGCGCCATGCCTGCCCCTCAATGACTACACGGAAGTGACCTACTGCGCAGCGGGCAGCTCGTAACCCCGGCTGGTGAGCAGGCGACGCAGGTCAGCGATGATCTTGCGACCAATCCCCGGAATCTCCAGCAAGGATTCCTCGCCGCCTTCCTCAAGTTTCTTGATGAAGTCGCCTACCACTTCGATGCCATGCTCAGCAAGGATGTTGAGATAGCGCTTGCTTTGTTTGCCCAGCTCCGTTTCGAACTCTGAAAGCGCGATGTTAGGCGACGTGCGGGCAGCGAGGCGCTCTTCAGCCTCTGTGCGGATGCTGTCACGTATCTGCAAGCGCTTCAGGAAACGATCAACCTGTCCCTCAGTGTCAACGATGCGCTGCTCACCGGTGTAAAATGGATGGCAGTTGGAGCAAATGTCGGTGCGGATTTCGGGCACCGTCGCCCCTGTTATCCAGGTATTGCCACAGGCACAGATTATCTTTGCCTCTGGATACCACTTTGGGTGGATTTTCTCTCTCATGGCTTTATGCTGTCCTCAGGTGTGTCAGGCCTGGGCTTCAGGCTGCGGCTTTTCCGGGTAGACGCTGATCTGTTTGCGTCCGCCTTTGCCGCGCATGCGCTCGAACACGACATAACCGGCGATAGTGGCGAAGATCGTGTGATCCTTGCCAATGCCGACATTGAGACCTGGGTGAAACCGCGTGCCGCGCTGCCGCACGATGATGTTGCCAGGGATGACGTACTCGCCGCCAAAGCGCTTTACGCCCAGCCGCTTTGACTGGCTGTCACGGTTGTTGCGGCTTGAGCCGCCGCCCTTTTTGTGTGCCATTGCTGAGTCCTCTTGCTGAGCGTTTATCTAACTCACGGTAATGTCGTCCACACGCAGACGTGTGTAATGCTGCCGATGGCCGCGTTTGCGGCGATAGTTGGTGCGCTGACGATACTTGAAAACGACAATCTTTTCACCGCGAAACTGATCGGTGACGGTTACTTTGACCGCTGCGCCTTCGACGTTGGGCTGGCCAATGACCGTGTCGTCTCCATTGCCGACCAGCAAAACATCGGTGATGTCAAACGTGTCGTTAACGTTGTAAGGCAGGCGCTCAACATCGAGCGTTTTGCCGACTTCAGCGCGGTACTGGCGATTGCCCGTGCGGATAATTGCGTACATGCTGTCTCCAATCTTCACTTGCCACCACCGCTGTGCCAGTTGCGTCGGGGCACGCGCGGGGGGAAAATTGGCCGGTGAGCGGGTTAAATGTGAAAGCTGCCCTGTGGGCTAAGCGTCGCCATTATAAAGGACGCGATCCAGGCGCGTCAACGTCCACTTTGTCGCCTATGGCCAGTGTCAGCGCCTTCAACATGGTTAATCGCCGTATATTGGTTAATCTTCTCCATAACCTCAGGAGCAGGTAGTCACATATGCCCAACTCGAAGGCATGTCCCGCGCCTATCAGCTGCTAGCGCAGGCGGTGTCTTTCAGCTTCCCAACACAGCAGCATACGTTTTCGCGAGGTTCCGCTGCTGACATTGACAGGGGCTTAACTACTGCCAAATAATGCGTGCAGTGGGGTGAGTTGAGACGACGGTAATTGATGATGACGCGACGGCTGGCTGTTATTCTCTCAAACGCTTTTAGATGTTGGCTCGTCCTGGCCTGTGCTGCGCTTATTCTGATCGGCCCTGCCAATGCAGCGGAGGGCATCAATCCCGATACGGACGGAGACGGGACGCTGAGACGCATTCGCGTGCCGATTCTGATGTACCACTACATCAGTCCGCTGCCTGAGGACGCCGACGACATCCGCGTTGGCCTGACAGTGGAGCCAGATGTGTTTCGCGCACAAATGGAGGCGCTGAAGGCAGAAGGCTATACTACTATCTCGCTGTATGACCTTCACGCTGCGCTTCTGTGGGGCAGGCCGCTGCCGCCTCTGCCTGTGATCCTGACATTCGACGATGGCTATAGTGAGCACTATTTCACTGTGTTCCCACTGCTCCAAGAGCTGGGTTTTACGGCCACATTTTTTATTATCACTGGGCGTCCGGACGCCGGTGATTCTGGATATATGACATGGTCGCAGATCAGTGAAATGGCGGCAGCAGGTATGCATATGGAACCGCACACGAAAAGCCACCGGGAGCTGCGAGGCCGAGACCGTGACTTCCTGGTGTATGAGATGCTGGGCAGCCGCGAAAGCCTAGAGGCGCACACTGGCACCGCGGCCCGCATGTTTTCTTACCCGGCAGGCCGCTATGACGATCTCACGCTGCAGGTTGGTAGGGAGCTGGACATTTGGCGAGCTGTGACGACCCAGACAGGCGCTTTACACACCACGGACAACCGACTGGAAGTGGGGCGGCTTCGGGTGAGTGGGGACATGGGTGTGATCGGTCTTCTGCATCTGGTGCGGACGCAGTAGAGGCACACACAAAACCGCCGGCCTTAGGCCGGCGGCACGCGGCTCGATAACAAACGGCTGCTTAATCGGGCAGAATGCGTGTGTCAAGGAAGTGATCTAGCCAAACCATGTACAGCAGCGTCAGCGGCAGAGCCGTCGTGAGAAAGTAGATATTCCCATATTCGGCAATCGTGATAGCGCGTGACTGCACTGGCGTAATAATCGGAGGTAGGTTAATGTGTGGCAGCAAGCTGAAGCCAACGGTGATAATCAAGTAAGCAGTACCACTGCCCAGAACAATTGAGATCAACCACACAGCAATCCGCTTGATTGTCAGAGGTGACATTCCCGTCTCTCTCCCGCAACACATCGGTTTTAACGGCCTTGCATTTTAACCTGAATGCAAGGTAACATGCAAGTAACGCTTTTCACAAGTTATGAATGCCCAGTATTTTGCGGTGGTGTTGGTTTCAATTAGTTGTTAAACTTGTAAAAGTCTGTCTGCCGCCAGGCATTGGAAACGGTCACACACTAACAGGGTTATAAACTTATGTGCTGGCATTGCAGCCGGCTCCACGATGGCATGGAAAGGGAACTAGGTAATGGCCGATCTATTCGACAAGATAGCGCGCGACGACACGCTGCTGCGCGTCCGCGAAGCCAGTGAGAGCGGTATTTACCCGTTCTTTCGGGCGCTGAGCGACTCAGAAGGAACGACAGCTCTCTTCGAGGGCAAGGAAGTGGTCATGATCGGCTCTAACAACTACCTGGGGCTGACGACCGATCCACGCGTGCGCCGGGCCGCTATTGAAGCGGTTGAGCGCTTCGGGACGAGCGTTACCGGTTCACGGTTTCTCAACGGCACGCTTCAGTTCCATCTGGAGCTTGACCGCCGTCTTGCCACGTTTGTTGGCAAGGAAGCGGCCTTGGTGTTCCCGACTGGTTATCAGACTAACGTGGGCACTATCTCAGCCCTCGTGGGCCGCGGCGATTATGTCATTATTGATAAAGACGATCATGCCAGCATTGTGGATGGCTGTTTCATGAGCCAGGGCGAGATGAAGCGGTTTATCCACAACGACGTAGACAGTCTGACATCTGTGCTGCAGAAGCTGCCACCCGATGCTGGCAAGCTGGTTGTTGTTGATGGTGTGTACAGCATGGGCGGGGATATTGCGCCGCTGCCGGAAATCGTGGAAATCTGCAGGCGGTACGGCGCGCGCATTATGGTTGACGACGCACACGGCATTGGTGTGACAGGCGGCGGGCGCGGCACTGCGGCCCACTTCGGACTGACTGATGAAGTGGACATCATCATGGGCACGTTCAGCAAGAGCTTCGCGTCCATCGGCGGGTTTGTCGCTGGCGATGCTGACGTGATTAAGTACATCCAGCATCATGCGCGCTCGCTGATTTTCTCGGCGGCGCTGCCTGCCCCCAACGCGGCGGCTGTGCTGGCGGCGCTAGAAATCATGGAAACAGAACCTGAGCATGTGGCGCGATTGTGGGAGAACGCTGCTTTCATGCGTGAAGGTCTGACCAGGCTCGGTTACAACACTGGCGGTTCTAACACCCCTATCATACCCGTGATCTTGGGCAACGATATCCTGGCCGCGATTGCGTGGGCTGCGTTGATTGAAGAGGGGGCTTACACCAACGTCGTTGTTCCGCCCGCTGTGCCGCCCAACAAGAGCCTGCTGCGCACCAGCTATATGGCCACACACCGGGCTCACCATCTGGAGCGCGCGCTGCAGGCGTTTAAGACGGTTGGTGAACGCCTCGATCTCATTCCCCGCCAGCCAGATGCCGTGCAGCCAGCGAGCATTACCGACGCTCATAACAGCTAACTGATTTAACCATCCGTTATCATATGAGCAAATAGAGCGAGAGCGGGGTTTTCAGCCCCCGCTCTTGCAGCTGCGCTTCGCCCATCACACTCAGACTAGCGGCCGGCGGCGGAACAACTTGTAAACAGCCTGATTGAGCGGATCCAGCACCCGATAGACTACTGGCACAACGATCAACGTGAGCAGCATGCTGCTCGTCACGCCGCCTATCACGACGATCCCCAGCTGGGCGGCGATCAGAGCGCCGTTGGACAGGCCTGATGCCAGAGGAATGAGGGCGATAATCGTTGCCAGCGTGGTCATCAGGATTGGGCGCAGGCGGCGGTCCCCCGCGTCAGTTATAGCCGCGTTGATATCCATGCCGCGTTCTCGCCGATTGGCCTGGACACGATCAATGAGCACGACTGCGTTTGTGATAACAAGCCCAATGAGCATCAGCAGCCCGATAAGCGCCGAGACGCCCAAAACTTCATCTGTGACAGCCAGCGCAATCGCTGCTCCTACAGGGGCGACAACAACGCTGAAAATGATAGTTATCCAATGCACTGGCGAGCCAAAAACGACGATGAGGATGGCGATGACAATGATCAGCGCAATACCCATCGCACCGATCACGCCGAGAAAACCTTCGAGCTGCAAGGCGCTCTGGAATCCCTCACTGACTACAACACCGGCTGGCAGGTCCAGCCTTTCGACGGCTTCCTTGGCCTGCTGCGTTACGCCCAGAGTGTTTTCCGTTTCCAGCTCGCCGCTGTAGCTGATGGCTGTCTGCTGGTTGATTCGCAGGTAGGTTGGTGGCCCCTGGTTGCCTCCGCCGCCCTGTTCTGCGATCTGGCTGAGCGAACTGGTGACGTTCGTTAATCCAGGAATTGCGTTGAGGGTCTCGATAATCACAGGGTCCAGCTCTGCCAGCACATCCTGCGGGCCAGAGAGCACTAGGCCAAAGCCGCCAAAGCCACCAGCGTCCGCTAGCGAGGACGCAGACACAGTGACGTAGTCCTTGCCGATAAGGTTTTCAGCTTCAGTTCGAAGCTCGCGGGTGCGCTGCTCGAGCGTTGCTGGGGTGTTAAGGGATACGCTGATCTGGGCGCGGTTCTGACTAATGCTGCTTGTTCCGAGCAGCGCTTCAAGCGAAAAACCGCCGCTGCCGACTGTTGTGCGGATAGTGCCCAGCTCATCCTGCGGCACAGTCGCCGCAACCTGGTCTTCCATACGCCGCACAAGCGCATCGGTTTCGAGAATGCTGGTGCCCTGGGGCAGGCGTATATCGATCGATATTTCTGGCTCGCCGAACTCGGGCAAGAAGGCGAATGGACGGGCCGCGAACAACAGACCGCTGACAGCCATGGAGAACACAGCAACACCAATGACGCCGATGCGGCTTATTCGAGTACTAAGCGCCCAGCGCAGCGTGGGTAGGTAGAGGCGCGCGATGCGGCTGGCGATTGGCCCTGCGCCTTCGCCGACAACATCCTTGCGCCGAATGAAGATGTAGGCGAGGGCGGGCACAACCGTAATGGCGACGAAGAAGGATGAAAGCAGTGCGTAGGTCACGGCAAGACCAAAGGGCAGGAAAAACTCGCTGATCAGGCCACCGCTGAGGCCGAGAGGTAGAAACACGACAACCGTGATCAGCGTGGCGGAGAAGATCGCAACGGACACATCGCGCGCGCCGGTCAGGATAGCCGAGCGCTTGTCCACTCCAGTTTGCAGCTCGCGGAAGATGTTCTCCAAAACCACGATTGAGTCATCAACCACGCGGCCAATAGCGACGGTAAGACCTGACAGCGTCATGATATTGAGTGTTACGCTGGCGGGGAACAAACGCTGAAGGAAGGCAAACAGGCCTGACGTCTCGGCTAGCGGGGCGAGAAGCGCATTCATGAAAGGTGGGACCCAGTTCATGATAGCCAGCGCTGCCAACAGAGAAAGCGGAATGCTCACAGCTACAACCAGTGTGCTGCGCCAGGCAGGATAGGGCAGATTCCCAGGCCAGAATCGAATTCCGAAACCGGCGATAACCCCTGACAAGAGCAAGACACGCACGACTGTGTCGGTCTGCAGGAACGACTGCCACAAGCTGCCGTCGGCTGCGTCAAGACCGCTTATAACCAGCAACGCGAGGACAGCCGCGAACACGGTCGTGATCAGCGTGCCAAACAGCCGCCTGCGGCTGCGCTGCCACAGCCCGTCGCTGAGGAAAAGCAGGATAATGATAATGGCAAATATGCCGCCGAGCGTGCCCTCGCGGGCCACGCCTGTGATTGAGTCCTCAACAAAACTGGCGGTTTCAACAGCGATTTTGACCTCAATAGCAGGGTTTGCTGCGTCAACAGCCTGCATGATGTCGTTGACAATGTGAAAGGTTTCCACAGTGTTGGCATCGCTAGCCTTGAAGAGTGTCACCAAGAAGCTGGCGGCTCGATCTGTTCGCGTGACAACAGCCGTGGGAACAAACGGCTCTTCGCTCGAGCGCGCGCGCTCTTGAAGATCGGGAGGCAGAAGCGCGAGGGTATCTGGCGAAAACAGCCGCAATGCGTCAGCAGTCAGATCGTTGAAGACCTTCGGATCACGCCTGAGCATGTACTCAACAGCCTCGACGCTGAGGTTGCCAAACAGGTTGGGGGCAAAAGCGGCGCCTTGAGGACTGTCGAAGATGCTGTTCATGAGCGCGGCGGCGTTGGCAAACGGGAAGCCAGTGGGAAAGCGGAAGAAATCATCCGCTGTGTTGAGTTCGATATTGTAGAAAGGTTCCAGAAGGCTCCACTGGCTGTTGAGAGCTGGCGCTGCGGGATCAGCCGGCGGCAGGTTGGTCGTGTAACGTTCGGCCAGCGCCGCTGCGGCTGAGGGCTGTTGGCCACCAGCAATGGCCTGCAAGTCTTCGGCCAGGGCTGGATCGAACTTGTCAAGGACGCTCTGAGGGATCAGCGTAAGCGCTGATGGCGAGAGTTTACGCAGCGTGTCGCTGTCCAGCCGCTCGAAAAAGTCTGGCTCGTTAAGCACGAAGTAGCGGATCGTGCCAGGTGAAAGGCTGTCCAACAAACGCACTTCGTAGCCAGAGAAGCGCTCTGGCACAGTTGCGTTAATTGTGTTAAGAACCGCGCTCGGTCGGCCTGCGCCTAGGTTGGCCAAATCGCGCGCCGTTCGCAGTGGGTTCTGGCTGAACTGCGGCTGCTCGGCCAGCGTGTTCCACACGTCAGCAAGCGGCGGGGCAAGCTGAGGCAGAGTTAAGACCGAATCGGAGAACAGGTCATAGACACCAGCGCTAAGATTGGGCGCGAACGTCGGATCGTTTTCTATCAGAAACGCAACAACATCAGTGGTCAGCGTGCTGATAAGACCGCCTAAGTTGACACCTGCGGCAGGAACTGTGACGCCTGGCGGCAGGCGTGTGGGGTCGCTAAGCAGCGCCAGGAAGTTGAGAAAGTCAGCGGCTCGCAGCGTGTTGGCGCCGAACTGTTCAGCAAAATCATCCGGCAGCGCAATGTTGATAAGGTCGTCAGCGGTGTTAAGCTCGATACCAAATTGACCGCCCACTAGTCCGAAGAAGAATGGAAGCGGCGGACCCTCTGGTGTGTCGCGGGCTGGCTGTGTGTTGTGCTGCCCGGGCGCTGCTGGCCCGGGGCTGTTGGTTTCGCCGGCGGGGGGATTGTTGTGCGGGTTGTTTTCTGCCGCAGCAGATGCAATCTGCTGAGTGGGAGGTGTTGTGGCAAAGATGCTGAAACTCACCAGCGGCAGATCGTCAAAGCTGAAGGTAATGATCTGAGGCGGCTGGATACGCCAGGCAGAGGGCAGCCTTACAGGCTTTGGGGTAATCTTTGTGCCTGTAAGGCTTTCCGCCATCGAAGCCGCTGCCAGAGCATCGCGCGTAAAACCGTCTAGGCTGGCGATATAGCTGTCGGGCAGAGCCGCGAACACATCCTCCGGCATTGCGGCGAGGTGTTCCGCCTCGAAGTGCTCAACCATTGACGGCTCGATCTCCAGCATTCGCTGGATGATCTCCGGCGTGAGATCGTCCGTTTGGCCAAGCGCGCCAACGATGCGGCCTGTCGTGCGCAGTTCATTCAGAGCGCCGGCGGTCGAACGGGTAAGCGACTGCAGTTCAAGTAGATCGCTGGCGTCATAGAAATGATCCATCTGCCAGCTTTCAGGCAGAGGCGGGGGCGCTGCGGGAACCGTAAAAGACACAGAGGCCAAAGCCTCCAAAGCGCTTTCGTCGCGATCGTTGAGGTTCAAACGCGGTCCGATAACCTGCCAGACGCTGCTGGACAGTTTGCTCAACAGCCGTTCTGGCTCGGCTCGTTCACCGCTGACAGCGAGCGCTTGTGCGCTCTCATCGCCAGGCAGCACCTGCCCACCGCCGACGTTGACGCGCGCAATCTGTGGTACGGCTTCCAGAAGCGGCACGATCTGTTTGTCAATGAGCTGGCGCAGCGCGCTTGTTTCAGCGCTCACCGTGTCCACGCGTGACGCTAAATAGGCAGCCACAGCGCGCACGGTATCAGTCGACAGCGACTCCCAGACGGCTGGGGGTAGTTGAAAGAGGAAATTAGCGTCTCTGTCCGCGAGGTAGAGGAGCACATCGGGCGTGAGATCAGCCAGCAGGCGGTCTGCGAAAGCCTGAGGGTTTTCACCAGGCGCTGGTTGAATGCGCCGAGACGGCAGCCACACGCTGTCAATTGCCTGCTGGATGCGGCTGCGCAGGCGCGCTTGGTCCAGTCCGAACTCATTACTTGTCTGTATGACCGCGCCGAAAGCACCTGTAGTCGTGGACTCGATGTTGACCAGTTCGTCAATCTCGCTCAACTCGGCCTCAAGGCGAACGGTAATGACGTTTAAGACCTGTTCACTGGTCATGCCAGTTACCTGGGCCAGAATGACTGTCCCAGGAAATTCGATGGGCGGGAGCAGCTCTTGTTTGAGCTGTGTGGCTGACACAACGCCGAGGGCGATGACCAGGACAGCAAGGGCCAAGGTCACAAAGCGAAAGCGTAATGAAACCGTCGTGAGGAAACTGAATACCGCTCGCATGTTAGTTCCTTCGCGTAGTGGAAAATGGCAGTGACTTTCAGCAATATGCACCCGGCATTACAAGAACAGGGCTGCCAACTTCGTATTCTATTTCACAAAAGAGACGCGTGTCTAGCCTTACGCGAGGTTATCCGGGGAACAGTTATCCAACCTTAAAAAAGAAGCTACTTGACCGCGAATTAATCAGGAGGAGAGGCAGAAGCCGAAAGCGCTTCTGCCTCTGCATTTTCAGCGCACGTCGTGCCAGGCAGTGTGAACTTCTTTCTCGCCCCGGCGTATAGCGCGGAGCAGCGCGTCCTGATCAACCGGCAGGCTGAACACCCTGACGCCGGTGGCGTTGTAGATGGCGTTGCAGATCGCAGGTGAGGTGTTGATGGATGGTATCTCACCCACGCCCTTTGCGCCGAACGGCCCCTCACTGGTGCGGTGTTCTACCAAGTGACTGATAATCTGGGGGGTGTGTTTGATGCTGGGCATTTTGTAACGCGCCAGCAGCGTAGACCAGGGCACGCCATTCTCGACGATGTAGCTCTCGGTCAGGCAGTTGCCCAGGGCCATCACAATCCCCCCTTCGATCTGGCCCTGAAGCAGAAGAGGGTTAATGGCCCGGCCGATGTCCGTCGCGGAGATGATTTTCTCGACGCGCACAGCCCCAGTGTTAAGGTCAACGGCAACGAGTGCGATCTGCGTGGCGTATGAGAACGCAAAGTGCATGTCGCCGCCAGTGCCCAGCGGCTGCGTTTTCGGCCCCCAATACTCGTGCAGGACGCGCGTGACGACACCTTGGCTCTTAGCCAGCCGCACAGCCTCTGCGAACTGTATGGATTTGCCATTAGCGCGAACTAGGCCTTCTTCAAAGCGCAGGCGGTCCGGTGGCTGGTCGAGTTCTTCAGCAACGACGCTGGCCAGTGAGTCGCGCAGGCTGGCGGCGGCATAGCGCACAGCGTTGCCGCTCATGAAAGTCTGGCGGCTGGCGGTGGTGGGGCCTCCGTTAGGGGTCAGGTCAGTGTCTGAGAGTAGAACGCGCACCTGCTTATAAGGGACGCCCAGCTCTTCAGCGGCACACTGCGCCAGCACTGCTACCAGCCCTTGGCCCATATCTGCCGATGACGTGCGAACCTCAACCGTGCCGTCCTCAAAGGCCTCTACCTCAGCGTCAGCGCGGTCTGGCGCGCCGCCGCCCAGGCCGGTATTTTTATACGCGCAGGCGATACCCCAGCCGTAAGCGATATCGCCCTCGCGCCAGCCCCACTGAAACGCGCCGTTCGCGTCTGCGCGCATCTCAGTATCGCATTTCTCGATAGTTTCGATCAGCCCGACGCTTTCGCGCAGAAGCTGACCGGTTGCAGTGGTCACGCCGACCTTCTGGGCATTCTTCAGCCGGAAGGCCACCGGGTCCATGCCCAGCGCCTCTGCCACGATATCCATGTTTTGCTCGACTGCGAAAGCGCTTTGAGTAACGCCGAAGCCGCGAAATGCGCCAGCAGGCGGGTTGTTCGTGTACATAGCGTAGCAGTCAATCTTGGCGTTAGGCACGTTGTACGGGCCGGTAGCATGTGTGGTAGCGCGCGTCATGACTTTGTCACCCAGGCTGGCGTAGGCGCCTGTGTCGCCGTACAGCTCGGCCTCAACGGCTGTCAGCGTGCCGTCCTTCTTCGCACCAGTCTTGATGCGGATAATCGTAGCGTGGCGCTTGGGGTGAAACAGCAGCGACTCCTGCCGGCTGTAGAGAATCTTGACCGGGCGCCGGGTGGCTTGTGCCAGCAGCGCCGCGTGGATTTGGCCAGCGATATCTTCTTTGCCGCCGAAGCCGCCGCCGATGAGCATGCCGCGCACACGCACTGCTTCATCTGGCACGCCGAGCGCGCGGGCAATCTGGTTGCGATCCTGATAGGGAATCTGTGAGCCGACGTAAACTGTGATTTTGTTATGCTCAGCATCGTAACCAGCGGGCACACCGATAGAGCATTCCGGTTCCAGGAAAGCGTGCTCGGTGGTGGGCGTGCGATAGGTGCGTTCGACGATCACGTCGGCTTCGGCGAAGCCCTGCTCGATATCGCCATGACGCACCTTGATGTGCTTGAGCAGGTTACCGTCCTCGCGGCCTTCATGCACCAGCGGCGCACCCGGAGCACGGGCGGAAACGGGGTCAGCCACGACCGGCAGCGGTTCATAGTCCACTTCAATCAGGTCGAGCGCGGCAGCAGCGACTTCGGGCGTCTCAGCGGCCACAATCGCGACAGCATCGCCCATATAACGCACCTTCTCGCCGACAGCGCACAGCACTGGCCAATCGAGATATACCAAACCGTGAATATTCTCGCCGGGCACATCGTCAGCAGTCAGCACCGCGTGGACGCCGGGCAGTGCGCGCGCGCGCGCTGTGTTGATCCGCAATATGCGCGCGTGGGGGTAGCGCGAGCGCAGTGTGCGGCCGTAGAGCATGCCAGGAAAGGTGATATCGTCGGTGTAGCGAGCGCGCCCTGTGACGCGATCAACGATGTCCTGCACTTTCTCGCTGCGGCTGATTGTCCGCAGCGGCTCGCTAACCGTCGGCTCGTTGGCCGGTAACCTGCCTTCACCGCGCTGTACGCTCGCTGCTGATTTGATAGCGTTAATCACGCTGGTGTAGCCGGTGCAGCGGCAGTAAGTGTCCTTGAGCGCAACTTTGATATCATGGTCAGTCGGATTGGGATTCTCAGCTAAGAGTGCGGCAGATGTCATCAGCAGGCCCGGTGTGCAGAAGCCGCACTGCACCGCACCGTGCTCGATGAATGCCTCTTGAACAGGGTGAAGGCGTTCGACGCCGCTGTCATCAACAGCCGCCAGACCCTCAACAGTTGTTATGCGCTTGCCCGCCGCTTTGAACGCGGGATAAATGCACGAATTAACTGGAACACCGTTTACGTGCACCGTGCAGATGCCGCACTCGGCTTCGCCGCAGCCGATTTTTGTGCCAGTCAAGCCAAGGTCGCAGCGTAGAACTTCCGCTAGTGTGCGGGATTGGGGCACATCTAAAGAATGCTCTTTTCCGTTTACGACAAGCCGCAATACAGCCATTGCAATCTCCTTCCCACCTACAGCAGCCCTTGTTGTAGTAATTAAGATTCAGTATAGGCCAGCGCTTAACTCAACCCCACACCCTCCGCTTGAGCTGCGCCAGCGCGGGCGCGTTGAAACGCCAGCGGCAGCGACTGCTGAAGCAGAGTCTCGATCATCATCTCTCGGTACTCAGCGGTGGCGCGGTACTTGCTGGTACGGGGATGCAGCGAACCGCGCGCAGCCTGGGCTGCCATCTCAACTGCGCTGTTGTCTGCCGGTTGGCCGCGCAGCGCGGCTTCGACAGCCGCAGCACGAGAGGGAACGGAACCGATTGGGCCGATGCACACACGCGCATCGGCGACACTTTCGCGCTCTCTGTCTAGGCGCACCCACATAGCGCAGCCCAACACGGGCAGCGCCACACCCTGAGGGCGCATAATGCGTTTAAAAGCAGTCGCTTCGCCAGGGCCGCACAACCGGAAGCGAAACGCCACCAGCACGTCTCGCGCTGAGTCCAGCGCGGACTGGCCTGGCCCTTTGAACAGCTCGCTGATTGGCAGCCATTCGCGGCGGCCGTCAGCCCATGCAACTTCTGCCTCTGCTGCCAGGGCTACCAGCGATGTCGTGCCGTCTCCAGCAGGCAGCGCGTGGGCCACATTACCGCCCAGCGTGCCCACATTGCGCACCTGTGGGCCGCCAACTACGCCACAGCTTTCAACCAGGCAAGTCGCGCGTGACTCAAGCAAGGCGTTTTTGACAACAGCGGCGTGTGTAACAGCAGCACCAATAAGGCAGGTTTCACCATCATGGACGATGCGTGTCATCTCCTCGATGCCGGTCACATCTACCAATGCGCTCAGCGGGTCTGCTTCGCTCCGATTGTACTGCATATCTATCAGCAAGTCCGTGCCACCAGCAATTACGCGCGCTCGGCCATCGTAGGACGCCAGCAGCGCCAGCGCTTCGTCAACTGTGGCCGGCATGTGATACTCTTTCCACAACTGCATTGTGCTACCTCTGCCAAACAACGGCGCAAAAACACTGTTTGCTGCGCACACCTCTTGCAGCTGCTTTTCGAGAGGTGCTGTCCAGCCTCGCGCCGACACAGCGTGCCGACTGCATTGAGAAGACACAGTTCTACTTTAACATGCACTCATGACAGCGACAAGCATCTGCGCGTGTCCGGATTTAATGATCAGCCGTATGCAGTTGCTTGACCTCGGCAGTCTGCGTTGTGTCAGCAGTGGCAGATGTGTTAAAGTGTTGCAATCAAGATGTTAGAGGACAGGTCATGCGCTTCGACGTTCACAAAGTGCGCACATATCTGGTCAACGCGCTGCTCGGAGCGCACACAGTGGCACAGGTTGACGATGATGGGACTGACATCATTGTTGCCAACCTGATGAGCGGGCAGTCGGTGATTGTACAGCTGGTTGAGCGCCTCATGCCGGTAAATGAGCTTGTTGCAACGTTTGATGAGAACACAGCGGCAGGCCGTCACACGCTGCTTATACTGTGGGGAGATATGCTGCTGCCCCAGGACCAAAAGCTGTATTTGCCCGATGATTGGATGGAAGTGCTGCTCACGATATATGACGGCAAAATTTACGCCTATGACGCTTACGGGCCGTATGCGTCTGTCTTCCCCGTTTTTTTCGAGGCACAGGCGGGAACGATGATGCACTTCGTGCGCTACGGCTCCGCAATCAACGCTGCTCAGCTCCGCTGCGACCGGGTGAGAGTTACCAACCGTTTTGCCAGCGGTTACTGGTGGGTAGCGGACTTTGGTGAGGGGCGCACACAAACGGCTTCACAAACTTCCGCAGATGATTTGCCGCCGCCGAGCGACGTGTTTGGCAGCCGCAGTACGCTGGCAGTGTGTTACGCAGTGCTGGCTGTGCCGCTAGACGCAGACTTGACAACGGTGCGGCGCGCTTACCGGCGGCTAGCGCGCCAGCATCACCCTGACCTAAACGCATCGCCAGAGGCTACCCGCCGCATGCAGCAGATCAACGAGGCGTATCGGCGTATCTTGCAAGCGTTGAGCGCCGATCAAAGGCCGAACAGTTCTGACAGGGCGTGAAGCAGCGCTTGGGCGTCAGCCTCGGTGTTGTATGCCTGAAAAGAGACACGGATTAGAACTGCCCGCGGGCGTGTAATTAGCGGCGCTTCAACACGGTAGCGCTGGTAAAGCGCTGCGCTGATGCTGTCGGGGTTGCAAGGTGGCAGCGGCGCGGCCACCATCTGTCCCAGCCACAGATCACTGTCAGCAGCAAGCGGCGGGAGACCAGTAAGCGCTGCCAGCTCCAACTGGAGCTGACGCGCCATCGCGTGGCAGCGCGCCTGCACGGCAGGCCAGTTGTGGCGCTCCATGAAGTCAATAGCGGCGGGCACGCTGAGAAAGGGCGCGAGGTCACGCGTGCCCTGCCACTGGTTGCGGGCGACGAACGAATTGTTTGCGTCCCAGCCGTGGCTGATGATCAGCGGCTCGATCAAGTCATGGTGTTCGGGGCGAGCGTAAAGAAACCCTACACCCTTTGGCGCGCACATCCACTTGTGGCAATTGCCAATGTAAAAATCTGCGTCAAGACAGGAAAGGTTGAGCGGGATTTGGCCAGGGGCGTGTGCGCCATCGATGACTGTCAATATACCCAGTGCGCGCGCGCGTCGGCAGATTTCCGTCACCGGAAAGATGAGCGCCGTCGGCGAGGTAATGTGGCTGATGCTGATGACGCGTGTGCGCGGGGTGACTTCTTTGAAAAGGGCTTCGACAAACGCTTGATGATCAGAAACTGGCAGCTGCACAGTGTGTCTTATCAACTGCGCGCCAGTCTTGCAGCACACAAACTGCCATGTCTTGTCCACTGCGCCGTATTCTTGGTCTGTAGACAGAACCTCGTCGCTAGGCTTAAGGGGCAGCGAGCGCGCAACCATGTTCATGCCTGCTGTAGCGTTAACAACGAACACAATATTTTCTGGCGCTGTGTTGAGATAGGCTGCGAGCCGCGACCGCGCTTCATCCATCAGCGCGTCTGCCCGGCGGCCAAGAAAGGCGACCGGCTGGTTTTCGAGCTGGCGCTGCCACTCCTGATAGGCGGCAAAGACACTGGCAGGGCAAGCGCCAAACGACCCATGATTGAGAAATACAACATCGGGGTCCAGGAGGAACAGCTCGCGCATGTCATTGCCTCTGCAGAGACAGCCGGGGGCGGTGACGCACACCGACACCCCGGCTTGGATTTCGGACAGGTCAGTCGTCAAGGCGGCCCGCAAGCAAGCCGAGCGGCAGTGGGGCAGGGCGATCACAGGTGCTCTCGACCATGACATGCTGACCGCTTTGTGAAGCGTCGTGGAAAGCGTGCATCAGGTCAAGCACGTGATACGCCAGCTCGCCGCTGGCACGGTGAGAGCGGCCAGACCGCAGGGCATGGGCCATATCAGCGACGCCGATGCCGCGCCCCACATTGGCGCTGTGCGACAAGGGCACTTCGAGCCAGTCCTCAGCGTTGCTGCGGCGCAGCATCACTGGGCCGCCGTGCGCGTTAGGGTCTGGTACGCTGAGCGTCCCGTCTGAACCGTATATCTCTATGCGGGGCAGGTTGTGGCTCCACACATCGAAGCTGGTGATGATGGTCCCCACAGCGCCAGTGGTGAAGTCTATTACCCCTGCGACGTGGGTCGGGATTTCGACGCTGATGCGCCGCCCATACAGCGCCTGACTGGTTGCGATGCGCTCTGGGAATGAAATGCGCGCAGAGCCAGTAACGCGGCGCACCGGCCCCAGCAGGTGTATGAGCGCTGTCAAATAGTATGGCCCCATGTCGAACATCGGCCCGCCGCCAACTTTGTAGAAAAAGTCTGGGTTGGGATGCCAGCTTTCTGGCCCATGGCCGAGCATGAACGCAGCAGCAGCAATTGGCGTGCCGATCCAGCCGTCGTCAATCAGCTTGCGACAAGTCTGCAACCCGCCGCCCAAGAACGTGTCGGGCGCGCAGCCCACACGCACACCGCGCGCCTGAGCAGCTGCGAGGATTCGCTTTCCGTCCTCACGGGTAATAGCAAAGGGTTTTTCTTCGTAGACGTGTTTGCCTGCCTCGATTGCCTTAAGGCTGACTTCAGCGTGCGCAGCTGGGATGGTAAGGTTAACGACAATGTCTATTTCAGGGCTGTTTACCAGCTCGTCAACGCTTAGCGCTTGGATATTGAACTCGCTGGCGCGCGCGCGCGCCCGTTCGCTGTCAATGTCGGCGCAGGCTGCCACTTCTATTATCTCGAACGCGGAGCTTCCTCGGTAATAAGCAGGAAAGATGTTGCCGCACCCGATGATACCGACTCTAGTTTTTGCTGCCATGGGCAAATCCCTCTTTCGTTAAGAACGCATAACTCGCTGTAACCGCTTCGAGCATGTCGGTTGCACACCGATCCAGCTCGACGATCAGCCACTCAGCCGCGCTGCTGGCAGGGATAACTGCCCGCCAGTCCATCGCACCGGCGCCGACAGCAACCATTGGCGCTTCGACACTATCTGCTGGGCCGTCTTTGATGTGCAGGAGCGGCACGCGGCTGCCAAGCTGCCGCAGCACATCGGCAGGATTGTGGCCAGCGACCTTCACCCAGTAAGTGTCAATTTCAAAAAACACCGCTTGATCCAAGTGCTTGAGCAGCTGTTCGTAAATGTATTGGCCTTCTACCCGCTCGAATTCCCACCAGTGGTTGTGAATGCCGAGAGTCATGCCGTAGCTGGCAGCAATGGCGGCAGCCTCATTAAAAGTGTCGGCGGTTCGCTTGATCTGGCTCAGACTCTGATAGTGGTCGGGGCCAAAGGCCGGATTAATAATGCGCGCCGTGCCAACAGCCTGCATGGTCTCAATGACTTGGTTCTTCTTGTCGCCAATGGGAAGGGGGCTGTGGGCGCCAACTACCTGCAGTCCCAACTCGCGGAAAAGCTTGCCGGCGATCTCTGCTGTTGTTCCAGGAAAGCCCGCAGTCTCGACACCGAGGTAGCCGATCTCTGCTACCTTCCTAATCATATG
>DAOTWC010000158.1:0-7672 GCA_034435995.1 Anaerolineae bacterium | reverse complement strand
GATGTATGATCCAGGAACTACGAAAGTGTGCAGTGGATCACGCTCAGTACTAGACTGACCATCCCCAAAATCCCAGCTGAAGGTGAGGCTCTCACCGCTGGTCTGGTTAATGAACTGCACTTCGAGCGGCGCGCTGGAGCCAAGGAGAACGATCTCAAAGGCAGCCTCAGGCGGTGCAATAGGTTCAGTTGCGCTGACTACAGCGCTTGTTGAGGACGTGCCACCTGGCCCAGTGATGATCAGCTCGACAGTATATGTGCCTGGCGCTGTATACGTGTGCACTGGTGTAAGACCTGTGCCTGACTGACCATCGCCGAAATCCCATGAGTAGCTGTCAATTGGGCCGGTGGAACTGCTAGCGTCAAACTGGACAACAAGGGGGACGTTGCCAGATGTTGGATTGAGTGTGAAAGAGGCTATCGGCGCATCTGGCGGGCGAACCACCGTAATGGTCGTTCGCGCCTCGCTCTGGCCTCCAGGGCCAACAACCAGAAGCCGGACTTGGTATTCGCCTGGACTGGCGAATTCATGTGTGACGATGCGCCCGGCACCAAGCTGACCATCGCCAAAGTCCCAGTTGTAACTGTCAATCTGGCCCGAAGAGTCGGAAGCGTCAAACTGGACCGTAAGGGGGGCGTTACCCGACGATTGGCTTACAGCCAGCGCAGCAATTGGCGCAGGAATGGTCGGATTCTGGACCGTGATCTGACGCGTAACTGATGAAGATCCGCCAGGACCTGTCACGGTCAACATAACGTTGTAAGTCCCAACTGCTGTGAATGTGTGTGTCGGGTTCGTCTCAGCGCTGATTGTGCCGTCGCCGAAATTCCATGCGCGGCTGGTGATCACGCCAGTTGATTGGTCAGAGAATCGCACAACGAGAGGCGACGGGCCGCTAGTTCGATCCTGCGTAAACGCCGCAACCGGTGGAGTTGCACTCTGAACGCTGATCTGCCGCGAAACGTTGGACGAGCCTCCAGGCCCAGTGACTGTAAGCTGTACTGTGTACACGCCCGGACTGCGGAAAGTATGGACTGGGTTGACCTCTGGGCTGCTGCCGCCATCGCCGAAATTCCAGCTGTAGCTGGTGATGTTTCCAGTAGACTGGTTGAAGAAACGCACGACTAACGGCGCCTGACCGACCACACGATCCTGGGTGAAGGCGGCAATTGGGCGGGGAACCGTTGTAGCGGTGGGAACAGGTGTGGGGGCCTGATTCTGAATACGGATGTTGTTTGCCACTGTTGACAGGCTGGTGCCGTCACGAAGCGTGACGCGCAAGCGAAGTTGGTACACGCTGTCCTGAATTACTGTTGTGTTCCAGATACCCAACACGCCGCTAATTACCGGTGTCTGCACCACACCGCTGGCCGGATACCAAAGATTCCCTGGATTAGGGTCGGGGCCATACTCGAGCTGATACTGCAGGAAAAGCGGGTGGACAGCTGCCCCAAGCACCTGAACATTTCCAGCCACGACACTCCCCGGTATTGGAGAGAGTATGAAAATGCTGACTGGGAGCGGGGTGGCGGTAGGAAAGGGCAGAGAAGTAGGAGGAAGTATTACGATTGGTGTTGAGGCCGGCGGCTGCGGTGTGGGAAAGCCTGGGAGAGCAGTTACCGTGACAGGTGTTGGTACGGCGCTTGTGCGTGTGGGGAGCACGGTGGCGGTTGGCACGTCGGTCGTGTCTAGCTGCTGCTGCGGAGTGGTCGTCAGATTACAGCCTGAAATAACAACAGCCAAGAACACAACCAACGCGGTTATAACTAGGGCTGAGAACCGCACGTTGATCGAACTACTAAGCATGAAAACGCCTTTCTAGTCACACGCAGCGCGCCACACCTTAATTATAGCCGTGCAATTCCAGCAGAACCTGACGTTAACTGCACGTCAAACCAACGTGACTACTTGTAGCTCAGATGACACAATGCTACACTATTTCTCATGAAGGTGCTCATTGTAGATGACGAACCAGCCATACGAGACGCGCTGGGGCGCAAGCTGCGGCGTGAGAATTTTGAGGTCGTCCTGTGTGGAGATGGACTGGACGGCCTGCGCGCTTTTCACGCAGAGCGGCCTGATATTGTTGTGCTTGATATTGTTATGCCCGGCGGAATGGATGGCCTAACAGTGTGCCGGCGCATCCGCGAGGTTGCTGATACGCCGGTGATGATGTTGTCTGCACAGGCAATAACAGAAGATGATATTATCGAAGGTCTGAACGCAGGCGCAGACGAGTATTTGATCAAACCTATTGGGCTAAATGAGTTCGTTGCGCGCATCCAAGCGCTGCTTCGGCGTGTGCAGATCGGAATGTCGGAAACCGAACAAGGTTACAATGATGGTTACCTGAACATTGACTTGCACAGGCGCCACGTATATGTTGACGGCCGGCGCATACATCTCACCCCTACTGAATTCAAGCTGCTTGCAGTGCTGCTGGAAAACGCCGGTCGGGTAGTGCCGCAGCGGCTCCTGTTGGAGCAGGTTTGGGGGCACGAGTACATAGATGACGTGTATTACCCGCGTGTCTATATTAGCCAGCTCAGGCGCAAGATTGAGCCGGATGCCGCCAACCCAACTTATATCCTGACGGAACACCGTGTCGGCTACCGTTTTGAGAAACAGACCCCTGCGTTTCCAAAGGTCGATTAGACCGCTGGCGGCGGCTGACAATGTCCTTTAGCAATTCCATAACATTGATGTTCAACGGCCTTATTCTGGCGATTGCGTTCAGCTTCCTGTTGATCGCGCTTTGGCAGGACGCACGCAAGACGCTCAATCAGTTTTTCGCCGTGTTTCTCCTCATGGTTATGGTGTGGAATATCGGTTCATTGATGGCGCAGGTGTTCGTGCTGCTGGCGGCCCCAGTGTCATCAATATCTCTGGTTGTTGGCATAATTGACCTTGGGTTTACTGGCTCAGCTATTGCTATTTACATGCTGACGGCGTCTTTAGTGGGGCTGAGCGCACGCCACTTTCGCCCGCTTGCGTTCAGCGCGCTGGGCTTGATGGTTGTGTACCAGGCAGTGCTGCTCTTACGAGGCGCGCCGATAGCGTACGATGTTTCTGAGTCAGGAGCGTTTGTTTACCAGCCACAAGCACTCTCTGTGCTTTTCTATCTGCTTTTTGGCTCGACAACTTTCTTTTTGACGTGGCGCTACCGGCGAAAAATCCGCTCTAAGGGGCTTGTCGTCGGCATAATGCTGTTTGTCATTGGGCAGACGATTGGTTTACTCAACGCTGAACTGCGGATAGTGTCACTGTCGGTAAATCTAAGCTCACTGGCAGCCTCGATCATCAGCTTCGCTATCCTGCGCAAGGAAATTATCACGCCTCTTTCTGAGCGGGTTGCTCAGATCGAGGCCATGCATCGCGTTAGCCTCGCTATAACGAGCCAGATCGCGCTTGACACTGTACTAAACCAAATTGCAGTTCAGGCAGTCGGCTGGCTTGACGCGGATGGTTCCGCTATTTTCCTGACCACGCCGGAAGGGCTGCGGTTGGCGACAGTCTACAACCTGCCGCGCCAATTTATTGGTTTGCAGACTAGATCGGATCGCAGCTTAGCCGGACAAGTGGCAAACACCAATCAATCAGTTTACGTTGAGAATTACAGACGGGATTGGAATGGTGAACACGATCTGCCGCTAGCGCGCGAAACGTTTGGTTCAGTTATCTGTGTGCCGCTGGTTTACGGCAGCGCTGTCATCGGCGTCTTAATGGTTATCTCAGGGCAGCAGGGGCGTCTGTTCAACCGCGACGATGTGCACCTTCTGGAGCTGCTGGGCGGACAAGCTGCTGTAGCTATTGCTCACAGCCAGCTTTTTGCGGAACAGGAAGCGCTCACTACTGAGGTCGAAACAGCGCGCAGCCAGTTGGAGACTGTGCTGGCCAGCACTGAAAACCCAGTCATTGCTGTTGACCGCCGGCTCCGATTGCTAATGGCGAATCCATCGGCTAAGCAGCTCTTTGGAATCCCTGACGATGCCAGCGGAAAAGCGCTCAGCGATCTGATACCTGCTAATGCGCTGCCGAGTGATTTTCGTGAGGCATTACGAAATTTAAGACGCAGTCGAACCCATATTTACGAGATTCAAGTCGACAGCCGCGTATACCTGTGCCATCTCGCGCGTTTGGGTGGCCCACGCACAACGGGATGGGTGGCTGTTCTGAACGACATCACCCAGTTGAAAGAGCTGGACCGGTTGAAGAGCGAAATGGTGCGAATGACCAGCCACGACTTGAAGAACCCACTGCAGGCAGCTATGGCCAACCTCGAACTTCTGCGCGATGATCTTAGGGAAAAAGTGACCCAGGAAGCTGAAGAGTCAATAGCGGCTGTTGCAAAGCAGCTTGAGCGGATGAACCGCATCATTAATGGCACACTGGACTTAGAGCGAATACGAACAGGAGCAATTAGGAGCGACGTGTGCCGTGCGGTGGATATTGTCGAGAGCGCCGTTGATGAGCTTCGGCAGATGGCTGCAGAGGGGCAGGTGAGTCTGAATTATTCGGTCACAGATGATAACCTGGAGTTTTTGGGTGACTCTGAACAGATCAAACGCGCGTTGGTTAACTTGGTTGAGAACGGTATCAAGTTCACTGCTCCGGGTGGCAGCGTGCATGTGTCGGTAGAGCCGGGGGTAAACTCTGTTATCATGATGGTTCGGGACACCGGAATTGGCATCCCGCCGGAACTCCAAAGTCGCATTTTTGAACGTTTTTTCCGGGGCCAACAGGCTGGAACGGAACATATCAGCGGTTCTGGGTTAGGCTTGAGTCTCGTCAAGGCAGTTGCCGAAAACCACGGCGGGTCAGTTTGGCTGGAAAGCCAGCCGGGGATCGGTTCCACGTTTTATCTGTCTTTGCCCACTCTGATAAAACGTCCACCCGCCGCAGCAAAACACGCGGCGATCGAAACTCTCTCCAACCCGGTATAGACAGATGTGTTTGTGAACGACGAATCGAGGTAAGCAGTGAACAAACGCGCAGTTGTCAACGCGCTGACCCTGTGGACAGTGGTGTCTATATACTTCGCAAGCGGTTTCCAGCTCTTAGCACAGAGCACAACTACACCTACATCTGGACCTTCGAAAACGCCTACTCCATCAGCGCCGACTGCTACGGCGCTGCCTGCAGAAGTAAGCAGCCCGAGAGACAGGGCTATTTTTCAGCCCTGGACTCAGTCGGATTTATCTGTTCTGACTGGAAACGTGCAGCGTCCAAATGGGCTGACATGGCATGAGGGCAAGCTCTATGCTGCTTGTAACGGCGATTTCACGGTGTATGAGATAGACCCGAACACGGCGTTTACTCGCACATATATCTGGGGTGTGCGCAACGCACATACGCTCTACGCTGAAACAACACCACAGGGAGAATTAAGCCTGTGGGTTCCGGATTATCAAACGAACCAGCTTGTATATGTCGAGCGCACTGGCGTTCGGCCAATCGCTTCTGATTTGAACGGCCCCTGGGGCATTGCGCCAATAGACTCAAATCAGTTCCTGATCACGTCACTTCTGGGCGACAGCTTGCTGCTGATGCACAGAGACGGCACTTATCGCATAATTATTTCTGATCTGCGCTCGCCGACCGGCATAGTAGTAGATGGGCCGTATGTGTTCGTCGCAAACACTGGCAGCGCCAGGCGTGCGATTGAGTGGCTGTTGGTGGCGGAGCTGCTAGGTTTGGATGAGAACGACTCCGCCCCACAGCCGAAGCCGCTGGTATCCGGCTTGCAAAACACAACTGGTCTAGTCATGGGGCCTGATGGTCTATTGTACTTTGCTTACGCGCTCGGCACGCGCGGCGTAGTTGGCCGGGTTGATCCTGCGGTATGCTTCAACAAGGGCGGTTGCAATAACACCGATGTCGAGATCGTCGTTTTCACTGAGCTGGCTGCGCCGCTGGCCGGTCTCACTATTTCACCTGATATGCGCATGTTTGTTCACACGATGTTCAGCCCTGATATCTACTGGGTGCAGATGGATGCGGCAGAGAAGTCTGGAAGCTAGCAAAGAGAGCTATCGTTCGCTCTGCCGCAAATGGCGTTCGAGCAGCTGGACGAGAAGCGAACCCAGAACTGTCATTGTGAGGTAAATCAGAGAAAGCACAAGATAGGTTTGCAGATAGAGAAATGTACTGCCTGACCAACGCCGCGCGAGCTGCGTGATCTCATCAACCCCCAAGATCGTCACTAGTGAAGTGTCTTTGATCATGGCCACGAAGTCGTTGCCCAAGGGGGGGAGCACCCGACGAACTGCCTGTGGTATAACCACAAAACGCATTGTTTGCAGAAAAGTCATTCCAAGAGAGCGAGCGGCTTCCAACTGACCTTTTTCAATTGATTGAATGCCGCCGCGGAAAATCTCTGAAAGAAAAGCTCCATAAACCAGCGCCAAGCCTGCAATTGCAGTGCCTGCGTCGCGCCCACGCCAAATCAGATCGGGAATTTCTGGGTTGTTCAGCAACGTTCGAATGAGCGGTATGAACTGGGTGTTGATTGCATCGCGCAAGGCCGGGACGATAATAAAGCCGGCGATTAGGAGAAAAACCAACGTTGGAATTCCACGCATGAATTCCACGTAGAACGTGAGAAGGTTGTAAAGCAGCGCGTGAATTGTGTGGCGCAGTATCTTTACAATACCCACTCCATGCGGCGGTGGGGTGGGGCGGTTGGCGCGAACCAACCCAACGAACAGGCCCACACCCAGCGCAATCGCGTAGGCAGCAAAAGCAAGATACAGGGTGAGACCAATGCCCTCCCTAAGCTGAGCGTAGATTTGGCTGTACTGTTCATCGAGCGCGATCAGAATAACGACCAACACCCACAGCCCCACAAGAGCGAACAACCACCAGGGCAGCAGAAACAGGAATCGCAGACGAATACGTGAGCCGGTAGAGCGAGAACTATCTAAAACTTTTCCTGCTCGAGGTTCTGCATCCGGTATTGCCATCGTGAATCCTTAGCGATGAGATAGGGCGCACGTTCCTTTTCGTGCGCCCTATCTACAGTGCACCAAATCCAGCTTATGCGCTAGTCACCAAAATACGGGCCGAGGCCCCAGGCGGCGTTAATCTGGTTGAGCGTGCCGTCAACGATCATGCTCATGAGGGCGATGTTGAAGGGCATGACCAGATCGGAGCCTTTAGGGAAGATGAAGCCCAGCTGCTCGCCGGCCTTGAGCACGTCGTCGAGCAGGGCGATGCGGTCAGCGTTCTCACCGACGTAGCCCTGCCCAGCCACGTCGTCAATGATGACGGCGTCAACGTCGCCCGCGATAAGGGCCTGAACGGCCGAGCCGAAATCGGAGAAGCCGACGATGCGGTTGGCGGGAACCAGCTCGGTGGCGGTGAGGTAGTTGGTGGTGGCCAGCTGCACGCCCAGGGTGTAATCACCGCCGACGAACTCGGCAGCGCTGCTGAACCGGTCCTCGCCCAGGCGCACCATCAGCCGCTGGACGATGTCGGCGTAGCCGATGGAGAAGTCCACCAGCTGGGCGCGCTCAGCGGTGATGGTGATGCCGTCGGCGGCCATGTCGAACTCGTTGTTGGCAACGGCGACGATCATGCCCTCCCAGCTGGCGGTGATGAACTCAGGCACGCAGTTGATGCGGGCGCAGATCTCGCGAATGCTGTCGTAGTCCCAACCCACACCCACGCCGTT
>DAOTWC010000157.1:0-19446 GCA_034435995.1 Anaerolineae bacterium | reverse complement strand
ATGTCTATGTCCAACACCAGCAGGTCTGGCATGTACATCTGCGTGCTGGTGACGGCGCTGGGGCCGTCGTAGGCCAGGATCACATCGAGGCCGATTGACATCAGAATGTCCTTGGCCAGCTGGCGGCTGGCAGCGTTGTCGTCAGCCACAAGCACCTTCACGACCGATTCGACCTCGATTTCAACTCAGATAGCGCGCCAGCTTGCTGGCCAGTTCGCGCAGGTTGATCGGTTTAGACACGTAGTCGTCACAGCCCGCCGCCAGGGCGCGCTCGCGATCACCGATCATCGCATGAGCTGTCAGCGCGATAATCGGGATGTGCTGCAGCGCTGGGTCAGCCTTAATACGGCGAGTAGCTGACCAGCCATCCAACCGCGGCAGCGACAAGTCCATCAGGATCAGATCAGGATTTTCCGCAGCAGCCATAGCCACGCCCTGTTCGCCATCCGCTGCCTGCAGCACAACATACTTGAGCGAAACAAGGATGTCGCTGATGAAGGTCATGCTGTCCTGATTGTCCTCAATGACAAGGATTCGACTCCTGTTCATCCGGGCCGCGACCTCCTTTAGTTCCGTGCAGCGGCAGCCGTCTGTCAGCCAGAAGGCCAGCGCTCGATGCCGTCTGATTCAAGTATATCACTGGCAGCGTTCAAAGGCCTTTCACGCTGCCCGTCAGCCGCCTTTGGTGTAGATCACGGTGTTGTGGAGCTGCCAGGTGTCTACAACAGCCATGATGATCGCGTCTGTCGGGCGGTTGTCGGTCAGATGCGTCTGCCGCGCGGGGCTGCCAGCAGCCACCAGCACCAGCTCCCCGTCGCTAGCGCCCACGACGTCAACCGCAACCGCGTACACATCAGATGGCGCCAGGTCAACACCCACCTTCCGCACAATGCGCAGCGGCAGCCCATCCATATTGGGACTTTTGCGCGTTGCTACCACCGTGCCGGCAACTTCTGCAATGTACATCCGCGCTATTCCTTGCGCGCCGACGGGTTGTCGCGCCCCACAACGCCCTCAATGGCGGCCAGCGCTGCGCCGTAACCGGCCATGATGTCGCGCTCCTCGCCGCCCAGGTATACACGCCCGAAGCTGCCAAACGCCTGCACCTCCAGGATGTTGATTTCGGCGGCTTTTTCCGCCTCGTTGGCCGCCAGCGCCGCATAACCGGCCGGCTCGACTTCAAGCACATACAGCGTTTGACCGGCCAGAATCATGTGGCCGTGGCGCATACGGTTAATGAGCTGGGTCTGGTGCGCGTCAATGTTGCGGATAATCTGGCTGGATACGATGCGCGGCTTAATGCGCTCATCCTCGCGCACACCCAATGCCTCCAGAATGGCCTCGCCCGCGGCGCGCGTCTCGGCTTGGCTGCTGGAGTGCACTTCCAGCAGGCCGTACAGGCGCTCCACAATCTGCATGCCGGGGCGCACGGCGGTGGCCTTCAGGGCGATGTCGGTAATCCGGTTGATCTCGATACCGGGCGAGATTTCGATCCACAGCGAGGCGTCGCCCGGCAGCGGTAGGAACCCGCGCGCCACTGTGCCCAGAAAGGCGGCGTGCTGAAGCTGAAGGTTGTCTAGAAAAACGTAGCTGCGCAGGTCAACGGTCATGGTTCTGTCTCCATCGTGGGTGCGCGTCTGCAAACGCACATGAGTATAGCATCATCTCTGGCGCTGCGCCCTCAACTCTGCGCCCGCCGTTCAGGGCGTAAATCGGTAGTGCTCAACAAACCCCCAGTCGGCGGGCGGCCAGTAGCGCACCAGCGCCTCGCCAATGATATGCTCGCGCGTGATTGGCCCGAACCGGCGCGAGTCGCGGCTGCGATTGCGGTTGTCGCCCATCACGAAGTACTCGTCTGGCCCCAGTGTCCAACTGCCGTCGGGGCAGTTCGAGGCCGTGCACGGGCCGTTCACGAAATACGGTTCGTTCAGAGGAACGCCGTTGACATACACCTCCAACTGGCGGATTTCGACCGTGTCACCAGGCAGGCCGATCAGGCGTTTGATCAGCGGCGGGTCTGCTGCCGGGTTGTCAGGGGACTCAAATACGATGATGTCGCCCCGCTCCGGCTCGCCCAACAGATAGCTCACCCGGCTGACGATAATGCGCTGGCCAGTGAAGAAACTCGGTTCCATGCTGGGGCCGTCCACATAAAAGCGAACGCTTGCCAGGTCAACCAGAGCGTAAATGGCGGCAATCAGAAAGATCGTTTCAGCGATCTCGTGCAGGAAACCGCGCTGGCGCAGGCGCGGGCGCGGCAGGGGCGCAGCTGCAGCAGAGTCTAGCACACAGACCTCCAGGTAGTTATTATTTGCTCATAGTGCAGTTAACGGCGGCGCGCTGATGCGGGCTACTGCGCCCCAGGCGTGCAGCATGGCTCATCCAGATGATGATGGGCGACGTAATTAGGGCTGCTTGTGAGAATGATCATGTGCCAGTCTACATGACAGCTTTTCGCCAGCTCATTATAAGTGACCGCCCCGCTGTTGGGCAACCGCAGACCTGCGGCCGTAGTCTTATGCCATGCCGCGCAATTTGCGGTTATCATTTTGTGTAGAGAACAGCGCCTGGAAACGAGACACGCTTTGGCTGGTGAGCTGATTCTGGTTGTAGACGACTCCCACGAGAACCGCGAGTTCATCGTGAACTACGTGCTGGAGCCGCAGGGCTACCGGTCGCTCGTTGCGCGCGATGGCCGCGAAGGCCTGGAGATGGCGCTGGAGCACAAGCCGGACCTGATCCTTCTCGACCTGCAGATGCCGCGCATGGACGGATTAGGTGTGCTGCGCAACCTGCGGGCGCATGAACTAGACATTCCGGTTATCCTGATGACCTTTCACGGCTCTGAGGAGATCGCTGTCGAGGTTTACCGGCAGGGCGTGCGCGACTACGTGAAAAAACCGTTCACTGTGCAGGAGATGCAGGCCGCTGTTGACCGCAGCCTGGGCGAGGTGCGACTGCGCCGCGACAAAGAGGCCCTCACTGAGCGCCTGATCCAATCTAACCGCGAACTGCAGCGACGTGTGCAGGAGCTGAACGTCCTTTACAGCGTCGGCAAGAGCGTAACCGGCATTTTGGACCTCAACGAACTGATGCCGCGCATTGTAGACGCGGCTATCCAGGTCACGCACGCTGAGGAAGGCGAGCTTTTCCTGCTCAACGAGGGCGATCAGCTCATGCGCCGCGCCTTCCGCCGCAACGGCGCCCGTCAGGCCCTGCCAGCGAGCGAGCCGGCTGCGAACCCGCTGGCGGTACGGGTGTTGGCCACCGGCGAACCGGTCACGCGCACGCCCGCTGCCCCGTCTGATCAGCCGTCGGCGGTTTACGCGCCGCTAACGTTTGGCGGGCGTGTGATTGGCGTGCTGGGCGTAATCAACCGCACGCCGGGCGCGCGCCCTTTCACCCGCCACGACAGCGCGCTGCTGAGCACGCTCACCGACTACGCGGCGATCGCCATTGAGAACTCGCGCAATTACGAGGCGCTGCGCCAGGCGAAGGAGCGCGAGAACGCTTATATCCGCGCCACTTTCGAACGCCTAGTGCCGCCCTCCGTCGTGGACCGCATCCTCAACAACCCCGAAACGCTTGAGCTGGGCGGTCGGCGGCAGGAGATCAGCGTCCTCTTCGCTGACATCCGCGGCTACACCGCCTGGAGCGAGTCCGAACCCCCAGAGCGTGTGGTTGAGATACTCAACGAGTACCTCAGCCTCGCCGCGGAAATCATCCTCGCCTGGGACGGCACGCTCGATAAGTTCTTCGGCGACGGTCTGATGGCCATCTTCAACGCGCCCAGAGAACAGGCTGATCACGTTCACCGCGCTGCTGACGCAGCGCTGGCGCTGCGGCGCGCCGCGGCGGAACTGGGCGAGCGCCGCGGTTACGGCCTAGCCTACAGCATCGGCGTCAACACGGGTGAAGCGGTCGTGGGCTACATCGGCACGGAACGCGCCATGAACTACACAGCCATCGGGGACATGGTCAATTTGGCCAAGCGCCTGCAGGAAATCGGCGCTCCAGGCCAGATTCTAGTCGAGCAGTCCGTGATCGAGCGGCTGGGCGGGCTGGCACAGGCGCGCCCGCTGGGCGAGATCAAAGTAAAAGGCCGCAAGCAGAAGGCTTTCGCTTACGAGCTTGACGGCCTGCTGCCGCTGGTGTAGCCGCCTCACTGCCCGTTCTGCCGCTCCAAGCGCATGTTGAGCCGCTTCAGCGCTGCCACTAGGCCGGCGCGCAGGTTGGCTACGGTCTCGATATCGCGCCAGTCAATTCCCAGGTCTACAATCGTCTCAGCCACAGCGTCTGAAATACCGCAAACGATCGTGTGCGCGCCTTTCAGGCGGGCTGCCTGAATCGTGTTGTTCAGGTGGCTGGCCACGCCGGTGTCCACCAGCGGCACGCCGGTAATGTCAAGCATCACCACCCTGGCCCTGTGCTCGCTGATGCCGGCCAGCAGCGCCCGTGTGATGTTGCGGGCGCGCGCCGTGTCAATCGCCCCAATCAGCGGCATGATGATGATCTGATCCAGAATCGGGATGATCGGCGTCGAAAGCTCCAGCAGCGCCTGCTGCTGCACAGCGATAATCTCCTGCTGCTGGCGCTGCGCAGCGGCGGCTAGCTTTTCCTGGGTGATGTCGAACGTTGTCCCAAACATCCCAATAAGCGTACCATCAGGCCGGTACATAGGCATCTTTGTGGTCCGATGCCAGCGCTGGCTGCCGTCAGGGCCAGTAGAGGCTTCTTCGTGGTCCACTAGGGGCACGCCGCTGGTCATCAGTTCGGCCTCGTCAGCGCGGTACTGAAGCGCCTGCTCGCGCGGGAAATAATCGAGGTCGCTCTTGCCGCGCGCCTCATCGTTCGTTTCCACCCCCAACAGCAGCTGGCGATGCGATTTGTTCGTAAAGATGTAGCGGTGATCCGGGTCTTTGACATAGGCGTAGAACGGTATCGAATCCAACACGGCTTGCAGCAAATCGCGTTCAGTCTCCAGCTCGTCTACACGTGCGCGCAGCGCGGCCACTTCTGCCTCAAGGTCGCGCGCAGCGACTTGCTTCTGACTCATGTATGAACCCCCTTGCTCATCTATCAGCGTCTGTCTTGCCCGCTGCAACCCTTTAAGAATCTATTCTAAGGCCAGTTGCGTTGTGTTGAGATAATTGTTTCTTAACGCTTGCCGCTGACTCAGCGCACATGCGGCTCTCTGTTCGTTCTAGCAGCACTGGCCGTGTGGGAGTGGGGAAGATAGTGGACACAAAGGTTGATTTTTGAGCGTCAAAAGAGTCGCCTATGCCCGCACGATTCCGCACTCCCGGCCGTGTCATGCATTCCAACACGCCGTGCGGCGAATGTTATAATGGTTCTTTCGTGCCTGTCCACAAGGAGCGGACCATGACCGACAGAGCCTATCCTCACATCCTGGAGAAGCTGCGCCTGCTCTATGGCGAACAGGCCCCGGATGTCTTGGCGGGACTGCTGGAAATCATCGGTAATGCACAGCCGCTGCGCGCGCCGCTCGCCGTCAGTGAACAGGACATTATGCTCATCACCTACGGCGACATGGTGCAGCGGCGCGGCGAAGCGCCCCTTAAGACACTCAGGCGCTTTCTTGACGACACGCTGCGGCCGGCGGTCAACTGCGTGCACATCCTGCCATTCTACCCCTACTCGTCTGATGACGGGTTTTCCGTGATTGATTATTTCGAGGTGAACCCCGACCTGGGCACATGGGACGACATCTCCGCCTTTACAGACAATTACCGTCTCATGTTCGACGGTGTGTTCAATCACATCTCGCAGCACAGCAAATGGTTCCAGAATTTCCTGCGCGGCGTGCCGCCGTATACCGATTACTTCGCCGTCGTAGACGACCCCACGATTGATCTGTCAGCAGTGGTGCGCCCGCGCACCCTGCCGCTGCTGTATCCGTTCGACACCGCCGCGGGCACAAAATACGTCTGGTGCACGTTCAGCCAGGATCAAGTGGACCTCAACTTCGCCAACCCGCGTGTGCTGCTGGAGGTGATGCAGGCGCTGCTGTTCTACGTGCGTATGGGCGCAGATTTCATCCGGCTGGACGCGATAGCCTTTATCTGGAAAGAGATCGGCACAGACTGTATTCACCGGCCGCAGACCCATGCTATCGTGCAGCTCCTGCGCGACGCGCTCGACATTGCTGCGCCACGCACCATCCTTATCACTGAGACAAACGTCCCGCACGCAGAGAACATCTCATATTTCGGCAATGGCAGCAACGAGGCACAGATGGTCTATAATTTCGCCCTGCCTCCGCTGGCGCTGCACACACTGCGCACAGGCGACGCCAGCGCGCTTACGGCTTGGGCCGCCACGCTCAAACGCCCCAGCGACCGCGCGACTTTCTTTAACTTCACCGCTTCGCACGACGGCATTGGCGTGCGCCCGGTGACCGGTATTCTCAGACAATCGGAAATTGACGCCCTGGTTGCGCTAGCCCTCGAACACGGCGGCCGCGTGTCCTCGCGCACGCTGCCTGACGGCAGCCAGAGTCCTTACGAGCTGAACATCAGCTACTTCGACGCCATTACCCACCCGGATATCGCTGCGCGCGACCCCGACACAGCCGTTGCGCGCTTCATGGTGTCGCAGTCTATCGCCTTGACGCTGATGGGTATGCCCGGCATCTACTTCCACAGCCTGTTTGGGTCTCGCAATCACACCATCAAGGAACCGCCGCGCGCCATTAACCGCGCCAAGCTCGACGCCGATGCGCTGCGCGCCGAGCTGCGCGACGAAACCAGTATTCGCTACAAAGTCTTCGGCCGCTACCTCATGCTGCTCAACGCGCGCCGCCAGGAACCGGCGTTCCACCCCCTAGGCGACCAGCGCGTCCTCGACGCAGGGCCGGCGCTGTTTGCGCTGGAGCGCACACCGCCCGGCGGCGGCATCCCGGTGCTGGCCGTCCACAATGTGACCAGCGGGCCGGTATCCTTTCCGCTGCCGGCAGGCCAGTGGCGCGACCTGATCACCGGCCAGCGCTGCGCAGGTGGGGCGTCCCTGAACCTAGCACCCTATCAGATCGCCTGGTTGAAATACACAAACTGAAACGCCAGCTCTGCCAGCCGCATGACACGACTTGCTTGACATCCAAAACGTTTCGGTATACAGTGAGAGTGTATCGAAACGTTTTGGAAAACCAAGTTAGTGTTTGTTTATGACTGTTTGTCTTGCTTATGACTGCCCCAACACTTAAATCCATCGCGCGGGCAACCGGCTTCTCCATCACCACTGTGTCGCGCGCGTTGGGCGGCTACGACGACGTCAGCGAAGAAACGCGCCGTCTGATCTTGGAGGAGGCTCAGCGGCAGGGCTACGCGCCCAACCTCAACGCCCGCCTGCTGCAGGGCCAGCGCACTCAGACTATCGGCCTGATTATCCCCGCCAGCGGCCCGCGCGTCCCTGATCAGTTCTTCAGCGAATTTGTCGCCGGCGTCAGCCACCAGGCCGCCGCCGCGGGTTACGACCTGCTGCTCAGCACCAGCGCGCAGCCCAGCGCTGACACCGGCCCGTACCGCCGCCTGGTCTCGCGCGGCCGGGTGGATGGACTGGTGCTGGCCCGCACCAGCCGCGATGACGCTCGCATCGCGTACCTGCTGGAAACGACCACGCCGTTTGTTGTCTTCGGGCGCACCGCTTTTGACGGTTTCCCCTACATTGACGTGGACGGCGTCGCCGGCCAGTGTGCGCTAACTGAGCACTTCATTGCGCTGGGCCACCGGCGCATCGCCTACATCTGCCCGCCGGCCCACCTCATGTTCGCCGAGTATCGTCTCGAAGGTTTTCGGGCCGCCATGCAGCGCCACAACATCCCGCTCGATCCATCTCTCATCGTTCACGGCGACCTAACCGAAAAATCCGGCCGCGAGCTGGCCCACCATCTGTTGAGCCTGCCGCACCCGCCGACCGCCATCATGGCGGGCAACGATCTGATGGCCTTTGGCGTGATGAGCGCGGTCCAGGCGCACGGCTTGCGCGTGGGCGATGATGTCGCTGTTGGCGGCTTCGACGATGTGCCTCTGGCTGAATACATCCACCCTGGCCTAACCACCATCCGCCAGCCGATCTATGAAATCGGCGAACGCCTCACCGAGATGCTGCTCCGCATGCTGGCCGGGGACACCCTGACAGAGCGCGCCGTTCTGCTCAAACCGGAGCTGATCGTGCGCGCGTCTAGCGGTCCGCCGCGTGTATCGCAAGAAACGCGAGAGAAAGGAGCTTAGCCCTGACGTGATCAGACCGGTTTTCGCGAGTGTGAACCCAACCTTTTTGTGAAAGTGTTCGTGAAATGTACAGGAGAACCCAAAACATGAAACATCGCTTGTTTGCTATCGCTCTGGTGCTGCTAACCACGCTGGCGCTGTCTGGCCTCACTACGGCGCAAAGCGTCAGCCTGATCTTCTGGAGCACCGAAGAACAACCGGAGCGCGCCCGCGCTACGCAGGCCATCATTGACCGCTTTGAGGCCCAAACCGGCATCAATGTGTCGCTGGTGCTCACCAACGAGGACATCCTCGACAGCTTGATGGCCGCCAACCTGGCCGCGGGCACGCTGCCAGATGTCATGTTCCACCCGGTGGACTACACGGCTGCCTGGTACTCTGACGGTATCCTGAGCGCCGAAGCCGCCACGGCCGTCATCAACGATCTGGGTAAAGAACAGTTCAGCGCCCTGGGCCTGGTTGAAATCGGCGATGGCCAGTACATGGCTGTCCCAACAGATGGCTGGGGCCAGCTGCTTATCTACCGCGCCGACCTGTTTGAGGCCGCTGGCCTGGAAGCCCCCACTGATTTCGATAAGATCATGGCTGCTGCCCAGGCGCTGCACGACCCAACTAACAATTTCTACGGCATCGTGGCTGCCACCGACCCCTCAGCTGTGTTCACCCAGCAGACGTTTGAGCACTTTGCCCTGGCTAACGGCGTCCAGCTTACCGACGACGACGGCAACGTCACAATAAACACGCCGGAGATGATCGAGGCGCTGGCGTTCTACACCGACCTGGTTGGCAACTACGGCCCGCCTGGTGTGATTGATGTGGTCAGCTCGCGCGCCACCTACTTCGCTGGCCAGGCTGCCATGCTGGTGTGGTCGCCCTTCATCCTGGACGAAATGGCGGGCCTGCGCGACAACGCCATGCCTAACTGCCCGGAGTGCGTCGAGGACCCAGCGTTCTTGGCCCGCGTAAGCGGCTATGTGCCGGCGTTCGTTGGCCCCAGTGGTTCTGAACCGGCTCAGTACGGCCAGGTCAGCATGATGGGCATCAGCACCAGCGCGCCGCCCGAGGCGCAGGAGTTCGTCAAGTTCTGGCTGTCTGACGGCTATCTGGACTGGCTGGCGGTGTCGGTGGAGGGCAAGTTCCCCATGCGGCGCGGCACGCCAGAGAACCCCAACCTGTTCGTCGAGGGGTGGTCTACGCTGCCCACCGGCGTTGATCGCAAGGCCCCGCTGGGCGATTTCTACAGCCCGGAGGTGATCAGCCTCATCTCTGAGGGCGCGACCGGTTTCGCCCGCTGGGGCTTCGCCCAGGGCCAAGGCGAGCTGGTCGGCGCGGTGTACCAGTCGCTGGTCGTCCCGCGCGCTATCGCCGACATCCTGAACGGCTCGCTGACGCCGGAGGAAGCCGCTGCTGAACTCCAGGCTGAGATTGAGGACCTGCAGGCTGGGCTAGGCTGAGCCAGCCTTCGACCGATCGGGCGCGCCGGTATACCTCCGGCGCGCCTAGCTTTTCGCAAGACAGCCGGCGCCCCACCCATACACCCCACACGCCTCAGCCCTGTGACTCGCCCCGCTGTCGTAGGCCGAGAGGACTTATCTATGAACGAAATACCCGTGCTGGACTATGTTGTTTACGCTGTTGTCTGGGCCTGTATCGGCGGGCTGCCCGGTTTCTACCTGTTCGCCAGCCTGCGCCGCAACCCGCGCAGCGGCGCGCGCCTCGGCGTGCTCGTCGGCCTGGTGGTAGGCTTTGGCGGCGTGTTCACCGGCTTAATCCAGACGCCGCAGGACGGCGCAAGCGCCGCGGCTCTGGTGTGGATCAGCGCGCTGGCGGTGGGTTTGCTGGCAAACCTGCTGCAGGTCGGTATGGGCACGCACAATCAAACAGTCACCATGCGCCAGCGCACCGCCGATCTGGCTTACGGCCTGCTGCTGCCCACCTTCGTCATCGTTTTTGCCATCGTCGTCTTCCCTATGCTGTGGAACTTTATCCTGGCCTTCCGGCCAGTGCGCCTGCGTGACTTGCAGGAGCTGCAGCTTTTCGCCCTCAACGACCTCACCACCGCCAACTTCGACCGCATTCTGGCGATGCGCGGTTTTACCGATACGCTCATTCGCACGCTGATCTACACGCTGCTTGGCACGGTGCTGGCCATCCTCATGGGGCTGGTGGCCGCGCTCATCGTGAAGGATAAATTCCGCGGCCGCAATCTGGTGCGCGGCTTCATGCTGTTTCCGTATATCGCGCCCATCGTGTCGGTGGTGCTGGTGTGGAAGCTGATGTTCAACGCGCAGTTTGGGCTGGTAAACGAACTGAGCGTCATGCTGGGCGGCGCGCGCATAGACTATCTCAACACGCCCGGCATCGCTTTTACGATGGTGATCCTCTTCCAAGCCTGGCGCTACTTTCCCTTCGCCTTTCTGTTCATCCTGGCGCGCATCCAAGCCATCCCGGAGGACATCTACGAAGCCGCCAAGGTGGACGGAGCTGCTCCTTCACAGCGGTTGTGGTACGTGACGCTGCCGCAGCTCCGCGCCGTGTTCGGCACGCTGTTCCTGCTGCGCTTTATCTGGACATTCAACAAGTTCGACGATGTGTTCTTGCTCACCGGCGGAGCCGCACAGACCAAAGTCATCACCATCGAGGTCTACGACCAGTTGTTCGGGGCCCGCAACGTCGGCACGGCCTCCGCAGTAGCGCTGGTTCTGGCCGCCGTGCTGATCGTCGTCGTTGCAATCTACTTCCGCTGGTTCCTGGTAGAGGAGCGCTAGGCTATGGCGACTGAAACGCAGAGCACAGTAACCGCCCCGGCGGCAGTCAGCGCCAAGCAGTGGACGCGCGAGGAAATCGAAATTCTGCTGGCGCGCATCTTCAAGTGGGCGCTGATCGCGGTCTTCGTCCTGCTGACGGCCTTTCCGTTCTACTGGATGCTGGTTATGTCGGTGCGCGACACCACCGCCGTCCTACGCGAGCCAACCCGCCTGCTGCCCACGCTGGACGAGCTTGGGCGCTTTACCCAGTCGTATGAGGCAGTGCTTGACCAGTTTCGCTTCGGCACTTTCATCGGCAACAGCCTGCTGGTGTCGCTGCTCGTGGTGACGCTCACGCTGCTGCTGGCTATCCCTGGCGCGTATGCGGTCACGCGGCTGGAATTCCGCCTGAAAAACGCCATGAGCTGGGGTATTCTGCTGGTATACCTGTTCCCAGCTATCGTGATCGGCATCCCGCTGTTTGTCATCTACAGCAAGCTCGGCATTCGCGGCAGCCTGCCCGGCATCGTTATCGTCTATATGTCTGGCACGCTGCCCGTGGCGCTGTACATGCTGCGCAGCTACTTCCAGACAATCCCGGCCGAGCTGGAAGAGGCCGCGCTGATTGACGGCTCTGGCCGCATCGCCACCATATGGCGCATCATCCTGCCGCTGTCAGTGCCGGCCGTGGCAAGTGTCGCGCTGTACACCTTCATGATTGCCTGGAACGAGCTGCTTTTCGCCATCCTGTTTCTTACGGACTCGCCCAACGCCTGGACGCTGCCACTGGGCCTGATGCAGCTCGACACACAGGAGGTGCCGCGCACGTATCTCATGGCTGGCTCAGTTATCATCACTGTGCCGGTGATCGTGCTCTTCTTCTTCTTTGAGCGCTTCCTAACGCAGGGCCTGACTGCCGGCGCGGTGAAGGGCTGACCATGCGCGACTACGACGGCTGGCTCAAACTGGCGCAGGATGTGCTGAGCGACAACCGTGTGACGTTCCGCTACACGCGGCCTGCGCCCAACACTTACGAACAGCAGTGGTTGTGGGATTCCTGTTTCCACGCCATCGTGCTGCGCCACTTCGACCCGCAAATGGCCCGCGACGAGCTGCTCAGCGTCGTCGCGCACCAATTCACCGACGGCCCAGATGCGGGCATGATCCCACACATGACCTACTGGCGCGGCGGCGGGCGAGCGCTGTGGGGCCGCGACGACCGCAGCGTCATCACCCAACCGCCGCTGGTGGGCGTTGCAGCCTGGCTGGTCTACGAAAAAACTGGCGACGCTGCCCTGCTCCAGCAGCTCTATGAGCCGCTGGCGCGCTGTCATGACTGGTTCGAGCGCCGCCGCGATCCGGACGGAGACAACCTGGTGAGCCTGATCCACCCGTGGGAGTCCGGCTGGGATGCTTCGCCGCGCTGGGATGGCCCGATGGGCCTCGGCGCCGACCCAACCGACGATGAAGCGCGGCAGGCCAGGCTGGAGCTGGTTGAGAAATTGATGGCACGCGGCTGTGACGCGGCTGCGCTGGCGCAGGACGGCCTCTTCCACGTGGAAGCCGCCGATTTCAACGCCATCCGCGCCGCCGATCTTGAAAGCCTAGCGAAAATTGCCGGCGCGCTGGGACGAACTGGCGACGCTGCTCACTGGCAGGCGCGGGCACGCGCCGTTCAGGGCGCTGTCCAGGCCAAGATGGCGCGTGTCGGCTTTGTCTACGACTTAGCTGGGCCAGACGAAGCGCCGCTCGCGGAGCAGACCGCCGCTGCCTTCGTGACGCTGTTCGGCGGCTGTGCAGCGCCCGACACGGCCGCCGCTCTGGTAGAGAAGCTGCAAAGCCCAGACTGGTGGCCGCGCTACCCTGTGCCCACAACACCCGTGAGCGCCCGTTCATTCCGGCCCGATCGCTACTGGCGCGGCAACGTATGGCTCAATGTCAACTGGCTGATCTGGGCCGGCCTGCGCCGCTGCGGCCACGACTCGCTGGCGGCCGCGCTGGCCGAGCGCAGCCTGGCACTCGTCGAGGACAGCTACGCGCTGGCCCGCGCCCAGGAACAGCCGGACGCTGAGGCTGCTGGCGGCCTTTACGAATACTTCAACCCCTTGACGGCGGATGGCCGCGGCTCGCGCCCCCATTCCTGGTCGGCGCTCGTGTTAGACATGCTCGCTCAACCGCCTGCTGGTTGACCACAGCCGGCGACGCGCTCTATACTTAAGCCTCATGCGTTAGGGCCAGGATAAGGCGGCGCGTGCGTCAGCGACCCGCGTTTCAGGAAAAGCGAGAACCATGACAGGCATTGAGCACGACATCCGCAGCAGTGGGGACACGCCGCAGGAAAGCGCGCGTTCCAACTTCATTCGCGACATCATTGACGAACATATGCGAACTGGGCGGTTTGGCGGGCGCGTCCACACCCGCTTTCCGCCGGAGCCGAACGGCTACCTGCATATCGGCCACGCCAAGTCTATCTGCTTGAACTTCGGCATCGCAGCCGCTTACGGCGGTAAGTGCAACCTGCGCTTCGACGACACCAACCCGACCAAAGAGGAGCAGGAGTACATCGACTCAATCATCGAGGACGTGCGCTGGCTGGGTTTCGACTGGGAGGACCGGCTGTTTTACGCCTCTGACTACTTCGACCAGCTCTACGAGTGGGCCGTGCAGCTCATCAAGGCCGGCAAGGCGTATGTGGATCACCTCAGCGCTGACGAGATCCGCGAATACCGCGGCACGCTCACGCAGCCGGGGCGTGACAGCCCCTATCGCAATCGCAGCGTGGAGGAAAACCTCGACCTGTTCGAGCGGATGAAAGCCGGCGAGTTCCCGGATGGCACATGCGTGCTGCGCGCCAAGATTGACATGGCCTCGCCCAACCTCAACCTGCGCGACCCGGTTATGTACCGCATCCTGCACGCTGTCCACCATCGCACCGGGGATAAGTGGTGCATCTACCCGATGTACGATTGGGCGCACGGCCAATCGGACTCGATTGAAGGCATCACGCACTCGATCTGCACGCTGGAGTTCGAAGACCACCGCCCGCTGTACGACTGGTTCATCGCCAACCTCGGCATCTACGCGCCGCAGCAGATCGAGTTCGCCCGGCTCAACCTGAACTACACAGTGCTGAGCAAGCGCAAGCTCATTCGGCTGGTGACCGAGGGCCATGTGCGCGGCTGGGACGACCCGCGCATGCCTACGCTGTCCGGCCTGCGCCGCCGCGGCTACACGCCGGAGGCCATCCGCGACTTCGCGGAGATGGTAGGTGTGGCCAAAAGCAACAGCGTCGTGGACATCGGCATGCTCGAATACTGCGTGCGCCAGGACTTGAACCGGCGGGCGCAGCGGGTTATGGCGGTGCTGCGCCCGCTGAAAGTGGTGATCACCAACTACCCTGAAGGGCAAACTGAATGGCTGGACGCTGTCAACAACCCGGAGGATCCCGCCGCCGGGACGCGCAAAGTGCCGTTCGCGCGCGAGCTGTATATCGAGCAGGACGACTTTATGGAGGACCCGCCCAGCAAGTTCTACCGGCTGGCCCCTGGCCGCGAAGTGCGCCTGCGCTACGGCTACTTCATCAGGTGCGAGGAAGTGGTCAAGGACACTGAAGGCCGTGTCGTCGAGCTGCGCTGCACCTACGACCCCGCCACGCGCAGCGGCGAGGCCCCGGACGGACGCAAGGTCAAGGCCACTATTCACTGGGTGGCGGCCGCGCACGCGCTGGACGCCGAGGCGCGGCTCTATGACCACCTGTTCACTCGGCCTGACCCCAACTCTGAAGAAGAAGGCCTGGATTTCACCGCCTACATCAACCCGAATTCCCTGGAAGTGCTGACCGGATGCAAGGTTGAGCCGAGTCTGCAGGGCGCTAAGTCGGGCAGCCGCTACCAGTTTGAGCGGCTGGGCTACTTCTGTGTGGACCCGGACACAGCAGACGGCCGCCTGGTGTTTAACCGCACAGTCACCCTCAAGGATGAGTGGGCGAAGCTCCAAAAAGGACAGCAGCGCTAGACTGTTCCCACCTGAACCACTTGTCTATAACGGGGCTGGCGTGTGCGGCGCACGCCAGCCCCTTATTTCCTCGTCGCGCTGCCGCAACCCAAAAGAGCTGACACACGTAATCACTATTGAGAATATACACTTTGTGCTCACTGAAGGAGACGAAAAATGAAAGCTGCTGCGATCACACTGGCGCTGCTTGCGCTGCTGGCTGTGTCGGTGACCGTGTTCGGGCAAGATGAAGGGGACAGCATGTACACCGATCCTCAGGGCCGTTTCACAGTTCCCGTGCCTGTCGGCTGGACGAACATCAGTGATGAAACTGGAGCGCACTTCGTCAGCGCAGAGCCGGCCGCTGATCTATACATTCTAGCGGTGACCGGCACAGAAGCCGCGTCCGGCATCGCTGCGGCGCTGGAGCAGCTGTTCCCTGGTTGGGACACTGAACCGCTGCAGAGCGTACAAGCGCCGCTGTCCAACGGCACATGGACACAGAATATCTACATCGTAGGGAGCGATCTGGTGGTTGCGCTGGGACAGGCCGTGGATGAGAGCGTAATTGTGATGGTGGCGCGCGGCGCACAGGCCGCTCTCCAGGCCGTGAATCCGGTTACGCTGGCGACGCTGGGCGGCATCGTTCTGCTGCAGGCCAAGACCGAACTGCCGCCCTACATTGACCCCGCTGCTTTTACTGAGATCGAAGTGGCTGTTGGGGCGGAGGGCTGGCCGTTGCCTGGCGTCCTGACGATGCCGGTGGGCGCTGGCCCTTTCCCGGCGGCTGTTCTGGTGCACGGCTCTGGCCCGGGCGATCGCGACCTTTCGGTGGGGCCGAACAAGGCGTTCCGCGATCTGGCGCAGGGATTAGCGTCGCAGGGCATCGCTGTGCTGCGCTATGACAAGCGGACGCTTACACACGGGGAACGTGTGGTGGCAGATCCTGATTTCACTGTTTACGACGAATACGTGGACGACGCGCTGGCCGGTATCGCTTATCTGCGCGGCCTTGAGAGTGTTGACCCGACACAGGTGTATGTGATCGGGATCAGCCAGGGCGCGACGGTCGCCCCGCGCATCGCCATTCTTGATCCGGACATCGGCGGGCTGGTGATTATGGCCGGGCTGGCGCGGCCGTTCGAAGCATCGCTGACCGAACAACTGAACTACCAGATGGCGCTGGCCAAGGAATACGGTGAGGAACTCACGCCTCAGGCGCAGGCCACGCTGGACGCGCTGCGCGAGATCGCCGCTAACCTGGCTGCCGTGCGGGCCGGAGCAGATCCAGCCGAGGTTTTTGGCAACGCTGGCCAAGCGGCTTATTGGACGAGCGTTGTCGAATATGACCCACTCGCTGATCTGGCTGAAGTGGATGTGCCGGTCTTGATTCTCCAAGGCGGGCGTGACTATCAAGCGACTATGGAGGATTTTGCGCTGTTCCAGCAGGCCCTGGCCGGGCGCAGCAGCGTCACTCTCAAGGACTACCCAGCGCTGAACCACCTGTTCATGGCCACTGGGCCGGAAGGTACGCTGGCACTGCCATCGGAATATGTCACCGTGCCTGCCTTTGTGGATGCCCAGGTGATCGCCGACATCGCGGCCTGGATCACTCGGCAGGCTGGTTAGCGGCGAACCAAGCGCTGATTCGGTTCACATCAACCATCAGCCTCGCTATAATGGTTGCATGGGCCGATCACCAGAACCAATCAACCGCCGTCGTTTGTCGCGCGCTCTGGTCGCCGGGGCCGTGCTGGCTGGCCTGGGCATCGCGCTGTTCGCCGTTTTGTGGGCGTTTCTCGGCAGCCAGGGCGTTGACCAGGCCGCGCGCCTGCTGCTTTCGCTGTGCATCCCTCCGGCAGCAATCGCCGGTGTGCTGGGCGTTTACCTGCTGCTGACCCGTCAGGAGACTGGCAGCAGCTAGACGCCCGCTTTCACCAGCCGCAGCACCAGCACTGCCGGCAGCGCTGGCCTCAACCGCCGGCCTGTGTCTGCGTCGGGCAGAACAACCTCTGTCACCGCATCAATTACCAGGCCGGCAGACTGCCCCGCGCGGTGGTAATCGCTGTAGAGGTGCGGATAATGTTCGACGGCGTACACCGCGCCATCGGCGGCTGTGAATGTCCGCCGCGCGCCGCTGAGAAACGCAAACGGGTGAAAGTCGCTCACCAGCGCCGTCCCGCCAGCGCGCAGCACGCGGCCGATCTCGGCCAGCGCTGGCACAGGCGAGGGCAGGTGTCCCAGCGCCAGAGCGCAGATAACCACGTCCACAGCTGCCGACGGCAGCGGCAGAGCTTCGGCGTGCGCCAGTACGCGCACCGGCTGTACGCTGGCGCGCAGCATGGCCGGGCTGCTGTCCAAACCGAGCGTCAGCCGTGCGCCTCGCTCGGCGGCCAGGCGGCTGTAGCGCCCTGTGCCGCACGCCAAATCAAGCACAACACGCCCGGTCAGGTCCGGCATCAAGGCTAGAACAGCGTCTTGCTCAGCCTGCATGAACAGGTTGTGCGCATACGGCTGATACGACGCAGCCCAGCGGGCGTAGGCATCCGCGCTCGACAGCGTAGTGGGCGCTGGAGCAGCCAGCAGCAAGCGGCGCAATCGGCCGAACATCGTTCAGTAATCCCAGATGTGATAGCGCGACGGCTGATCGCCCAGGCTGGCCTGCTCATCGTAGCGCATGGTCGCCATGATGACCAAATCGGCCCAGTGGTTGAACGCGCGATCGCTGCCGTTGTAGCGCAGGCGCAGCCGCCAGGGCAGGGTAAGCCACAGATAGGCCAGCCGCCGGCGTTCGTAGCGCGATGTGCGCTCGCGTAAATCCGCGTACCAGCGCGGATGGCGCATCAGCAGGGCCGGGTGCTGGCGCGCCAGCTCCGGGTGCAGATGGCACCACAGCGCCGTCCCCATCAACCCCAGCGCCGGCAGAACCAGCGGCGCGGCGCCGCCCAGCGCTGGCGCAGCCAGCGGCGCCAGACAAAACAGCAGCAGCCCAAACCACAGGAGCAGCGCTGGCAGCGGGTAGTAGACGGGCTCCAGGTCGCCGTATTTCTCGAACGTGCGCAGAATCGGGTCTTTCAACAGCCCGGCCAGAATCAACAGCTCGCGCGCCAGCAGCGCGACACACACCGGCATCAGCAGTACGTACAGAATCACGGCGCGCTCACTTTCGGCCCGCGGCCGGCTTACATGGTCAGCAGCGCGCGCGGCCCCCGGTACAACGGGCACACACAGCGGGCACACTCCGGACGCTGGCCAGCGCGATAGGCGCGGCGCAGCGCCACCGCTTCAAGAACGTTAAGCGCCTCCGCCAGCTGGCCTCCGGGCGCAAGCTGGCCAAACGCGGGCAGGAAATAGCATGGGCGCAGCGTCCCATCTACCTCAATTACGATGCTGAGGTGCGGCGCGTTACAGCGCGGCGGCACAGCTTCACTCTGGCCCAGCAGCGCGCTGAAATAGCCCACCATACGGCGCAGTTTGGCCGGTGTCTCTGCAATGCGGCCCTCGCTGAACGCTGACGCAAAACGGCGCTCAACCGTCTCCAATGTGCGCGCCAGCTCCGGCAAGTCGCCCGCTTGCAGCGCCGCCCCCACCTGGGCGTGCTCCGGCGGCGCGCCCGGCCCGCTGGCGGCTGCCAGCGACAGCGTTGGATCGGCCTGGAAGCGCGGCCCAAACGCATGCTGACTGCTGACGTCAACTGTGAGGAAGCTGATGCGGTTCACATCCGCCGCCAGCGCCACCTCGATAATCTGCGGCAGCTCGCGGTAGTTGGCCCGCTGCACCGTCGTCCGCGTGATCACGGGCAAGCCGCCGTGGCGCACCCCCCGGATGCCATCCAGCACGAGGTCGAAGCCGTCCACGCCGCGAATGGCCGCATACGTTGGCGCTGTGCCGGCATCCAGGCTCACAATTACCTCGTCAACGCTGGCAAGCACCTCGTCAAGCTGGCGGCGCAGCAGCAGGCCGTTGGTCAGCAGCATTACCCGCGCCCCAGCGGCCCGAAACAGCCGGGCGATGCGCGGCCATTCGGGATGCTGCATCGCCTCGCCGCCGCTGAGCAGCACGTGGCGCGTGCCCAGCGCCGGGAAAGCCGCCGCTGCTGTCTCGGCCAAGCCAAACGCCATGTTTCGCCTGGGACTGCGCCAGATATCGCACGTGATGCAGCGGCTGTTGCACCCGTCGGTTAGATAAAGCACGACCAGCGGCAGCGCGTAAAGGCGGTCGCCCGCCAGGTTAAGGAGGCGTTTCGGGCGCATGTTCCAAGTATAGACAGCGCTCAGGCGAGAATCAAACCCCGGCTGGACACAGCTTGGCGGCCCGAAATGGTTGTCAGGCCACAAAACATAACAAACGTCACTGACGTTTCGTAAGCGCACGTGGTATCGTATTGATTGATTAACATATGAAAATTGATATATGTTTTCTTGAGAGGCGTAGTGCGATGGAGATCAGCCAACGAC
>DAOTWC010000156.1:0-2879 GCA_034435995.1 Anaerolineae bacterium | reverse complement strand
GCCGTCGGTGGCGCGGTAGCAGGCGCGCGGGTCAGCGTATTGGTTCATCTCGTAGTCGTAGGCTGGCAGGCCGGCGGCGTCCAGTGTCCAGCGGCCGAAACTGCCGCTGCCTTCTTCCGTGGGTGCGAAAACGCGCGGATCGAGCGCGGCCTGCGCCTGTAACGGGGCGTCAGTCTTGAGGGGGCGCTGGCCCAATAGACGCCGTTCCCACCGCCTTAGACGGCCTTCTGCGGGCAGGTCGGCTGCGTCGAGAAAGGGTGTGCGCGCGCTCATCGCTGCTCCCTACTGCACATATTCTGCTGCGTACTGCGCCAGTCCCATCACCGTGAGCTGCGGGTTGACCGTCGTTGCGCTGGGGAACACGCTGGCATCGCACACATACAGGTTGCGACAACCGAACACCCGGAAATCCGGCCCGACAACGCTGTTGGACGGCGACACACCCAGCGCGTTGCCACCCTGCGGGTGGCCGGTCCCCAACAGAATGTCGGCGTCGCCCTTTACCAGCTCGCGCAGGCGGTCAATCTCGGCCTGGGCGCGGATGACGGCGGCGCTGCTGCGGTACGGCTGGTAGCGGCGCGTCGAGGCGTAGACCTCCTGCGCGCCGCCGGCGAACAAGATTTCGCCCAGAATGGTCAGGGCGTCTACCAGCTTGTTCAGGTCGCCAGAGCGCGGCTGAAACACGACATCCGGCCCGCCAGTGACCAGCGCCGGGACAATGTAGGCGTTGGACTCGGTGCCCACCAGCACGCCGACGGCCAGCATCCGGTTGTAGTTCTGCATGTTCCTGAAGTGCGTGTCCAGCCAGCCGGGCATCGAGAGCGCCTGGGCCACCGGCGGGTTGTACCACGTCTCGTAAACGAACCCAGGGTGATCTTCCAGCGCCAGATAATGCGCGATCTGCAGGCCGTCGTAGGCGTTCACCTCACGGTCGAACAGAGCGTGCAGCGGGCTGCCCATGTTGAACGACAGACCCTGGCCAACTGGCAGCCTGCCCGCGCCGATTTTGCTCCGCATCAGCAGCCAGCTTGAGTGGATCGTGCCGCCGCTGATGATCACTGTTTTGGGCCGGTTGATGTGCAGCGTGCGCCGCCCCTGCACCCGCGCCACGATCCGCGTCACGTCGCCGCCGCTGGTTTCGAGCCGGACGGCTTCCGCCTCAGACACGATGCGGAAGTTGTCCGCGCCGTGTTTGTGCTGCGCTGCGGGCAGCACCAAGTCAAGCATAGAGAGCTTGCGCCCGTAGCGGCAGCCGATGTTGCAATAGCCGCAGCCCAAACAGTCCACTATGTTGGCCTCGATCACGTCGTAGTTGTAGCCGTTGGGACGGCTGGCGAAGTAGCTGCGCACCGCGGCAGTCACCAAGCTGTCGCCGTGATTGAGCACCGCGTCAAGCGGCTGGCGTGTCCCCGCCGTCACCGGGCCGATGCGCATCCGCCGCCGCACCTGCTCCTGCGCCGCGTGGAAGCGGGCGTTGTCAATGACCTTGTCCTGGCTGCTGCGGGCGTTCCAGGCATCCAGCACGCGCTGCGGCGTGTTGAACGAAACTGCGTTGTTAACCACTGTCGTGCCGCCTACGCAGCTTCCTTGCAGAATGGTAAAGCGCAGCGCCTGCGAAATCTGCAGCGCGCCATCGCTGTAGAGACGGCTGATCATATCCACTTCGTCTTCAGTGAACTCGTCCGGTGGAACATACGGGCCTTTTTCCAACACCAGTACGCGCCGTCCCCGTTCAGCCATCTGCTCCGCCAGGATGGCCCCCGCCGCGCCAGAGCCGATGATGACCACATCAGCGTCGTCAATCACGTCAATGCCTTTGCGCTCCAGCGTCTGCGGCGTGATTACGTCCAGCGGTGGGTAATGGCGGATAGGCTTCGTCTCAAAGTCCTTCAGGCGCTGCGAGAACGGCACATAGCCGATGCCGCTGCCGTCAGCCCGCTTGGGCCACACCTCAGGGTTGCTGTAGTAGCCCAGGTAGGTGAGCTGCATGTTAAAACGCAGCACAGCTTCCAGCAGGCCGGTAAAGCTGAGCGCAGCGCCGGCCTCTTCGGCAGAGCGCCCGCGCAGCCGCAGCAGCGCAGCGTTGAACAGGCGCAGCAGGCCGTCGGCCAGGCGGTAGAATGGCGGCCTGCTGATGATTTCCTCTTTGAAGCGGCGGTTGATGAAATCGGCGCGGGCCGCCGGGTGCAAATAGGTAGTGGGCGGCTTGAGCCAAATCAGCGGCGCAAGCTGCAAGCCGATCACGGCCAGACGCCCCAGCCCCAGCCGGTTAGAGCGGAACGAGCGCAGGTAGCTGTCGGTGCGCAGGGCGACCTGGTGTGGAGGGACGATTTCTGCGCTAGCGCCCCCAATGAGCGTCTCGGCGGTGGCCTCCAGGGCGCGGAACTGCGTTGGGCTTAAAAAGCCGATGTGGTCGAGCAGCAGCCGGTTGATGCGGGCGTTGAGCAGCAGCAGAGCGCTGATGAACACGACATCTATCAAACCGGCGGCCAGCAGCAGATGATCGCCAGTCAGCGTTAGGCCGCCGGCGGTGAGGGTGTAACTGCCGAAGCGCGCCGTGCCGAACAGCGCCAGCAGCGCGATCGTAAAAAACGAAATGGTGTTGCCCACGATCAGGGCGATGATCAGCTGGTGGTGATGAGCGCCGCGGCGCAGGTCAACGGCCAGCGGCAGCGCGCACAGACCGAGCAGACCCAGTTTGATGGACGAACCGGCGATCATCAGCGGGTTGACCGCCAGACCGGTGGCAGGCAGGCCGGGCAGCGAAGGCAGCGCAAAGCTGACCAGAGCCGCCCCCAGTGACACAACGCCGAACAGCCCGAAAAACACACGCGCGCCCTGTTCCCAGCCGGTGAGCGGTTTATCCGGTATCCAGGGCG
>DAOTWC010000155.1:0-5314 GCA_034435995.1 Anaerolineae bacterium | reverse complement strand
GGCCTATTTTGAAGCCGTCCGAACGCTTGAACTGCATCACGCGAAAGTGGCTGCTTTCGGATCAACGCGCCGTAAGAACAGCCACCCAGCAGACGATCCCAATATCAAGGCGCTGGTTGATGCGCGCACCACGGTTGTGACTGTTGTCGGCAAAACATCTATGCTCCATGTAACCGATGTGCTGCAGACAACGCCTGAGGAAAACCTGCGGATGATCCGCGACAGCCTGCTTTACCTGAAGGACATGGGCAAAGAGGTCATATACGACGCTGAGCATTTCTTTGACGGCCTGAAGCTGGACCTGGAATACGGTCTTAATACGATTCAGGCGGCTGTCGAAGGAGGCGCGGACTGTGTCGTGCTCTGCGACACCAACGGCGGGACGATGCCGTGGGAAGTGGAGCAGTATGTCCGAATGGTGAAAGAAGCGTTTCCCAATGTGCAGCTGGGCATCCACACGCACAACGATGGGGAACTGGCTGTCGCAAACACACTGACGGCAGTTCGAGCCGGCGTTGTTCACATCCAGGGGACAATAAACGGCTATGGTGAGCGGTGCGGCAACGCCAATCTGTGCAGCATCATACCCGATTTGCAGCTGAAAATGGGTTATAACTGCGTTCCACCTGAGAACCTGCGATCGCTTACGACGCTGGCGCGGACGGTGGCTGAAATCGCTAACCTAGCCCCAGATGACCACCTGGCCTATGTAGGCAGGAGCGCTTTCGCGCACAAGGGCGGTATTCATGTCGCGGCGATCCGCCGCAATGTGGACAGCTACCAGCACATTGACCCGGCTCTGGTGGGCAATGAAACGCGCGTGCTCGTTTCCGATTTGAGCGGACAAGGTAACCTGCTGAGCAAAGGGGAGGAATTCGGGCTGGACGTGTCGCGTGATGAGGCAGTGCGCGTCCTGGAAGAGATCAAGCGCCTGGAAAACGAAGGCTATGTGTTTGAGGGAGCTGAGGCCTCTGTAGCCATCCGGCTGCACCGCGCAAAGCCTGATTATCAACCGCTCTTTACGCTGATTGATTTCACCGCCACTGTGGAAGAGCGGCGGGGCAGGGGAGCGCTGGCAGAGGCAACGGTCAAGATTGAGGTTAACGGCGAGATAGTGCACACGGCCGCTGAGGGCAACGGCCCGGTACACGCGCTCGACCTCGCGCTGCGCAAAGCGCTCGTTCCTCTTTATCCACAGCTTGCGGAGTTTCGTCTGGCAGATTACAAGGTGCGCATTCTCGACGGCAACAAGGGCACTGCCGCGACGACGCGCGTGCTGATTGACACACAGAACGGCCACCACCGGTGGAGCACAGTTGGGGCCGGAACGAACATCATTCAGGCAAGCTGGTATGCGCTGGTAGACAGCGTCGAATATGGGCTATGTCTGGCGCCGAAGAATCAACCTCAGGCAGTTATAGCCTAACCAAGCGCTATCTAGGCTTTGCTTGGTGTGTTGAGCGAATCTACAAGGGGCTGAGCGTGGTGCTCGGCCCCGCTTGTCAGACAAGGGGATCAGTGAAAATGAGGGCGTCTATCGCGGTGCTGCCGGGCGATGGCATCGGGCCAGAGGTAACGGCCGCAGCTGTACATGTGCTCACCGCTGTGGCAAGCAGATATGGGCACGAATTCGCATTCAACGAGGCTCTTCTGGGTGGTTGTGCCATTGACGCAACTGGCAGCGCTCTGCCTGACGACACCTTGAAGTTATGCGAGCAAAGCGACGCAATTCTTTTAGGGGCCGTCGGTGGGCCGCAGTGGTCAGATCCGACAGCGGCTGTGCGGCCAGAACAAGGGCTGCTGAAGCTGCGGCAGCACTTTGGACTGTTTGCCAATTTAAGGCCTGTGAAGGCTTATCCTGCCTTAGCCGAGCACGCGCCGGTGCGACCTGATCTGCTGCAGGGTGTAGATATGCTGTTTGTGCGCGAGCTAACAGGAGGCATGTATTTTGGCCCACGACAGGAACAGGGGGACGGTGACAGCGCATATGACACTAATCTGTACAGCGTTTTCGAAGTTGAGCGGGTAGCCAGGGTCGCGTTCCAGGCAGCAAAGCAGCGCCGCAGGCATGTTACCTCGGTGGATAAAGCCAATGTGCTGGCATCCATGCGGTTGTGGCGCAGAACTGTTGTGCAGGTTCATGAGGATTATCCCGAGGTGACACTTGAGCATGTGTTGGTAGATGCGTGTGCCATGTATCTGCTCACCCGTCCTGCCAGCTTCGACGTGATTCTGGCGGACAACATGTTTGGCGATATTCTCAGCGATGAAGCGTCAGTGCTAGCAGGGTCTTTGGGGATGCTGCCGTCAGCATCGTTGGGTTCGGGGCGGTTCGGTTTATACGAGCCGATACATGGTTCTGCCCCCGACATCGCTGGCCTGGGAAAGGCAAACCCCACTGGCACGATTCTCAGCGCGGCGCTGCTGCTGCGCTACAGCCTGGGACTAGAGGACGAAGCCCTGGCCGTGGAGCGCGCTGTAGAGGCAAGCTTGGATGCAGGCGCACGTACTGCTGATATTGCACCGCGTGGCAGTGGTTACACCAGCACGACCGATTTCACTGCAGAAGTAGTGCGACGATTGTAGGCCTCGTCAATCTCACGCTGCGTCTGTTTCGTCAGGCGAGGGAGTCTCTGTTTCGGAGACCTGCGGCGGCCTGCGGTGCAGCTCATCTATCGCCAGGGCCGATATCAGAAACATCAGTCGCCGAGCGCCTAAGGACATGGTGTGCCAGGTAACAGCGCGCAGTGCGCAGAGAGACAGCGCAACATAATACTCAGCCCAGTTACTGGGTATGGCAAGCAGTTCATTCACGATATCGCGGATGGCTGCCACGGCGGACATGGTTTCTGAAACAGCGGGGTCGAGGTCGGGGATGCTGTCATGCGCGTTGAGCGCCGCAACGCACGTCAAAACAAGACCAGCATCTGACCAGGTGTTTCCGGCGACTGGCATCACCACTTCGCTCAGCAGACTTACCTCTAATGTGGCCCAGTCAAACAGTGTATGACCATCGCGGCTTTGTGCGAAATCGATCAGAAAAGCGCTGTTGCCGGGGCCGATCAGGATGTTGCCCAGGTGCAGATCACCGTGAATCTTGCTGGTTGAGCCGCTGATGTGATACTGAAGCAGCGTTTCATGAGCGAAAACTGGATTGGGCAGCTCGTGCTGGCCCAGACCATCGAGCTGCAATACCTGGGCATCAGCGGCAAAGGGCGGTTCAAGCGCCTCAACTGCGGCCAGCAGCCATTCGCGCCGCGTTTTCCAAACCTGCCCGACTATCCGCTCCAGAACCTCGCCGCGATAGTGCCCAGCACTGCCAGAGTCAAGGCCCGTGATCTCGATCTTATAAGCTCTGCGGGTGGACTCGCTTCCACGCCCAAGCGAGACCTGGAGCGCGTTGCGGTCCGGATAAGTGCGCTGGACTGTGAAGTTCTCCAGGGTGACGTAGTCGCCGGGCACGATCGGCGCCATCCGCGATCGGCTGATCGGAACCCGCAGCAAGTGTGTGCTGCCCGGCTCTACGTAATCCGGCGTCACGTGGAGCGTCAGGAGAGGGGGCAGCAGCCAGTCGTACTCAGTCCAAACCTGAAATCGGAAAGGGCGCTGCTGCTGCCACCAAGCGCGCCCAAAATGGGCGAACAGTTGGTCACGCAGCCAGTCGCCCAGCCGATTAACGCCGATCTCGGCTGCAGCAGCTCGCAGGTCCTGAGGTGCTTTGCCGGGCTTGGCAACAATGCTGTAGCCCAATCCGGCAAGACTCGACCCTTCAGGCGTGACTGGTTTATTCTCCAGGCGGGCAGTTAGCGGCGGAAGAGTGCCTCGAATGTGCGTTTCGTAACGTCTCTCTTCATCGAGGATGCTTTCCTGATCGTCAATCTTGACAACGATTGCTGCGTCCTCACGCGAGTCAGCGTGAATAGGCGTGACAACAAGCACAAGAGCGCCCGAATAACCACCTGTAAGGCGGCTCTCGATGCGAATGCGTGAGTAATTGTGGAACATCCGGCGCAGGATGAGCAAATGCTCATGATTGAGGCTGTTGGTGTAATCAAAAGCAGAGCTGAATTCGACATGGACATACGGCTGGGGAGCTTTATCGTTAAGGACATGTGTGCGCGCCATTTCCGCAAGGCGGTTGAAGTCCACCCCAAGCGCGCGTACGACGCGCGCTGGCATGCTGTCCGCTTCTTCTACAATAGCGATAAGCAGATCGCGCTCGTTGATCTCTGTGCGCCCATCTCCGCTGGCCAAGTCCTGCGCGATGTTGATGACAACGTTAGCGCGCGGCGTGTAAGGTGTACCAGCCCACAACCGCCGCTGACTTCCTTTGCCGATCTTGCGCCTGACAGCGTCAATGACGTATTCAGGCGCTAGCCCCTGGGCCTCGAGCAAGCTGCGAGCTAAACCGCCCTGGATTTCAAGAAGCGCGACAAAGAGGTGCTCAACACCAATGTAGTAGTGCTGCATGCGGTGCGATTCCTGGCGCGCGTTGATCAGGATGTCTTTCAGTTCGATTGTGGGCATCTTTAGTCAGCCGGTTTGACACATATCCAAGTACGTCCTACGCGAAACAACTGCCCTGGCGCGATTGGCGCGATCTGGTCTATCTGCAAGTCCTCTATGGGCGTCTCAATATACGTTCCGTTGGTGCTGCCGCAGTCTTCAAGCCACAAGCCGTCCTCACGGCAGTGAATGCGGGCGTGATGTCTGGAGACGAATGTGTCGTTAATCAGACAGATGTCGTTGTCGTCATGACGACCAATGGAGACTACCCATGTACCGTCGGGCAGAATGGCTGCGCCTTCTTCAGACGTAATTCGGAACACCGTGCCATCGTCAACACCGCTCATGATTGTAACATCGAGGCGTGCTTCCACAGGCATCTCCCAACAGTCGATTATCGTTTCTAGTATAAGTGGATTCACTTGAGTCCAAAGAGTCTCACTCGAATTAAGCCGACTTGGCCGAGTCAAATGCTTGCGTCTGAACTGAGTATGTGTTACAGTGCTTGCAATGCAGCGATGCCGCACCTTAACAGCTAACAGCAACTGGATTCTCTTATCCAGAGTGGTGGAGGGAACGGCCCTGTGAAACCACGGCAACCCCCAGTTAGGCGCTGGGAAGGTGCCAACTCCGACGGAACTGGGTTCCGGGAGATGAGAGCGGGTTCTGGCGTGAGCAAGTGACGTCAGTTTGCGAACCGACCTCAAAGACTTCAGCCGAAGTCTTTTTTGATGGCAGACGCAAGGGTGTAACACAGGCCGTGAACGAAGAGGATGCGGCCTGTTTTGATTCCGAAGAAAGGGCGGTG
>DAOTWC010000154.1:0-9089 GCA_034435995.1 Anaerolineae bacterium | reverse complement strand
CGGGGCAGTCTATGAGCGTGAATACCTGCTGGGAACCTCGTTTGCGCGTCCCTTGATTGCCAAACACCTGGTAGAGATTGCCGAGATGGAGGGGGCAGACGCTGTGGCGCATGGGGCCACTGGCAAGGGCAACGATCAAGTGCGTTTTGAGCTGACTGTTATGGCGCTTAATCCCAAACTCAAGATCATCGCTCCTTGGCGTGAGTGGGACATCCGCAGCAGACAAGATGCGCTGGCATATGCTGCTGAGTTCAACGTGCCAGTGACAGCCACTGAGAAATCAATCTACAGCCGTGATCGCAACATTTTCCATCTCAGCCATGAGGGCGGCCTGCTTGAAGACCCCTGGAACGAACCTGAGCCAGACATGTACCAGCTGACCGTCAGCCCAGAGCAGGCCCCAGACACGCCCGAATATGTGGAAATCGGCTTTGAGCAGGGTGACCCAGTGAGCGTGAACGGCGAACGAATGGGGCCTGTGGAGCTGTTCACACGGTTGAACAAGCTGGCGGGCAGGCATGGTGTAGGGCGGGTTGATATGGTCGAGAACCGCCTGGTAGGCATGAAAAGCAGAGGCGTATATGAGACACCGGCTGGAACGGTACTGCTGCGAGCGCATCAGGCATTGGAGAGCCTGTGCCTGGACAAACACACCATGCACTATAAGGATTTCCTAGCTGTTAAATACGCTGAACTGGTTTACAACGGGATGTGGTACACCCGGCTGCGCGAGGCGCTCGACGCATTTGTGCAGGTGACTCAGCAGCAGGTTACGGGTGTGGTGCGCCTAAAGCTGTATAAAGGCAATGTCATCATTGCCGGCCGCAAGAGTGAGTACAGCCTCTATCGAGAAGACTACGCTTCGTTCGGCGAGGAGGACGTCTACAACCAGAAAGACGCTGAGGGTTTCATCAATCTGTTTGGTTTGCCGCTCAAGGTTGAAGCGCTGCTCGCGATTGACGGTGGAGGCCAGAGCCGCTATCGCAAACCTGACTACAGCAAGTTCAAGCGGGATTGACCAATGACGCTGTGGGGAGGGCGCTTCTCTGAGCCAGCGGCCGATGATCTGCGCCGACTGAACGACAGCATTCGCTTTGACTGCCGGCTGTACGCTGAGGATATCACAGGGAGTAAAGCCTATGCGCGCGCGCTCGCTGAAGCCGGCGTCATTACCCAGGATGAAGCCGAGACGATCATCAGGGGATTGCAGCGCGTCCTGGAGGAGTTTGAGGCGGGGGGCTTTGTATACTCACCGGACGATGAAGACATCCACACTGCGGTTGAGCGCAGGCTGATCGAGCTGGTGGGGCCAGTGGGCGGCAAGCTGCACACCGGCCGCAGCCGCAACGATCAAGTTGCCACCGATACGCGGCTGTGGTTGCTCAACAAACTGCCTCAACTAGACAGGTTGATTGAAGACGTACAGCTGGCGCTGCTGCGCCGCGCCACTGAGCATACCCATACGCTGATGCCCGGATTTACTCATCTACAGCCAGCTCAGCCCATTACGCTGGGGCACTGGTTAATGAGTTTTTTCTGGATGTTGGCGCGCGACCGCGAGCGTTTGGAGGGTGTGCGCCAGCGGACGGCTGTGCTGCCGCTGGGATCAGGCGCGCTGGCGGGCACACCGTTCGAGATTGACAGAAGCGCGCTGGCAAATGAGCTTGGCTTTGCTTCGTATAGTCAGAACAGCATTGACGCAGTCAGCGATCGAGACTTTATCGCCGAAACGCTCTTTACGCTGTCGCTGATGAACGTTCACCTGAGCAGACTAGCCGAGGACATCATTATCTACAGCAATCCGCTCTTCGGATTCTTCAGCCTGGGCGAGCGCTACAGCACTGGCTCAAGTTTAATGCCACAAAAACGTAATGCCGACCCACTCGAACTAGCACGCGGCAAAACAGGCCGCTTGATTGGGCATCTGTCCGCTCTGCTTGTCACGCTAAAGGGGCTGCCCAGTTCGTACAACAAGGACTTACAGGAAGACAAAGAGGGACTGTTTGATGCGGTGGACACCGTGCAGACGCTCCTACCGGTGATTGCCGCTGTAATCTACACACTGCGCGTCCATGATGATCGGATGAGCGCTGCGCTAGATGAGGAGCTTTTAGCAACTGACCTGGCAGATTATCTGGTAGAGAAGGGAGTGCCATTTCGCAACGCGCACCACGTAGTGGGCAGGGCGGTGCAGTTAGCGGCGCGCCTAGGTATCCAACTTTCACAGGTATCGCTAAGCCATCTGCAGGCGCTCTCACCCTTGTTTGAGGATGATGTGCGAGAGGTTTTTGATTTTCGGCGCGCTGTTAACCGGCGACGCGCACCGGGCGGCACTGCACCGGAGACTGTAGCAATCCAAATTGCAGCTGGCAGAACATGGCTGGAGGCTCGCGCTGCAGGGCGCACCTTGTGACGTGTGCACAAGCGGAGACGGCAAATCTATATGAACTTTTGGCGGTGCGTCGGATAACTGGCTAGCAGGGTTGACAAAACTAGCAAGTGCCGGGTACGCTAGTTGCAATCAGTATAGAGCGAGAGCAGTCATGTCAAAGTCGGCCTGCTACAACGCCAACGACATCCTCATCTCTGTAGATGTACTCGTCCTTATTATTGACGGGTTTTGATGGCTTGGGTGGCATGGACGACCGCAGTAGGTGACGATTAGAACCAGCCCCCAAGCCAGGGGGCTGGTTTTTTTCTTGAAGAAGAATCGTGCTGCGACACAGGAGAGCCTATAACATGACACCACACCCACAAGAGTCGACGCGAACTGTCGCTATGCAGGCGACAAGCCCCTGGACAGATATATACCAGCCTGCACAAGCGGACCAGGAAAACAATACGCATCCGTTTAAAGCAAGGTTCGATGACGACGATTAACAGCCTACCCATACTGCGCTCTCCGATGCCTACACCAACTAGACCCATTGGAGAGCGCTTTGTTTCGCGCCCCGCGATGAAAGGGACGATGCGATAATGGCGAACGCCGAGTTTATTTGGATGAATGGCCAGCTTGTGCCGTGGGCCGACGCTCGTGTTCACGTAACCACGCACGCTCTGCACTACGGCTCAAGCGTGTTTGAAGGGGTGCGTGCATACGCAACCGCTAAAGGGCCAGCGGTGTTCAGGCTGCAGGATCACACAAAACGCCTCTTGAACTCCTGTAAGATTGCCCGGCTAGACATCACCTACAGCGCAGATGAGATTAACCGTGCCGTAATTGAAACGGTAGCTCGGAACGCCCATGAGGCATGTTATATTCGACCGCTTGTATTTCGCGGCGCAGGCCCGCCCGGCCTTGAGGGGCGAAAGTCGTGCCCTGTGGAGTTCATCATCTACACATATGAGTTAGGGCGCTATCTTGGTGGCGACTCGTTCGAACAGGGCATTGATGCGCAGGTCAGCTCCTGGCGGCGCATTGCGCCTGACACATTCGCCTCGCTTGCGAAAATCGGCGGCCAATACGTGAACAGCCAATTCATTACTATGGAAGCGCACGATAACGGTTTCCAAGAGGGAATTGGCCTTGACATAAATGGTTATGTCAGCGAGGGCGCAGGTGAGAACCTGTTTGCCGTTGTAAATGGCACGGTTTACACGCCGGGCGCTTGGTCGAGCATTCTGCTGGGAATAACCCGAGACAGTGTGCTGACAATTCTACAAGAGATGAGCGTTGAAGTGCGCTTCGAGCCATTGGCGCGCGATATGCTGTATCTGGCTGACGAGCTGTTTTTCACTGGCACAGCCGCAGAGATTACACCAATTCGTTCAGTTGACCGGCTGCCGGTTGGCACAGGGCGTCCTGGGCCTGTAACAAGAGCTGTACAGGAAGCGTTCTTCGGGATCGTATCGGGGCAAAAACCAGATCGGCACAATTGGTTGACGTATGTTTCGCAGCACGAAATCGCACATGGCGACTAGTTATACACAGGAGATGCACTGATGTTGTTGAGCGGCGCTGAGATCATCATGGAGTGTCTGCTGCGTGAGGGTGTGGAGGTTATGTTCGGCTACCCCGGCGGCGCGATTCTCCCCACATACGACGCAATGACGAAGTACCCGCAGATTCACCACGTGCTGGTGCGTCATGAGCAGGGGGCAGCCCACATGGCGGACGGCTACGCGCGGGCAACAGGGCGCGTAGGCGTGGCGATTGCCACCAGCGGGCCGGGAGCGACGAATCTCATCACCGGTATCGCCACGGCGATGATGGACTCCTCACCGATTGTGTGCATCACCGGGCAGGTTCCACGCGGCGCGATCGGGACTGATGCGTTTCAGGAAACCGATGTGACAGGTGTTTCGCTGCCTGTGACCAAGCACAACTATCTGGTCGCTGATGTCAACGAACTGGCTTACACCATTCGCGAAGCGTTTCACATTGCGCGGACTGGCCGTCCTGGCCCTGTGTTAATTGATGTGCCCAAAGATGTGCAGATCGAGAAAACCGAGTTTATCTACCCTGAGGGAGAAATCGTGCTGCCAGGCTACCGGCCGCCGGCACGGGCAGACGAGGAGACTGTCCGTGCGGCAGCCGACATGATCAACAGGGCTGAACGGCCTATCATACTTGCAGGGCAGGGCATTCTCAAATCGCGCGCAATGCGGGAGCTGCAGGAGCTGGCAGAGCGGGCCGGGATTCCGGTGGCACTCACGCTGCTGGGCAAGGGCGCTATCCCTGAGGGACACCCACTTGTGTTGGGAATGATGGGTATGCACGGTGAAGCCGCCTGTAACCTCGCCATTCAGGAAGCTGACCTGCTGATTGCGCTAGGTATGCGCTTCGATGATCGCGTTACGGGTAACTTGAAGACTTATGCCGTAAACGCGCGCAAGATTCATGTGGATATTGACGCGGCTGAGATCAACAAGAACGTGCGCGTGGACCTTGGAATTGCCGGTGATCTGCGCACTGTGCTTGCTCAGCTCCTGCCATCAGTTGAGACCAAGACTCATCCTGAGTGGATAGCGCGCATTCGCGACTGGCAAGAAGACAGTGATGAACGCGACATTGTACACCAGCAAACCGATAAACTGCTGGGCGCCCAAGTGATAAATGATCTGTGGAAATACACCGGCGGGGAAGCGGTCACTGTCACTGATGTGGGACAGCACCAGATGCTTGAAGCGCAGTATTATCCACACCAGCGTCCATCCACGATGCTGACCAGCGGCGGGTTGGGCACCATGGGTTTTGGCCTGCCGGCGGCGATTGGCGCCAAATTTGGCCGGCCTGACGAGGAAGTGTGGGCAATTGTAGGAGATGGCGGTTTCCAGATGACCATGTGCGAGCTGGCAACAGCTGCGCAGGAGAAAGTGGACATCAACATCGCTGTTCTCAACAACGCCTTTCTGGGTATGGTGCGGCAGTGGCAGGAGTTTTTCTACGAAGAAAGGTACCAGGCTACGCCTATGTACAACCCGGACTTCTGCAAACTGGCTGAAGCCTATGGTATCCCAAGCATGCGCGTTACCCAGCGCAGCCAGATTGAAGAGTCAGTCGCGTTTGCGCGCAGCACCAAAGGGCCTGCGCTGATCGAGTATGTGATCGAGAAAGAGGAAATCGTCTATCCGATGGTGCCCGCTGGCGCAGATTTGCACAACATGCTTCGTCGTCCCAAACCAGGGGAGAAATAGCCATGGACCAGGAACAGCTGCAGCAGACAGAAAAGCAGACACTTGTCGCGCTCGTCGAAAACAAACCGGGCGTTCTCAACCGGGTAGCCAGTCTTTTTCGGCGGCGCAATTTCAACATTGACAGCCTCACGGTGGGTCGCACGCATAAACCGCACATCTCGCGCATGACGATTGTCGTGGATGTAAAGCGGGCAAACGCGAACCTGATCGCGGCTAACCTGTACAAGCTGATCAACGTGATCGAGGTGCGCAACATATCGCAGGAGCCGTATGTCAGCCGTGACTTGGCGCTGGTCAAGGTGCGGGCTGAGGACCCAGATGCCCGCAACGCCACCACGACGATCTGTGAACGCTACCCAGCGCGTATCGTTGACGTTGGACCGAAGGTCCTGATTGTTGAGATCACCGCCCAGGAGGACGTGGTGGAGGCGATGATTGACGAACTGCGACCCATAGGAATCGTCGAAATGGTTCGGACAGGTGTGGTAGCGATGGGGCGTGGCACACGCATTCTCGATACCCAATATGAGCCGCCCGTTTTGGCCACAAGCACTAACGGTCAGCGCTACAGCGTCTAAGCAGGTTCTAACACAGCGGATGGGCGCAGGCAGGTGCTTGTGCCCATCCGTTCCACCAAACTTTGCGTCCAGTCGCCACAGTGGCGCTCTTACAGGAGACGATGCCGAATGGCAACTCTATACTACGATCAAGATGCTGATCTCGCCCTGCTCACCGGTAAGACCGTAGCAGTTATAGGTTACGGCAGCCAGGGACATGCCCACGCGCTAAACGCACATGACAGCGGCGTGCACGTTGTCGTCGGTTTGCACGAAGGCAGCAAGAGCCGGGCAAAGGCGCTTGCCGACGGACTGGAGGTAATGTCGGTGGCCGACGCAACCCGCGCTGCGGATATTGTTGTGATACTCATCCCGGACACGCTGCAGCCCGCAGTCTACCGCGAGTCCGTGCGCGACAATCTCAAACCCGGCAGCATGCTTATGTTTGCGCACGGGTTCAACGTCCACTTCAAGCAGATCGAAGCACCTGCTGGTGTTGATGTAGCCATGGTGGCCCCCAAAGCACCCGGTCACCGTGTGCGCGAGGTTTTTCGGGACGGCGGCGGCACACCAGGGTTGGTTGCCGTTGAAGTGGACGCAACCGGCCGCGCTAAGGCGACGGCGCTCGCTTACGCTAAAGCGATTGGCTGCACGCGCGCCGGTGTAATCGAAACGACATTTAAAGAGGAAACTGAGACGGATCTGTTCGGCGAACAGACAATTCTGTGCGGCGGTGTAACCGCGCTGATTCGCGCCGCTTTCGATACTCTTGTGCGTGCGGGTTATCAGCCAGAGGTCGCCTACTTCGAGTGTATGCACGAGCTGAAGCTGATCGTTGACCTACTGTATCAGGGCGGGTTGAGCTACATGTGGTACAGCGTCAGCGACACAGCTGAATACGGCGGCTATGTGGTTGGCGATCATATTGAAGGCATGGTGAGGGAAGAGTTGGACAGTGTGCTTCAACGTATACAGGACGGTTCTTTCGCCCGCGAATGGATCAAGGAAAACAGCGATGGACGTCCGTACTTCACCGGCCGGCGCAGGCAGGAACAAAGTCTGCTGATTGAAGAGGTAGGCGCAAACCTGCGCGACATGATGCCGTTCCTGAACGCCAAGCGAATCAAACAGGAGTAAGCGTCTTTGTGTGAGAGAGTGGATACAAGAGTAGAAAGGGGGTGGTCCTGTGACTGATGATGATCTTGTTAATCTCAAGCAAACAATAATTGACCGACTGGCATCAGCGGAAGGGATCACGACCCAATGCCTGCACGAAATGTTGACGAAGGTGTAGTGCTGTTTTTCGATACAACGCTGCGCGACGGAGAGCAAAGCCCTGGCGCTACGCTCACCAGCGCCGAGAAACTGGAGATCGCTCGCCAGCTTGCACGGCTGGGCGTGGATATCATCGAGGCCGGATTTCCAGCTGCCTCGCCGGACGATCTGGCAGCGGTGCAGCGCATCGCACGTGAAGTTGGCACGGCAGATGGGCCAGTAATCTGCGGCCTGGCGCGCGCTGTGAACGGAGACATATTGGCGTGCTGGGAGGCAGTGAAGGATGCTGCCAAGCCGCGTATCCACACGTTTCTCGGTACGTCTGATATCCATCTGAAATACCAGACCGGCCTGACCCGCGAAGAAGCGCTTGAGCGAGTGCGGCGGGCTGTCACGCTGGCTCGCAGCCTGTGCGAGGATGTTGAGTTCAGCCCGATGGACGCCGGCCGCACAGCGCTGGACTTCCTGATCCAGGTGTGCGCGCTGGCAGTGGAGTGCGGCGCAACGACGCTAAATATCCCCGATACGGTAGGCTATGTGACGCCTCAGGAGTGGCAGGAGACGATTGCCACTTTGATCGCTGAAACACCCGGCGCTGGGCCAGGCAGTGGTATCATCTGGTCTGTCCACTGCCACAACGATCTGGGTTTGGCCACCGCAAACACGCTGGCAGGCGTTTTGGCAGGCGCGCGTCAGGTGGAAGTCACAATTAACGGCATCGGTGAGCGCGCCGGCAACACCAGCCTTGAAGAGGTGGCTATGGCGCTGCGCACCCGTCCGCAGTTCTTCAACCTGCGCACGAATATCAACACACGCGAGATCATGAAGACCAGCCGCATGGTGAGTAACTACACTGGCATGCCTGTGCAGCCTAACAAAGCCATTGTGGGCAGCAATGCCTTCGCACACGAAGCCGGTATTCACCAAGACGGTGTGCTCAAGAACGCCAGCACATACGAAATCATGACGCCCGAAAGCGTGGGGCTTACCCAGAGTCAGTTGGTGCTGGGCAAGCACAGCGGACGCCACGCGCTGAGAGTAAGGCTGCAGGAGCTGGGCTACAACATCGAAGGTGAGGCGTTGAACCAGGTGTTTGCGCGCTTCAAAGACTTGGCAGACGCCAAGAAAACCGTAACGGACGCTGATTTGCAGGCACTGGTGGCCGACGAATTTCACGGCCCAGAGGAGATTTTCTCGCTGGTTGATATTCAGGTGACCTGTGGCACAATGGGCATGCCGACCGCTACCGTCAAGATGAGAAACGCATCTGGCGAGACTGTGATTCACGCCGCTGTCGGCACCGGCCCGGTAGACGCCTCATTTCGCGCAATAGACGCCATCGTTAAAGCGCCAAACACGTTGATCGAATACAGCGTCCACAGCGTCACTGAGGGCATTGACGCTTTAGGTGAAGTGACGGTGCGCATTTCGACCAAAGACGGGACGAAAACATTCGGCGGCTACGGGGCTGACGATGATATCGTAGTGGCGAGCGTGAAGGCATACCTGGCGGCGCTTAACCGCATGATTGCGGTGATGGGTCTAGCAGGGCAGAAACCTGAGGGTGAGGCAGCGACAGTTAGCTTAACGAGCGGTAAGCAGTAGCATCACATCGGTGAA
>DAOTWC010000153.1:0-34857 GCA_034435995.1 Anaerolineae bacterium | reverse complement strand
GCCTGGCCGTGACCCTGTTCCTGCTGGCGGCCAATCACGCTGACAGCGACGTGCTGCGCCGCCTGCTGGGGACGCAGCGGCTGCTGGCGCGCCTGCCCACGAACGTGGCGCGGCTGGCTCCCTATCTTGACGGCAGCGATCCCGCGCCGGCCCCGCCCGGTCTGCTGGCCGATGTGGCCGCTGGCTTCGGCGACCAGTGGTCGCACCTGGTGCTCATCCGGCTGGCGGAGATCGCGCTGCTGGCCGGCCGCCATGACCTGCTCGACGCGCCGGCGCTGGCCGGGCTGGCGGCCTTCGCCGCCACACCCCTAGGCGCAGACTACGAACACGCCCTGCTGTGGGTGGTTTACAATTTGTCGCCGGACGAGATGCTCAAAACGCGCGACCCCGAGGCATCGCGCTACCTGCTGCACATCCTGCTGGCGCGCGCCGCCTATACCGACCTGGCCCGCGAGATGCTGCACCAGTCGCGCCTGCTGTACCCTGGCGACCGCCAGGCGGATTATGCGCTGATGGTGCAGAAGGTGTTCGCCGAGACGCCGATCCCGGTGAATGAAGTGCCCAAGGCGCTGGCGGCGATTTCTCAGGTGGGCATCCGGTCGCTGCCGCTGGCGCTGGCCGGCCTGGGCGCGCTGGAAGGCCACGGCTGGCCGCCCGCCCTGGACGGCATCGCCGCCGAGGTGACAACTGTCATCCTCGACACGCCCGATGTGCTGGAGATGGTGCAGCCGGAGGCGCTGCTGTCACTGCTGCGCTACTACACGCGGCAGCAGGATGTAGCCGGCGCTGCCCGCGCCGCCAGCCTGTTTCCGCAGGCGGCGGCCGGGCACGGCAGGGCCGGCCTGGAGTTGATGGCGCGCATGTACCGCGCCCTCGATTGGGACGACAACCTCAGGCTGGCGCGGTTGGAGCTGCTGCGCCGCTTCGTGCGCCAGGCCGATCCAGACACGGCGCGCCAGGCCATCCGCGCCTTCGAGGGCTTGGGCCGCTCGGTGCGCCCTGCGCTGGAGGCGACCTACAGCCTGAAGCGCTTGATGGGCGGCACGGACTTCGCTGGCTACGCCGAGTTCCTGCACATCACGGCTGACCTGCTGGAGGACGTGGCGGTGGCCTACGCCCACCGCGACCGCCCCCCATCGCTGGGCGCTGTGCTCAACGCCCTGCAAAGCCTGCCAGGCGGGTTGGGGACTGAGGAGTACCACGCGCTGGCTGCCGACATACTGGCCCTGGGCCGCTCCCTAGTTAAACTGGGCGAGCAGCATCGCGCCTATGCCCCGCGCGACGCCGCCCGCCACGCCGGCCTGCTGCTGACCGGAGCGGCTGACCCCCTCAGCGGCCTTGACGTGCTGCGCGTTCTGGGCGGCTACTTCGCCCGCGGCAAACGCTGCACCCTCAAACTCGACCGGCTGGCGCGCAGCCCATTCGGCCCGCGCTCGGCGATGACGCTGCGCGACGAAGCGCAGATTGCCAACAACCTGCTGCGCAGCGTGCTGCAGGCTTTCCCGCCCGGCAAGCCGCTGACGCTGACTGCCGCTGTCATTCGCGCCGAGGCCGATAGCATGTGGGGCAGCGTGCCAGAAGAGACGCAGCGCCAGCTTGTGCGGACGCTGGCGGTGGATTTCCAGCGCCTGGCCGAGCTGTCGCTGCTGATCGCCGAGGGCGGCGACCGCCGCGCCCTGGAGGAGGGCAGCAGCCTGGGGCGCAAGCTGGACAGCGGCAAGCAGCAGCCGCGCAGCGCGCTGGAGTTTCTGCGCTACGCGCACGCCTATTTCCTGTCGTTGTAGAGCAGGAGTGCAGGCCGTGGAGGTCGGGACCGAGATCAACCATTACGTCGTGATCGAACACATCGGACGCGGCGGCATGGCGGATGTGTGGTCGGCGCGCGACCGCAAGCTGAACCGCACGGTAGCGATCAAGACGATTGCGCGCGACCTGGGCGTGCCGGAAAGCGAGCCGCTGGCGCTGTTCCGGCGCGAGGCCCAGATGATCGCCCGTCTGGAACACCCCAACATCCTGCCCATCTATGACTTCGGCGATTTCGACGGCCAGCTTTACATCGTCATGCGCTATGTGACGGGCGGCTCGCTGGAGACGCTGATCAGCCGCGGGCCGCTGGAGATCGAGGAGGCGCTGCGCATCGGGCGGCTGGTGGCCGCCGCGCTCGATCATGCCCATGCCAGCGGCGTTGTGCACCTAGACATCAAGCCGTCCAACATCCTGCTCGACAGCAACGGCGCGCCCTACCTGGCCGATTTCGGCCTGGCGGCGGTGATGGAGCAGGGCGGCCGGGCGGCCAACCCGGGCTACGGCACGCTGCTCTACATGGCCCCGGAGCAGCTCACATCCGAGGCGCTGGACCATCGCGCCGACATCTACAGCTTCGCCATCCTGATTTTCCACATGCTCACTGGCGAGCTGCCGTTCGACGCTACGACTTCGCTGGCGATCAAACAGCTTCAGAACCAGGAGGACCTGCCGCCAATCGCCAGCGTGCGCGCTGACCTGCCGCTAGCGCTGACGCCGGTGCTGCGGCGCGGGACTGCTCTCAACCCGGATCACCGCCCCAACACGCTGGCCGAGCTGATGGCCGAAGTCGAGGCGGTGCTGGCCCCACATCGCGCGCCCCAGGCGGCCGCTGCGCCGTTCCCGGATGCCGAGGCAGTGGGCGCGGCCGATGCAGCCGCAGGCGCGACCGTTGACCTGCGCGATGTGATCGCGGTGATCGGCCCGGAGGAGATGGCGCGGCGCGAGGCGCTCGACATCTACACGCGGGCGCGGCGCGCCTGGGCTTACGGCCAGGGGCGCTTCCTGCTGGGCATCACGCACTTCATGCTCATTAACGACTTTTACGCGCGCGCTGACCAGCACGGCTTGGAGCTGGACGAAGCCGGGGCGCAGATGATGCTGCGCGGCGCGCTGGAGTACGATCACGACGTGGACTACTGGTGGGGCCGGCTGGACGACGGGGCGCGCCGCTGGGTGGCGCTGCACGCCGTGCGCAGCGACAGCGCCCCGGCTCGCGAGCGCGCGCTCTACCGCATGGAGACCCTGCCTGACAGCGATCCGCCGCGCATCGCCGCGCTGGTGGCCCAAGCGCTCCAGGTAGAGACGCACCCCGGCGCGCAGCGCGCCGCTGTCCACCTGCTGACAGCGCGCGGCAGCGCAGGCGGCGTGAGCGGCTGGCGGCCCCACGCCCATTCGCCGGAGATTGACGGCCTGCTGGCGGAAATTGCGCTGGAAGCCGACGCGCCGGCCATCGCGGAGCAGGCGGCGCGGGCGGTGGGCCGGCTGCGCTCGCTGGCAGCGGTGCAGGTTCTGGCGGAGGGACAGCGGCGCGGCGCGGCGGGGGCGCTGCGGGCGCTGGCCCTGGTGCGCGACGAAGCGCCGTCGCTGCCGGCGGTTGTCAGCCCGCGCGCGCGCTTCTACGCCTGGCTGACCAACACCTGGCGGCGCGCGGCGGCTGACCCGATGCAGCTTGTGTGGCGCTATGTGTGCGCCGCTGCCGGCGGGCTGGTGGCCATCGGCGGCTATGTGCTGTTCAACCTGCCGGCTGTGGGCGTGCTGCAGGCCCAGACAACCGGCGTCGCCGTCTCCACCGGCCTGACATTTGGCGTGTTTCTGGGGCTGGCGGCGCTGCTGGGCGGCGAGCTGCCGGCGCGCATGGCCGGTTTCTGGGGGCGCGGGGCGCGGCTGCTGGCCGGCGCGCTGCTGGGAACGCTGGCCGGCGCGCTTACGTGGGGCGCGTTTACCTGGTTTTTCCTCAACTACCCGCCGGACTGGGGCGTGATGCTGCTGGGCGGGCTGGGCACGGCGGCGGGGTTCGCGCTGGCCGGGACATTCCGGCTGCCGGCCTGGCTGGCGGCCGGGCTGACGGCAGCGGCCCTCTACGCCGCGCTCTACGCGGGCTACGCCAGCTTCATCGCCTACGACACGCCGGCCCTCATCTATTTCTACGACAGCGAGTCGCTGGCTTGGCAGGGGGCGTTCATCGCGCTGGCGGTGGCGCTGGGCGGCCACGCCCCAGCGCTGGCGCGCGCCGCGCGCGGCCTGCTGGGGCGCTACACGCGCACGTAAAGCCGCCCGCCGAACTCGCTCACCAGCCGGTCGTCGTATTCGTCGGCAAAGCGCGCCACCTGCTCGATGATGTGATCCACCTCCTGCGGGTCCAGGCCATCCAGCGGACGCTCGCTGAACACGAACACCACATCGCTGTACACGCCGAAGGCCGCGTTGGAGAGGGTGAGGTTCATCTCCAGCAGGCGGCGGTAGAGCGGCAGCAGGCCGCTGGACGGCAGGTGCATGATGGGCGAAAGCACCTTGAGCGACCCCGCGCCGTCGCGCTGCACCAGGTAGATTTCAACAATGGCCGAGCCGCGGCGGAAGGCCCAGCCGAGGCCTTCGGTGGTGGCCAGGCGCGCCTGGTCGGGGTCTACGCCGATCTCGCGCAGGATGTTCTGCACAAGGCCGACGTGATCGTCCAGCCGCGCGGCGGGCTGGCTTTGTGCTCTCGGTTTGCCACGACTCAGCATAGGCGCTTATCCTTTTCTCAATAGGTTCTCAATAGGTCAGCAGCGGCCTGCCCCTACGCCAGCGGCGAGGTCATCAGGCCAGCGCGGCCGGCCGGGCGGCCGCAGCGCAGGCAGCGCCCCTGGTACATGCCTACCCGCGCGGCGCAGTGCGGGCACGGCTGGGGGGCGGTCTCGCGGTACAGTTCGACGGTTTGCGCGGTCAGCAGGCGCGGCGTGTCGGCTGCATGGGGCATGAGCGCCCCGCACAGCTCACAGTAGGGGCCGCCCACGCCCGCCGCCCGGCTGACGCCGCCGCAGGCCGGGCAGTAAATGCGGTTTGGCTCGCTGCGCATCTCGGCGGTGAATTGCTCTAGGCAGCGCTGCAGCGCGCTGATGTGCACGGCGAACACGTAAGCTGTGGCGCTGCTCGTGTTGCGCGTGAGCATGCCCACCAGGTAGCGCTGGTCGTCCAGCACTGGGCTGCCGCCGGCGTCAGGCAGGCGGATGATGTCGGTGGAGAACCAGTGCGGCGCGGACAGCAGGCCGGTCTCGCGCTGGCTGCCCTCGACCACTTGGCCGTTGTAACTGAAGGCTTTGAGCGGCATCCCGCTGGGGATGAGGGCATAGGGCGAGAACGGGATCGGCTCTGCGCCCGGGTAGTTGACGTGGACGAAAGCGACGTCCATCTCCGGAAACGAGCGCACCACCTGGCCCGGAAGCTGGCGTTTGCTCGGCAGCGCGACCGTGACGGACGTTCGGCTGCCGACTACAAAGCGCGTGGTGGCGATGATGCCGGCGCGCGACATGAAGAAACCGCTGCCGGGCTGCCCGCCCCCGAACACCCCGACGATTTGGTGACCGCCCAGTCGGCCAGTGCGCGGCAGAGATGGCGGCACGGGCGGCGCTGGCTCTGGGCTGCTGAGGATCACGCCGGGCGGCGGGTAAACGGGCGGCGGGGGCGGGGGCGTCACCAATGGGTTGCTGGTGGGCGTGAAATCGGACAGCATGACCTCTTTGCCGGGGGCGGGCGGGGCCAGCAGGATCGTCAGGCGCTGCTGGGCCAGCTCGCTGGTTGGGTCGGCGCTGAGGGCCTCGGTGTAGCAGGTGATCTTCTCGTGCGGGTCGCGCGTGGTTTCGGCCAGCCACATGTAGGCGATAGCGCGCAGGCTGCCGGCGATGACCGGTTCGCGCAGGGCCAGCCGCAGCAGGCGCGCGCCCTCTTCAGGCTTGCCCGCCTGAACAGCGGCGATCCCCTGCTGCAGCACGCGAAACGCAGTCATACGGCCGGCTCCTCTGTGATTCTCGCTCAAGTATAGGCCAGGCGCGCGCTTTTCGCCCCCTTACTCGATGACTACCCATTCCTCCTGCGGCGTTTGCTGTTCTGGCAGGCGCACCACCTGGAACCAGGTGTTGCCCGGTTTCAGTGGGAGCAGGCTGCCGTCGGGTGTGCGCAGGCCGATCAGGTCCTCGCGGGTGGGGCGCACCCAGCGGGCGGCGTACTGCTGGCCGTCGCGCAGCAGCACGGCGTCGCCCTCGAACCACAGCTTGATCTCAATGCTGAAGCTGAGCTTGCCCTGCCACTGGCTTTCGACGATGTCGGTGAAGGTGTGCTCGGCGTAGATGACGACGACGTTGGCCGCGCTGATCTGCTCCAGCGTGACGGCGTCGAAGTGACCCAGGCCGTCGGCGCTGCGGCGGTAGCGGCCCGTCTCGGCGTCATAGCGCCACTGCACGCGGGTGGCGGCGTAGCGGATGTCGGCGCGCTGCGCCGGGCCGGTTGGGTTGGGCGGCGGTTCAAGCTGGAAGGCCATGCCGCGCAGCGCCGGCGGGGCGGCTACGCCCTGCTCGGCGGCCAGGCGCGACAGCGCGGCGGTGTTGGTGAACAGGTTGTGCGGCATGGGGATGTCGTCGTCGCGCCAGTAATAGGGCCAGCCCATCAGCACGCCCTTGTAAAGGCGCTCCGGAAACTCGGACGTGTACAGCCGTTCCTCGACGCCGGCGCTGGCACCGGAGAAGGCCAGAATGCCCTGGTACATCGGCATCAGCTCGTAGTCAATCAGGCGCGCGCTGCGGATCGAGCCGACGCGCTCTGGCCGCTGGCCGTGGAAAATGGCCGAGAAGCGCGTCAGGCCGCCCTCGGCGTAGTGTTCGAACACGAGGTCAGCCGCGCCGATGCCCGCCTGCGGCCGCACCAGCGGCGGCGCGTTGGAGACTTTAGCGATCACAGGCGGCTGGCTGAGGTACTCCTGCTGGGGGGCCAGCAGGCCGGTAAGGGGGTTGACGCCCGGCGGGAAGCTGTCCGGGCCGATGACGGGACTCTGGCTGGTCTCAATTCTCGACGCTGCGGTTTCCGCTGTATGATTTGAGTCAGGCGGCGCGGCGGCGCCCCGGCCTGCCTGGAACAGCGGGCCGGCGAGCGTGCAGGCCGCGGCGCAGCCGGCAAGCAGGATGACAAGCGATTGGCGCATGCGCATGTTGATGCGGCTCTCTCCCATAACTACACGGGCGGCGCGCTCATTATAGCGGCAAAAGCCGCCGGTGGGGCGTTCGGGCCGGCGCGGGCGACTTTGGGGCTGGTTGACTCGCCTATATGCGCGGGCTATAATCGAAATGTCATGGTGGAAGCGTTGTCACTCCATAAAGCCGCCGATTGTGCGGCGTGTTCATCTAAAACTTGCGGAGGGGCGCAATGCCGCTTCAGGGCAACATTCGAGATTTCAGCACGACTCAGCTGTTGAATCTCATCAACCTCGCTGGCAAGACCGGAACGCTTACCATCTTCGAGGGGGTCAAAACCGGCGAAAAGGACGCGATGCAGCAGGACAAGATGGCCCCCGGCAGGGAACGGGCGAAAGTGGCGTTCCGGGCGGGCAAGCTGGTGTTCGCCTCGATGGACACGCACGACGGCAACCTGGCCTCGGTGCTGAACAAAGCGGGCAAGCTGACTGACGAGCAGGTGCGCATTATCCGCGAGCGGGCTGCCCGCACGACCGACAAAGCGCTGGCCCTGCTGCTGATCAACGCCGGCTATGTGTCGCAGAACGACATCGTCAACAGCATCCAGCAGCACACGCTGGATGTTGTCTACAACCTGATGACTTGGAACCAGGGGCCGTTCCGCTTTGAGGACAACGTCCTCCCCGGCAGCGACCGCATCCTAGTCCCGATTGACCTGGAAAACGTCATCATCGAGGGGGCGCGCCGCATCCGCGAGGCGGAGAAGCTGGTCGAACACCTGCCCAACCTCGATTTTGCCCTGCGCTTCCCCGACAACCCCAAAGAGAAATTCAAGGGTATCCACCTCAGCGTTGAGGAATGGCGGGTGGTGTCGTTTGTGAACCCGAAGAACTCCATCCGCCAGATCGCCAAAGCCAACAACATGTCGGAGATGGAGATTCGGCGCATCGTGTATGGGCTGGAGCAGGCGGGCCTGGTCGAGCTGGTGAAGCCGCCGGGCATGGCCGCGCCGCAAACCGGCATTCGGCGGCCGCCGGCGCGCACGACGCCGGTGCAGAAGAGCGTCGTGGACAAACTGATAGACAAACTCAAATCCATGTAGCAGCCTGAGTCCCCACGGGACCGTGGAATTGGAAGAGCGGATACCTATGCAAACAGTCAAGATGGTTATCACTGGGCCGTTCAGCTCGGGAAAGACGGAGTTCATCCGGTCAATCAGCGAGATTGAAGTCGTGTCCACCGAACGTGAGATCACCACCGAAGCCGAGCGCCGCCAGAAGGATGCCACCACGGTAGCGATGGACTTCGGCCGGATCACGGTTGATGATGACCTGGTGCTCTACCTGTTCGGGACGCCAGGGCAGCGCCGCTTCGACTTCATGTGGGAAATCCTGGCTGAGGGCATGTTGGGCTTTGTCGTGATGGTGGACAGCGCCAAACCGGAAACTTTCCGCGAGGCCAAGAGCATTTTGGAGACGTTCCGCGCCTATGCCCCCACGCCGTATGTCGTCGCTGCCAACAAGCAGGACCACCCCGACGCTTGGACGGCCGAAGACCTGCGCATCGCGCTGCGCATCGAAGACGGTGTCAAGCTGCTGCCGTGTGTGGCCAAAGACAAAGAAAGCGTTAAGAACGTCCTGCTAGAGCTGTTGTACTCCATTCTTGAAGAAATGGAAAGCTGACGCACCCGCAGCGCGCTGACCGGCAGGGGCAGCCCAGTGGCCATTCTGGTGACAGAGCAGGGGGTGGTGCATTACGAGGCTTACGGCCGCGGGCGCCCCATTCTGCTGCTGCATGGCTGGCTGGGTTCGTGGGCGCTGTGGCGCAGCACCATCGCCGAGCTGGGCAAGGAATTCCGCACCTACGCGCTCGACTTCTGGGGTTTCGGCGAATCCGGCGCGCAGAGCGCCAATTTCTCGGTAGACAACTTCGTGCTGCTGGTCAACGAGTTCATGGAGCGGCTGGGGATCGTCAAGGCCCCGCTGGTGGGCCACAGCATGGGCGGCTCGGTGTCGTTAGGTGTCGCCATTCGCTACCCGCACAAGGTGGTCAAAGTGATCGTCGTCGGCTCGCCGATTGTCGGCTCGTCGCTGTGCCAGCCGCTGCGCCTGGCAGCGTTCGACGGCTGGCTGCACCTGTCGGAGTCCGCGCCGTTTCTGTTTGGGGCGTTCATGAACGGCCTGCTGCGCCCCAGCCTGCGCGTGTATGCGCATTTTCTGGCCAAGGACGGGCGCGCCCTGGCCAATATGATGGACGCCGACCTCGCCGGGCTGACCGGCGGCCCGTTTTTCGAGAGCATCAGCACGCTGCGCCGCATTGACCTGCGCGACCGCCTGCGCGAGCTGAAAATGCCGGTGCTGGGCGTGTACGGCAAGAAGGACCGGATCGTTCAGCCCAGCCAGTCGCAGGTGCTGCGGCAGTACGCGGCGCACAGCCAGATCGCCTGGTTTGAGGACTCCGGCCATTTCCCGATGCTGGACGAAACCCCGCGCTTTCACCAGACTGTGCGGGATTTCCTGAACCATGGCTGACGCCGCCTCTCGCTGGCGGCGCGCCAGGCGGTGGACGCAGTGAGCACGGCATCTTCTCCCTGCTGCTTCTACCCCAACCGCATGGGGCGCGTGCTGCTGCAAGCCACTGAGGACGTGCTGGGGCGCAGCGGCCTGCTGGCCCTGCTGCAGACCGCCGGCCTCAGCCGCTACGCCGGCGTGTTTCCGCCCAGCACGCTCGATCGCAAGTTCCCGTTCAGCGATGTCAGCGCGCTGATGCAGGGCATTGACCTGATCTACGGCCCGCGCGGCGGGCGCGGCATCGCGCTGCGGGTGGGGCGGGTGGCCTTTCGCTACGGCCTGATGGATTTCGGGCCAGTGCTGGGCGTGGGCGATCTATCGGTGAGCCTGCTGCCCTTCAGCCTCAAGCTGAGCCAGGGCGCAGCCGCTCTGGCCGGGCTGTTCAACCAGTTCAGCGATCAGGTCGTGCGCGTGGAGGAGACCGACGAGACGCTCTACTGGCACGTTGACCGCTGCCCGCTGTGCTGGCAGCGCACGCTCAGCGAGCCGCGCTGCTTCGTCGCGGTCGGCGTGCTGCAGGAGGCGATGCGGTGGCTGAGCGGGGGCAAGAGTTTCAGCGTGGCGCAGACGACCTGCCGCGCCGCCGGCGACAGCCACTGTCTGTTTGAGATTGGCAAGAAGCCGCTGACCTGACGCCTGGCGGCTGCTGGTCGCACGCGGTGTAGAAGAGGATTGGCGCATGGCACAACCGTTCACATTCCCGGCTGGTTTTCTGTGGGGCGCGGCTGGCGCGAGCCAACGCGCTGCCAGCCGGCTGAGGCGATTGCAATTCGGCGCTGGTTGTTACACAATGGAACTGCACCGGCTGGGCCAGCGGGAGGAACGCAGTGAAGTCCTCTGTCATCCATCGTTACATCATCGAGGACAGGCGGCATGTCCCGCCGTTTAACGAACCGGCCAGCGAGCTGACCATCGGCACCAAGCCGCTGAAGATTCACCACGAGGAGCTGCTCAACGATTTTTTCGGCCAGCGCCTCAAGCTGGGCAGTCCACTGTACAGCCGCAGCGACCTGCCGCAGGTGCGCGGCACAGCCATTGTCTACCGCGACAACCTGTGGTTCGACCGCGAGTTCCTGGCCTATTTCATGGCGCAGGCCGCCCGCGAGGGCCGCGCCTGCCGCGCCGCCTTCCGCCAGGACGACAAAGCCTTCAGCACCTACACGCTGCCGCTCTCAACCGGCTTCGAGACCGGCCTTGACCGCGACGGCGTGCCCGTCTATTTGCTCGACCTGTGGTACTTTCCCGTCGGTTACGCGCCCGAGATCGTGCCGGTGGTCGTCCCCAGCGACGCCCGCGAAAAAGGTTTCTACAGTGTGCCGGACTTCATGACGATGGAGCAGGGCGACCTGACGCACTACCTGCCGGCCCGCGCCGTCATGTCCATTGAGAGCTGGGTGCATGTCTATTTCGCCGCCATCATCTTCGGCTGTTTCGCCCGCGCCAGCCGCCTAGACGAGCGCATCAAGCACCACAATTTCTATTCGCTGCGGCTGCTGTGGCAGGCCGTGCTGGAGCAGAAACAGATTCTCAGCACGTCGGCGGTCATTAAGGTGGGCAAGGGCACGGTGATCCACCCGACGGCGGTGATCACCGGGCCGGCGGAGATCGGCGAAAACTGCTCGATCGGGCCGGGCGTGCTGTTGGACAATGTGACGATCGGCGACAATGTAACACTCGACGACGGCTGCGTGCTGATGATGAGCACGTTGGGCAACAACTGCTTCCTGCCCTTCCGCGCCTCGCTCTACTTCACGGCTCTGATGGAGAGCACCATCGTAGCCCAGAACACCTGCCTGCAGATGTGCGTGGTGGGACGCAACAGCTTCGTAGGGGCGGGCAGCACTTTCACCGATTTCAACCTAGTGGCGCAGAAGCCTATCCGCGCGTCCACCATTGACGGCCGGCTGGGCGAGGTAGGGCAGATTGTGATCGGCAGCGCTGTGGGGCACAACTGTCGCATCGGTTCCGGCATGGTCGTCTATCCGGGGCGCATGATCGAGTCCGATGTGGTAGTGGTGGCCTCGCCCGACCGCCGCGTGATCATGCGCAACGTGACATTTGAGGAGAGCGACCACCACTTCATCCGCGGCGGCGACATCCACAAGCGCTTCTACCCGCGCGCCAACGAACGGCTGGCCGACGAAACTACCGAGAAGTGGTGAGAGCACTGCTGCCCAACGCCTGAACGCCGAGGCCTCGCGCATGACTGACGACACCTTCGCCTTCATCATCCACCCCATTCAGATTAAGAAGGATGTGGCGCGCAAGTTCCCGCTGCTGGGCAAAGTGCTGACGGAACGCCAGATCAACTTCTTCTCGCGCTTTTTTCCGCCTGTGTACCTCTCGGAAGTGGAGGGCGTGCGCTCGGAAGCTACTGGGCGCGAGCTGCGCGGCTGGCTGATTGCCTGCCCGTTCACACCGCCGACGATGCTGTCGCTGCCGGTGGAAGCGGTCTACCGCAAGATTGTCGCCTGCGGCCGCATGGCTGAAGCGCTGGGGGCGCGCCTGCTGGGGCTGGGCGCGTACACGTCAGTGGTGGGCGACGCTGGCCGGACGATTGCCGACCGGTTGGCGGTCCCGGTGACGACCGGCGACAGCTACACCGTGGTGATGGCAGTGGAGGCTGTGCGCGAAGCGGCGCGCCAGATGGACATCGCCGTGCCAAACGCGCACGTGGCAGTGGTCGGCGCGACGGGCGCTATCGGCAAGACGTGTGCCCAGCTGTTCGCCGCTGAGTGCGGGCAGCTCACGCTGATCGGCCAGCGGCCAGACGCGCTGGCCGCTGTGCGCGAGCTGTGCGAGGGAGGCAGCGCGGCGCTGGCGACCAGCACCAGCATGGACGCGCTCCGCGACGCCGACCTGATCCTCACGGTGACGAGCGCGCTGCACGCGGTGATCGAGCCGCAGCACCTCAAGCCGGGCGCTGTGGTGTGCGATGTCGCCCGCCCGCGCGATGTTTCGAAGCGCGTGGCGGCGGAGCGCGACGATGTGCTGGTGATCGAGGGCGGCGTGGTGGCCGTGCCGGGGCCGGTGGATTTCCACTTCGACTTCGGCTTTCCGCCGGGCACGGCCTACGCCTGCATGGCGGAGACGATGGCGCTGGCGCTGGAAGGGCGCTACGAGGATTACACCATCGGCAAGGAGATCAGCGTGGCGCAGGCGCGGGAGATCGGCCAGATCGCGGCGCGGCACGGCTTCCGGCTGGCCGGTTTCCGCAGTTTCGAACAGGAAGTGCCGCCAGAGACTGTGGCCGCCGTGCGCGAGCGGGCGGCGCAGCGCCGTCGCCGCGCGCAGGCGCGCGGTAGTTTGTAATTTCTATCCTCGGCGTTTCGTTTATCAATCATTGCGCAAATCTGCCTTATACTGTAGGCAGCGTTTGCTGGCACTGCTGCGCCTGATGTATAGTTGGGCCAGCGCGTCAGTGCTGTGGATGCGCGCTTCGCCGGAGGGCTGCGAGGGCCGTTATGAGTAAGGATCGCATTCTGGTCGTTGAAGACGATTTTGACATTTCCAACATGCTGCGCATCTACTTCGCCGGACAGGGCTATGAAGTGCAGGTGGCCCCGCGCGGCAGCGATGCCCTGGCGATGACGCGCAAACAGCTCCCGCACCTGATCATCCTCGACATCATGCTGCCCGACATGAACGGCTACGATGTGTGCCGCGAACTGCGCCAGACGACGCGCACCAGCCACATCCCCATCATCTTCCTGACTCAGAAGGATGAGCGCAGCGACAAGATCGTGGGGCTGGAGCTGGGCGCAGATGACTACGTCACCAAGCCTTTCGACATTGAAGAACTCAAGCTGCGCGTGAAGAACTCGATTGAGGCGTCTAAGCGCCAGACGCAGATCGACTCCAAGTCGAACATGCCGTCCGGCCGGCTCATTGAGGATCATCTGCGCGCCCTGATGCAAAGCGACAAACCCTGGACTTATATAGATATCAAGATCAACGACTTCGACGCTTTTACCGAGGTGTACGGCTTTGTGGCCGGCGACGACGTGATCCGCTTCATGGCGCTGCTGATGAACGAAGTGGTCGAGGAGTGCGGCACGCCGGAGGACTTCCTGGGCCACCCGGGGCGCGACAACTTCATCGTCATCACCCACACGAAAGACGTGGACCGGCTCAAGCAGCGCCTGGCTGAGCGCTTCAACGCCGAGGTGCAGCAGCACTACTCGTTCATTGACCGGGAGCGCGGCTACGTGCTGCTGCCGGACGGCGCGCAAGGCGAACGTCAGGCCAGCCTGATGACGCTCTCGATTGGTTCGGTCTCGACGCTCAAGTACCAGTTTGCTGACATCCGCGAAGTTACCGAGCTGGCCGCCGAGGACCGGCGGCGCGGCCTCAGCGGCGAAGACGCCGGTCCGAAAATCCTTACGTCGTGGTGATGTAGGCGCGCCAGCCGGCTGGCGAGTGTGGCGGGGTTAACGGAATTATGGTCCTGGCGCTGATCCTGTTCCTGGGTGGCCTGGCGATCCTAGCGTGGCTGTTTCTGTGGGCGCGCCAGCGCGAGCGCCTGCTTGACGAGGCGAGCGGGCCGCTGGCGCAGGTGCTGGACAGCGTCCCTGCTGCCGCTGCCGACGACGCCATCTTGGTCACGCGCCCGCACGGGCAGCTCGTCTACCTCAACGCGCGCGCCCGCCGCTGGCTGAACCTCAACGGCGATGAGCCTGACCTGGAGTATGTGGCACGCCAGGCGCAGCCGGCGGACAGCTTCCTTGAGCTGTTCAGCCGTGAGGGGCAGGCTTCCTTCCGGCTTGGCGCGCGCTGGGTCGAAGGTTCGTCGCACCGCATCCCGGCCGGCGGCGAGGAGCGCACGGTGATTGTGCTGCGCGAGCTGTCAGCGGGCGCGGCCAGCGCCGGCGCGCTCGATCTGTCGCAGGCAATGGCGGTCATCAACCGCATCGGCGAGATGGTCAACGCCAGCCAGGGCGTTGAGCCGGTGCTGCAGACGCTGCTTTCGATTGCGCGCGAGGCTGTCCCGGCTGACGCGGGCGAGGTGTGCCTGTGGGACGAGACCGAGCGCGTGCTGCGGCCGCGCGGTTGGGTGGGCGACGCGGCTTATGTGCTGGCACTGGCCGAGGCCGGCGGCGTCTACCGCGAGGGCGAGGGCATCAGCGGCTGGGTGGCGCGCTACCGCAAGCCGGTGCTGGTGGCCGACACCAGCGACGCGACGGCTGTGCTGCCGCACCTGCCCCTAGAGCGCATTCCCTACCGCAGTTTTGTGGCCGTGCCGCTGGCGCTCAACGGGCGCTTCGTCGGCACGTTTGAGCTGGCGGCGGCCGCGCCGGGGCACTTCAGCCAGAAGGACCTGGCGCTGCTGCAGGCGGTGAGCACCCAGTTCGCCATTGCCATCTACAACGCCGAGCTTTACGCCCGCCAGGCGCGCTACATTGACGACATGGCCACCCTGCAGGAGGCGATTGACCAGCCAGACGATGTCAGCGACTACGTGCGCGCCGTCTACGCCAGCCTGACCGAGCGGCTGGCGCGTCTCATCGGGGCGGACATGTGCGGCGTCCTGCTCTACAACGAGAGCAAACAGGCGCTGGTGGCCCAACTGCCGTTCTACAACGTGCCCGACCAGGTTGTGCGCAGCTACGCCATTCCACTGCCAGAGGGCAGCCCGCAGCGCGCCATCTGGGAGAACCAAATGTCCTGGCACTCTAACGACCTGCGCGAGGAGCCGCTGGTCGAAGCGCTTGGCCTTACCGGCCTCATGACAGTCACTGGCTTGTATAACACGCTGCTCGTGCCGATGATCGTGGGCGAGCGGCGCATCGGTGTGGTGCAGGTGAGCAACAAGCGCGGCGACGGCGGCTTCACCCTGCGCGACATCCAGACGATACGTATGCTGGCCAGCCAGGCGGCTGTCGTGGCCGAAAGCGCCCGCCTCTACCAGCAGGACCAGGTCCGCGCGGCCGAGCTGAGCGGCCTGCAGGAGATCACCTACGCCATCGGCGCGTACAGCCAGGAGGAGACTTTCTTCGCCCAGATCACCGAGCGCATCGCCCGCCTGATGGGCGTGGCCATGTGCGGCGTGCTGCTGCACGAGGAGGGCGGCGGCGCCAAACCAGACCGGCTGGCGGCGCGCCTGCCGTTCTACGGCGTGGACAACGCGCTGGCGGCGGCTTACAGCTTGCCGCTTGTGCCGGGCAGCTCGGTGCACGCCATCTGGCAGGACGCCGAATCCTGGTACACCAACCGCGCCGCATCTGACCGGCTGGTGATCGAGGCTGGCCTGGAGGAGCTGGTGCAGGCGCTGGGCGTGCGCCAGACGATGCTGGCCACGCTGATGGTGAGCGAGCGGCGGCTGGGCGTGGTGCAGGTGAGCAACAAGCTGAACGGCGAGGACTTCACCGACCAAGACGCGCGCCTGCTGATGATCTTCGCCACGCAGGCGGCCGCGCTTATTGAGAACGCGCGCCTGTACCGCGCTGTCCAGCAGCGCGTTGAGGAGGCCGAACGTCTGCGCCGCGTCGCCGAGCTGACAGGGGCCATCCTCACGCCGCACGACTCGTTGGCGCCGGTGCTGGCGGAAGTGGCCAAGCTGACCGACAGCCCCGTGGTGTTCATCAGCGTGCTCGATCAGCATTCATCGAATATCATTACGTATCCCCACTACGTCTATGGCGTCGAGCTGGCCGAACCGATCGTGCAGGACGCCTACGCGCCCGGCTTCGAGCGCGGCGTGGCGGTTGGCCAGCGGCCGTTCTTCAGCAACGATGTGTTCAACGACCCGCGGGTAATTGAGGGCTACCTGCCTACCGCCAGGCGCTATCAGCTCACCCGCGTTGTGCTGGTGCCGCTGGCTGTGGGCGAGCGCAGCATCGGCGAGATGGGCGTGGCCAACCGCGCCAGCCGCCCCTACGGCCCGGACGACGTGCAAATGCTGCTGGCGCTGGCGGCGCAAATCTGCGCCGCGCTCGACCGGGTGATGCTGTACGAATCCGCCGGCCAGAACCTCAACCGCCGTGTGCAGGAGCTGGACGCCATCTCGCGCGTGAGCAACGAGCTGACGCTCACGCTGGACTTGAACCGCGTGCTGGATGTGATCCGCCAGGAGGCGGCCCGCGCTACCGGCGCAGCCGGCAGCAGCGTAGCCCTGGTGCAGCCGCTGGCCCTGCCGGCCAACCCGGCGGCTCCGGAACTGAGCCGCCGCCTGGGCGAGAGCGGTTTCCCGCCGGGGCTGGCGCCGATTGAGCGCGCGGCCGTGCTGCGCGGCGACAGCGTGCTGGTGGCCGATTACGCGGCCAGCGACCTGGCCCCTGTGCCGCCAGAGGCGCGCTCGGCAGTAGCAGCAGCCTTCTTGTACGCAGATGAGGTAGTGGGCGTTATTCATCTGTTCGACCGCGAGGCAAGCGCGTTCGACGCGCGCGCTGCCGGTTTCCTCATGACGCTGGCGGCCAAGGCGGCGTTGGGCTATGGCAACGCCGTGCGCTATCAGGAGCAGGTGGAGCGCAGCGCACAGCTCCGCCAGCGCGTCGAGCAGCTAAACCAGATTTTTGAACTGGGCCAGCTGCTGCACTCCAGCGCAGACCAAGAAACCATGCTGGAGGCCATCGCTTACAGCGTTCAGCACAGCGTGGGCTACGATGTGGTGCTGATGCTGCTGCTGGACGAATCCAGCGACACGCTGCGGCGGGTTGCACAGGCCGGCATGCCGCTGGATGTGTTCCAGCGGAGTCTGGCAGCGGCGCTGCCGCGCGCCCGCTTTGAGGCTGTGTGCGAGGCAGCCTACCGCATCAGCGAGAGCTACCTGCTGCCCGCTGAGGCGCGCGCGGCCTGGGCCGACGATGCTGAGCTGGCCGCGTTGGACACATCCTTTGCCGGCCAGCGCGAGCCGAGCGGCACGGGCCAGAACCCCTGGCGCAGCGGCGATCTGCTGCTGGTGCCGCTTACTGGTTCCACCGGGCGGCTGCTGGGTGTGGTGGCGCTGGACAGCCCGCAGAACAACCAGCGCCCGACGCGCGCCGACGTCGAGATTCTGGAGATTTTCGCCCACCACGCCTCCACTACGATTGAGAACACCCGCTTGTATCTGGCCAGCATCGCCAGCGCCGAACAGGAAGCGCGCTTCAACGAGATCATGGAGGCTGTCACCAGCACGCTCGACCAGGACAGCATCATCCGTTCGCTGGCGGGCGGCGCGCTGCGGCTGGTTCCGTTCAACCGCATGACGTTCGCGCTGCGCACGCCAGAGGCCAACGCCTACGAGCTGGTGCAGGTGCAGCCGCACACCAACGGAGCGCTGGCGGTGACATACGACGCGGCCCCCAGCGCGCTGGTCGGCACGGCGCTGGAGCGCAGCGCAGCAGACGGCCTAGACCAGCTCTACTACCTGGATGACGAGCTTCCCGCCTTTGCTGACCTGGCGGCGTGGCGCGACCAGGGCGAGCGCACAGCCTTGGTGATGCCGCTGGTAGCGGGTGGCGAGCGCTTGGGCGCGCTGCACCTGGGCAGCGACCAGCCCCGCGCCGCTGGCTTCGCTGAGAACCGGCCGCTGCTCAAGCGCATGGCCAACCTGGCCGCTGTCGCCATCCAGAACGCCCGGCTGTTCCGCCGTGCCGTTGAGCTGCGCGCTTTCAACGACTCTGTGGTCCAGTCCATCCAACAGGGCATTGTCGTGCTGGATCGCGCTGGCCGTGTGATGCTGGCTAACAGCTATATGCAGGAAACGTTTGGCTGGGGCAGCGCTGTCGTGGGCGAGGACTTGTTCGCGTTCCAGCCGCGCCTGGCCCCGGTGCTGCGCGCTGAGGTGGTTAAGACGCTGGCCAGCGGTGAGCCGCAGGCGCGCCTGCGCCAGCGCCTGATCGAGGATGGCGCTGCGCGGGTGTGCAATTTCTATGTGTACCCGCTGGGCGAGGCCAGCGAGCGCGGCGCGGTCATCATGATAGACGATGTGACCGAGCGCGCCCAGCTTGAGCACGACCTGGAAGCCCGCGCCAACCAGCTTGCCGCGCTGACGGAGGTCTCCAGCCGTATCACGGCGTCGCTGGATTACGGCGAGGTGGTGGCGCTGGCGCTGAGCGAGATGGGCCGCATTGTCAGCTTCGACACGATGACGTTCTGGCTGCGCAGCGGCGACTCGCTGACACTGGAGGGAGCCAAGGATTACGAAGACGACACCATCCCGGTGGGCGTGACGGTTAAGATCAGCGCGCACCAGCGCTTCCGCCAGGTGGTGGAGGAACAGCGCCCCTTCAGCATCAGCCGCCTGCAGGGCTGGGATCGGCTGCCTGGCGAGAATGGCTGCGCAAGCTGGCTGGGCGTGCCGCTGGTCAACCAGGGCACAGTGGTCGGCGTGATCGCGCTGAGCAAGATCGAGGAGGGGTATTTCGACGCCCAAGCGGAACAGGCCGCCTTTGCCTTCGCCAACCAGGTGGCCGTCGCGCTGGCCAACGCCAACCTGTTCCACGAAGCCGAACGGCGCACGCAGCGCCTCAGCCTGTTGAACCGCGTGTCGGTGGCGCTGGTGCAGTCGCTGGACAGCGAGGACATCCTGGAAATTGGCCTGCGCGAGATCGCCCAGACGCTGGGCGTGGAGCGCTCGCGCGCGCTGATGTTCGAGCGCGACCTGCAGCTGGCGCGGGTGGTGGTGGAGCTGCCGCGCGGCGACACGCCGCCAGACCGCGTGATCAACCTCAACGAGTGCTGCGCTTTCGAGTCCATCCGCCGCTCGGCTAAGCCGCTGGTGGTGGATGACCTGAACGCCCTGGAGGACGACAAGCTGCTGCGCGAGCTGACGCCGCGCGCTGTCACCGCCTACGTGCTGATTCCCATGGCGATAGGCGGCCAGGTGATCGGGGCGTTTGAATTCGAGGTGTACGGCGGCCCGCGCCGCTTCGACCCGGAGCAGATTGACCTGGGGTTCATCATCGCCAACCAGGCGGCCATCGCCATCCAGAACACGACGCTGCTAGAAACCACGCTCGTGCGCAGCCGCGAGCTGGAGACGCTGCTGGAGGCGGCCCAGGCCACGTCTCTCACGTTGGACGTGCACGAGGTGCACAACAGCGTGGCATCGCTCATGCTGCACGCGCTGGACATGGACGACTGCGCGCTGATGATGTGGGACGACGTAGACCGCGTGGTGGAAGTGCAGGCTGATGTCAACCGCGAGGGCGACCCGCGCCGGGCCGACCCGCCGGGGACGCGCTACAACCTGCGCGATTACCCGGCCATGCTGCGCGCGCTGGAGAGGCGCGAAGTGATCATCATCACGGCTGACAGTGCCGGCGCCTATCCTAATGAAGCCAGCGCGCTGGCCGAGGTGGGCGCAGACGCCGCCATGATCGTGCCGCTGGTGGTGCGCGAGCAGGCCATCGGCCTGGTGCAGCTCCGGCTGCGCTCGGATTTCCGGCGCTTCAGCCACCGCGAAATCCGGCTGGCGCAGGCGCTGGGGGCGCAGGCGGCCATCGCTATTGAGAACGCCCGTCTCTCGACTGAGACTGCTAACCGCGTTGAGGAGCTGTACCTGATCAACGAGCTGAGCCAGACGCTGGCGGCCACGCTCAACATTGACGACATGGTGGCCCTAGTGCGCGAGCGCGCGCCGGGCGTGGCCGGGGCCGAGGAGCTGTATCTGGCGCTGTACGACGCCGAGACGCAAACCATCACCTTCCCCGTGGCAGTGCGCAGCAACGGCGACTCCTACGAGATACCGCCGCGCCCGCTGGGCGACGACGAAGTGTCGTACATCATCCGCAAGCGCCGCCCGCTGAGCATGGGCAGCGATTACTTCAGCCCGGACGAGCTGCGCCGCAGCCTGGGCATCAGCAACGGCGAGGGCAGTGTCAAGAGCTACCTGGGTGTGCCGCTGGTTTCGGGCGACGAAGTGCTGGGCGTGCTGGCCATCCGCGACTCGCGGCGCACGCGCGCCTTCGGCGTGAACAGCCAGAACATCTTGGCCACGATTGCCACTCAGCTTGGCGCGGCAATCCAGAATGCGCGCCTGATCGAAAAGCTGAGCGCGCTCAACCGTGACCTGGAAGACATGGTGCAAAGCCGCACCGAGGAGCTGCTGCAGGAGCGCGACCGCATTGACACGCTGTTCCGCATCGCCTCCGAGCTGGCGCGGACGCTTGACCTGGAGCGCGTGCTCAACCGCTCGCTGGAGATGGTGGCCAATGCGGTGGGCGCTTTCGACGGCGTAATCATGCAGATTGACCCGGCCACCGATCGCCTGCGCAGCCGCGCTACGCTGCGCCTGCGCGACGAGCGCGCCAACGGCAGCGGCGGTCACCCGGCCAGCAGGCTGGCCGACTGGCTGGTGGAGAACCAGGACGAGCGCGCTGTGGTGGTGGACGACCTGACCCGTTTCGAGCACTGGGACGCTGGCGCGCCCGGCACCGAGAACTGGCGCAGCGCGCTGGCTGTGCTGCTGGAGGTTAACGACGACATTCAGGGCGTGATGATCCTCTTGGGCGACCGCCCCGCCATGTTCACCCAGGCGCACATCAAGCTGGTGATTGCCGCCGCTAACCAGGTGGCCGCCGCCGTCAACAACTCCGACCTCTACTATCTGATTCGCGACCAGGCGGAGCGCCTGGGCATGCTGCTGCGCGCCGAGCAGGAAGAGGCCGAGAAGGGCAACGCGATCCTAGAGAGCATCGCCGACGGTGTGATGTTGGCCGATGCCGAGGGCCGCATCGTGCGCTTCAACAGCGCCGCCGAGCGCATCCTCGACATCCCGCGCGACAGCGTGCTGGGCCAGCCGCTGGCCCGGCTGATCGCCCTGCGCGGCGGCTCGTCGTCGGTGTGGGCGCGCACCATTGACGAATGGTCGGCCAACCCGGCCAGCTTCCGGCCTGGCGAGTTCGTGGCTGAGCGCCTGGAAATCGGCCGGAAGGTGGTCAGCGTGCACTTGTCGCCGGTGCATGTGGCGGCTGATGAGCAGTTCCTGGGCACGGTTTCGGTGTTCCGCGATATCACCAAAGAGGTGGAGGTGGACCGCATGAAGAGCGAGTTCATCTCCAATGTGTCGCACGAGCTGCGCACGCCGATGACCAGCATCAAAGGCTATGCTGATCTGCTGCTGATGGGCGCAGCCGGCAAGGTAGACCCGCAGCAGGAGCAGTTCCTCAAGACGATCAAGAGCAACGCTGACCGGCTGAGCGTGCTGGTGAACGACCTGCTGAACATTTCTCGGCTGGACACCGGCGCTGACCGTATCCAGACTGAGCGCGTTGAGCTGGGGCAGATACTCAGCCAGGTGCTGAAGAACACCGAGGCGCGCGCCCTGCGCGACGGCAAGGCGATGCGCTTCCTGCTGGACGTGCCCGACTACCTGCCGCAGATTACTGCCGACTCCAACAAGCTGCAGCAGATTGTCTCCAACCTGGTGGACAACGCGTATAATTACACTTACGCGGGCGGCAGCATCACCGTGAGCGCGCGCGACCAGGGCGACACAGTGCTGATCGCAGTGGCAGACACCGGCATCGGCATTCCCGACGAGTTCAAGGATCGCGTGTGGGGGCGTTTCGAGCGCAACGAGGAACACGCGCTGGTGATGGAAGTGGCAGGCACCGGGCTGGGGCTGGCCATTGTCAAATCGCTGGTCGAGATGCACAACGGCCGCGTGTGGTTCGATTCCGAGCTGGGCAAGGGCAGCACATTTTACGTGGCGCTGCCGGTTGAACAGCACCCGATGCGGGTGGAACACATCTAAAGATACACAAGCGCACACAGCGCAGGGGGCGCATGGCGAACATCCTGGTTGCAGAAGACGAACGCGACATCCGCGAGCTGATCGTGTTCACGCTTGCCTTTGCCGGCCACACGGTCATCCAGGCGGCCAACGGCGCTGAGGCGGTTGAACTGGCGCAGGCCGCTGCTGTCAAGCCGGATCTGATTATGATGGACGTGCGCATGCCGCGCATGACCGGCTATGAGGCCTGCCGCCAGCTCAAGAGCGTGCCGGCACTGCGCGATATTCCAGTGGTGTTCCTCTCTGCCAAAGGGCAGGACGAGGAAATCCAGAACGGCCTGGCGGCTGGCGCGGTCGCCTACATCCTCAAACCGTTCGCGCCCGACGAACTGAACCGCCGCATCGCCGAGATTTTGCAGCAGATCGGCGCGACGTGAATACACAGGCTGGGATGACATGAGCGCCATTCAGATCGGCGATGATCTGGTTCACTACGAAGTGCTGGGGCGCGGGCGCCCGGTAATCCTGCTGCACAGTTGGATCGGAAGCTGGCGGTATTGGGTTCCGACGATGCAGCACCTGCAGCTCAAGTACCGTGTGTACGCGCTCGACCTGTATGGCTTCGGCGATTCCGGCAAAAACCCGCGCAAATACACGCTTGAGCACCAGGTGCAGCTCCTGGCCGATTTCACCAACCATCTGGGCATTGAGAAAACGGCCTTGGTAGGGCACGGCCTGGGCGCGATGGTGGCGCTGGAATACGCCAATCAGCACAAGGCACGCGGGCGCGTGCCGCGCATGCTGCTCGTCAGCGCGCCGCTGTTCGACCCCGGTGACCTGACCAGCCGCGCTGAGCAGGTGGCGAAGGTCGCCGCTGCGCAGAAGGCGCGCGCCAGCGTGACCGTGGCCAGCCGCGATCTGTTCACCGACGTGACTATGCCCAGCGCCAGCACGGCCATGCGCGCCGCGCTGCAGGAGGCGCGTATGCGCGCCAACGGCGGCGAGCAGCAGGCGGGCCAGCAGCCGACGCTGCCGACGCTGCCGGAGACCGGCGACAACCCCCTGCAGGCGCTGTTCGCTGCGCACACGGCCGAAGCCCTGCTGGCGCGCTGTTTCAAGAAGTCCGAGCCAGAGTACGACAAGCTGCAGGTTGACGTGGCCCGCGCTGACGAGCGCGCAATCAAGTTCTGCGCCCTCAGCTTCGACTCCGGACGCCTGCTGGACACGCTGCGCCTGCTCAACGTGCCAACAGTGGTGGTGCACGGAACCGACGACGGCGTCATCCCGCTGCCAGGCGAGCCTGTGTGGGATTACCTGACGGCCGAGCGCGATGACACGCTGCTGCCTGTTCACCTCGGCGGTGTGCGCCACTTCCCCATGCTGGAGCATGAGCGTTTCGTGCGCCTGCTTAGCGACTTTCTGGAGGCGCCGGACATCAGCAAGCTGGAGATCAAGGAGCGCTGGAGACGCCGCACGCGCTGATCCGGCGCGCGCCGCATTCCCTGGAAGGATACACCTGTGCAGACGCGAGCGCTGGTTTTTGCCAATGGCGAGCTGAACGATGGGCCGATGGTGCGCCATGCCCTGGCGCAGGGCGCGGGCGCGCTGATCGCTGCTGCTGACGGCGGCGCGCGGCTGGCGCAAGCCTGCGGCCTCAGGCCCACCGTCGTGATCGGCGACATGGACTCGCTGACAGCCGACGAAGTGGCGGCGCTGCGCGCTGGCGGGTCCACAGTGCTCAGCTACCCAGAGGAGAAGGACCAGACCGATCTTGAGCTGGTGCTGCACTGGGCCAGCGAGCAGGGGGTGAACTGGATGCGCATTATCGGCGGCATCGGCAGCCGCTTCGATCAGACCATCAGCAACCTGCACCTGCTGGCGCTGCCGGCGCTGAAGGGGTGTGACGTGCGGATGGCGGCCTGGGCGCAGGAAACCTGGCTGCTGCGCCCGCCCGAAGGCTTTATTGACGGCGCGCCGGGCGACACGGTCTCGCTGCTGCCGCTGAGCGGGCGCGTGACCGGCATCCGCACGGACGGCCTGCGCTACCCGCTGCACGATGAGACGCTGGCGCTGGGGCCGGCGCGCGGCGTGAGCAACGTCCTGACGGACGCGCGCGCCCGCGTGCGCATCGCTGAGGGGGTGCTGCTGGTTGTCCGCACGCTGGGCAAGGCGTAGGTGACGCCGTTCACGGTGTACAAGCGCGACCACGCCGGGCGTGTGGTGTGGCACTACAGCGGCGAAGTAGTGGCGCGCGGCGCGACGTGGGTGTGCCTGCGCGCCGTCTTCGACCGTGACCAGGCCGACCTGGGCTTTGTCACCCTGCGCCGGGGCGACATCTTCACCGAGTGGTTCTACGCTGACCGCTGGTACAACGTGTTCCGCGTTGAAGAAGCGGGCAGCGGGCGGCTCAAGGGGTGGTACTGCAACGTCACGCGCCCGGCGCATATCGCCTCCGACAGCGTGTGCGCCGACGACCTAGCCCTAGACGTGTTCGTGATGCCAGACGGCGGCCTGCGCCTGCTCGATCAAGATGAGTTTGAGGCGCTCGATTTGACCCCCGACGAACGCGCGGCGGCCCTGCGCGCTGTCGAAGCCATTCGCGGCGCGGTGGTCGCCCGCGCAGTTCCCTTCGACGACGCGCGCTGACAAGCTTGGCGGCAGATGAGAAAAACCGCTTCCACCTGGCCCGCCATTTGATCCGCGCCACGCGGCAGATATAATCTCCAGCCAAATCTAAGTAAATCTACAAAAATCGGACAAAACATGAGCGAGAATCAAGCGCAGAACCTGCCGGTTGGCCGCAACCTGAAGATCGGCCTGTTTCACCTGGGGTCGGGCATGGCCGACGTAATGGCTACCGGCGTGTGGAACCGCATCATGATCAGCGACCTGGGCTTTGCTGCCACGCCCGTTGGACTGTTGGTGAGCCTGCGCTACTTCCTGGCGCCGCTGGGCGTGTGGGCCGGGCGGATGTCGGACCGGCGCGCGGTGGGCGGTTACCGGCGGCTGTTCTGGATTTGGCTGGGGCGGGCGATGATGGCGCTCAGCTTGGTGGGGCTGGGCTTGATCACGGCGGAGCTGGCGCGCGGCACTGTGGCAACGGTGGTCACATGGGCTGCGATCTCGCTGGCGATGCTGCTGTTCAGCCTGGGCAACGCGCTCTCCGGCAGCACCTTTTTAGCCCTGGTGTACGACCGCGCCCCGCAGCATCAGCGCGGGCGCGCGGTAGGGCTGGTGTGGACTTTTCTGCTGCTGGGCTTCACCGTTGGCGGGATCATGTTTGGCGTGCTGCTGCCCACCGACGAAGACCCAGCCACCGCTATCACGTTCTCGCCAGACACGCTGCAGACGCTCTTTGTGGTGGCCGGGCTGGTCATGGCCGCGCTGTGGTTCTTCTCGCTGTTAGGCGAGGAGCGGCGCTCCAGCGGGGCAGCGGCCCGCCCCAGCGAGAGCGAGTACACCACCACGCTGCGCGCTGACCTGGGGCTGGTGTGGAAGAACCGGCGGCTGCGTTTCTTCATGGTCTATCTGGGCCTGTCGATGCTGTTCGCCTTCTCGCAGGACCTGATCTTGGAGCCGTTCGCCGGCGACGTGTTCGGCATGAGCGCAGAGCACACCAACCGCTTCGCGGCCTACTGGGGCAGCATGGCCATCGTTGGCACGCTGCTTTTTCTGTGGCTGTCGCGGCGCTTCAAGTGGCTTACCAACACCGTGATGTCGTATATCGGCGTGGGCATCCTGACCGTGACATTCGCGCTGTTCGCTTATGCGGGTGTGGCGGAACTGCGCGGGCTGATCACGCCGGGGCTGATTCTGCTGGGCTTCGGGCTGGGGCTGTGGAACGTAGGCACGCTCGGCCTGATGATGGACATGAGTCCGTTAGGCCGCGCCGGGACGTTCCTAGGTTTCTGGACGCTGGTCGTGACGCTGGCCCGCGGCGTGGGCGTCTCTGGCGGCGGCATCCTGCGCGATCTGATGCTGACGGCCACCGGCGACCTCACGCTGTCCTATGTGGCGGTGTTCGCTCTGGGGACGTTGGGGCTGGCGGCGGCGCTGTGGGCGCTGACGCGGGTGCGGGTGCGCGTCTTCCAGGCGGAAACTGCCGCCGCGCCCAGCAGCCGCGCCGAACCGGCCGCCATCTTCGCCAACGCGCTGGACTGAGGCGCAGCCGCCCGGTATTACATGCGCTGCCGCCGCCCCTGTGAGAGCAGCTGCAGCCTGCTGTATAATCCGCGCACGACTTTGCAGCGGCTGAGGCAGCGTCGCCGGTATGAAACGCCCCTCGCTTGTACTGATCGCGCTTGGCACGGCGCTGGCCGGAGAAGCAGCTTGAACCCGCCCGCTGGTTCCCGGGCGCTTTCCAACGCACAGATCGCCCGCGCCGCTGTCGTCGTGTTGGTGGGCTTTCTGGCCAGCGGCGTGCTGGGGCTGATCCGCACTGCCATTATCGGCGCGCAGTTTGGCACAAGCGCCGCGCTGGACGCCTTCATCGCGGCGCAGCGCGTCCCAGAGATCGTCTTTGTGCTGGTGGCAGGCGGCGCGTTGGGATCGTCGTTTATCCCTATCTACGCCCGCCTGCGCGAACAGGACAGCGCCGAGGCGTGGCGGCTGGCAAGCGCCGTCATGACGCTGGCGGCGCTGGCGGCGCTGGCCCTGGGCGTGATCGTGGCGCTCGCCGCGCCGTGGCTGGTGAGCAGCGTGCTGCTGCGCGAGTCGCCGCCGGAGGCGCAGGCGCTCACCACCGACATGATGCGGCTGATGATGGTCACGCCGGCAATCTTCGCCGTCAGCGGGCTGGTGATGGGCATTCTGCAGGCGCACGGGCTGTTCCTGCTGCCGTCGCTGGCGATCAGCATGAACAACATCGGCCTCATCATCGGCGCGCTGGCGATTGCCCCGGCGCTGCCGCCAGATGCAGGTATCGGGCAGGTGGGCGGGGCCAACGTCTACGGGCTGGCTTACGGCGCGGTGCTGAGCGCGGCGCTGCATCTGGCGGTGCAGCTTCCGGGTCTGTGGCGCGTGCGGGCGCGGCTGCGCTTCCTGCCTGACTGGCGCGCGCCGGGCGTGCTGCGTGTGCTGGCGCTGATGGGGCCGCGCGTGCTGGGGCTGGCGGTGGTGCAGATCAACTTTCTCGTCAACATCGTGCTGACCGACCGCATGGTGAGCGGCAGTCTGGCGGCGCTTACGTATGCTTTCACGCTGATGTTTTTCGCGCTGGGCGTGATCGGCCAGAGTGTGGGTGCGGCGGTGTTCCCCACGCTCTCGGCGCTGGCCGCCGCCAACGACTTCGACGGTTTCAACGACCGGCTGGCGCGCGCTCTGCGCGGCGTGCTGTTCCTGGCGCTGCCGGCCACCGTCACGTTAATTGTCATGGGCAAGCCGCTGGTCGAGGTGCTGTATCAGCGCGGCGAGTGGACTGCTCAGGACACCGCGGCGACGGCCTGGGCGCTGGCGTTCTACGCCACCGGCATCGCCGGCTTCGCGCTGCTTGAAGTCCTGTCGCGCGCGTTTTACGCGCTGGCCGACACCTGGACACCGGTGCGCGTGGGCATCGCCGCCATGCTGTCGAACATCGTCCTCAGCCTGATCTTCATTCAAATCATCGGCCAGCCGGGCAGCCTGGCGCGCGGGCCGTTCGCTGGGCTGGCGCTGGCCAACGCGCTGACGACGCTGCTGGAGGCGCTGGCGCTGTGGTGGCTGCTGCGCCGGCGCGTGGGGGCTGCCAGCGACCGCTATGTGCTGGGCGGTGCAGCGCGGACTGGGCTGGCAGCGCTGGCGCTGGGCGCGGCGCTGCTGCTGGTGACGCGCGCGGCGGGCGGCGCGCTGCTCACGCTGGCGGCGGGCGCGGCTGTGGGCGGCGCGGTCTTCTTCGGCGCGGCGGCGCTGCTCAAGGTTGAAGAGGCAGTATCCGTGCCGCGCGCGCTGCTGCGCCGTCTGCGATAAAAACCGCATTTCCCAAGCTTTTCCCAAATTTGGGATAACATGGGATTTGTTGGATTCTTAACACTTTTAACAGAGTGGATCGAGCGTGCCGTCGTCGTTGAGCTGGCTGACGCGCAGTTCGGCGCTGTCGAGCAGCGCTTGGCAGTGAGCGGCCAGCTGGCGGCCGCGCGCGTAGAGCGCCACTGACTCCTCCAGCGGCAGGTCGCCGCGCTCCAGCCGGGCGATGATGTCGTCCAGTTCGGCATAAGCCGCCTCAAAAGAGAGGTCGCTGATAGTGCTCACGAGGTTTGTCCTCCTTGACAATGCGGGCGCTGGCGCTGCCGTCGTGCAGCCGGATGGAGACGCTGTCGCCCGGCTGGAGCGCGCTTGCGCTGGTAACGCGCATGCCGCTGGCGCTGTGCGTGACGATGGCGTAACCGCGCGCCAGGATAGCTTGCGGGTTGGCCGCCTCCAGCGCAGCGGCGCGGGCGGCCAGCCGTTCGCGCAGCAGGGCGATGTGCAGGCGCTGCTGGCGCTCTAGTCGTTCGGCGCGGTCGTCCACCCGTTGGCGCAGCAGGGCCACTCGCCGCGCCGGCGAGAGATGACCCAGCGTGCGCGCTGCACCATCCAGGGCGCTGCGCAGGCCGTCTGTTCGCTCGCGCATGCGGCTGTCCAGCGCGGCGCGGGCCGCCACCAGGCCGGCGCGCAGCTCGGCGATATCCGGCGCGGCCTGTTCAGCGGCAGCCGATGGGGTGGGCGCGCGCAGATCCGACACGAAGTCCACCAGCGTGAAATCTGTCTCGTGGCCTACACCGCTGATCACTGGGATGCGGCTGGCGGCTACGGCCCGCGCCACGCCTTCGTCGTTGAAAGCCCACAGGTCCTCGATGCTGCCGCCGCCGCGCACCAGCAGGATCACGTCGCAGGCGTTGTGCGCGTTGAGGCGCTCGATGGCGGCGGCGATCTGCGGCGGGCTGGCGCTGCCCTGCACCGGCGTCGGACTGAGGATGAGGTGGGCCAGCGGAAAACGGCGCCGCAGGACGTTCTGCACGTCCTGAAACGCGGCCGCTTCCGGCGATGTCACGACGCCGATGCGGCGGGGAAAGTATGGCAGCGCCTGGCGCGGCCGGTCGAACAGGCCCTCGGCGCGCAGCTTCTCCTTCAAGCGCTCCAGCCGGGTGTAGAGATCGCCCAGGCCAGCGGGCTGCACGGCGTCGGCGTAGAGCTGGTATTCGCCGCGCGGCGCGTAGACGCTCACGCGGCCGTGGGCCAGCACGGCGTCGCCGTTTTCCGGCGTAAAGCCCTGCCGCGCGGCGTGCGAGCGCCACAGCGCGCAGCGGAGCTGCGCCTGGCCGTCCTTGAGCGTGAAGTACCAGTGGCCAGACGAGGCCACAACCATGTTGGAGACCTCGCCCTCCACCCACACATCCTGCAGCGCTTCGTCGGCGTCGAACAGCGCGCTAATGTAGGCGGTCAGATCGGCAACGCTGTAGGTGGGCAAATCAAACATCGGCGGGTTGTCAGCTTTCAGTCAAGCGCTGGCTGCGCGGCGCGGTTCAGGTCACATTGACCATTATACCGTTGCACGTCATAATTGCTCCCGGACTGACACACCACAGCGAAGGGCAGGCTTTCGATCAAGATGGGCTACCTCAACGAGCAGCAGCGCGAAGCGCTGGCGCGCGAACTAAAGCGCATGAATTTCAAGCAGGCCAACTGGAAAGTGAAGCGCATGGACCCGCGCGGACGCCTGGTGTTCTACCGCAACGCGCAGCAACCGCGCCGCTGGCTCACCCGCTACGAGCTGGAAGGGTTGGGCACGCGGGTGACGCTGGTTGAGCAGCACGTGGCGCGCCCCCGTCCAAATGGCCAGCGCATGGAGTCGGACTTTGAGCTGGTGGATGTGATCGTCGAACCAACGCCGGATAACCGTCTGTAGGGCCGGGTGCAGCAGGTCTGCGGGAGGATGCAATGCCAGGGCTTGACCAGCCAGTGACCGTTACATTTGTGCCAGAGCAGATCATCACCTGGCTGATCATCGGCCTAGTGGCTGGCTTCCTGGCCAGCCTGCTGGTGCGCGGCAAACACATGGGAGCCACTACCACCATCGTCGTCGGGCTGGTAGGCGCGCTGATCGGCGGTTTTCTGTTCACGCTGTTTCAGATTCCGGTGGCGCCGGCGCTCACCCAGGGATTCACGATCAGCTATATTGACATCATTGTGTCGTTTATCGGCGCGGTGATCGTCCTGCTCGTTGTCACCGTGCTGCGGCGGCGCTGAGCGCGGCGCACAGAAAGCCCCTGGCGTGTGGGCCAGGGGCATGACACGGCTGCGCTACAGCGCGGCCAGGTCTTCCTCGGTGGCTGTGAGTCCTAGAATGTTGTAGCCGGCGTCCACGTGGATCACCTCGCCGGTTACGGCGCTGCTGAGGTCCGAAGCCAGCCACAGCGCGGTGTTGCCCACATCCTCCTGTGACACCAGGCGACGCAGCGGCGCAGCCTTTTCGGAGTATTTGAGCATGGTGCGGAAGCCGGGCACGCCGGCCGCCGCCAGCGTCTTAATCGGCCCGGCGCTGATGGCGTTAACGCGGATGTTTTTCGGCCCCAGGTCGTTGGCCAGGTAGCGGGTGATAGTCTCCAGGGCGGCCTTGGCCACCGCCATCACGTGGTATTTGGGCATCACCTTCTCGGCGGCATAGTACGTCAGGCTCATGATGCTGCCGCCGTTGGTCATCAGCGGCTCGGCGCGCTTGGCCATGGCGATCAGGCTGTAGGCGCTGATGTCGAGCGCCAGGGCAAAGCCGCTGCGCGAGATGTCCACAAAGCGGCCGCCCAAGTCCTCGCGGTTAGCGAAGGCCACACAGTGCACCAGCGTGTCGATGCGGCCGAAGCGCGCGCGCGCCTTGTCGAACACAGCGTCGAGCTGCGCGTCGCTGGTCACGTCACACTGTTCGACGAAATCGCAGCCGATCTCCTCAGCCAGCGGCAGCACGCGCTTTTCCAGCATCTCGCCGGCGTAGCTCAGGCCAATGGCCGCCCCCTCGCTGTGGAGCGCCTGGGTGATGCCCCAGGCAATCGAGTTTTTGTTGGCAACGCCGAAAATCAGCGCCACTTTGCCGTCCATCAGTCCCATGGCTCTCCCTCCGCCCCGTGAAGCAGTCTCCAGACGCTGACTCTAACACGCCGCCGCAGCGGAAGCTACGGCCAATGGCGCTTGCGCTGGCCGGCCGCAGCGCCTAATATCGTCTCATTTGCGCGTTAAAGCAACAGGGTGACAGCATGACCGACACCAACACGATCAAGGTAATCGTGGCGATGGATTTCTCCGACGCGCTGATCGAACAACTGCGCGCCATTTCACCGCGCCTGCACGTGGAGCGCCACTTCCCTAAAGTGCCGGACAGCGCCTGGGCCACTGCTGAGGTGCTGTACACCGGCGGCATCCTGCCGGAGCCGGCCCAGGCCCCGCGCCTGCGCTGGATTCAGTTACAGAGCGCAGGCATGGAGCACGTGCTCGACCGCGCGATTGTGCGCGCTGAGGATGTCGAAGTGACCTCCACCAGCGGCATTCACGCCACGGCGATGGCCGAATACTGCCTGGCGATGATGCTGGCGTTCGCCTATAAACTGCCGCAGATGCTGGCCTTTCAGGCCCGCGCCGAGTGGCCGGAGGAGCGCTACCGCATCTTTGCGCCGCGCGGCCTGCGCGGGCAGACAGTGGGCATCGTTGGCTACGGCAGCATCGGGCGCGAACTGGGGCGTATCGCGGCGGCGCTGGGCATGGTGGTGGTGGCCACCAAGCGCGACCTGAAGCACCCGGCTGACGAGGGCGAATACCGCGAGCCGGGCATTGGCGACCCAGAGGCAGAAATCCCGACGCGCCTGTACCCGCCTGAGGCGCTCGGTTCGATGGCGTCAGTGTGCGATTACCTGGTCATTACTGTGCCGCTGACCAGCGCCACCCGCCACATGGTGAACGCCGAGGTGCTCAGCCGGATGAAGAAGACGGCTGTCCTGGTCAACGTCGCGCGCGGCGCGGTGGTGGACGAGGCGGCGCTGATCTCCGCGCTGGCGGCCGGGACGATTGGCGGCGCTGCGCTGGACGTGTTCGAGGAGGAGCCGCTGCCCGCTACCAGCCCGCTGTGGCAGATGGACAACGTGATCATCAGCCCGCACGTGGCCGGCAACGTATATCGCTGTCACGAGAAAGCGGCGGCGCTGTTTGCCGAGAACCTACAGCGCTACCTGGAGCATCGGCCGCTGCTCAACCGCCTCGACCGGGCGCGCGGGTACTGACAGCGGCGGCTGGCTGTAATGGTACAATCACGTTTGCGCACGCAAGCACAGCCTATTTCGCTCCTGGAGCGCCCTGGATGACTACGCCCACAATTAGCGCTTATTTGTCTGGCAGCAATCACGATGCCCTGCGCGAGGTCGTTCAGGTGTTCCGGCACGATTACGTGCAGTACCTGGGGATGATTCTGTCGTGGGTCACGCTGATTGAGGCGGAGGCTGCCGCGCTCGATGCCGACCCGGTGTTCAAAGCTGCCGCCACTGCGCTGCAGGCCAACGCCGAGCGCGCGTTCAACGAGGCCAGCGTGCGGCTGCGGCCAGATATCCCTGCCGACGATGAGCCGGCGCGCCTCATCGCGTTCTGGGAAGCGTTCTTTCACGATTTCAGCGCCAGCGCGCTGCCAGCCCTGGCTGAGCTGGAGGCGCAGACGGATGCGCTGGTCAGCCAGCCGGCGTTCGACGCGCTGATCGAGAACAGCTTGGGCGCTGCCGCCGAAGGCGACTCGATTGCCGGGCTGCTGCTGCGCCCGTTCGAACGCCTGCGGGCCATGCTGCAGCCGGCGGTTTTCGACGCGCGCGTGGCTGAAATCGTGGCCAGCCGCCGCAGCAGCGCCAGCCCGCCGGCAGGCTGAGGCCGCTGTCGTGCGCATGCGCCCCCGACCGCTGGCCTACCATCATCTGCTGGCGCTGCTGCTGGCCTTCTTCGCCTTTACCATGAGCGCGCTGGTCAGCCGCGCTGTCTTCGAGCGCCTGCCGCACCTGGAGGATGAGGTCGCCTACCTGTTTCAGGCCAAGACGCTGGCTGGCGGCCAGCTCACCGTCGCGATTCCGGAGCCGCGCCGCGCCTACTGGCAGCCCTTTGTGGTGGACTACGACGAGACGGGCCAGCGCTTCGGCAAATACCCGCCTGGCTGGCCGCTGCTGCTGGCCGCCGGCGTGTTGAGCGGGCAGGCCTGGCTGGTCAACGCGCTGTTCGCCGCCATGACGGTGGCGCTGGTTTACCGCCTGGGCCGCGAGCTGTTCAGCCCCGACACCGGCGCGATCGCTGCTGCGCTGACGGCCTTCTCGCCAATGGCGCTGCTGCTCAACGGCACGCTGATGGGCCACACCGCCGCGCTGTGGACGGCTGTGCTGTTCATGTACGCGCTGCTGCGCGTCGAGCGCGGGCGAGGCGCGCTGCGCTGGGGCGCGCTTGGCGGGCTGGCGCTGGGGCTGCTGGTCATCAACCGGCCGCTGACGGCCGTCGGCGTCGCCGCGCCGTTCGTGGTCTATGCTGCGCTGCGCCTGCTGGCGGCGCTGCGGGGCGGCTGGCGGCCGTTCGCGCAGGCGCTGCGCCCACTGTTGGCGCTGGCGGCGATCACGCTGATTGTCGGCGCGGCTGTCCCGCTGTACAGCTACGCCGCCACCGGCGACCCGACCAAGAACCTCTACACACTGGTGTGGCCTTACGACCGAGTGGGCTTTGGCGAGTGCTGCGGCCGCAGCGGCCACACGATCGAAAAGGGCATCCGCCACCTGCGCTTTGATCTGTCGCTGATGGCCGCTGACCTTTACGGCTGGCAGGTGGGCCGCATCACGCCGGAGCTGCAGGCGCATCTGCGCACCGAAAGCGGCTACTGGCCGCCGCTTGGCCTGAGTTGGCTGCTGCTGCCGTTTGGCCTGCTGGCCGGCGCGCGCCGCCGCTGGACGTGGCTGCTGGCGCTGTCGGCGATCAGCCTGATGGCGGCGCACCTGGCATACTGGATCGGCGCGCAGCGCTACAGCACGCGCTACTACTTTGAGGCGCTGGCCGCGCTGTCTCTCATCAGCGCGCTGCCGCTGGCCTGGTTGATTGCACGCAGCCGGCGGCGCGGGCTGGTGTACGCAGCGCTGGCGCTGGCGCTGGTGTACAGCCTGTATGCCTACAGCACGCCGCGCATCCAAGCGCTTTACCGCTTCAACGAGATCAGCCGCGAAACGCTGGAGGGCGTTGCCGCCCGCCGTGATGGCGACCGCCCGGTTCTGGTGCTGGTCAGTGGGCCAGACAGCGGCGACCGCCGCGTGCGCTGGCGCGCGTTGGGCGCGCTGATGGCTGTCACCAGCCCGTACCTCGACAGCGAGATCGTGGGGGCGTGGGACACGCTGCGCCCCGGCGTGCGCGCGGCCATCCTGGCGCGCTTCCCGGAGCGCCAGGTGATCGAGATGCGCGCCGAGGGCAACTTCGCCTACTTTGTCGATGCGCCGGCGGCTGACTGAGCGCTTCGTCTAGCAAAGCCTGAGTGCTTGGTCAACTTCGTCCCCGCAGCCTGTTTTCCAAATTGAGGCTGTACGGGGTGCGCCGCGCACGCTCCACCGCTGCGTTTCAGTACCCTCAAGCGGGTCGAAGGGATTGAGGCTTTCGTAACGCATTGCCTGGCTTGTGCACCAGCTTGCGTTTCAGTACCCTCAAGCGGGTCGAAGGGATTGAGGCG
>DAOTWC010000152.1:0-25727 GCA_034435995.1 Anaerolineae bacterium | reverse complement strand
GGGGGCCGACGTCATCGAGATTTACACCACCCGCCCGGACACGCTGTGGGGGGCTACCTTTATGGTGCTGGCCCCGGAACACCCGCTGGTGGACAAGCTCACCTCCCCGGAACAGCGCCCAACAGTGGAGGCTTATCGCCAACAGGCGGCCCGCTTCACCGAGATCGAGCGCACCTCGGAAGCGCGCGAGAAAACCGGCGTGTTCACCGGCGGCTACGCGATCAACCCGGTCAACGGCGAGCGCATCCCGGTGTGGATTGCCGACTACGTGATGATTACCTACGGCACGGGCGCGATCATGGCGGTTCCAGCCCACGACCAGCGCGACTTCGAGTTTGCCCGCAAGTTTGGCCTGGAAGTGCGCGTCGTTATACAGCCAGAGGGCGCAGCGCTGGACGGCGCGACGATGGCCGAAGCCTGGCCAGGCGCGGGCGTAATGGTCAACAGCGGCCCGTTTGACGGCACGCCGGTCACCACCGACAAAGGCCGCAAGAACCCGGCCATCAACGCAGTGATTGACTGGCTGGAGCAGCAGGGCATTGGCCGTGAGGCGGTCAACTACCGGCTGCGCGACTGGCTGATCAGCCGCCAGCGCTACTGGGGCGCGCCTATCCCTATTCTGTACCGCGCCGACGGCGGCATCGAGGCCGTGCCGGACGACCAACTGCCGGTAGAGCTGCCCACTGACGTGCAGATCACAGGCGTGGGCAACCCGCTGGCGCAGCACGAGAGCTTCGTCAACGCGCGCGCTTCCGATGGCACGCCGGCTCGCCGCGAGACCGACACGATGGACACGTTCATGTGTTCGTCGTGGTACTGGTATCGCTATCTCAGCCCTAACTATGACAAGGGGCCGTTCGACCCGGAAGAGGCGGCCTACTGGCTGCCGGTGGACACCTACACCGGCGGCGCAGAGCACGCCACCATGCATCTGCTGTATGCGCGCTGGTTCGCCAAGGCCATGCGCGATTTGGGCATGTTCGACGAGACGATGGCTATCATGCGCCAGCGCGGGCGCGATCCTGAGCTGCTGGCCTGGGGCGAGCCGATGCTGCAACTGCGCAACCAGGGCCAGGTGCTGGGCGCAGAGCAGCCGGGTGACGTGATCATGGCCAGCGGGCGCTACCAGGGTGAGAAGCTGTTTGCCGACCATGTGCAGGTGATCGAGCGCTTGTCGGACGTGCCGGCTGGCTTTGCTGGCGTATTCGGCGAGATCGTCAGGCGCACCGAGAACATCCTGACGGTGGACATGGCCGGCACGCTGCGCACTGTCGAGGTGCTGGACGACGCTGAGATTGTCATCCCGTCAATCCCCGGCCCCAACACGGTCAACCAGCTAAAGCATCACCTGGAGATTCAACGCATGTCCAAGAGCAAGGGCAACGTGGTTAACCCAGACGAGCTGGTGCAGCAGTATGGGGCTGATACGGTGCGCGCCTATTTGATGTTCGCCTTTGATTGGGAGAAGGGCGGCCCCTGGGACCCGAAAGGCGTGCAGGGCGTGGTGCGCTGGCTGAACGAAGTGTGGGATATGGTGACAGCCGGGCCGCAGGCTGAGACCGGCGACCCAGAAACCGAGCGCGATATCGAGCGCCGCGTCCACCAAACGATCGAGCGCGTGAGCAGCGGCCTGGAGAAGTTCAGCTTTAACACAGCGATTGCTGCGCTGATGGAGTTCAAGAACGCGCTGCGCCCGGCGGCCCGCGAGGGCAGAATCGGGCGCGATGCCTGGCACGAGGCGGTGCGGACTATGCTGCTGCTGATGGCCCCGTTCACGCCGCACATCACCGAGGAGTTGTGGGCGCGGTTGGGACTGCCCTACAGCATCCACCAGCAGGCGTGGCCGCAGTACGACGCCGCCAAAGCCGCCGAAGACCTGGTCACGCTGGTGGTGCAGGTCAACGGCAAAGTGCGTGACCGCATCCAGGTGGCGGCGGACATCGCCGAGGCGGACGCGCAGCGGATCGCGCTGGCGAGCGAGGCCGTGCGCCGCGCGCTGGACGGCGGCACGCCCAAAAAGGTGATCTTCGTGGCCGGGCGCGCCGTACCCGGCCGGCCGGCTGAGCCGAAAGTCAACATTGTGGTGTGAGCGCGCGCGGGCGGGCATCCCGGCGATGCCCCGCCCGCGCCCGTTGGGCGCTCTCATTTGGCTCTCAGACACAGGCAAAAGATAGTTTACAACTGCTGTATATCTTCAAGGGCGTGGGGGCTGAAGCAGAGCAGTAACCGCTCACGTGCATGGAGGTATATCAACTGTGTTACCAAGAAACGCTGTCATACGACGAATGACGGCTGGTGTGCTGCTGGCGCTGGCGCTGGTCGCTGTGGCCGGTTTGGCAGCCCAGGACGGCGCGACGCCGTATCTGGGCGTCACAATCGCGCCCGATAATGCTGGCGCGCGCGTGCTGATGGTTGTGCCGGGCAGCCCTGCCGACGCTGCTGGGCTGCAAGCCGGCGACGTTATCACCGCTGTGGACGAGACCAAGGTCAGCGCAGACAGCCTGCCTGAGGCTGTTCAGGGCTACGCCGTCGGCGACACAGTGACGCTGAGCGTCACCCGCGGCGGTGAAATGCTCGAACTGGCGGCGACGCTGGCCGAACGGCCAACCACACCCCCAGTGCCCTCGACTCGGATCACACCGCGCTTGGCCCAGCCGCGCGCTTTCCTGGGCGTGACGCTGGAGCAGAGCGCTAACGGCGTAACGGTCGCGGAAGTGGTGGCGGATTCGCCGGCAGCCGAAGCCGGCCTGGAAGCTGGCGACATCATCGCGGCTGTCAACGGCGCGGCAGCGCGGCGGCCGGCTGACGTGGTGAACGCTGTGCGCGCTGCTCAACCGGGCGATGTGCTGGCGCTGACAATCGAGCGCGGCGGTGAGACGCTGGAGATTGAGGCGGTGCTGGGACAGACCGAGGACGTCGTGCTGGGCATGGGGCCGATGCAGGGCCTGCGCCTGGGCGCTGATCTGGCGATCTATCTTGAGCCGGCCGGCGTCTGGCACATTGTCAGCCTGGACGAGGACGGCGCGCTGTACGCCGCTGGCCTGCGCGCGGGCGACGTTGTGTCCGCAGTAGATGGCGAGGCGCGCACCCCCGGAGCGCTCGACGAATACCTGAGCAGCCTGGAGGCCGACGCTGAGGTTGCGCTGACGGTGGAGCGCGATGGCGAGACGCTCGGTGTGAGCGTTCCAGCGGGCGCGCTGGCGGAACTGAACCGCATGGACCTGATGGGCCGGATGCCGTTCTCCGGCGACGGCCTGGGGCGGCGCGGCGGCGCGCGGCTGGGCGTGGTTTTTCAGACGCTGAACGCGGAGACCGCGGCTGAGAAAGGCCTGGACGTGACCGAAGGTGCGCTGATCGTGGAAGTAGCGCCGGACTCGCCGGCGGAGCGGGCTGGCTTGCAGGCTGGGGACGTTGTGACGGCGGTGGAGGGCGACCCAGTGGACGCCCGCCGCACGCTGGCGGCCCGCCTGCTGGCCTACGAGCCGGGCGACACTGTCGTGCTCACCGTGCTGCGCGCCGGCGAGACGCTGGAGCTTGAGGTTGTTCTGGGTCAGTTCGAGGGCCTTGGCCTGGGCCTGCCGTTCTTCGGCGGCCGCGGCTTTGACGAGGCCGGCCGGCCGTTCCGCTTCATGATCCCGCCGGCGGGCCGCGGTTTCCGCTTCGAGCTGCCGGTTCCACCGGCTCCTGAAGCGCCGCAGGCCACGCCAGAGGCGGGCGCAAACCTATAGCTGCGCGCTGCGACAGCGCAGCACAGCAGAACAGCGGGGGCCTGCTGCGTGCCAGGCCCCCCCATTCGTGTGCTCAAAGATCAGCAAGTCAGCGGGTATCCTCGTAGGCGACCTCGCGCCGCTTTTCCGGGTTGAGGCCGCGGTGACGGAAGATAACCTGCCACACGCGCAGCGCCGCCTCGATGGCGATGTTCGAGTCCATCTTGGAGTGGCCGTGCTGGCGGTCGGGGAAATAGATGGGAATTTCGCGCACTTTGTAACCCAAACGGCAGGCAATGTACGACATTTCCACCTGGAACACGTAACCGTTGGAGCGGACGCGGTCGAGGTCCAGGCCGATGAGCGTGGCGCGCCGCCACAGCTTAAAGCCGCCGGTGGCGTCGGTGATGGGGACGCCCAGCAGCGCCGGCACGTAAACGCGGTTGGCGAACCAGCTCAGCGCCTTGCGATAGAAGCTCCACGACTCGTCCACGCTGCCCCCGCGCATGTAGCGCGAACCGATCACAAAATCGCAGTCAGCCGCTGCCTCAATGAGCTGGGGCACATAGTGCGGCTGGTGCGAGAAATCGCAGTCCATCTGAACGATGTAGTCGGGGTTCATCTGGACGGCGCGCTTAAATCCAGCCACGTAAGCCGCGCCCAGGCCTTCTTTGGCGGCGCGATGCAGCACAAATACCTCATCAGGATACTGTTCAGCCAGCTCGTCGGCGAGCTGGCCTGTGCCGTCCGGCGAGTTGTCGTCCACAATCAGGATGCTGAGATTGGCCAGGCCCAGCGCGCGCAGGGCCTCGACCATGCGCGGCAGGTTGTCAATCTCATTGTAGGTGGGCAGCACTACAACTGTTTTTGGCATGCAACACTCCCCGGCAATCGTGCAGGCAGGCGCTGGCTCCGGCAAGTCCGTCTGCGACTATCATAACGCAGTTTTGTTTTTCACGCGGTTTTGTTTTTCGCAGCCGCAAGGATTGCCTTTTCCAGCCTGGGGAAGAGATTCGCGCTCGCGCTGCCGCGTGTGGGTGTGGTAGGCGAGGCTCAGCGCAGGAACGCCACAACCGTGAATCCGACATAGGCGGCCAGCAGCGCGCCGGCTTCCCAGCGCGACACCCGCTGATTGCCGGCGAAAAGCAGAGCCAGCAGCGCGAAACCGACCATGATAGGCGCGTCAAACGCGATCACCTCGGCGCTGGCCGGGATAGGCCGCACGACGGCGGTTATACCCAGGATAAGGAGCAGGTTGAAACCGTTCGAGCCAATGACATTGCCCACCGCGATGTCGTTTTGTCTGCGCAGCGCCGCCACCAACGACGTGGCCAGCTCTGGCAGCGATGTGCCCACTGCCACCAGTGTCAGCCCGATGAACAGCTCGCTTACGCCCACGCTACGGGCTAATATCACTGCGTTATCCACAGTCAGGCGCGCGCCGGCTACCAGCAGCGCGATGCCAACCACGATCAGCAGCGCCGCGCGCAACCGGTTGATTGGCGCGCCGTTCTCCGCGCCTTCTGCCAGATCAGCGTCGCTGAGCTGGTTGGCTTGGCGTTCACGCATTGTCTTGCGGTACATCAACAGGTTGAAGCCAACAAAGCCGGCCAGCAGCAGCAAACCGTCCAGCCGGCTGATCTCGCCGTCGCCCATCATCAGCGCAGCCGCGGCCGATACAGCAATCATGATCGGTATTTCGCGCTGCACCAGCCTAATGTGCACTACGACGGGAAACAGCAGCGCAGACAGGCCCAAGATCAGGCCGATATTGGCGATGTTAGACCCGATCACGTTGCCCAGCGCGATATCGCTGGATGTGCCCAGGGCCGCGCTTAGGCTTACCAGCAGCTCTGGCGCAGATGTGCCGAAGGCGACCACCGTCAGGCCGATAATCAGCGGCGGGATGCCGAACGAGCGCGCCAGCCGCGACGACCCGCGCACGAGCCACTCACCGCCGAAGAACAGCCCAGCCAGACCGAGCGCAATGAGAACCAGATTTTGGATCACAGTCACACCATGTGGTTTGCACTGGAGAACGCGCTTAATGGCGCGTAATCCTAGCAGGGCGGCAGCAGATGTCAACGTCCCAGTAATTGGGGGGGGATTAGGAGAAATATTAGCGCCGGATAGTGATCCGGCGCTAATTACGGGAGGAGAAATGTATGGTATACGCTACCCGACAATGGCGTAGCCGGATAGGTCATTAATCTGCCTTGATCTTCCAGGCTAGCAACAGTATGGCACGCTTTGGGCAGCGCCAATAGTGGCTAATGTACCGTGAAACATGTGGCAAATGTCACAATGTAGTTGGCTGACGCTTGGCAGCGGGTGAAACTTAGCCTGCGCTGCTCGCCTGGCCGCGGCGCGATCTCGCTTAAGCGGCGCTTTGCAGACGGAAGGTATTTCTGTGTTATATTTAGCGCGCTGAGAACAGCAGGCTTGCTAAAAGGACATTGGCTTCGTCCGCGCCGGAGAGGCTGCCGGGCGAGCGCGCGAGAATCGGTGACGGTTGGATGAACGCTAAACCGGCGCCAGCCCAGGCAGCAGATGTGCGCCGCGCCCTTCCGGCGGCCGCTGTTGTGCTAGCTGTTTCGGCTGCGCTGGTAATCACTTCCCCCTGGGGAACGTGGGGCGCTGTTGAACTGCTGGCGCTGCTGTCCTGCGCTGCTGTCCTTGCTTATATCGAGCATACTTCCAAGCGCTTTTCATCCCAATACAAATGGACGTACACGGCAATAGCCGTGCTGGTGTCCAGCCTGGCCCTGGGTTTGGCTGCAGGGCTGCTGGTGCTGGTGCTGGGCTTGGGCCTGGCCGCGCTGCTCGACTCGCGCCAGTCAGGCGCAGCGGCGGGCGATGTGCTGTGCCAGCTAGCTGGACGTCTTGGCACATTAGGACTCGCCCTGCTGCTGGCTGGGGCGCTGTACACCGCTCTTAGGGGCGATCTGCCGCTGCGCGAGCTGAGCCTGCGCGCGGTGCTGGCGCTGTTGGCAGCTTTCGCGCTGGCAACAGTGACCGCGCAGGCGCTGGTGCGTCTGCTGGCCAATCAGCGCGTGCAGCCGCTGGAATTGCTGGCGCTGCTGCAGCCGAACGACCGCCTGCGAATTGCTGCTGCGCTGTTGGTGGCTGTGCTGGCGCCGCTTGTTCTGCACCAGATTGGGTTGATAGCCTTCCTGTTAATGCAGGGGCTGATTGTGATACAGATCGAGCGGCACGCCCAAGCCGATCATATCAGCCGGGCGCTGGAGCGGCGCGTGCGGGAGTTGGCGCTGCTTACCAGCGTCAGCCAGGCCAGCACGGCGACGCTGGTGCTGGACGACGTTCTGATAGCCGTTTACCGGCATGTCAGCGCGCTTATCGAGCTGCGCGCCCTGTACATCGCGCTGCACAACGCGCCGGCAGACGTGCTCGATTTCCGGCTGGTGATGGTGGACGGCGTGCCGGCTTTGTGGCCCAGCCGTTCGGTCAGCGCCGGCCACGCCCCTGAGCAGGCAGTCCGCTCTGGTCAAATGGTGCACTTGGTCCTGGCGGACGCAGCAGGGGCAGCCCCGCCAGAGCCGAACGCTGCCGGCCTGTCGTATGGGGCTTATCTGTGTCTGCCGCTGATGATTGGCAGCCATGTGCTGGGTGCGCTGGCTGTGCTCAGCGTCAGCGCTAACGCGTTCACGCCTGAAGTGATTAACACCCTGCAGGCAATCGCCAGCCAGGCGGCGCTGGCGGTGCGCAACGCAGTGCTGTTTGCTCAGCGCAGTGAGCTGGTAGAGGGTCTATCGTTCATCAACGACTCCGTGCAGAACGTCCTGTTCAACCCCAACCGTGAACAGGCGCTGCAGGCTGCCTGCCAGACAGCCATGGCCATCACCAATGCCAGCCGGTCGGCTGTCTACCTGGTGCAGACCGACAGCGCCGCGCTGATTCTGGAGAGCAGCATCGGCCTAAGCGCGGCTTTCCAGGAGCAGGTTCGAAAGACTGCTCTGCAGCCAGGGCTGTACAGCAGCGGGCCGTGCGTGATAACCGATATCAGTCAGCAGGCGGCTGGCGCGCATCTGGCTGCTGAGGGGATTGCCGCTTATGTGGAGATGCCGCTGATCTCGGCCGGCGGGCTGCGCGGGCTGCTGGCCGTCTACCACTCGATGCCGCACGCCTATACGCAGACCGAGCTGCATCTGCTGGAAGCGCTGGCTAACCAGATCACCGCCATGCTGGAGAACACCGAGCTTATCTGGCTGCTTGAGCAGTACGCTTTTGAGATGATGCAGTTGGTTGATCTGTCGTGGATTTCAGCCGCCAGCACAGACCTGGAAACCGTCGTCAATAACATCGCGCAGGTCATCCGCGACATGACCGGCGTCAGCCGTGTAACACTGCTGCTGCTTGACGCCGAAAACCAGCGCGTTCAGGCGCTGACGGCATGTGTGAGCGGCGCAGCCAGCGGCAGCGAAACATCCCGCTATCTCAATCCGTTTCCAGAGCTGGAGGCCTTGGCGGCGGCTGAGCACAACGGACTGGGCATTTTCCACACTGCCAGCCCTGATCTCTCCGCTGCGCTGGCAGCGGAAATGGCGCAGCACGGCGAACGAGCTGCGGCGCTCGTGCCGCTGCGGGCAGCCGGGTCGTTCCTGGGGGCGATGCTGCTGGGCAGCGCCGAGCGCGAAGGCTTCTCCGAGCGCGAGCAGCAGCTTCTGGTGATGGCCGCCAACCAGATTGCGGTGCACATCCGCAACGTGCAGCTTTACGAGCAGACCCGCGCCGACCTTGACCGGCGCCTGGAGCAGCTCTCGGTGGCCGAGGAGCTGGCCCGACAGGTGTCTGGCTCGCTCGATTTCAACCAGATCATCGGCAGTGTGCTTGATGCGGCCCTGCGCGTGACGCAGGCAGACGCCGCGGCCCTGGCCCTGCTCACCGATGTTGACCAGTTCTGGGTGATTGAACAGCGCCTGGAGAACGGCGTTCCAGTGCGCGTTGACTCGGCACAGCCACGCGACACCGGCCTATTAGGCCAGGTGCTGAAAGTTGGTCGTCCGGTTCACCTGCCTGATGATACCCTGTTCCCGGCGTACTACAGCAGTGTGCCGGGCCGGTATCGGTCGTCGCTGGCCGTGCCGCTGTTCAGCGGCGAGGATGTCGTTGGTGTGCTGAACGTCGAGAGCGCGCAGCGCGATTTCTTCACCGAGCAGCAGGCTTCCTTCCTCGCCAGCCTGGCAGCTCACGCCGTCACCAGCATTGAAAACGCCCGCTTCCTGGCCGAGCGCGAACACCAGATCGGGATGCTCACTAGCCTGCGCACGCTCTCGCTGCGCCTGGCCAGCGCCGACAGCACACGCGCGGTGGCAGCCGCTGTCTTGGAAACTGGCCAGGCCATGCTGCGCGCCGACTGCGGCATCGCGTTCCGCTATAACGAAGCGACCGCCAACCTCACGGCGCTGGCTAGCAGCGGGTTGGACTGTGGCAGCAGCCTGCTGGAAGAAAACCCGCTGGCGCGGGCGGTCGCGCTTCAGGCCGTGGAAAAACGCCAGCTTCAGTTTGTGCCCAATGCCAGCGCGCTGGCGGCAGCCGCTGGCGAGAGCGCCCCGGCTTATGCCAGCGCCGTTGCCGTGCCGCTGGAACGGCACAAGCAGACGATTTATGTGCTGTGGTTTGGTTTCCTCAATCAGCACGATTTGCAAGACCGCGACCTGCACACCATTGAGCTGCTGTCCAGCCAGGCGGTGGGACACCTGGAGAACGCGCTGCTGCACGAGCAGCTTCGTGCCGGGCGCGACCAGATGCGCGCCATTCTTGACTCGGCGCGGGCCGGCATGATCCTGTTGGACACGGCCTTCTGCCTGGAGGCCGTCAACCCTTCGGCGGAGCGGCTGCTGGGCATCCGCCTGGAGCCTCATCTTGGCAGCTATTTCCCCGATGTGCTGCTGCAGACGCTGGAATCGGGCGCGGAAACGGGCTACACGCGCGAGGAGATCGCGGAGATGGCGCGCATCCTGTGGGAGCAGCCGGAGATCACCACGCGGCGCGAGTTCTACCACCGCCGTCACAACCAGCTTGTGTACATCGAAGAAGTCGGGTCGCCGGTGCTGAACGATGGCGGCCGCATTATCGGGCGGCTGCTGGTGCTGCAGGATATGACTGAGGCCAAGCTGCTGGACAAGCACCGCGAGGACCTGACGAGTATGCTGATTCACGACCTGCGCGGGCCGTTGGGAGCGATCATCAGCGGCGTTGACAGCGGGCTGTACATGCTGGACACCCCTCCCGACTCGCCCGATTACGCGGCCAACCTGGAGGACACGCGCGCCCTGCTGCGCGCCTCATATATCAGCGCCACCCGGCTGCTGCGGCTGGTCAACAGCCTGCTGGATGTGGCGCGTCTGGAGGCCCGTCAAATCAAACTAGACCGGCTGCCGGTGGCGCTGGCGGGCGTGGCGCAGACAGCCTACACAGCCTTGGCAGCCACCGCCCAGCAGGCGCACATCAGCGTCCTGATTGACGTGCCGGCAGACCTGCCGCCAGCCTTGGCCGACCGCGACATGATCGAGCGGGTGGTTGTCAACCTGCTCGACAACGCTGTGCGCTACACGCCAGAGGGCGGCGCGGTGTGCATCAGCGCCTGCCAGGAGGGCGACATGCTGCGCCTATATGTGGCGGACAGCGGCCCTGGCATCCCGCCGCAGGCGCGCGAGCATATCTTCGAGAAGTTTGGCCGCGCCCAGAACAACGAGCCGCTGCGCGGGGCCAGCGGGCTGGGGCTGGGGCTGACGTTCTGCAAGCTGGCGGTGGAAGCTCACGGCGGCAGCATCGGCCTGGCGGACGGCTGCGAGCTGGGCGGCGCGTGCTTTTCGTTCACGCTGCCTATCGCCTGAGGTAAGCCTGTTATAAACTGACATACAGCGCGGTTTTCACGCATCGCAACCCTGCGGAGAAGCATGGCTCGGGCTGTATACAAGAATCCGGTGTGGCTGCTGGTGACGCTGGGCGCGGCAGCGCTAGCCCTGAATGCGCTGGCGCTGGCAGCCGAAATGCCGACAGCGGACACACCGCTGCTGGCCCTTAACACAGTAGCGCTGGGTGGGCTGACGTTTTACAGCGCCGTGTACCTGCGTCAGCGCCTGCGCCGCCGGGCTGATGAAGTGGAGGCGCTGGCGGCTGTCGGCCAGGCCCTGCGCGCCGACCAGGGCATCGAGACCCTGCTGCGCACGGTGTACGAACAGGTGCGGGGCCTGCTGCAGGTGGACGATTTCGCGGTGGTGCTCCAGGAAGGGGGAACTCTGCGCGCGCTGCTGCTGGTGCGCGGTGGGCAGGTGATACAGCGCCCACCCGGCGCGCCCTGGCCAGCCGGAACACTGGTTGACGTGGTGCTGGACACGCGCAGCCCACTGCTGCTGGGGCCGAACACGCCGGCCCGCGCCTATCATCCAGGGCTGAGTCCTGCTGATCTGCGCGAATGCGGCTGGCTGGGCGTGCCGCTGCTGATCGGTGGGCGGCTGCTGGGCGCGCTGACGCTGGGCTGGCATCACCCCAGCCGTGTGCCCGGCCCGGAGCAGCTGGCGGCCTTGAATGTGATCGCGTCCGCTGCCGCCGCTGCTATTGGCAATCACCAGTATTACAGCCAGCAGGCTGAGCGCATGCGCCAGCTGGCGACGCTCAACCAGGTGCTGAACCTGCTGACCGAGACGCTCTCGCCCGATGACGTGCTCGACACCGTTATTTCATCCGCTTCAGCCATCTCTGCTGAGGCGACTGCCATCGCTGTCTACCGCGGCGCAGGGCCGGGGTCCGCGCTGGAGCTGGTGCGCAGCGCGGGCCTGAGCGAGCGTTTCACGGCAGCGCCGCCGCAGCCGCTGCTGATCCCTGAGCCGGATGCCGGCCAGCCGGTGGTGGTAGCCGACGCCGCTCAGGACCCGCGGGCTGCTCATTTGCGCGCGCTGCTGGCGCGCGAGGGCAAAGCGGCCTGGGTCGAGCTGCCGCTGCTGGTGGCCGGGCGCAGCTTGGGCGTTATCGTCGTGTACTTTGACGCCCCACAGACGTTTACCGGTGAAGCGGTTGAGCTGCTGCGCGCTTTCGCCAACCAGGCGGCCCAGGCAATCCAGAACGCCGAGCTGTACGCCGGCACGTACCGCGCCCTAGAGGAGCGCGTGCGCCAGCTTTCGACACTGGCCGACGTCGGCCGCGAGATGACGGCCACGCTGGACCTGCAGGCAATCGCCCAGCGCACACTAGCCGCCGCTGTGGCGGCCACCGACGCCGCCGCAGGCAGCGTGATCCTGCTGGACGAGAAACGCGCCGCGCCCGCTGTGCACGCCCACACCGGCTATCCGGATGGCGCTTTCAGCCAACCTGAGCAGGCTGCTGGCGGCATCACCAGCCGTGTGCTTTACACGGGCCAGCCGGCCCTGCATGCCGACGCCCGCGCCGATCCCGATTACCTGGCGCTGGACCCGCGGCTTTGCGCGCTGCTGTGCGTGCCCATCAACTGGCGCGGCGCAGTGGTGGGGGCGATCACTGTGGAGAGCGCGCGCCCGGCCGCTTTTACTGAGGCGCACCGTGCGTTCCTGGCCCAGCTTGCCAACCAAGTAGTGATCGCGGCCGAGAACGCGCGCCTATTCGCGCGGGTGCGCGAAGCGCGGGATCGGATGCTGGTTATCCTGCGCACCATGCGCGAGCCAATTATCCTGATTGACAGCGGCGGCGTCATCGCCATGGCGAATCCGCGCGTGGACGTGATCGGCCTAGATGCGGCCAGCCTGGTGGGGCGCAGCCTGCGCGAGCTGCTGGCCGATCCTGCGTTGGGGGCGGCGCTGGGCTTCACCAACGAGCGCGAGCTGGAGCGGCTGGTGCGGGCGCTGCGCGCCTCGGCTGCGCCGCTGGTGGCCGAGTCCTATGCTTACAGCCTGACTGTTGGCGGCAAAGAGCTGTATTTGCAGCGCCAAGTGATTCCGGTGCGCGGCGAGGACGGCGCGATGGTCGGCGCGCTGCTGGTGTACTACAACCAGACAGAGCAGCGTGAGATGGAGCAGGCGCGCGAGGAATTCGCCCGCATGATCGTCCACGACCTACGCAGCCCGCTCACAGCCGTTATCACCAGCGTGACGCTGCTGGCGGAGATCGTGCCGCCGGACAACGAATACGCCGACGCGATCGTCAAAACAGCCAACGCCAGCCGCCGCGCCATCCGCAAGCTGCTCAACCGGGTTGACTCGCTGCTCGATATCTCGCGGCTGCAGAGCGGGCAGATGGCCCTGGAACGCGAGCCAGCCGATCTGAGCGTGCTGGTGGATGCCGTGTGGACTCAGCTTGGCCCGCTGGCGCACGAGCTGGGGGTGGCGCTGGTGGGCCAAGTGCCGGCAGGCACGGCCCTGCTCGACATTGACGCGGACAAAGTGGAGCGCGTGCTGCTCAACCTGGTGGACAACGCGCTCAAATTCAGCCCCAGCGGCGGGCATATCGTGATTCGCCTGCACCCAGCAGGCACGAACGGCGCGCCAGCGCGCTTCTGCCGCGTGGATGTGTGCGACAGCGGGCCAGGCATACCGGCAGAGGACCGCGCCTTTATCTTCGAGCGCTTCGCCCAGGTGCGCAGCCAGCGCGCCCGCCGGCGCGGCAGCGGCCTGGGCCTGACCTTCTGCAAACTGGTGGTAGAGGCCCACGGCGGGCGCATCTGGGTGGACGATAACCCCGGCGGCGGCAGCGTGTTCAGCTTCACGCTGCCCGTGGCCACCATAGACCGGAACCGCAGCACTGAAGAGCTGCACGCCCCGTAACGTAAGCTCAGCTGCGGCTTTACTGTTCGATGATGGTGATCGACTCGATGGTGTCGCCCTGCGCGATGGCGTTCACCACCTGCTGGCCACTGCCTATCACCCGGCCAAATACAGCGTGTTTGCCGTCCAGCCAGGGGGTGGCCACGTGCGTGATGAAGAACTGCGAACCGTTGGTGTTCGGCCCCGCGTTGGCCATGCTCAGCACACCCGGCCCGTCGTGCTTAAGGCGCAGCGCCGCCGGCTCGTCATTCCACTTGTAGCCGGGGCCGCCGCGCCCGGTGCCGGTGGGATCGCCGCCCTGGATCATGAAATCGGCGATCACGCGGTGAAACTTCACGCCGTCGTAGAAGCCATCGCGCGCTAGGAACACGAAGTTGTTGACGGTGACAGGAGCCTGGGCGGCGAACAGCTCGATGTCGAACGCGCCTTTGCTGGTCTGAAAATGCGCCGTATAGCGCTTCTTCGGGTCAATCTGCATTGCGGGGGCGCTGCGGTATTCCTTTGCCACGTTGGAAACAACCCTTCTGCGCGCCAGGGCGCGCCTGCGTAAAACGATTTACCAGCATAGCAGAAAAGCGCACAGATCGCGACCCAGCAGCAGGCCCCGGCCTACAAGCTGCGCGCCAGGCGGAAGCCGATGTTGCTCCCGCGCGAGCCAGGCAGGTAGCGCCCGCGGCTGGACGGCAGCGCCTGGGACGCGGGATCAAACCACGAGCCGCCGCGCATCACGCGGGCGTGGCTGCCGTCCAGGGCTTCGCGCCCGTCGTCCGGGTCGTAGGGATAGGGGTAATCGAGCGTTTGCCAGTTGTGGCCCCAGCGCGTGCTGCACCACTCCCACACGTTGCCCAGCAGGCCCACAGCGCCGCACCAGCTTGCCGCGCCGCGGGCCGCCGGCCAGGGACGGCCGGCTCTCCACTCCGCGCTGTTGATATGGGCGGGGTCTGGCGCGGGCTGGTCGCCAGAGCCGCGGGCGGCCGCTTCCCACTCGGCCTCAGTGGGCAGCCGCCAGGGCTGGGCTGTGGTGGCGGCCAACCAGCGGGCGAAAGCATCCGCCTCATACCAGCACACGCCCACCACCGGCTGCGCTGGGTCGTTGAAGGCCGGATCGTCCCAGAAGCCGGGCCGCGCCGCGCCCCGTCCCTGACGCCAGCGCCAGCCCATCTCTGTCCACCAGCGCGGGTCGTCGTAGCCGCCAGCGGCGATGAACAGCGCAAAGTGGGCGTTCGTCACAGCGCAGCGACCGATGGCAAAAGCGTCCAGCGCGACCGTGTGGGCCGGGCGGGCTGTAGCGGGGCCGGTGTCGCTGCCGATGGGATAGCGGCCCGCTGGCACAGTGCAGGCCGGGTACTCAGCCGCGGCCGCCATCAGTCAGCTTCGCAGCGGGCGCTTGAGGGCGGCCCGCGCGCCCTTCGGCATCCAGTCGAAGCTGACCAGCTCCCAGCCCGCTCGGCCGTAAGTGTTCAGGCGCTCGGTGAAGGCGTCAGCGTCAGCGTAGTAATCGGCCTCGGTGTCGGTGTGTTCCAGGTCTACATCTTTGATGTAGACAACCAGGTATTCCCATTTTTGCATCAGATAATAATCCCCCGTTGGCGTCACTGCAGGCACGTCTTTTATCATACCAGACTCTGGCCGCTTGGCGGCAGGCGCGCCGAGCAGCCATCGTCGCCGCCGCTGCGACGATGCCGCGCATTGTGCGTATAAACCGTTGATTGTACAATCACCTAGATAGGAGGGTCGTTATGAGCTGTTCGCGTGCCATTCTCTGCATTATTCTGCCGCCCCTGGCAGTGCTGGATCGGGGCTGCGGCACGGTCTTGATCGTGTTTGCGCTGACGCTGGCCGGGTGGGTTCCGGGGGCAATTGCCGCCCTGCTGCTCAACTACATGGCCGCCAACCAGTAGAACTAACCGGCGCACCGCCTGGAAAAGCTGCATGTTTTCGCTGCACGATTTGGAAACGCCCAGCGTCCTGATTGACCTGGAGCGCATGGAGCGCAACATTGCCGCTATGCAGGCTCACTGCGATCGTCTAGGGCTGGCGTTTCGCCCGCACGTCAAGACGCACAAGATACCCGCCATCGCCCGCCTGCAGCTTGAGGCGGGCGCGGTGGGCATCGCCTGCCAGAAGCTCACCGAGGCCCAGGTGTTCATCGAAGAAGGCTTCAACGATGTCCAGATACCGTACAACATCGTTGGCCCGCAGAAAACGGCCCGCCTGGCCGACTTGGCGCTGTACAACCGCGTTACTGTCAGCGCTGACCATCCAACGGTTGTCGCCGGCTTGGCGGATACCGCTGCGGCCCACGACGTCGCGCTGCGCGTGATGGTGGAGCTGGCCACCAGCCTGGCGCGCACCGGCGCCAGCCCGGACGAGGCGGTGACGCTGGCCGAGCGCATCGAGGCCGAGCCGAACCTGCACTTCGCCGGGCTGCTGGTGTATCCCAGCGACCCCGAGGTGCGGCCTGCGCTGCAGGAGGCGCTGGATGGCCTGCACCGCGCTGGTATCGGCGTGGACACCGTCAGCGGCGGCGGGACCGGCGCTGCGCGCTATGCCGCTGACGTGCCGGAACTGACCGAACTGCGCGTAGGCACGTATGTGTTTAACGACTGGAGCACCGTGCGCCGGGGCTGGGCGGCGCTCGACGACTGCGCTATGACCGTCATGGCCACAGTGGTCAGCCGCCCTACGCCCGAGCGCGCCATTCTCGACAGCGGCAGCAAGACGCTGGCGATGGATCGCTTCGACGGCGAGCACGGCTTCATTTTGGAGTACCCTGACGCGCGCATCTACCAGCTCAATGAAGAGCACGCCTATGTGGATGTGAGCGCGTGCGACCCGCGGCCCGTGATCGGTGAGCGCGTGCGCGTCGTGCCAGTGCACGCCTGTGTCGTCTCCAATCTGCACAACGCGCTGTACGGCGTGCGCGGCGAGTGGGTCGAAGTGGAGTGGCCGGTGGCGGCGCGCGGCATGGTGTGGTAGCGGGCCGCGACCAGCGCGCCCGGGCAAACGAAAAGCCGCCGGCGGGATGCGCTGGCGGCTTTCTCTTGTGCAGCTTGCCTGTGATGCGTCTCATTCGGCCACTTTGACGGCGATGCGGTGCGGATGGGCAGCCTCAACCTTGGGCAGCACCAGCGTCAGCACGCCGTTCTCGACGGTCGCCTGGGCGGCCTCGACGTTCACCGGGACGTTGACCGTCAGACGGCGTTCGAACTTGCCGTGCGGGCGCTCGCGCAGCAGGCAGCGGGCGTTTTCGACGTGGCCGTTGACCTCGCCACGGATGGTGAGAGTCTCGCCGTCCGGCGTGATGCTCAGTGCGTCGGCAATCACGCCGGGCACTGACGCCGTCAGCACGATAGCGTCGTCAGTTGTGTAGGCGTCCACCGGCAGGCGATAAACGCGCTCGCCCTCAACAGGCGGGTTGTAGTTGACCAGGCGGTGGTTGATGTAAAGCGGCTCGCGTACCAACATAGCAGTGTCTCCCTGTGCATGCTAGCGATGCGTCATGCCGTGCATGGTAGCCGGCCAGCGTAAACGCTGCGTTGGCGGGCGTTAGAAGGGCGTTATGCTGGTGGCTTTACACAGACAAAATGTCGGGTGTATTATGAGTTCTGGTGTCATCATAAAAAGCGTATCAATACAATGAATGACGGGCCTAGTACCGTTCAAGATTGTCAATCCACCAGACTCCTCCGACGTTAGCTCTCTCCTGCTCACCTCGCTGCCAGGTGACGGACGGCACGCCGAGGCTGGTGGCGCAGCCGTTTCGTTTACCGCAAACGCCCTGCTGACAACTTGAGACACAATCGCTGCCCGGAAACCACACCCTTCCAGAGCTTTAGTTGTGTGTTCGCCTCTGGCGCGCCAAACGCACCAGGGGGTAGTGCTCTCAGAGAAACAGAAGGTGCTATGACGCTGCGTGAACGCATTTTCCGCACCCCTTCCCGCGCTGGCGCGCTGCTCAGCGTGGGCGATGTTGTTGTGCTGCTGATCATCGCAACCCTGCTGTATCTGGGGCTGCGGCTTGCCAACGGCACGCCGGAGGTCATTCAGGGGCCGGACATCAACCTAACCCCGGCAGCGCTGCCGTATTATGCGCTGCTGTCGCTTGGGCGGATGCTGGCCGCTTACTGCCTGTCATTGGTCTTTTCCATCGCCTACGGCTACGCTGCCGCCAGAAACCGTCGGGCCGAGCGCTGGCTGATGCCGCTGCTGGACATTCTGCAGTCTGTGCCGATTCTCTCGTTCTTGCCAGTTGTGGTGCTGAGCCTGACCGCGGTTCTGCCGCAGGCAGTCGCGGTGGAAATCGCAGCGATCGTCCTGATTTTCACCAGTCAGGTGTGGAACCTAACCTTCAGTTTCTACCAGTCAATGACGACCATCCCAACTGAGTACCGTGAAGCAGCAGCGGTGTTTCGTCTTGGCCGCTGGCTCCGTCTCAAACAGGTGGAGCTGCCTTTTGCCTGCATGGGCCTAGTCTGGAACAGCGTGATGTCGTGGGCGGGGGGCTGGTTCTTTCTGATGGCAGCCGAGATATTCACGCTCGGCGAGCGAGATTTCCGACTGCCGGGATTGGGCGCTTATCTTCAGACTGCCGCTAACGACGGAAACGTCGAAGCGCTGCTTATGGGCATCGGCACGCTGGTCCTCATTATCGTGCTGTTGGATCAGCTGGTGTGGCAGCCGCTGCTGGCCTGGGCTGAGCGCTTCAAAATCTCGCAGGTGTCGGATGACAACCCCACAACTTCTTGGTTCCTCAACAGCTTGCGCCGGTCAGGCCTAGTGGGCTGGCTCAGGCGGAGGCTGATCGCGCCGGTTGGCCGTTGGTTGGATCACACGCTCAACCGCCCGCCGCGTCAGGTGCCTGGCCTGGAAACGGCAGAATTCGAAAGGCGCTCGCTGTTGGGCTGGATATTCCTGCTGCTGGTTGGTTTCGGCGCTGCTTATGGCACGCTGCGGGTGCTTGATCTGCTGCTGACAATGCCAGCATCCAATTGGGGCGAAATAGCTGTTGGAGGCGGCGCGACACTGCTGCGCGTCCTGATCGCCGTCAGCATTGCCTTGGCCTGGACTATCCCGCTTGGGGTGCTTATCGGGACTAACCCGCGCGCCGCCAGCATCCTGCAGCCGCTGGTCCAGATTGCAGCGTCCATTCCGGCCACTGCCCTATTTCCAGTGCTGCTGCTGGGTTTGCTGGCGCTGCCAGCAGGCGCAAACATTGCGGCCGTGCTGCTGATGCTGTTGGGCACGCAGTGGTATCTCTTGTTCAATGTGATCGCTGGGGCTTCGGCGATCCCGCAGGACCTGCAGTACACCAGCGACCTGCTGCGCCTTAAGGGGTGGAAGCGCTGGCGGACGCTGATCCTGCCGGCCTTGTTCCCTTACATCATCACTGGGCTGATTACCGCCAGCGGCGGGGCCTGGAACGCCAGCATCGTCGCCGAGTACACCCACTTTGGCGGCGAAACCAACCAGGTGACTGGCCTGGGCGCGCTGATTTCTTCCTCGACCGCTAACGGCGATTACGCGCTGTTGCTGGCTTCCACCTTGACGATGATCGTCCTGGTAGTTGCGATTAACCGCCTGGTGTGGCGGCGTCTGTATCGCATTGCTGAAGACCGTTTCCGAATGGACCAGTAGTGACAGGGGAATAAACTGTGACCAACGATGTGCTGCTGCATGTAGATCATGTCACCAAAGTTTTCGGGCAGGCCGACCGCCGTTTCACTGCCCTGAAGGACATTAACCTGACCATTCGGGAGCGGGAGTTTGTTGCGCTGCTTGGGCCTTCTGGCTGTGGCAAGAGCACACTGCTGCGGATGATTACCGGGCTGTTCGCCCCGTCTGAGGGGACGGTGTACTACCGCAACCAGCCTGTGCGCGGCATAAACCCTTACGCAACAATGGTGTTTCAGACCTTTGCGCTTTATCCCTGGCTGAGCGTGCTGGATAACGTTGCGCTGGCGCTGGAGGCGCGAGGGGAGACGTCGAATGCGCGCTTCGAGCGCGCGGAGAAACTGATTGACCTAGTGGGAATGGATGGTTTTGAAAGGGCCTACCCGCGCGAACTCTCTGGCGGAATGCGGCAGAAAGTGGGTTTTGCGCGCGCGCTGGCTGTTGAACCGGAGCTTCTGTGCCTAGATGAGCCATTCAGCGCGCTGGATGTCCTCAGCGCCGAGGCGCTGCGCGGCGAACTGATGGAGCTGTGGATCGGCGGGCAGCTTCCCACCAAAGCGATTCTCATGGTGAGTCACAACATTGAAGAGGCGATTTCGATGGCTGACCGAGTAGTGGTGATGGGCAAGGAACCGGGCCGCATCCTCGCCGAGTTTCGGATTGACCTGCCCCATCCCCGCAGCCGCAAGGACGCGCGGTTTGAGCAAACGCTGGATCGCATCTACGGCGCCATCGCTGGGCGCACAGAACCGGAGACGAAGGAAATCGGCACAGCGCCGGGAGCGCCTGGGCCGACCCGTATTCTGCCCGGCGCCTCTGTGAGCGCTCTCGCCGGCATGCTGGAGCATCTGCTCTCCCATGCGGGGAAATACGACATCTACAGGTTGGACAACGAGCTGGACATCGAGATGGCGGATCTGATTCAGGTTATCGAGATGGCGGAAATGCTCGGCTTTGCCACAGTGGGCGAAGGCGACATCCAGTTGACACCGCTGGGCGAGGCCTTCGCCGAAGCCTCGATCCTTACCCGCAAAGAATTGTTCGCGCAGCGCGCGCGCCGGCTACCGATGATTCAATGGATGATGCAGATGCTGAACGCGACACCGGATCGCAGGCTCCCTTGGAAAGTATTCCACACAGCGCTGCTGCCGGAGTTCCCCGACGAGCTGGCCGAACGGCAGCTTGATGTGGCAATTGACTGGGGGCGCTACGCCGAGTTGATTGATTACGACGACAGCGGCGAAACCGTCAGTCTAGCAGCAGCCAACGGCCAGGAAGCAATGGCAGCGCGATAGTCCTCGCGCGGTTGCGCCTCAGGTGGTGGCGATGGCGGTGATGACCTCAGCGGGCAGGACGGCGCGCAGGCGCTGTTCGAACTCGCTGAGCATAATAGCCGTAGCGCCCCACACCTTATGGCCGTTGAGCGCGTAGTAGGGCACGTACATTTCGTAGCCGCCCACGTCGCGCCATTCATCGCGCTTGTGGCGCGGGTCAAGCAGGTGCGCCAGCGGCACGCTGAATACCTCAGCGACCTCGTCGGGGTTGGGGCGCAGCGCAGGCGGGGCGGCCAGCGCGCCTACAGTGGGAAACACCTCAAAGTCGCTGGGCGGCACGTAGATGGGCGAGAGATGGCCGAGCACAGTTACGCCATCGCACACGCCGAGTTCTTCGCAGGCTTCGCGCAGGGCCGCCGCGGTGAACGATTCGTCGCGCGGGTCACGCCGTCCGCCGGGGAAGCTGATCTGGCCGCTGTGGCCGCGCAGGTGGTCGGCGCGGCGCGTGAGCACCAGATGCAGGCCGTTGGCCGGGTAGAGCAGCACAAGCACGCCGGCCTGGCGCGAGCGCGCGTTTTTAGCCGGCCGCTGCGGGAACTGGGTGAGCACCGGCGCCATGCGCATGTGCGCTGCGTCGGAGTCGAAGCTCGGCAGCGCCAGCGCCGCCCGCACATGATCAAGCGTGATCATAGTCCTGCCAGGCGTGCAGGTAGTGGTCTTTGCGAACATAAACCGTGCCGGTGGTGGCCTCCGGGGGCGATTTTGTCAGCAGCGTGAGGCGCAGGCGCAGCTCGCGCGCGCCGGGGCGACCCAGCGCATCCCACGTTTGCAGCGCGTCCTGCAGCGCCAGGAACGCATCCGGCCCAGCGAACACAAACGCCTCGCCGTGGCCTTCGTATGTCACAAAGCAGGCGCAGCCCGGGCCGATGAGGGCAAAGCCGGGGCCAGGGATGCCGTAGGCCGGCTGGCTGGTCACGAGCTGGTAAGCGGCAAACGCATAGCCAGGCGGTATGTTGAGGACAAGGTATGGCAAGAAGCCCTGCCAGTATTGGCCAGCGCTGAGGCGGATGTCGAACACGCTGGGTTCGGCGTCCTCGGAAAAGAGCAGGTGCAGCGCGGCGCTGTCGAGCAGCGCGGCGGCGTTGGTGGTCAGCAGCAGCCCCGTGCCCACGCGCCGCGTGACCAGCGGCCCCGCATAAGCCCCTCGCAGGCGGACAAAGCCGCAGGGCAGGTTGTTCTCGCTGTAGAGCGCGCCATCTGGCAGGGGGTGAAAGGCGGCGCTTACCTGAATCGCGTCCAGCCACAGCGGGGCGACGATGATCCCGTCGGGCTTGAGCTGACGTTCCCAGGCAGCCGGGATGTCCCACAGGCCCACCGTCGCTATGATGCGGTCGTACGCGGCGCGCGGCGCGTAGCCTGCCGCGCCGTCGCCAGTCACCACGCGAATGCTGCCAGCGGCGATGCGCTGCAGGTTGCTGCGGGCTGCCTCGGCCACCTCGGGGTCGTACTCGACAGTGGTCACTGTGCCGCTCTCGCCGACGATGTGCTGCATGATCGCCGCGTTGTAGCCTGTGCCCGTGCCGATTTCCAGCACATTATCGCCGGGGCGCAGCTGCAGCTGGCGCAGCATCATGGCCATCATGCTGGGCTGGCTGGCCGAGCTGACGACTGTGCCGTCCGGCTCGCGCTTGACTGGCACGGCCTCGTCAGCGTAGGCCTGTTCCAGCGTGACGTCGGGCAGGAAGGCGTGGCGCGGCACAGCCATAAAAGCAGCTTCCACGCGCGGGTCGTCCAACTCGCCCTTGTGTTTCAGGCTGTTGACCAACGCCCGCCGCATGAACAGCGCCGGGTCGTTGGTGCTCATAGATACCAGGCGCGCCGTTTGCGCAGCGAGACGCCGGCCTCTGCGTCAGCGCGACGGGCAGTCTGCACGCGCCCCAAGGCGTCAATGTGCACCTGCCCGGCCTGCTGCAGCCGCGCGAACTCCTCAGGCGTAATCACCGGGGCCGGCTCGCCGCCCAGGCGCTCCAGGCGTTCGCTCATGCGGGCGTCGTCGTCGGGCGGGACGGACGGGCGTTCAGCGGCGGGCCGGGCAGTCTCCGCCGGCGCCGTCTGCGGCGCGCTGGTGTCGGCGGGCGTGTCGTCGGTGGGGCGGATATTGTTCTGCTCGTCCATTACACGTCAATCCTCGTCCTCATCTTGTAAATCAATGCCTATGGTGTCCATCAGTTCGGCCAGCGACACATGTTCGCCCGTCTCGTCGGCCAGCAGGGCGGCGCGGGCGCGCAGCGCGTCGCCGCACACCAGGCAGTCCGGGTTGCGGCGGATATTGGCCCACACGGCCGTGTGCGGCGGGCTGACCTGGCCGGTGACGATCTCAAGAGTCGTGTTGGCCATAATCACCGTGTTGCCGGGCATCGGCTCGTAGGCATCAGTCCCTTTCAACAGCTCGTTGAGCGCCAAGTGGGCCTGCGCGCCGGCTACGCGGGTGACGTGCAGCCACAGGCCCGGCTCTGCCTCCAGCGTGCCCTCTGGGCCGATCATGCCGTAGTCTAGGTCAGCATCCGGGCCGGGACGGGCCGCGGCGACGTCCTCGCGCAGCTCGGCAGCCCAGCAGGCGTAGCACGGCCCATCGTAGGGGTAGATCACGACCGCGTCGCCGCCCTCGCCGCGCTCGTACACGCCGGCGTAAACAGCCACGAGACTGCGTTCGAGGGCGGCCTGGTTGATGGTGTACTTGGCATTCTCGCCGTCCACCGCCACCACAAGGATGTCAGCGCCGTCCAGCGCGTCCATGTGCTGCTCTACGCGCCCCACACGCACTTCGACCTGCGCCTGCGGGTTGCGGTGCTGGATCAGATCGGCCACGGCTGCCGCCTTGGGCTGGCCCAAGTAGCGGCGGTCGGCCACGTGGCGGGGGATGTTGGTCTCCTCCAGCACGTCGTCGTCAATCAGCACGAAGCGGCCCACGCCGCTCATGGCTAAGCTGAGCGCCACCTGACCGCCGCCGGACCCCAGCCCGACGACGGCAACGCGCTTTTGCGCCAGCCGCCTGAGGTTATCTGCGCCGATGAGGCGCTCTACGCGATCCCAGCTCATGGCTGCCCTCCGCTGGGCGCGTCCGTCTCCGCCGCTTCAGATGTCCGCGGCGGCGGGGCGGCGGGGCGCAGGCCCAGGCTGGTTTCCACTGCGTGGATATAGTCGAGCAGGCGCTTATCCGGCGTCCAAGCCCAGCCGGGCGGGTCGCTGACCGGCTGGGACTCGGCCCACAGTTGGGCGAAGACGCCGTACAGGTCATCGTCTGGCCCCATGTGGCGGAACGGCGCAACGCGGGCTGCCGGCGGCCGCTGCGGATAATCCCAACCGGTGATAACGATCAGCACGCGGTCGGCCCCTACGCGGGCGGTGAGGAAGCACACCTCCAGCGGCGGCGGATCGGTAGCGTTCCACAGAACGACCGTCAGCGCCAGCCCGTCGCGCTGCATGAGGCGGTGCTCCTCGTCGAAGCGGGCGGTGTCGGTCAGGTGCCAGGGGTAGGCTGGCAGGCCGGGGAGCTGATCGTCGGGGTAGATGGCCGGCGCGATGGGCTGGAACAGGCGCAGCGTCCGGTCAATGTACCAGAAATCCACGCGTATGTGGGTGTCTTCGGTGTGCGGCATGGTGACGAAGTTCGCGCCGGGCGCGCCCTCGCTGATGGTGGAGGGATGGCCGAGCGTGAGAATGGGCGCCAGCAGGAAGTCCATGCCGTTATCAGCGTCGTCCAGCCAGTTGAGGGCGGTCATCTGGTCGCCAGTGCTGGGCTGGATCATGTAGCCGGGCTGCTTGTGCCAGTCGCCCAGATAGCGCAGCGGCACGTCCCATTTGGCCTGCAGCGCGCCGCCGAAGCTGGTCTGGCGGCGCTGGCGGTACAGCCGCCAGTTCTCCTGCAGCCACCAGATGATCTCATCCTGGCGGGCATCGCCCTGCTGGAAGGTGTGAAGCTGGCGCACGGCGCTTTCATCGGGGGCGATGGTGTCGAGCACATAGATGGTGGGCACGCCGTTGGTGCGCTCGCCTGGCACGACCAACCCCACCAGCGCCTCGCCGGTTTCGTCCTCGATGAAGTGCTGCGCTGCCGCCGCCATGCGCGCCAGCACGCGCTGAGCCACCACCAGGTTCGGAACGCGGTGGCGGGCCAGATACAGCGATCTGATCATATTATCTCTCCTGCCGGCGCGGCTGCGGCCTGCCCGGGTGCACCCGCTCCTCGATGCCGGGCCACTCGCCGGTGGCGCGCCAGGTGTAGTAGGCGTACAGCCACTGCACCGCCCAGGCTGCTACCGTCACCGCTGTGGAGCGGCTGGGGTTCCAGCCGTACTGTTCGCCGTCCTTCGGGTTGAACAGGCAGAGCTGGCCGTCTTCGTACTGGTGTTTTTCGCTGTACACGCGCGGTTTCAGCACATACGCCTCCGCTGGGCGGTTCGGGTACTCGTTCGGATATACGATCTTGAGCGTGTGATCCGGCTGGCGCAGCGTCGAGAGGTTGAGCGTGACCGTCCCTTCCCAGTACAGCAGCCCGAACTGCGGCACAACCAGCTTGAACGTTTTGCCGAACGCCGCCCGCATGGCCTCTACTTCCAGGCGCAGGCGCGGAGAAACGTTGCTGCGCGTTCCCCACCATGCTGACATGACTCCGGTTCGCCTCCGCTTATCTGTTCAGCCAACAGGTTCATTTTACCATTATGCCGGCTGCAGGTGAACAGATGCGTTAGTGTCTGGAAACTCTCATTCTTTGTGCGTCTACGGTGTATACGCGGGCATGAGAGAGCGGTTGCGGTGGGAGAGTCAATCACGCGAGGCAAATAGCCCCAACATCCAGCCTGAAATCAAGCAATACTGCGCTGCCCTCAAGTATGTCCCCTGCACTTAGTTCGATCATATTAACACATCGTTCCTGCAGCAGCAGAACTATACGCGTGCCGTGCAACAAACATACGTCAAATAGTACTTTAATCAAGTGATGTCTTGGCGCAGCAAAAATTCACGAGTCAACAGTTCTGGAGGGATTATCTTCTCTGTTGGAAGATACACACACACGGGAATGCTGAACCTGCCTGCAATTGAACAGATTACTGGTCCGACCGTTTGCCAGTCAAGTTTTCCCAGACCGCATCCCAAAGCAGGTAACGCAAGCGACTTTATTTTCCACTGTTGGTAGTGGTCGCGTAACCAGCGCATCCCGTCCAGTATGTATTCAAGCCGTGAGTCCTCACGCCAATGCTTTTTAGTGGGAAAAAGCAAGAACCACGTACTTGAACCGTTATCCAACGGTACTTCAG
>DAOTWC010000151.1:0-2817 GCA_034435995.1 Anaerolineae bacterium | reverse complement strand
ACGTGTTCGACATAACTCGCCTGCACCGAAGCATGGGGCATCGGCACCTGCAAGCGCTGGTAGATCAGGTCAAGACGATGCAAGTGAGTGTACTTCTGTCCACGCAGGAAAGCTTCCAGATCGGCATAGGTGATCTTTTCAGCCTCCTGGGGGGTGGGGAACTGTTCCAGGAATGCCAGTGTCAGCGGCGAGCGCACGAAGGAGAACAGCGTCAGCGCGACCGGGTAGTACTGGCGCAGGTTGTAGATCAACTGGTTGCTCAGGCGTCGTTGTTCCCCCAGTGCCCGGTCGTAAGCACGGGCAAGCTGTCTGAGGTGCGTGACGATCTGGCTCTGAAGGCTGTAGGGACGGCAGTCGGGATCGCCCAGACGAAGCAGATACGCCAGCAGAAAGGCATCGCCCTTGTCATCTTTAACACGGGTTGGGCGGCGATGTGCCAGGACGTGAGGTGGTGTGATGTAGAGATCAGCACCCTGCTGAACCAGCCAGTCCACCAGCAGCCCATCCGAACGTTCAATGTTGATGCGGGTGTCTGGCAGAGTTTTGAGCAGTTCGTAGAGCTTGCTGAAGCCCGCCATATCGTGTGTGATCTCGAACTGGCTCAGGACACGGCCATCGTCAGCCATGAGGCACAGATCGTGTTTGTCGGTCGCCCAGTCGATGCCCAGGTAATGCATGAGAAATCCTCCTCGCTTGAATGGTGGAGATGGTCACGCAGGACAAGGGCTGGCCGTTCGCTTGCTAAGGCGCTCGTGGCGCGACGTTTTTACGACAGCCGCCATGCCACAACGTCGGAGAACGGTCTTCTAGGGTCCTCGTGGGACGGCAAGCTAAGGGTTCTCTCCGACGCTGGCAGCGTGCTTCCAGAGTGTAGTACGGGGAAGCCTGCCGCCACAGTGACCGGCAGAGGGGATGTGCGACCATACACTAATCTTGGGGCTATGGTTGTGCGCTGTCAGGCAGTCGCGCGAACACAGATGGGTATGAGTCAACAATCTCCTCTATGCCCCAAGATTAGCAAGCGAGCTAAATACGCTCGCCCCTCATGCGCCGGGGAGGCTGGTGCAGCCCGCGCCGCGAGCCGCACCGGTGTGGCGGTGCGCTGCCCCGGCCACACCGCTCGACGTGGCGAACCACGCCGAGCGAGCGCACACCCTGCCGGTATGCGCTGCAAAGCCGCATCACGCACGTTACGCGCCTTTGCCGTCGGACGAGAGGCCGTCCGACGGTGGAACCAACCGAGGAAAGATGAGGAGTTGATCTGTGAATCACCGTGAAACTGTTCGATCCATCCACCAGCGCCTGCCACACCTGAAGCGGCGCGAGGTGGCCGAGGTGATCGAAGTCCTGGCGGAACTGTGGCTGGAGGCACTGGCACAGCCTGGTGGCGTTGTGACCGTCGCCGATCTGGGCAAGCTGACCGCCGAGGTGCAGACCCTGCGTAGCGCCGGGGCAATCCGCCAGCGGCTTGAAGCGACACACGGCAAAGCTGCGCCGCAGAGGCTGAAGCGGGTCTATTTGCGCTTCCGTCCGACGGCGAAACTGCGTCAGGCGATCCAAAATGCTTATATAGAGGAAGGAGCGAGTGAATGACGAAGAAGAAACCCAATCCTTACAGCGAGCGTATGACGGTCAACCTGACCCCGGATCAGATGCGGCGGCTGGAAGAACTGCGCCGCGTCCGTGCCCGCCTCGGGACCTTCGTCAGCAAGAATGACCTGCTGCGCGATGCGCTGAATTACTACCTGGCATCTCAGGAAGATCTGCCGGGATCGCGCCGGGCGATTGCCAAAGGAATTGAACATAAGGTGGATGCGCTGGACGAGAAGGTCGAAGCGCTAACCGCACAGTTCACCGACTTCATGAACAGCGTTCGGCGGCGGCGTGAGGGCTAAGGCATGGATCGCAAGCAGATGTGTGTGGCGAATGTGCAGTACAAGAAACCGTCAGCCGACGGCGCGAAGCAGTCCAGGAACCTGCTGCGTTACCTGACCTACCGCGAAAGCCGCACCGAAAAAGCGCAGTTTGTGGCCGGGCGCGAACGCTGGGTGGATCGTGGCATGGGTGGTTCAATAGCTGAGATCGCCCAGCGCTGCGACGACCTGAAAAGCCAGCACGTGCTGACCTTCAGCCTGGTGGTCAACCCGAACCCGGACTTAATCGGCATGGTCGCGCCGGAGGAGCGCGAGCGCTTCGTGCGCGAACTGACAGAGCGCGTGGTGGATGACTTCTTCGAGGCGCGCGGGATCGACACAGGTATTGAGATGAGCTACGTGACCCATCACCGCCAGACGGACGACCCGCAAGCGCCAGGACAGCATAATCCGCACACGCACATCGTTTTGCCGGGCACGGTCTACGACGAGGAACACGGCGGGCGCGTGCCGCTCTTCTACAGCCGCAACCAGAAAGTGAACCACATCGAGATGCTGCATGACGTGACTGAACAGGCGATGGCGGAGCAAATGGCGCGCTATGTCGGGCCGGAGTGGGAGCAGCGTTACGACAATCTGGCCGCCATCCGTGAACAGCAGCGCGCGATCGTGACTGATACGCCGCACGGTTACGAACAGGATACCGACGATCTGGAGATCGAATGGGCGGTCTGGTGTGGTATGCGGCGCACGGATGACCGTACGACAGCGGTTGGTTACTACCGCCACTACGCTGCGCCGACCGAAGACGACCCCGAAGCGGTACAGCTTGAGTTCCGTCCGCTGTTGGCTGGACTAACGCATGAGGAAGCCGAACTGCTCGCCCGCGCTTTCGCAGTCGAGATGAACGGTGACATGAGCAATCTCAGGCATTTAGCCGAAT
>DAOTWC010000150.1:0-3268 GCA_034435995.1 Anaerolineae bacterium | reverse complement strand
AACGACAGCTGAGAAAAAACGTGAACCCCGATTGGTCAGTCGGGGTTCACATACATTGCTAGTTTAAGCCTTAACTCTGCGCTTCGCCTTCGTGGGCCTGACGTTCACGCTTGCGAGCCAGCGCGGCTTCTCGTTTTGCCAGGCGTGCCGCCTTCTCCGCCTCAGCATCAGTTTCTGGCTGCGACGCAGGCGCTGCCGGGGCAGCCTCGGCTGTCATGACTGCAGCGCCCTGGGCGTCAGTCTTGGCCGAGGACACTGCACGCTCGGCTTTCTTGCGTTCTTTCAGAACGTCAGAGTGCTCCCAACCGCCCCGCGCCTGCATTTCTTCAAGCGCGGTGGTGGGGGCAATGCTCTTCCAGTACCGCAGTTCTTTGGAGAGCTTCTTCTTATCGTAGATGTGATGCGTCGTCCGATCGTAGCTTGCCAGCTCGTAGTCGTGATCCATCTTGATCGCGTCGAACGGGCAGAACTCAGCGCAGTAGCCGCAGTTCATGCAGATGTCAATATCAATGTAGAAAGCCTGCGGTTCTGGAATGGGCCGGCCAGTGTTAGGGTCCTCTCCGCGCACAATCCAGATGCACTGCGGCGGGCACACTTTTGCACAAATGCCACAGCTAGTGCACCAATCGTGACCGGGTCTTTCAGGGTGATCGTAATCTTCTACCACCAAGAAAGGGACAAACCGGAAGCGTTCTGGCACTGCAATCTTCTCATCAGGGTACTGAACAGTGTATGCGCCCTGTGATTTTGGCCCCTGGCGAATCTGGAAAATCTCATCGCCGATGTACTTGCGGCCTGCGTACCGAATATCGTCAATGTATGTATTGACTAAATGCTTCAGGGTAATCAGCAACCCCCGAACGATGCCCTGTCCATATCCCGTCATACGCGCTCTGCCCCTTTACAATTACAACTTTCTCAGCGATCCGTTTCACCGAGCACGATATCAATACTGCCCAGTATCGCTACAACATCCGCCACCTTCTGGCCGCGGCACATTAAACCCAACGGTGTTAGGTTGATGAAACTGGGCGCGCGCACGTGATAGCGCCACGGATTCTGCGTGCCTTTTTCATCTCCGGCGGAAACGACGTAGAAGCCGAGTTCACCCTTAGGGTTCTCAACCCGGCCATAGGCCTCACCCAGCGGCACACGGGGTGTGTGAACGGGCTTTCCCGCCATGATCGGCTCTCCCTTGGTGCGCTCCAGCCGGGGCAGTATCTGCTTGAGGATGCGAATGCTTTCGCGCATCTCCTGCATGCGCACCAGGTAGCGATCGTAAATGTCGCCGTTAGTTCCAACTGGAATGTCAAAATCCAGCTCCGGGTAGATGCTGTACGGCTCGGCGCGGCGCACGTCGTAGGCTACACCGCTGCCGCGCAGCAGCGGGCCAGACGCGCTGTATGCGATCGCCTTATCGCGCGGCAGCACGCCTACCCCGATTGAGCGCTCTTTGAGTATCTCGTTGTGGGTTAGCAGGGCCTCATACTCGTCCAAAAACCTGGGCAAGCGCTCGTTCACGATTTCTGTGATGTAGTCAAGCGTGTTGTAGTCACGCACCTTGTCGTTGACCAGATTGGCCACACCGCGGATACGTTCCGGCAGATCTTTGAATACGCCGCCAAAGCGCATGTAATTGCACATCAACCGGCTGCCAGCGGTGGCCTCGAAGATATCCAGGATTTTCTCGCGCTCGTTGTTGGCATACAGCATCGGCGTGAAGAATGCGCCTAGGTCGTTCAGCAAAAAGCCGATTGACCACAGATGGTTCACAATGCGTGTCAGCTCCACCATAAGCACCCGAATGACTTCGGCTCGATAGGTTGGCGGCTGATAGCGTGCCCCTAGGCTGAGCAGGTGCTCCACAGCCAGCGCGTAACCCAGGTTATTGCTCATGCTGCAGATGTAGTCGAGTCGGTCAGTAAACGGCATGTTGTGCAGGTAGGTGTTGCGTTCGCCGATCTTCTCGTGGTTACGGTGCAGGTAACCCATGACCGGTTCAAGCGATTCGATCGTCTCGCCGTTAAGGGTCACCACCATTCGGAAGACGCCGTGTGTGCTTGGGTGATGAGGCCCCAGGTTGACTACCAACCGGTCGGTTGCGATGCCTTCACCGCTCAGCTCCTGAACATCCACACCCAGCCCCAAACCGCTGTACAGGGCCTCTTCCGAACGATCAGTCAAGCGTGAGAGGTCAAAGTCAGCCGGATAACGCACATTCTTGCCGTAGGGGTTGCGCTCCTCAGCGCGGTAAACGTGGCCGCTAGGCCAGCGGCTGTCAAACGGTTTGTGCTCCTGCTCGTAATACGCTTCATACCAGTCCTTGCGCATGGGATGGCCAGCAAAGCCTTCCCACATAAGGATGCGTTTGAGATTCGGATGGCCAGGGAAGCGTATGCCATAGAGGTCCCACGCCTCGCGCTCCTGAAAATCTGCGCCCGGCCAAACGCTGACAAGCGAAGGGATTTCCGCGTCATCGCGCGGGGTCTGCGCCTTAAACACCAGCGCCGGCCCACCAGAAGTGCGGTAGGCGTGATAAACCATTTCCATCTCGTCGCTGATGCCGAGATAGTCTACTGCCGTCGCGCTGGATAGGTAGTCAAAACCCAAGTCGTCGCGAATAGCACGAGCTACCTCGACCAGATGGTTTCGGTCAACAATTATACCTGTGTAACCCGGCCGTGTATCAGGCCTTACAATGCGCGGGAATCTGGCTTCTAGAGCAGCGGCAGCCGCGGCAACGTCGAGTTCAACTGCGTCCGGCGTAATGATATCCATTACGTCATTCATCCTTCCCTACTAACCTCGCGTGCGCGTTTGCGCGCCAGCGCTTCTTCACGTTTGCGCATCCGTTCAGCTTTCTCTGGGTCTGCCTCAGCTTCCTGGACAGGTGCGGCCGCAGCGGCGCCTGTGCCGTCGGTCTTAGTCTCTGCTTTACCAACCAGCATCGGGGCTGGTAGGTCACGCACACCATACGGTTGTCCGGCAGCTGCCAGCTCAGCCTGGCGTCTGATGATGTCCATCTGGCGCGGGTCAATAATGTCTGGCCCCAAAATCGGGATTGGTGTCGGCTCTGATGGGCCAACACCATACCATGGCACGTCATTCATATTCGCCAGTGACTGCCCATCAATCTTCTTCTGAAGGGCGATCATGCCATACAGCAGCGCCTGTGGCGTCGGCGGGCAGCCAGGCACATACACGTCAACCGGCACATACTTATCAATCCCGGAAACGACGTTGTAGCCCTCTTTGAATGGCCCGCCTC
>DAOTWC010000149.1:0-42932 GCA_034435995.1 Anaerolineae bacterium | reverse complement strand
AAACCGTAATAGCTCTACTCCAATGCCAAACTGGCAATTTGCCTCAATCCCTTCGACCCGCTTGAGGGTACTGAAACGACATGCCCGCCTGCCAGACGTTCAGGAAATCGTCAGCCTCAATCCCTTCGACCCGCTTGAGGGTACTGAAACGGTGGTTGAGATGTGGCCTTTCGTTGTGGCTCGTCTTGAAGCGATTGCCCTGCCCCCCACACTCGCCCGTTGCACGGCGGGCGGGCCATGCTACAATCGGCGCTTCGCACGCACCAGGAAGCGCAGCTATGCCCAACGTTTGCTATATTGACGGCGCTTTTGTCCCCGCCGACGCAGCCAGCGTACCCGCCGCCGACTTAGCCGTGACGCGCGGCTACGGCGTGTTCGACTACCTTCGCACCTACGGCGGCCGCCCGTTCCACCTGGAAGCGCATCTGGCGCGGCTGGCGCTGTCCGCGCAAATGCTGGAGCTGGCGCTGCCGCTGCCGCTGGCCGCCATCGGCGACATAGTGCTGGAGGCGCTGGCCCGCAGCGAGCCGGGCGATCACGGCGTGCGCATTGTCATCACCGGCGGCGACAGCAGCGACGGCCTGCTGCCCAGCGGCGCGGCGCGCCTGCTGGTGCTGGTCACGCCAAAGCCGCAGCCGCCGGCAGAGTGGTTTGCTCGCGGCGTAAAGGTCGCCACGCACCACGCCGAGCGCTACCTGCCGGAGGCCAAGACCATCAACTACATCCCAGCGATTCTGGCGCTGCGCCGCGCCAAAGCCAGCGGCGCGGTCGACTCGCTGTACATTGACCGCGACGGCCTGGCCCTGGAAGGGACGACGACCAACCTGTTCGCCTTCTTCGGCAGCACGCTGGTGACGCCCGCGCGCGGTATCCTAGCTGGCGTCACGCGGCAGGTGACGCTGGAGCTGGCCGAGAGTCGCTATGCCGTCCAGCAGCGCGACCTGCCTCTGGCCGAGCTGCTGCGCGCCGACGAGGTGTTCATCACCTCCAGCACCAAGCAGGTGTGCCCGGTGCGCCAGATTGACGGCCACGTTGTGGGCGGCCCCGGCCCACGCACCCGTGACCTGATGGCCGCGTTCGAAGCGCTGGTGGCCGAGGCCGCCCGCGTCTGAGCCAGCCGGAACGCGCGGCTACTCCTTACGCCCGGCGGTCAGCGAGGCCTGGAACGCGGCCAATCCGTCCCAGTCGCCGCGCGCGGCGAAAGCCGCCTGTTCCGCCCACGTTTTGGCGCTGGGCGCGAAGCGCATCCCGGCCGCCTCGATGGCGGCGCGCAGCTCGTCTTCGCTCGCCTGCGCCAGCCGCGCAAACGTCGTGATGCCCGCCGCCTTGAGCGCAGCCTGCATCTTCGGGCCAATCCCTTCAATCTTCGTCAAGTCGTCAGCCGCCGCCTCAGGCTCTGGCATGGGCGTGGGTTCGGCTTCAGCCGCGGCCTCAGGCTCTGGGGCGGGCGCGGGTTCGGCTTCAGCCGCGGCCTCAGGCTCTGGGGCGGGCGCGGGTTCGGCTTCAGCCGCGGCCTCAGGCTCTGGCGTGGGCGCGGGTTCGGCCTCAGCCGCAGCCTCAGGCTCTGGGGCGGGCGCGGGTTCGGCTTCAGGCGCGGGCGGCGCGAGGGCGGCCTCGGCGCTGGTGGCGGGCAGCGTCGGCGCCGCGGCCTCCTGCAGCGCCTTGACGGCGGCGTCGGCCTCGGCCTCTTCAGCGCGCGTGACGCCGCGCCACGACCACCCCTCCGGGATCAGCACCAGCGCCAGCCCAGCAATGACCAGCAGCAGCGGCAGCCACCAGTTGTCTAGGCTGGTTAGCTGGTTCACGATGTTGTTGATGGCAATCAGCGCTGCCAGCAGAAACAGCACAATTGCCAGGAAAGTTCGCACGGAACGGCTCATGGACACGTCTCCTTGATATTCTTACCCAGCAGAGAGGACTCGCGCCAATTATGTCAGACTCTGCGGGGGGCGGTCAAAAACTAAATGGGCTGGCGAGCTGCCCAGCAGCGCGGCCAACTTAGCCGATTGTGAGAAGCCCCGGCCCGCTGCGGACGTTTGCCCCAAGCTGGCGTATACTAAAATTAAACGACACGCGGCAGGCATGTCAGCCGGGGTTATTTCATGAGCGCGATTATCGAAACAAAAGATCTGGTGAAGCGCTACGGCAAGTTCGCGGCGGTTAACGGCCTGTCGCTGGCTGTGCCAGAGGGCAGCATCTACGGCTTTGTCGGCCCCAACGGCGCGGGTAAAACCACCACGATGCGCGTGCTCACCACTTTAACCCGGCCCACCAGCGGCATGGCGTGGATCGCCGGGCACTCTGTGACTGACCAACCGCGCGCCGTGCGCCGCGCCATCGGCTACATGCCGGACGAGTTCGGCGTGTACGACGACATGCGCGTGTGGGAATACCTCGACTTTTTCGCCGCCTGCTACGACATCCCGGAAAACGAACGCAGGCCGCTCATCAACGACCTGCTGGAACTGGTGGACCTGTCGCACCGGCGCGAGGACCTGGTAGACAAGCTCAGCAGGGGCATGAAGCAGCGCCTGTCGCTGGCCCGCACGCTGGCCCACGATCCGCAGGTGCTGATCCTCGACGAGCCGGCCTCTGGCCTGGACCCGCGCGCCCGCGTCGAAATCCGCGAGCTGCTGCTGGAGCTGGCCAAGATGGGCAAGACGATCTTCTTCTCGTCGCACATCCTGGCGGATGTGGCCGAAATCTGCACGCACATCGGCATTATCGAGGCGGGGCAGATGGTGATGCAGGGCAGCATAGACGAGATGCGCGCCCAGCTTACGCCGCACCGCGAGATCGTGATCACCGTGCGCAGCGCCGAGATCGCCGAAACGGTGCAGTCGCTGCTGGCGGGCGCGCCAGACGTGATCGGCGTCGAAGTGCTGGAGCCGCGCAGCGGACGGTGGCGCGTGCGCGTTGATTTCACCGGCGACGACGACGGTGTGGCTGCACTCAACCAGCGGCTTACTGCGGCTGCTGTGCCCATCCTTGGCTTCACCGAAGAGACCAAGGACCTGGAATCGATGTTCATGCGCGTTACGAAAGGCGCGGTCACGTAGTGTACGAGGACGCCGGAATCGTCGGCTGGGCGGATGCGCCCGGCGAGGCGCTCACCCCGCGCGAGGCCCGTCTCGAACGCGCCGCGTCTGCCCTGCGCTGGGGCGCGCTGGCTAACGGCGGCCTGATCGCCGTTCTGCTGCTGCTCGCTTTTCTGGGCGGCGTCCGGGCTGTGCCGGGCTTGTTCAGCGCGCTGCACAGCGCTCTGTTGGGCGCGGCTGCTCTGGCAGATGACGCGGCGCTGGCCACTGTTATCGTGCTGACGCTGCTCAACACCAGCCTGCTGCTGGTGCTGATGGTGGGCGTGCTGGCGCGCGAGCTGTGGGCGCTGGTTGGCCTGTGGCTGCTGGCCGCCGCCAACGCCGCCGCTCTGCTGCTGGCCGGCTTCACGCCGGGTGTTGTGACGGCTGGCGCGGCAGCCTGGGCGGGCGCAGTGGCAGCGCGCGACGCCCGCGCCTTCCGCCTCAACCCGGTGATGGTGCGCGAGCTGCGCGGGCGCATGCGCGGCGCGCGCGCGTTCGTTGTGCTCACCGTCTACCTGGGTCTGATGAGCGGTTTCACTGTGCTGCTCTATTTGTTTTACACGGCCACCCAGATCACCGGCTCGGCGGCGTCCGGCGCGGTGGGGCGCGTGCTGTTCGTGGGCTTGGTGGGCATCGAGCTGCTGCTGATTATCTTCATCGCGCCGGCCTTCACCGCCGGGGCCATCGCCGGCGAGCGCGAGCGCCAGACGTATGACCTGCTGCGCACGACGCTGCTGGCCAGCCCGTCATTTGTGATTGGCAAGCTGGAGTCAGCGCTGGGTTACATCCTGCTGCTGCTGTTCTCTGCCATTCCGCTGCAGAGCATCGCCTTTTTGTTCGGCGGCGTGAACACTGCCGAGATCGTTCTGGCCTTCGTGATTCTGACGGCGACGGCGATCACGCTGGGCACGGTGGGCATCTACTTCTCGGCGATCACGCCGCGCGCGCTGACGGCCAGCTTGCGCGCCTACGCGGCGGCGCTGGCGATCACGTTCGGTGTGCCGCTGCTGGCGAGCCTGCCGCTGTTCAACGCGTTCGTCGGGGCCGCCGGCGGCTACGGCTCTGGCATCAGCGGTTCGCCAGTGGTGGAGGCCGCGTTCATTTACGCAGGGCTGTTTTTGGTCAGCCTGAACCCGATAGCGACCGCCCTCATCACCCAGCAGCTGCTGATTGACCGCCAAGTGGTCGGCTTCTGGACGGTCACGCTCAGCAGCGACGGCAGCACTATCCCTCTGGTGTCGCCGTGGATCAGCTTTACCGTAGCCTGCCTGGCCATCTCGACGGCGCTGGTGGTGCTGGCCGTTCGCCGCATGCGGCGGCCCGCGCGTGAAGCTCGATGAACGCGGGCCGCGCCAGCCGGGTATTGTTAGCAGATGCGCAGCCCATCCACGGCGGCCAGTCGGCTTTCAGGACGATTTGAAAGGCAGACATTCATGGCATCACAGGCCGCATTCAATCAGCAGCACGAGGCGCTCGGCGGCGTCGTCCGCGCCTGGGAGCGGCGTGCGCGCGCCCAGCGGGCCTTGCGGTGGCTGCCGCGCGGCCTGTGGGCCGGGCTGGCGTTGGGCATTGGTGCAGCGCTGGCAGCCCGGCTGTTCCCTGTGCTGTCTGCCGAGCAGGCGGCGGCCCTGGCAGCGGCTGGCGTGGCGCTGGCCGGGCTGATCGCGCCGCTGCTGGCCTGGCTGCAGCCGCGCTCGCCGCTGGCCGCCGCCCGCCGCTTCGACCTGGAGTTCAACCTCGGCGAGCGCACTTCCACTGCGCTGGAGCTGGCTGAGGGCCGCATCCGCACGCGCGACGACTTGGCTGCCCGCCAGATCGCCGACGCCTGGGCGGCGGCCAGCGCCGTAGACGTTCGCGCGCGGCTGCCGCTGCGGGCCGACGGCCGCGCCTGGCTGCTGGCGGCAGCGCTGGCGGCCGTGCTCATTCTGCTTCTGCTCCTGCCCAACCCGCAGGCCGAGGCGGCCAGCAGCAGCGCCGCCCGCGACGCAGCGCTGGCCCAGGCCCGCGACGACCTGGCGGACATTACCCAGGAGGTGGCTGCCATCAGCCCGCTGGCCGACGACCAGCGTCAGGCGCTGCTGGAACAGCTTGAGCGCGCCGCCGAGACGCTGGGCGAACAGCAGGTGACCGCTGAGGAGGCGTTCGCTGCGTTGGCCGGCCCGCAGTCCCGCCTGACTGAGGCCGCCGCTGGGTTGGAACTTCAGGCGGGCGACAGCCGCGCCGCCGCGCAGCGGGCGGCGTCTGCCCTGCGCCAGGCTGCCCCGCCGTCGGATGCGCCCTCCGGCCAGGGACAGGGCGAACAAGCGCAGGAGGCTATCCCCACGCTGGAACGGCTGGCCGAACAGATTCCGCAGATGAGCCAGCAGCAGCGCGACGAGGCCGCCGAAGCGCTCGAAGCCGCCGCTGACGCCCTCCAGGCGACCAATCCCGCCGCCGCTGACGCGCTGCGCGAGGCTGCTGACGCCCTGCGCCGCGGCGATGTGCAGGCCGCGCAAGACGCGCTTCAGCGCGCCCGCGACAGCCTGCAGGCCGGTCAGCAGCAGGCCGAGCGCCAGGGGCAGGCAGCGGATCAGCTCAACGCAGCAGCGCAGCGGCTGCAGCGGGCCGCCAACCAGATCGCGCAGAGCCAGAATCCGGACAGGCGGGCCGGCCAGCGGCAGGCGGCTCAGGCGCAGACGGAGCAGGGCGACGAGCAGGAGGCGGCCCAAGGGCTGCGCGCGCTGAGCCAGCCGATGGCGCAGCAGTCCGGCGCTGAAGGCGAGCAGGGCGAGGCCGGGGCCGCCGGCCAGGGCAGCGAGAGTCCTGCCAGCGAAGGCCAGCAGACCGGTGCGCGCGGCGTGCAGCCGGTGGATCGGGCGCAGGACGGCCCGGAAGGCAGCGTTCGCGCCGTTGAGCCAGGCGGCGTCGGCGGCGGCGCTGGCGACCAGCCCGGCGATGCCGGCGAGGAAGCGGGCGGCCCGGCAGGCCGCGACCGCGCAGCCGCAGCCAACAACCAGCCGGACGGGGCCGGCGTGCGTGAGTACGCGCCGGTGTACGCACCGCAGCGCGTGGGCGGCGTGGGCGGCCCGCAGATCGTGCTGGAGCCGGACGCCGGCGACGCGCTGGCTGTTGAGGGCGAGTTCGCGCCTAACCCCGCTGGCGAGGCGCTGGTGCCCTACAGCCAGGTATTCAGCGATTACAGCCAAGCCGCCAGCCGCGCGCTCGACAGCGCCTATATTCCGCTCGGCATGCGCGATATCGTCCGCGACTACTTCAGCGCGCTGGAGCCGCGCCGCAGCGGCGGGGAGTGAGAAACGACCGTGCAAGATGTCAGCGTCCAATTGTACACAGCCGCCGATCTGTGGGCGCTGTCGCACTGTCCGGAATACGCCGGCAAGCGCCTGGAACTGCGCGAGGGAGTCCTGATCGAGATGTCGCCCGCTGGCGGCCTGCACGGCCAGATCGCCTCCCGGCTTGACCGGCTGATCGGCGCGTTTGTAGAGGCTCACCGGCTGGGCGCGGCCACTGCCGCCGAAACCGGCTATGTGCTGTGCGCTCACCCCGAAGGCCGCGACACCGTGCGCGCGCCAGACGTGGGCTTTTTAGCGGCGGGGCGTCTGCCCGAAGGCATGCCAGACGGCTGTATCCCGTTCGCGCCCGATCTAGCCGTCGAAGCGATCTCGCCCAACGACGAGGCAGAGGCCGTTCAGCAGAGGGTGCTGGACTATCTGCGCTTCGGCACGCGGCAGGTGTCGGTGGTTTACCCGCGCGCGCGCAGCGTTGTCGTCTACACGCCGGAGGGCAGCGCCCAGACATTCGGCGCAGACGACACGCTCGACGGCGGCACTGTGCTGCCAGGGCTGCGCATTCCCCTGCGCACTGTGTTTTCGCCCGGGGGTCGAACACCGTGAGGGACAACACAATGGACATTTCGCTCGAAGCCTTCAGCGAGACCGCCCGCGCCGTTGAAGCGGAGGTCGCCCGCGTGATCGTGGGCCAGCAGGACGTGGTGCGCGGCGTTCTCATCTGCGTGCTGGCTGGCCGCCACGCCCTGCTTGAAGGCGTGCCCGGCCTGGGCAAGACCATGCTCATCCGCGCGCTGGCCGAGGCGCTCGACCTCAAGTTCGCCCGCATCCAGTTCACGCCCGACCTGATGCCCGCCGACATCACCGGCACTGACATCATGGAGGAAACCGAGGACGGGCGGCGCGTGTTCCGCTTCCATCACGGGCCGATCTTCGCCAACCTGGTTCTGGCCGACGAGATCAACCGCGCCACGCCCAAAACCCAATCGGCGCTGCTGGAGGCGATGCAGGAGAAAACAGTCACAGTTGCCAGCCGCAGCTACCCGTTGGAGCCGCCTTTTTTCGTGCTGGCCACGCAGAACCCGCTGGAAATGGAGGGCACGTATCCGCTGCCGGAGGCGCAGCTCGACCGCTTCATGTTCAAAGTTAACGTCGCGTATCCGTCGGTGAGCGAACTGGTGAGCATCCTGGAGCGCACCACTGGGGCGGATACTGCCATGCCGCGCAAAGTCGCAGACGGCCGCCAGGTGATCGCTATGGGCCGGCTGGCCCTGGCAACGCCGGTCGCCAGCCACATTACCGATTACGTCGCCCGGCTGGTGGTCGCCACGCACCCGGACGACCCGTCCGCGCCGGAGAGCGTGCGCCGCTACGTGCGCTACGGGGCCAGCCCGCGCGGGGCGCAGGCGCTCATCATCGGCGCGAAGGTCAACGCGCTGTTAGAAGGCCGCTTCAACGTGGCGTTCGAGGACGTGCAGGCCGTTGCGCCGGCAGCGCTGCGCCACCGGCTGCTGCTCAACTTCGAGGGGCTGGCCGAGGGCGTCAGCCCGGACGCCATCGTCAAAGACCTGCTGGCGGCAGTGCGCAAGACCAGGGTATAAGCTGTATTGGGAAAGGGTTATCTAAATGCCTGACAGAGTGGCTGATCTTACGGTTGATGAACTGCGCGAGATGCTGAGAGCAACGATACGTGATCTGGTCGAGGAAGTCGTTAACGAACGCCTGGAGACGCTGCTCGACTCTGATGCTGATCTTGACCTGCAACCTGATGTTATCGAATCCCTGCGCGCCTATCTTCAGTCAGAACGCCGTGGTGATCCGGCAGAAGATGTCTGGCGCGCATTGGGATTAACGTGATATGGCGTACAGGCTCGAAATCAGCAGGGACGCTCAGAGAGACCTGTCAAAACTCAACAAGGAAACGCTGATTGATATACGGAAGCGTCTCGAACGACTCGCTGAGGAAGCTGACGATATCCGACATCTGGGGCACTCAAAGGAGATTTCGCCGGCCTGTACAAGTTGCGTGTCGGCAAATATCGTGTGATCTACGACCTGCGAACGGATATACAGGTGATTGTCGTCGTGCGGGCGGGCAAACGCAGTGATATCTACCGCCGAAAGAAATGAGCCAGGTTTCAGAAATGGAAGGCGACGAAAAAGTCTACCGGCTGGATGTGAGCACCTATGCCCACCCTGACGCTGTTTGACGAAGCCACACGCCGCAAGCTGGAGCAGCTCACGCTGTGGTCCACGCGGGTGCGCGCCGGCGCGATGAAGGGCGAGCGCCGTTCGACCAAGCGCGGCACGAGCATCGAGTTCGCTGACTACCGCAACTACACGCGCGGCGACGACCTGCGCCGCCTGGACTGGAACATCTACGCCCGCCTGCAGCGCCCGTACATCAAGCTGCTGGAGGACGAAGAAGACCTGGCGGTGCACATTATCGTTGATACCTCTGCCAGCATGGACTGGCCGCCGGGCGAGAGCGCCGCGAACAAGTTCGCGTTTGCGCGGCGCGCGGCGGCAGCGCTGGCCTACGTTTCGCTGCACAGCAGTGACCGCCTGGTGCTGCTGGCCGCCAGTGACCAGCGCATTGACTTGTTTGGCCCGGCGCGGGGGCGCGCGCGCAGCGTCGCGCTGCTGGCGTTCGCCGACGGGCTGCGCGCTGGCGGCGTCACCGATCTCAACGAGGCGCTGGCGGCCTACGCGCTGCGCGCTGGACGGCCCGGCCTGACGATTGTCATCAGCGACATGTTCTCGCCCTCCGGCTACCTAGACGGCGTCACAGCCCTGCTGGCGCGCGGCCACGAAGTCGCCCTGATTCACACCCTCGCCCCGGAGGAACTCGCGCCGCCGTTGGCCGGCGATCTGCGCCTGATTGATGTGGAAACGGGCCGCCCGCAGGAGGTCACGGTGGACGCGGCCATGCGCGACCTGTACACCCGGCGCTTGACCGCCTGGCTGGAGGGCATTCGCGCTGATTTGACGCGGCGCGGCGCGCATTACATCCGGGCAGACACCGGCAGCCCGTGGGAGAAGCTGGTCTTGTCCGAGCTGCGCCGGCAGGGGCTGGTGAGGTAGGGCTGGTGAGGTGGGAAAGAACATAAGGCAATGGCTCAAGGACGCAATGACGCAAGCACTGAGAGTTACCAGGGTGATGAAAACGCCATCAGCCGTCATATTGTCGCCGCTGCTCTGGAAGTGCATACTGTTCTCGGTGGCCCCGGGTTGTTGAAAAGTGTCTACGAAGAGGCGCTGGCCTGGGAACTGACGCAGCGAGGGCTTCGGGTCGAACGACAAAAATCGATTCCGATCACCTACAAAGGCGCTGAACTCGCCACGCCTTTACGCCTTGATCTACTGGTCAACGATCTTGTCATTGTGGAATGTAAAGCTGTGCCACAATTCAACCCCGTTTTTCAGGCACAGGCGCTTACGTATCTGCGGGTAACCGGCCTCAAGCTGGCGCTCGTCATCAATTTCGGCGCTGTCGTACTCAGACAAGGCATCAAGCGGGTAGTCAATGGTCTATGAACAAATATCGGTTTGATCTTTTTGCGCCCTTGCGCCTTGGCGCATTTGCGTTGGGTATCTGACCTGATGGCCTTCCTAACGCCCCTTGCGCTGCTGGCCGGCCTGCTGGCCGTCCCTATCGTTCTGCTGTACATGCTGCGGCTGCGCCGCCGCGAGTTGGTTGTCTCCAGCACGTTTTTATGGGAGCGGCTGATGCGCGACAGCGAGGCCAACACGCCCTGGCAGCGCCTGCGCCGCAGCCTGCTGCTGCTGCTCCAGCTGTTGATCCTGGCGGCGCTGACGCTGGCGCTGGCCCGCCCGTTTGTCGCTGTGCCGGCGGTGGGCAGCGGCCGCATCGTCGCCCTGCTCGACGCCTCCGCCAGCATGAACGCCGCCGATGTAAACGGGCGCACGCGCTTCGCAGCGGCCCAGGACGAGGCGCTGGCCATCGTGGACACGCTGAGCGCTGGCGACACCATGACCGTGATCCGCGTGGCCGACGCGCCGGAGGTGATCGCCCCGGCCACGTCTGACCGGGCCGCGCTGCGCGCCGCCATCGCCCGCGCTCGCCCGGGCCAGGGCCGCGCCGACTGGCCGGGCGCGCTCGGCCTGGTAGACCCCTCTGGCGCAGCCGGCGAGAGCCGCCTGACCGTCGTCGTCATCAGCGACGGCGGCCTGGGCGACCCGACGCTGCTGCCCACTGTGCCCGGCGAGGTGGTCTACGTGCCGGTGGGAACGTCCGCCAGCAACCTGGCGCTGACCGCGCTGGCCGCGCGCGCTCTGCCCGGCCACCGGCCGCAGTTGTTCGCCCAGATCACCAACTACGGCGATACGGATGCTGAAGCTGTGTTCAGCCTCTACGTAGACGGCGCGCTGTTCGACTCGCAGTTCTACACCGTGCCCGCCGGGCAGCAGGTGGCGCTGCTCTCGGAGCGGCTGCCGGAGGGCGCGCAGGCGGTTGAGGCCGCGCTCACGCTGCCGGCGGACTCAGCGTATGTGGATTACCTGGCGCTGGACAACCGCGCCTGGACGGTGCTCGACACGGCGGCGGCGCGGCGCGTCCTGCTGATGACGCCCGGTAACTTGTTCCTGGAGCAGGCGCTGCGCAGCCTGCCCGGCGTGCAGGCCTTCCGCGGCGACCTGGCGCGCGGCCTGCCGGCCCAGCCGTTCGACCTCTACATCTTCGACAGCTGGCTGCCGCCAGCGCTGCCACCCGGCGACCTGCTGATCATCAACCCTCAGTGGGGGCCTGTCGGCTCGCTGGCCAGCACGCCGCTGTTCACGGTGGGCGCTGAGAACAGCCGCACAGCCAACCCGCGCGCCCGCGCCGACGACCCGCGCACAGCCTTCGTTGACGTGCGCGACGTGCGCGTTCTGGTTTTCCGCGATGTGACCGGCGCAGACTGGGCCGAGCCGCTCATCGTCGCCGACGGTGGGCCGCTGCTGCTGGCTGGCAGCGTGGATGGGCGCCAGGTGGCCGTGCTCACGTTCGACCTGCACAACTCCGACCTGCCGCTGCAGATCGCCTGGCCGGTATTAGTGGCGAACCTGATGGACTGGTACACGCCGCCCGGCCTGACCGGCGGCGTCCACAACCTGCGCGTGGGCGAGCCGCTGGCGCTGCAGCCGCCCGCCGCCGCTGACTCAGTCCGCTTGGCGCTGCCGGGCGGCGGTCAGCAGACGCTGCCGGTCACCGGCGGGCCGCTGGTTTTCGCCAGCACCGAACAGGCCGGCCTCTACACGGCCGAGGCGCTGGAAAATGGCGCTGTCGTCTCCCGCGCCGCTTTCGCTGTCAACTTGTTCGAGCCGCTGGAGAGCGACATCCGTCCGCGGGCCGCTGTGACAGTGGGCCGCCAGACGGTCGCGCCGGGCGCGCGCGAGGACGTGGGCCAGTTGGAGTTCTGGCCGCTGCTGGCGCTGGCAGCGCTGGCCGTGCTGCTGCTGGAGTGGCACATCTACCACCGCCGGATGCGCGTCCCCAGCCGGCGCGCTGTGACGGTGAGGGCGGGCCGATGATCGCGTTTGCCAACCCGCCTGCGCTGGCGCTGCTGCTGGCGCTGCTGCCGGTGGTGTACATCGGCTGGCCGCGCGCCGCCTACCGCCGCCGTCGCGATGCAGTCAGCCTGCTGCTGCGCAGCGCCATCGTGGCGCTGGTGGCGCTGGCGCTGGCCGGCTTGCAGATCAACCGGCCGGCTGACCGGCTGGCGACCGTGTTTCTAGTGGATGTCTCCGACAGCATGGGGCCAGCGGCCCAGGCCGAACAGTTGGCCTTCATCCAAAACGCGCTGAGCCACATGGGGCCAGATGACCTGGCGGGCGTGGTGGCTTTCGGTGGGGAGCCGGTGACCGAGCGCCCGGTCGGGCCGTCGCGCGAGCTGGGCGCGCTGCGCTCGAACCCGCCCGCCGGCGCGACCGACATTGCCGCCGCTGTGCGGCACGGCCTGGCTCTGTTCCCAGAGGACGCCGCGCGCCGGCTGGTCATCCTCAGCGACGGCCGCGCCACCCTTGGCGACACGCTGGCCGCCGCCCGCCTGGCCGCCGCCGCCGGTGTCGAGATCAGCTACGTGCCGTTTGTCCGGCCGCCGCAGCCAGAAGTCCTGATGGCCGAGCTGCGCGCGCCCAGCGTTGTTACCGCGGGCCAGCCGTTCGACCTCAACCTGGTGATTGAAGCCGACGAACCCGGCCCAGCCGCTGTCACGGTGCTGGCCGCCGGGCAGATCGTCCAGCGACAGGTCGTTGACCTGCGCGCGGGCCGCAACAGCTACACGATCAGCCTGCCAGGGGCCGCCGCCGGCTTCCGCGATTTCCAGGCGCTGGTAGACCCCGACGGGCCAGACGGCTTCTACCAGAACAACCGGCTGGCTGCCTTCACGCGCGTGATCGGCCCGCCGCGCGTTCTGGTTGTCAGCAGCGACCCTGTCGAGGTCGAACACCTGCTGCCGGCGTTGGCTCAGGCTGGCGTTGACGCTGAGCGTGTCGGCCCCAACGCGCTGCCGGTGGGCCTCGCGCCGCTGGCCGAGTACGACGCGGTGATTCTGGCCAACGTGCCCGCCAGCCAGCTCACCCAGCGCCGCATGGAGGCGCTGCAAAGCTACGTCCGCGATCTCGGCGGCGGGCTGGTGGCGATCGGCGGGCCGCAGGCCTTCGGCCCCGGCGGCTATTTCCAGACGCCGCTGGAGGAAACGCTGCCGCTGGACATGCAGATTCTCGACCAGCAGCGCCTGCCGCAGCTTACCATCGCCTACGTGATTGACCGATCTGGCAGCATGGCCGCCGCCGGGCCAAGCGGCGTTGCCAACATCGAACTGGCCAAGGAGGCCATTATCCGCTCGCTGGATTTCCTCCAGCCTACCGACCGCGCCGGCATCGTCTCGTTCGATACCGTCGGCTACTGGATCGCGGAGATTCAGCCCGTGCTGGATCGCTTCGGGCTGCAGCGGCTGGTCGCCACGCTGCGCGCCTCCGGCGGGACAGATATCCTGGCCGGCATGAACCTGGTGGCCAGCAGCATCGCCGACGATCCGTCGGAGCGCAAGCACATCATCCTGCTGACCGACGGCGGCGCTAACCCTGCCAACCTGATCGAGCTGTCGCGCCGGCTTTACGACGAGTCCGGCGTGACCACGTCAGTGATCGCCATCGGCGCGGGCGCGGCGGGCTTTTTGGCGGAGATGGCGCGCGCCGGCGGCGGCCAGTACCACGCGGTGGAGATTGTCGAGCAGATTCCGACCATCTTCACGCTGGAGACCGTGCTGGCGACCCGCTCGTATATCATCGAAGAGCCGTTCGTGCCCACCGTCGCCGCTAGCAGCCCGATCATCCAGGGCATCGCCAGCGCGCCGCCGCTGCTGGGCTATGTAGCGGCCACGCCCAAACAGACGGCGCAGGTTGTGCTGCGCGGCCCGGAACCGTTCGCCGACCCGCTGCTGGCCGCATGGCAGTACGGCCTGGGGCGGGCGGTGGCCTTCACCAGCGACGCCGCCGCCCGCTGGGCGCGCGACTGGGTCGCCTGGGGCGATTACGCCCGCTTCTGGGGGCAGGCCGTCCGCTGGACGATCACCGAGGGCGCGTCGAGCCAGGTGGAGACGCGGGTGCAGGTAGAGGGCCGGCAGGCTGTCGTAACAGTGGACGCCCGCGACGAGGCCGGGGGCTTCCTCAACGGCCTGGCGCTCACCGCCGCCGTGGTTGACCCCGATTTGAACGCGCGCACCGTGCCGCTGCGCCAGGTCGCGCCAGGCCGCTACGAGGGCGCGTTCGTGCCAGGCAGCGACGGCGCGTATTTTATCGGCGTCAGCGGGCGCGGCGCGGCTGGCGGCCAGCCGGTCGAAGTCAGCCAGACCAGCGGCTGGGTGCAGACCTACTCGGCGGAGTACGCCGGCGGCGGCGCAGACCTGACCTTGCTGGCCGAGATGGCCGCCCTCACCGGCGGGGCCGACATCGCCGCGGAGCCGGCGCGCGCGTTTGCCCACAACCTGGCTGCCCGCAGCGCGTGGACGCCAGCCTGGCCCTGGCTGCTGCTGGCCGCGCTGCTGCTCCTGCCGCTCGACATCGCCATACGGCGCGTGATCGTCACGCGCAGCGACCTGGCCCGGCTGCGCGCCTGGCTGTTCCCGCCGGCGGCCCCCGCTGCCCAGCCGGCCGCCCGCATCAGCACGCTGATGGACGCCAAGGCGCGCGGACGCCAGCGCGCCGAGAACCCTTACCGGCCCGCCCCCGTTCTGCCGCCAGAAGAAGCCCCCACTGCGCCGCCCGCGCCAGCCCCCCGGCGCCGCGCGCCCGCCCCACCCCAGCCGGAGGGCGAATCCACCGCCGGGGCGCTGCTCAAGCGCCGGCGCGAGCGCGAGTCCAGCGAGCGGCAGTGAGCGCAGGGTGGACTGCCACTTCAGCTTACGGCTGCGCCGCGGTCAGGCCAATGCTGGCGCTGAGTCTGGCGCGGGCAATCGAAAGGCACAGCTTGCCGTCACGCGGGCGTTTGAAGCGATTGGCGAAACTGCCAAGCGGCTGTCTCAGCAGACGCCCGCTGTGAACCGCGTCTACCGCGCCCTGGGCCGTGTTTTCCCCACGCGCCGCCCGCCAGGGCAGCCGCCGCGCCGCGCTGTGATCGTGCTGCCGTGCTGCATCGGCGATGTGGTGATGGCGACAGCGGCGCTGGCCGCGCTGCGCCGCGCCTGGCCCGCTGCGCGCATTGACTGGGCTGTGGGGACGTGGTCGCGCCCTGCGGTGGAGGGCCATCCTCTGCTGGACGGCGTGCTCGACGCCGGCCCGCAGGCCAACCCGGCCCGCTCTCCGGCTGGCCTGCTGCGGCTGGCGCGGCAGCTGCGCGCGGGCCGGTATGACCTGGCGCTGGTGCTGTCGCGTTCGCCCGCGCTGGGGCTGGCCGTCTGGCTGGCGGGGATTCCTGTGCGCGCTGGCCTGGACAGCGCGGGCCGCGGCTTTGCCTGTAACATCCGCGTGCCGCTGGACCCGCTGGCGGCGCGCCACGAGGCCGAAATCTACCTGGACGTTGTGCGCGCTCTGGGCGTGGACGTGTCCGGCTGCCGCGCCAACGCGCCGGCCCGCGCGGCTGACCGCGACGCGGTGCAGGCGGTGCTGGCGGCGCACGGCCTGGCCGGGCCGTACATCGTGATCAACCCGGCTGGCGGGCACAACCCCGGCATGGTGATGGACAGCAAGCGCTGGCCGCCCCAGCACTTCGCTGCCCTGGCCGACCGGCTGGCCGCGCGCCTGCGCGCCGGCGTGGTCGTGCTCGGCGGGCCGGACGACGCGGCGCTGGTGGCGGCGGTGGCAGCGCGCATGCGCACGCCGGCTGTGACGCTGGCCGGCGTGCTCTCGTTCGGACAGATTGCCGCGCTGGCCGCTGGCGCGCGCGTGTATGTGGGCAACGACACCGGCGTGACGCACCTGGCCGCTGCTGCCGGCGCGCCCACCGCCGTGATTTTCGGCCCGTCAGACCCGGCCCGCTACGCGCCGTTTGCGCCGAACGCCGTCGCGCTGTGGCGGCCGGCTGCGCTGCCGCCCGGCGGCGTCGCCAGCGGCCCGCCGCCCGCCTGGGATTGGGCGCGCGACGGGGTGGGCGTGGACGAGGCCGAGGCGCGCATTGCGGCTTTCCTCAGCGCATAAACGGCTGGTTTTCCAACAATGGCAGCAGCGCGGCGCGGTCGGCTGCCAGCGCGCTGTTGAGCGCGGCCCGCGCCGCAGACGCGCTGCCCGCCTCCAGCGCGTCCAGCATTGTCGCGCAGGCGTTCAGCCGGGCCTGCTGCTGGCGAAAGCCGCGCGGGGCGCGCATCTGGCGCAGTATCTCCAGCAGGCGGCCCTGGTTGTGCAGGCGCGCCAGCAGCGCCGCTGTCAGCGCGCCGCCGCCAGCCTGGGCTATCCCCCCGTGCACCGCGAACAGCGCGTCAATGAAGCCGCGCGCCGGCCCTGCCGGCATGCTGCGGCGGGCGTCGCCGATGACCATGCGCAGCCTGGCTAACGTCGCCGCTTCCACCCGGCCGACCGCGCGATCCAGCGCGATACCCTCCACCGCCGCCCACAGCGCGTACACTTCACCGGCTTCGTCCGACGTGAAGGCGCGCACGTACACGCCCAGGCGCGGGCGTTTGACCACCAGCCCGTCGTGTTCCAGGATGCGCAGCGCGTCGCGCACGGTGCTCTGGCTCACGCGCAGCTCGTGCGCCAGCGCCAGTTCGAGCAGGCGCTCTCCGCTGAGGTACTCACCGGCGAAGATCGCCGTGCGCAGCGCATCAGCCACGTTCTCGGCCAGCGTGCTGTCAGTCATGGTCTCTCCCGCCACACTGTTTCTGGTGTAGATAATAGCGCGTTCAGTCGTGTTACAGACCGGAAACATCGCCTTAAAGCTGCGGCTAATCCGACCCGTAAGCGGTACACTTATGCAAGCGTGAATTTTCCGCCCAAGGAAGGCAAAACCATGAGCCAGCCGTTTGTTCTAGGAGTCAACTACTGGCCCCGCCGCAAGGCCATGTACTGGTGGTCCGACTTCGACCTGGACGAAGTGCGCCAAGAGTTCGAGGTGATCGCCAGCCTGGGCCTGAACGTGGTGCGCTTGTTCCTGCTGTGGGACGACTGGCAGCCGACGCCTTCTACCGTGTCTGACGCCTGCCTCCAGCGCTTTGGGCAGGTGTGCGACACAGCCGCCGAGTTTGGCTTGGGCCTGGACGTAACGTTTTTCACCGGCCACATGAGCGGCCCCAACTGGGCGCCCGGCTGGCTGCTGGACGGCCTGCCGCTGCCCTTTGTACGCCAGGTTGTCAGCGGCGGACAGGTGGTGCAAAGCGGCTACCGCAACTACTTCACCGACGATGAGGCGCGCGCCGCCCAGCGCCTGCTGCTGCGCACCGTCGTCAGCGCTTTCCGTGACCATCCCGCCGTCTGGATGTGGAACCTGGGCAACGAGCCGGACCTGTTCGCCATCGCGCCAGACCGCGCCACTGGCCGCGGTTGGGTAGAGGAGATGACGACGCTCATCCGCCAGATTGACCCGCAGCGCCCTATCACCACCGGCCTGCACGTGGCCAGCCTGAGCACAGCCGAGGCGCTGCGCATAGACGACACGTTCACCATTGGCGACGTGGCCGTGATGCACGCCTACCCCATGTACACACCGTGGGTGCGCCACCCCCTCGACCCCGATTTCGTGCCTTACACCTGTGCGCTCACGTCTGCGCTGTGCGGCAAGCCGACGCTCATGGAAGAGTTCGGCGGCTGCACCGCCCCACCCGGCCACGAGTCGTTCATCTGGGAGTGGAACGCTTACGGCAGGCCGCATGCGCAGTTCATGGCTGCCGAGAACGACTTGGCAGCCTATCTAGAGGCCGTGCTGCCCAAGCTGGTCGAGGTGGGCGCCACTGGCGCGATGGTGTGGTGCTTTGCCGATTATCACGAAACGCTGTGGCACAAACCGCCCTGTTTAGAGTCGCGCCACGAGCGTTTCTTCGGCCTGGTGCGGCCGGATGGCACGCTTAAGCCGCACGCGCAGGTGCTGAAGGCGTTCGCCGCCAGCCGGCCCACTGTGCAGCCGGCGCAGCGGACGCTGGCGCTGGACGTTACGCCAGATGAGTACTACGCCAGGCCGGACTATCACTACCAGCGGCTGTACCGCGTGTTCATCGGCGAGGGGTGAGCGTATGCTGACCGCCCCCGCCGCGCCGCCGATGATCCGCAGCGACACCAGCAACGCTTTCGCCCACGACACCATGCGCGTTCGCGTGCCCGCCATCGTGCGCGACGTGGCCGCGCGCAACCCGGACTACCCGCCGCTGATCGCTGACGGGCTGGCGCGGCTGGCGGATGCGCTGGAGGCAGACGCGCCTATCCCCATGCTGGAGCGGCCCGCGCCCGATTACGCCGGCTGGGCCTCCCTCTACGCCGCCCACTGCCCGGCCACTTGGCAGGGCGCGGCTTGGTTCTTCGCCGAGTTCTACGTTTACCGGCTGTTGATCCAGATCACGCGCTGGTGGGAAACCGGCCGCGACCCGTTCGGCCCGCACAAAGCCGAGGAGTACGCCAGCGGCCAGCCGTGGGCGCTGCTGGAGCGTGCCCTGGCTTGCCCCGACGCGCCGCCGGAGGAGCGCCTGCTGCGCGCGCTCACGTTCGCGCTGTGGGCCAACCGCATTGACCTGTCGCTGGCGTCGGTGGCGGCGCTGGGCGGCGAGTCGTCAAACGATACCGATCTGCTGGCCGATCAGCGGGCGGCGGCGGTCGAGCACCTGCTGGCAGCCGCCGGGCCGGTGCACATCGTCACCGACAACGCTGGCTCTGAACTCACGCTCGACCTGGCGCTGGTGGGCGCGCTGCTGGCGCTCACCGACGCGCCGATTACGCTGCACACCAAGCTGCACCCAGTGTTCGTCAGCGACGCTACCCCCGCCGATGCCCAGATGCTGATCGGCTGGCTGGCCGAAGGCCGCGCCGGGCCTGCCGGCGCTGCGCTGGGCGGCCAGCTTCAAGGGGCGTTCGCCGCTGGCCGCCTGCGGCTGGCCCCCGATCTGTTCTGGAACAGCGCCCATCCGCTGTGGAAGCTGCCGGATTATCTGGTTGAGACGTTCAGGGGGGCGCGGCTGGTCATTCTCAAGGGCGATGCCAACTACCGCCGCGCGCTGGGCGACGCGCTGTGGCCGGCAGCGCTGCCGTTCAGTGAAGCGCTGGGCTACTTTCCCGCGCCGCTGCTGGCGCTGCGCACACTGAAAAGCGACCCGATTGTGGGACTGGCAGAGGGACAAGCGGAGCGGCTCGACGCGGTGGATGCCAACTGGCGCGTGAACGGCCGGCGCGGCGTGGCGCAGTTCAAGCCGTAACCAGCGGGAGAGAGGGCAGAGGGCGCGCGGCAGAAAAGCGCAGCCGGCGCGCGCCGCCCGGCTCACCACTCGATCACGTCCAGATCGCGCCGGGAGGTCTCCAAGGGCGGGCGGTAGCTGTCGTGGCGGCTGAGCGACGGCCAGCTGCTCAGCGGGCGCGCCGCGGTGTCTGGCTCGTGCTCCGGCTGAACAGCGCGGAAAGCGGCATACACCAGAAAGCAGACAATCATAGCACCGAGGATCAGCCCCAGCGCGCCGCCGACAAGAACCGCATCAACGCTAAGCGCGTACAACATTGTCTTTTCCCTCTCTACCCCAAATGCCCTCTTTTTGCGCTGCGCCAGGTCGTGCCCTCAAGGCGCGGCCAGCGCTGCGCTGCGCGTCTGTACTACAACTATATGCAGTTACCGGCAGCGAATCAAGCAGTTTGCGCGCCTCAAAACAGCCTGCACCACTCTCATGGTTCATGTCATATCTCTACAGATCACAAGAGATCACCCGGCCTGACCACCTGGCGCGCCCTGTCAGCGACTCTGTGCTACACTGGTCGCAGTATCTGGAGCGCTGCAGCGGGAGAGTGATACAATGAACCAGTTTGCAACCGGCGGCCGAATGCGCCTGCTGGCCCTGAGCGCGCTGTGTGTTCTGCTGGCGCTGGGCAGCGCGGCTGCCGCCCAGGACGGCGCGGACAGCGCCCGCGCCGGACAGCGTTACACTGTCGCGGCGGGCGACACGCTCGACTCGATCGCCGCCGATTTCGGCGTGCCGGCGGCTTGTCTGCTGGCGGCCAACGACATTGCCGACCCGGCGGGCCTGGAAGCGGGCGCGGAACTGATTATCCCGTCGGACTGCTCGGCCTTTGTGGGCGGGGCGGTTGAGGCGCGCGCGCTGGGCGTTGGCGAAGGCGGGCTGATTGACGTGCGCTACACCGTCCGCGCGGGCGACCGGCTGTCGCGCATCGCCCGCAGTTACAACACCACCGCAGCCTGCATCGCCCAGGCCAACGGCATCCGCAACCCAGACCTGATCTTCATTGGCCAGGTGCTCGTCATCCCGGCGGCGTGCCAGGCCAGCGGCGGCGGTGGCGGTGACGGAAGCAGCGAGGCTGGCGTGATCGTGGGGAACGGCCTGTGCCTGTTCGACCGCTACGCCGGGCGGCGCGCGGTCGGCGGCCGGTATGTGGTTCCCTTCGCTGACATGCTCGATTTCATCGGGTGCGACTTCAATGTGCAGACGGCCTGCCTGGCCGCGGCTAACGGCCTGCCGCCCACAGCGCGGCTGAGCACCGGGCAGGTGCTGTTCATTGACCGGAGCTGCCCACCGTGGGACGGCCCGCCCGGGCCGGCGCGGGGCCGCAGCGGCGGCTAGCTAGACCGCCTGCCAGCCCTTGACTCAGGCGCGGCGCAGCTTCTGCTGCACGAACACAAGGAACGGGTAGGCCATCCGCTGGCCGTCCAGGTGGCCGCCCTGTTCCAGCAGCGTTGCGTTAGCCACTTCAAAATCGGTGTGCAGCCGCAGAATCTCGCGCACCTGATGCGGAGACGGCTCGTTGTGGAACAGCGTCGCCACCGTCGTGTAGCGGCCGCCGGCGAACAGCAGCCAGCGCTGGCCCGGCAGCGCCACCACGCGCTGCGCCATCAGCCGCTGCGGCTCTGCCATGTGGTTGAAATCGTTCAGCACCGGCGATACAACGTAAGCGGACACGTCGAACGCGCCCAGCGTCTCGATGCACACGCCCGTGCAGTTCTGATAGATGGCCAGCCCAACAGCCTTGCCCATATGCTCGTGCTTGATGGCAACGGTGGATTCGCCGCTGCTCTGCAGCTGACCGGATGCGGCTGATCTGCCGGTGGCCAACGCCTGCTGCGCCACCGCGAGCTGCCCGGAGTAGCGTTCATAGAGCGCGTTGAACTGTTCGCGGTTGAGTTTGCCGTCGGCGAATTCCGCCAGCAGCGCCTGTATCTTGCTCTCGACCTGCGCCTTGAAGGCCTGCGCCTGGGCCGAAGCCTTGCTGGTAACCATGCTGGGCACTCCACAGATAATAGCTGCGCGATAATGGCTGACTCTATCTTACGCGGCAGTCGCCGCGCGCTGCCTTGAGACTGGCGGTTAGCAGCGCTCAGACGCCGGCCGGTTCGCCGTCCGGGAAGCGCAGCGCAGCGGCGCGCGCCGCCGCCTGCCCGCGTGTCCACGCGCCGGCGGCGATCACCAGCCGGTAGCGCAGAGTCAGCGCCGCGCCGGGGGCCAGCGCGAACGGCGTGTCGTACATGAAGGCGCAGCTAACGCCGGCGTAGGACGGCCGGGCAAACCAGGGTGTAGGGTAGCGCGGGTTGGCCGGGTGATCGAGGAACAGCAGCGCGGCGGGAGGCTGGGCCGCGCTCGGCGCGACATACGCCAGCCACGCCCCGCGCTGGCCCATCGCCGGCTCGTCGTTACAGCCGCTCGCCTCCACGCCGCTGGCCGTGTACACCGTGCCGCCGGCCAGCTCCTGGCTGCCGCGCCAGAACAGCCCGCCGTAGCCGGCAGCCGGGCGGCCCTCGGTCGTGGGCGAGCCGAACATCAGGGCTGCGCTGTGCACATTGCGCAGCGTAAAGCGGAGGTCCAGCGCCCACCAACCAGCGCGCGCGTCCACCTGCGTCACCTCAATGCGCCGCTCCTCAGCCAGCCAAGTCGCGCCAGCCTGGGTCACCCAAGCCAGCCGCTGCTGCAGCGCGACGCCGTCCGCGCCGGCTGCGGCCTCGTCCCAGCCCAGGTGCACCTGCGCGCCGTTGTTAGGAAGCTGGACGTAGCCCTGACCGCGCACGTAGGTTGGCCCGCCCCAGAAGTTCTCGCCAGAGAGATGCGCACACGTCAGCGACAGGCCGTGATGCCAGCGGTGATCGGGCGGGCGGAAGCCGGTCACCACCGCGCCTGCCAGGGTGTACAGGGGGTGGATGTACGGCCGGGGCGATTCGTCGCGGGGCACGTCAGGCTGGTACACGTAGCTGAACAGCGGGCGGCCCCCACAGCTTACGTCAAAACGGCCGGCAGGCGGGCCGGTGAGGGAAAAGACGGCGCTGTTCACCCGCCGTCACCCGCCGGCGGCAGCTCAGCAACTGTGCGCCGGCACAGATCGAGCCACTCCAGATAGGCGCGCTCCAGCGCTTTGCCCAGCTCCACGGTGAGCCGGCGCAGCATGGTCTCGCGGTCGGCGGCGGGGTCGTCCAGCGGCGGCAGCGGAACCTGGTCAAGCGCCGCCAGGCGCTCAGTGTGACGGGCGGCCTGGCCCTCAATCAAGCGCAGCAGGTCGGCGTCGCTGAGCGCGGCCCCGAAGAACAACTGGATCAGAAATGGCTCGCGGTAAGTGACAAGCGGCTGGTCAGTGGCCAGCCAGCGCGCCAGCTCCTGCTGGCCGGCCTCGGTGATATGGTACACCTTGCGGTTGGGGCGCTCGGTTTGCACTTCCAGCACACTCTCTACCCAGCCGGCGGCAGCCATGCGGTCGAGCGTGCGGTAGATTTGGGCCTGATCGGCGTGCCAGAAGTAGGCGATGGATTGGTCAAACGCTGCGTGTTTGAGGTCGTAGCCGGTCATCGGCGCGAGGTTGAGGATGCCCAAGATAGCGTGGGCCAGCGACATAGAACGGTCTCCAGGTGCAGCAGCACAGGGGCTGCGCGGCGCAGTCCCTAGGCATTGTACCCGATTGGCGCGCTGCAGACGCGATCAGGCAAGGACAGCCAGCGCCTTCTGCACGCTGTCCTGCGGGCTGACCTTGATCTGCGCGTCCAGCACCACGCCGTTTTCGTCCAGCACCCAGTGCGAGCGGATAACGCCCATGAACTTGCGCCCGTACATCGAGCGCTCGCCCCACGCGCCCCACGCCTCCAGAACGGCGTGATCGGGGTCGGAGAGCAGGTCATAGGGCAGTTTCTGCTTCTGTTTCCACTTGAGCAGGTCGCTCGGTTTGTCAGGGCTGATGCCCAGGACGACGGCGCTGCCCGCCTCGATCTTGGGGAAGGCGTCGCGGAAGCCGCAGGCCTGGGTGGTACAGCCGGGCGTGTCGGCCTTGGGAAAGGCGAAGATCACCACTTTCCTGCCGCGAAAGCTGCTCAGGCTGATAGGCTGGCCGTCCTGGTTTGTCAGCGTGAAATCGGGCGCTGTTTCGCCGATGCCGGGCATAGGGCACACTCCAGGTTGGTAATAAACGCAACAGCGTTATTTTAACCGATCTACGCTGACTGCGCCGCCAGCGCCTTCAGCGCGCGCTCGACGCTGGCCTGCGGGCCGATGCCCACCGCTGCGTCAAGCACCACGCCCTTTTCGTCAAGCACCCACACCGACCGCGTAGCGAAGGGCAGCCTGACCAGCCCAAGCAGCGATACGCCAGCGGCGTTCCAGGTGCTGAGCATGGTCATGTCGGGGTCCGACAGCAGGTCATAAGGCAGCTTGAGGCGCGCCTTCCACTGCTTAAGCGTTTCCGGCGAATCGGTGCTGACGCCCAGCACAACGGCGCTGCCGGCCTCGATGGTGGGGAACTCGTCGCGGAACGAGCAGGCCTGCGCGTTGCAGCCGCCGGTGTTCGCTTTTGGAAAAGCGAAGATGACAACGCGGCGGCCGCGAAAGTCGCTGAGCCGCACCGTCTGGCCGTCCTGGTTCTTGAGCGAAAAATCGGGGGCCTGCTGGCCAACTGCGGGCATGGAGCGCTCCTGTGCAATGCATCACCAGTTATGCGCAGGAGATATAGCAGGCGCACTTAAGGGCGGCATAAAAGCCGCCCTATAGCTTCCTAAGTGGTTCGTCCGGTAAATCCTTAAAGCCCCGCCAGCGCGCTTCTGCTGGCGGGGCCGATGCTGCTCGCGGTGTAGATCAGGCGCGCGTTACGAACCGGAAGCCTCAGGGGTCTCCTCTGGTCCCATCTCTTCTTCGGGGACAGTTGGCATATCGTTGTCCAGCTCGGGGAAGCCGGCCACCGGCTCGGTCCACAGCTCGCCGGCCAGGTAGGCCTCCAGGTTGTCCGGCGTCACCACAACCGACGGCGTGAGGATAATCTGCGGCACTTCCTCGCCGGCGAAGATTTTCACCATCGTGTCAATCACGGTCACGCCCATGCGGAACGGGTCCACGCCCAGCGTGGCGCTGAACTTGCCCTCGGCCAGCAGGTCAAGCGTGGGCTGGTTGCCGTCAATGCCGACGGCGAAGAAGTCCTCGTTGATGCGCAGGCCCAACTGCTCGGCGGCCAGCGCCGCGCCGATCGCCATCTCGTCGCTGTTGCCGTAGAACACGTCAATGTCTGGGTTCTGCTGCAGCGCGATCAGGGCCACTTCAGAGCCGCGCGTGCGCAGCCACTCGGCGCTCTGCTCGCCCACGACTTCGACATTCGGGCAGTTCTTCTCCAGCCCGGCCTTGAAGCCGCCGGTGCGCCGGCGCGAGAAGATGCTGTCAATGCCCAGCAGGATGAACACCTTGCCCGGCGTCTCCTCGACAGTAGTGCCGTACTTCTTGGCCAGCAGCTCGCAGGTGTAGGCGGCCAGCGCCTCGGCCCCGCCCCACTGGTCATAGCCGATGTAAGAGGTCACCTCGCCCTCAGCGAACGGCGTGATGAAGTTGTGCGCCAGGATAGGCACACCCTTTTCGTTGGCCGCCAGCACTGCTGTAATGGCCGAGTCCGTGCCGATGGGGTTGATGCTGATGGCCTCAACGCCTTTCTCTAGAAGCTGCTGCACCGTGGTCACGAACGCGGCGAAGTCGCCCTCGCTGGCCGGGGCCTGGACGTCCAGCGTCCAGCCCAGTTCTTCGGCGCGGGCCGTCGCGCCGTCAACCATCGCCACATGGAACGGGCTGGTGAGCGCAGGCGGCACGAAGCCAACGTAGTGCGTTTCGTCCTGGGCGATGCTGGCCCCGCCGACGGTGAGCGCGACCAACACAAGAACCATGAAGCCGAGACTTAGTTTGCGGTACATAGGCAGTTCTTCTCCTCATAACTCTTTTGCGCAGCAAGCCGATCCGCTTGCTGACCGCCGCTTATAATTGCCGGGGGCAAGCCCCCGGTGGATCGCGTGTTTAGAGCGCCGGCCGCCGGCGGAAGCGCAGCCATTTGACCTCGCCGCGCCGGATCACGTCGAGCATCACCGCCAGCACGATGATCGCGCCGATGACGATCTCCTTGGCGTTAGACGGCACGTTCAGGTAGACAAGGCCGGCTTCCACGATGCGGATAATGAACACGCCGATCAGCGTGCCCCAGATGCCGCCCACGCCCCCAGTCAGCGCCGTGCCGCCGATAACGACCGCCGCTACCGAGATCAGCGTCATGTTAGTGCCGTTCTGGTACGCGCCGGATACCAGCCGGCCCATCACCAGAATGCCGCCGACAGACGCCAGCAGGCCGCTGATGCCGTAGATGAAAATCTTGACCACGTTGACGTTAATGCCCGACAGGCGGGCCGCTGTCTCGTTGCCGCCGATGGCGTAAGTGTAGCGCCCGAACTTGGTGTGGCGCAGCACGACCCAGATGAGCGCGTAGATCGCCAGTGCGATGATCAGCGGCATGGGAATGCGCAGCGACCCTACGTCAATCGAGCCAGTGATGAAAGCCAGAAACTCGTCTCTCTGGATGTTGATGCCCGCGCCGCGCGTTGCCACCAGCGAGATGCCCAGCAGGATGCTGCGAAAGCCCAGCGTGACGATGAGCGGGTTCATGCTGAACGCTGTGATGATCGTCCCCTGGAACATGCCGATGGCCAGCCCGGCCGACAGAGCGACCGCAATAGCCACCACCGACGGCACGCCGAAGGCAATCTGCCCGCCGGCGATGTTCGTGCCGGCGATGAGGATGGCGGCCACCACGCCGGAGAAAGACACCATCGCCTCTACCGAAAGGTCAATGCCGCCTGTCAGAATGACGAAGGTCTGGCCGGCGGCTACCACGCCGATAGCAGCGGCCTCCAGCCCAATCAGCAGCAGGCTGGTGGGCGTGCGGAACGGCGGCGAGGTGATCCACAGGAAGACGAACATCACCAGCAGCACCAGCAGCGGCCCCAGGGCGGCGAGCAGCCGGCTCGCCGTTCGGCGGGCCTGCGCTGCCGGGCGGGCGGCTTCAACGGCTGTTTCACTGATCATAACACTGCGCTCTCTTGGCTAACGGCTGGGGCAAAGGTTTTGTCGGCGGCGGTGGCGTATTCCATAATCTTCTCTTCGGTGGCCTCGTCGCGGCTCAGGAAGCCGGTGACGCGCCCGCCGCTCATGACCATGATGCGGTCGCTCATGCCCAGCACCTCGGGCAGTTCCGAACTCACCATTATGATGGCGACACCCTGGCGGGCCAGCGCGTTAATAAGGCGGTAGATTTCCACTTTTGCGCCCACGTCAATGCCGCGCGTCGGCTCGTCAAAGATCAGGACGCGCGGCTCGGTGGCCAGCCACTTGCTGAGCACGACCTTCTGCTGGTTGCCGCCAGAGAGGTTCATCACAAGCTGGTTTTGCCCGGCTGTCTTGATGGCGATGGCGTCAATGAAGCGCGCGGCCAGCGCCGTCTCTTTGGTTCGGCTGGTGAACGGGCCGCGCGTCAGCGCCTTGAGGACAGCCATGGTGATGTTCTCGCGCATCGTCAGCTTGAGGAACAGGCCCTGCTGCTTGCGGTCTTCAGTGAGCAGGCCCAGGCCGTGGCGGATGGCGTCGCGCGGGCTGCGGATGATCACTTCTCTGCCGTCAATAAAGAACTTGCCGCTGTCAATCATGTCAGCGCCGAACAGGGCGCGCACCAGCTCGGTGCGCCCAGCGCCCACCAACCCGGCAATGCCCAGCACCTCGCCGGCATGCACCGAGAAGTTGATGTCGCGCAGCCGGCTGCCCTGGTTGAGGTTCTCCACACGCAGCACTTCAGCGCCGCGCGCGATGTTCTCTTTGGGGAACTTCTCAGATAGATCGCGCCCTACCATCAGCCGGATAAGCGTGTCAATGTTCAGCGCGCTCGTGGGCCGCGTGGCCACGTGCATGCCGTCGCGCAGCACGGTGATGCGGTCGCTGATGACGAAGTTCTCCTCCAGGTGGTGGCTGATGTAGACGATCGAGACGCCGGACGCCTTCAGCTCGCGGATGATGTCGAACAGGTCCTCAATTTCGCGCACGCTGAGGGCCGACGTTGGCTCGTCCATGATGATCAGGTCGGATTTATGGTGCAGCGCCTTGGCCACTTCTACCATCTGCTGCTGCGCCACGCCCAACGTGCCCACGAGCCGGCGCGGGTCTACATCGAGGTGGAGCTTGGCCAGCAGCGCGCGCGCCTGCTCGTGCATGCGCGGCCAGTTGAGCAGCGCGCCGCGCTGGATTTCGCTGCCCAGGAAGATGTTCTCGGTAATCGAAAGCTGCGGAATCAGGTTGAGTTCCTGGTAGATGGTGGTGATGCCAGCGTTCTGAGCTTGGCGCGGGTTGGTGAAGGCGGCCGGCTGGCCTTTGAAGAACATCTCGCCCTCGTCGCGGGTGTACACCCCAGCGACGATCTTCATGAGTGTGGACTTGCCCGCGCCGTTTTCGCCCACCAGCGCGTGAACTTCGCCGCGCCGCACGTCGAAGTTGACGTTGGAAAGAGCCAACACGCCGGGGAAGCGCTTTGTGATAGCCCGCATGTCGAGCAGCGGCTGATCGCTTTTTCCGTTGGCGCCTGGGGATGATGCGGCATCTTCTGCTGGCATGTTTAACGCTTAGCGGCGGCAGCCCTCGTGTGGATTTATGGGTGTGAGTGTGGCATAAAATGTACCGTATCCGCGCTGAAAACGCAATCAACTCACGCGCTGAGGTGCATTCGACTTTGGGGGCGAAATGCCCCAGCAAATGAGACGGCTGCGCCGTTCGCCTTTCCACGTGGAAAGGGGCAGCTTGCCGCGGGCAAGCGGGGTGAGGTGAGCGGTGCAGGGGAGAGCGCAGGGGCTTCCTGGCGGCGGCCTGCGGCTCTTGCGCGCGCGCGCTGGTGTGCTACAGTCCCGTCGTTAACCATGCAATGACCGCCTGCTGCAACGGGAGACTGTACCATGAAGACCGATCTAGACCGCTTGATGGCCGAGCGCGGCCTTGACACGCTGGTAGTGGCCAGCGACGATCTCTACTGCCCCATGCGCGACTACCTGACCAACGGCGCGCGCGTTGGCGGCGCGTTTGTGATCAAGCGGCGCGGCGCGGCGCCGATTCCGTTCGTCAACCCGATGGAGGCAGAGGAGGCGCGCGCCAGCGGCCTGGAGGTGTACACCTTCAACGACCTGGGCCGCGGCGAGCTGGCGCGCGAGCACCAGGGCGACCCGCTGGCGGTCGAGGTGGAGCTGTGGGTGCGCGCCTTCGAGCGTTTGGGCGTCGCGCCAGGCAAGGTTGGCGTCTACGGCACAGGCGCGCTTCACCGCAGCCTGGAGCTGGTGCGCGCCTTAACAGAGCGCCTGCCAGGCTATACCTTCGCCGGCGAGCACGGCTTGTCGCTGTTCGAGGCCGCCTACGTCACCAAGGACGCTGAGGAAATCGCCCGGCTGAAGGCGGTGGCGGCCCGCACCAGCGCCGTTGTGCGCGCCACGTGGGATTTCATCGCCAGCCACCGCGCCAGCGGCGGCACAGTGATCACAGCTTCTGGCGCGCCGCTGACCATCGGCGATGTCAAGCGCTTCGTGCGCCGGGCGCTGCTGGATCGCGATTTAGAGGAGACCAACATGATCTTCGCCCAGGGGCGCGACGGCGGCTTCCCGCACAGCCGCGGCCAGAACGACATGCCGCTGCAAACTGGGCAGGCTGTCGTGTTCGACTTGTTCCCGCACGAGATTGGCGGCGGCTATTATCACGACATGACGCGCACCTGGTGCATCGGCAGCGCGCCGGCTGAAGTGCAGACGGCGTACGACCAGGTGCGGGCGGCTTTTGACCTGGCGGTGGCTGCTTACAAGGAGCCGGGCCAGCCGGCCCACACGCTGCAGGACGCCGTGCTGGATTACTTCGAGGGCCTGGGTCACCCCACCACGCGCAGCGCGCCCAGCGCGACCAGCGGCTATGTCCACAGCCTGGGGCACGGCCTAGGCCTCAACGTGCACGAACGCCCCAGCCTGAGCCACCTGCGCCGCGACGACACGCTTCAGGTGGGCAGCGTGTTCACGATCGAGCCGGGGCTGTACTACCCGGATCAGGGCTTCGGCGTGCGCCTTGAGGACACGTTCTACATCGACGAAGGCGGCGCGCTGATTGCGCTTACTGACGTGCCCAAAACGCTGGTGCTGCCGCTGCAGGGGTGATCGCCCGCTGTTGGTGAATTTCGCATGAAGCCGCAGTCTGCTGCGCCGCCTTGCGTGCTATACTTGTGACGTGTTGTACAAAACGGGCTATCAAGCGAGGCAAGCACACAGCGATGACTGCACTTCCCGGCACTCCAGACAACCCGCTGCGCGTGGCTATTATCGGCTCCGGGCCGTCCGGCTTTTACGCCGCCGATCACCTGCAGCGCCAGGAACGCCAGGGCGGCCTGGCGGTCCGCATTGACATGTTCGACCGCCTGCCCACCCCTTACGGGCTGGTGCGCGGCGGTGTCGCGCCAGATCACCAGAAGATCAAATCGGTCACGGCCGTTTACGAGAAGATCGCCCGCCAGCCCGGCTTTCGCTTCTTCGGCAACGTCACTTTCGGGCGCGACCTGCTGTTAGAGGACGCGCAAGCGCTCTATCACGCGATCATCTTGGCCGTCGGCGCGCAAACTGACCGCGCGCTGGGCATCCCTGGCGAGCACCTACCGGGCAGCCACGCCGCCACCGAGTTCGTCGCCTGGTACAACGGTCACCCGGATTACCGCGATCTCGAATTCGACCTGACGCAGGAGGCCGCTGCGGTCATCGGCGTGGGCAACGTCGCCATGGACGTGGCGCGCATCCTGGCGCGCAGCTACGACGAGCTGTACCAGACCGACATCGCCGATCACGCGCTGGAGGCGCTGCGCGCCAGCCGCGTCCGCACGATTTACGTGCTGGGGCGGCGCGGGCCGGCCCAGGCCGCCTTCACCAACCCGGAAATCCGCGAGCTGGGCGAGCTGGCCGAGGCGGACGTGATCGTCGCGCCGGAAGAAGCGGCGCTTGACCCCCTCAGCCAGGCCTATATCGAATCCGGCCGCGACAAGACCGCCGTCAAAAACGTCGAGATTCTCGCCGGCTACGCCCGCCAGCAGCCGCGCGGCAAGCCGCGCCAGATCGTCCTGCGCTTTCTGGTGTCGCCGGTCGAAATTATCGGCCGCGAGCGCGTCGAGGCCATTACCTTGGCGCGCAACGAGCTGTATCAGACGGAGAGCGGCGAGCTGCGCCCGCGCGCTACCGACCAGCGCGAGACGATTGCCGTGGGGCTGGTGTTCCGCTCAGTGGGCTACAAAGGCGTGCCGCTGCCCGGCGTGCCGTTCGACGAGCGCGCCGGTGTGATCCCCAACGACCGTGGGCGCGTGCTGGCCGCCCGCGGCGGCGACCCCGTCCCCGGCCTGTACGCCACAGGCTGGATCAAGCGCGGCCCTACCGGCATCATCGGCACGAACAAGCCGGACTCGGTGGAGACGGTTGACCTGCTGCTGGAGGACATGCGGGCCGGCCGCCTGTGGACGCCTGAGACAAGCGACGCTGAAGCGGTCGAAAACCTGCTGGAAGCGCGCGGCGTGCGCTACGTCACGTTCGACGACTGGCTGGCGCTGGACGCGCTGGAGCAGCAGCGCGGCCACGAGATCAACCGCCCGCGCCTGAAGTTCACCCGTGTGGACGACATGCTGGCGGCGGTGGATCAGGCGCACGACGCGCCAGCGCTGCATGTGTCGGGCAGCTAACCGCTGCGTCGCTTACGGTTCTCTTAACAGACGTTTGCTGTTGTCAACCCCTCGCCAAACGGCAAGGGGCAGTCCTTTTTTTCGCGCATCAGAAAACCGTAGGATGTGTCGTAGAAAACCGTAAATCTCGCGCGCTGTGAGGATTTACGGAGTATAATATACTAAAGAAGTGCAAAACCTTCAGTAACAGGAGGAATGCTATGGCGTTTGCAAAGTTCATGGCTAAACCGGCCGGCCGCATTATCCGCATTGTGGCTGGCATTGTCCTGATCGTAATCGGCCTAGCGGGCGTTCTCCCGACGAATCAGGCCCTGGGCATCGTCATCGCTGTGATCGGGGTAGTGCCCATCCTGGCGGGCGTGCTCAACGTCTGCCTGATTGCGCCCATTATCGGCGCGCCCTTCTCTGGCCGTAAAGCGCTGGAGAGCTGATCCAGCGCCGCCGCATGTCTGCAGCGCCCCGCCCCTGGCGGGGCGTTTTTTGTGCGGCGCAGCGCTTGTCATTTGACAACCCGCCAGGCACAATAACGCCGGCAGCGAAAGGGAAACGCAGTGACTTACAAGGACGCCCTTGAGCGCGAAGAGCTGCGCGACGTGATTGACCTGTCGCTGTGGGCTGGCCAGCTTCTGCTGCAGCACGGGGCCGAGGCCGAGCGCGTCGAGGAGACAGTGCACCGGCTGGGCACGGCGCTGGGCTGCGACTGGTTAGATGTGCTGGTGTCGCCCAACGCCATCATCGCTACCACCAGCAGCGGGCCGGAGTTCCGCACCAAGGTGCGGCGGGTGGTGGGCATGCGCGTGGACATGACGGTCGTCTCGGCGGTCAACCGTCTCAGCCGACGCGTCGAAAGCGGCGAACTCAACCGGTTTCAGGCGCGCGCGGAGCTGGTGCGCATCAGCAGCATGCCGCCGCACTACAACCGCTGGCTGACGGTGGGGCTGGTGGGGCTGGCGTGCGCGTCGTTCAGCCGCCTGTTCGGGGGCGATTGGGCGGTGTTCGCGGTGACATTCGCTGCCTCAGCGACGGCGATGTTCGTGCGCCAGGAGCTGGCCCGCCGCCACGTCAACCAGCTCCTGACGGTGATCGCGACCGCCTTCGCCGCCGGCCTGATCGCCAGCAGCGCCGCGGTGTTCCGCTGGAGCGAGACGCCGCAGACAGCGCTGAGCGCGGCGGTGCTGCTGCTCGTGCCCGGCGTGCCGCTGATCAACGCAGCCGAGGACATGATTAAGGGCCACATGGTCGTCGGCCTGGTGCGCGGGGCCACCGGCGTGCTCGTCTCGCTGGCTATCGCGCTGGGCCTGCTGCTGGCTATGACGCTGGCAGGAGTGCGCGGCCTGTGAACACCCCTGACCTGTTCTCGCTGGCGCTCGCCGACGCGCTGTGGTCAGCGCTGGCGGCGCTGGGGTTCGCCGTGCTGTTCAACGTGCCAGTGCGAACGCTGCCCGGCTGCATGGCTTGCGGCGCGCTGGGCCATATGCTGCGCACGCTGCTGGCGGCCCAGGGCGTCAGCGTGGAGCTGGCGTCGCTGGTTGGCGCGACAGCGGTTGGCTTTGTCGGCACAGCCTTTGCCCGCCGCTGGGAGACGCCGGCCATGGTCTTTACCGTCAGCGGCGCGATTCCGCTGGTTCCTGGCGTGTTCGCCTTCCGCGCCATGTTGGGCGTAATCAACCTCATCAGCGCGCCGGACGTCCAGGCAGGCATGGCGGCGCTCTACGAGACCGGCGTCAACGCCGCTCGCACTGGCCTGATCCTGGGGGCGCTGGCGGTGGGCATTGCTGCGCCCACGCTGCTGTTCCACCGCCACCGGCCAGTCGTTTAGTTCAGTTGCTGACCACCGGCGCTTGACCGGCATAAGCGCCGCTTTCCAGCTGCTTGAGGATGAAATCGGCGGCGTCGGCCCGGCGCAGGCGCGGCCCAGTGTTGACGCCTACCATGCCCACGCGGTACCGGCCAGTTCGCGGGCCGTCGGTCAACATCGGCGCGCGCACGATCACCCACTCCAGGCCGCTGCTGCGAACGATCTCGACCGCCGCCAGCGACTGCTGCAGCACATCTCCGGCCAGCGTCTTGAGCGCGAACTTGATGAGGTGGTTGAACAGCTTGGGCTGGTCGCCGGGCATGTCCACGCCCGCGCCAGTCATGTAGACCAGACGGCGCACGCCGTGCTGCTGCATGGCCGCCACGATGTGGGCCGCCGCCGTCGGCAGCAGGTTAGCAGGCGACCCTTTGGCCGGGGCCAGCACGCTGGCGACAGCGTCGGCCCCACCGGCGAACGCCCGCTCAACGTCGGCAGCGTTTAGCACGTCGCCCTGCACAACCGTCAGGCGCTCGCCCTGCGCCGACAGCTTCGACGGCGTGCGGGCAAACGCCACTACCTCGTGACCGGCGTCCAGCGCCTGGTTCACCAACAGGATTCCAGTGCGTCCGGTGGCGCCAAAAACGATCAGTTTCATGGTGTCTGTCTCTCCTTTTGCGTTCACGCAAGTCTATGTAGACCGGTCTGTATAATCATAGCGCGCAAAACAGCAGCCCGGCCAGCGCTGCCTCAGGCGGCTAGGCCCGCCGCGCCTGTTCGATCAGCCAGCCGATTTCGTGAGCGGCCTGTTCCAGCGGCGCGCGGCTGCGGCTGGTGCGGCACAGGATGATGCCGCCCTCGATGGCCGTGACACACAGCGCCGCCAGCCGCCGCGCCCGCGCGATCGGCACGCCGGTGTTGGCCAGTTTCTCGGCAAAAGCGGCCTGCCACTGGGTGTAGATGGCGTCGCACACGGCCCTTAGGTGATCGCTGGACGACGCCGTTTCCAGCGCCACTGTCGTGATCGGCCCACCGGCGCGGAAGCCAGACAGCTCGACGTTCTGCGCGATCAGCAGGATAAAGCCGCGAATCGCGTCGGCGGGGTCGTCCACGGCCGCTAGGTTGTAGCGGATGCGCTGCAGCACGGCCTCGCCTACGCGCTGCACTGCCTCGGCGGCCAGCTCCTCCTTGCCGCCGGGGAAGTAGTGGTAGAGCGAGCCTTTGGGGCTGCCGCTCTCCTTCACGATCTGGTTCAGGCCCGTGGCGTGGTAGCCCTGCAGCTCCAGCAGCTCGCAGGTTGCCTCAATGATCTGGTCGCGCGCTGATGACATGGTGGCCGCCCTTGAACGCAGCTTATTATACAGACCGGTCTATACGGCGTCCAGGCGGCAGAACTGTATCTCAGCGCCTTGGCGCTGCGCTTTTTCGCTGCCCCCATATCTGAATGCGCCCTCGGCCGCGCTTTGCGCCGGCTGTGGTTTGCTGCTATCCTAGGGCGCGTGTTTGGATAGTGTGTGAAAAAGGTGCTTTCGGTGTTGAACCTGCCCGCGTCTCGCCTCGTCTTGGCCGCCCTGGTGGGGCTGGCAGCGGCCTGCACCGGCGCCACCGCCGACAGCGCCGCCGGCGCGCCCACCGCTACGCTGGCCCCGATTGTCAGCATGACGCCGCGCTTCACAGCAACCCCCCAGGCCACCCGCACGCCGCTGCCTACCTTCACGCCCACGCCGTCCGACACGCCTATCCCGCCCACGCCGTCCGACACACCCACGCCCACCGAAATCCCGCCAATTATCGGGGTCGTCGCCTCGCTGGATCGCATCAACGTGCGCCAGGGGCCGGGCGTGAACTTCAACGCCTTTACCGCGCTGGCCCCTGGCACGCGCGTTGTCGTGCTGGGCCAAAACCCGGACGGCAACTGGCTCAACGTCCAGCTTGAGGAGGGCGGAGAGGGCTGGGTCTCTGCCGCGCTGATCCGGATTCAGGCCCCGCCCACGCCGCTGCCCACGGCCACGCCCTCGCCTGACTTGACCGCGCTGGCGCTGGGCACGCCGCTGCCCACCGCGCTGCTCGGCGGCGGGACGGTCACGCCCACGCCGCCGCGCGCCGCCGTCACGCCTACGCCGGTGACGGGCACGCCGCAGGCCGGCGGCAGCGCCGGCAGCCCAACGCCGTTCCTGCCCGTGATTGACATCAACGCCATCAATCAGACGGCCACGGCGCTGGCCGGCGGGATCGTCGCGCCGCCGGGCAGTCCCACGCCTGCCGCGCCCGCTGGTGTGGCCGCCAGCCCCAGCCCCACCGCCACTTTGCAGGCTGGCGTCGGCGGTGAGGGCAGCGCCTCGGCGCAGGAAGGCGTGGACGTGCTGGCCTACTGCAACGACCTGTCCTACGGCCGGCCCGCGCCCACCGACCTGCGCGCCGGGGCCACCATTGATGTGTGGTGGGGCTGGTTTGCCAAGACAGAGGCGCAGATTCAGGATCACCTGGCCAACGTCATCTACGATGTGGCCATTGACGGCGTGCGCCTGCAGAACTGGCAGCAGTACCGCGGGCCGATCCGCCGCGAGAGCGACGGCAACTACCACGTCTACTGGTATGTGCCAGTCGGGCCGCTGGCCGCTGGCGAGCACGAAATCACCTACCGCGTGACATGGCGCAACCCGATCAGCGACGGCTACGCCGACTTCGGCCCCGGCACAGCCAACCCGTTCCAGGTCGGACGCTGCACCTTCACCGTGCGCTAGGCGCAGGCGTGCGATGGCGCGCGCGGGTTTCTGTGGCTTTGGCCTGATGGCTAACGACTGGTGACTGCAAATGATTGACGACGCCGCCCGCTTCGACCGTTTCCAGAGCGCCTACAGCAGCAGCGAGCCGCCGCCGTGGGACTCCGGCGTTGTGCCGCCGGAGGTGCGCGCCCTGGTGGAGGGCAGCGCGCCGCTGCCGCCAAGCCGTGCGCTTGACGTCGGCTGCGGCACGGGCGTCAGCAGCGCATATCTGGCCGCTAACGGCTGGCAGGTCACCGGCGTGGACTGGGTGGAGGCGGCGCTGGAACAGGCGCGCGCCCGCGCCTTGGCCGCCGGTCTGCCGCCTGACAACCCGCGCTTTCTGCGCGCGGACGCCGGCGCGCCGGGTTTTCTGGCCGATCACCCACCGCTGGCGCTGTGGCTCGATGTCGGCTGCCTGCACGGGTTCGGGCCGGCGGCGCGCATTCACTACGCCGCCCACGCGGCGCGGCTGGTCGCGCCGGGGGGCACGCTGCTGCTCTACGCCTTCGGCCCCACTGAGCTGGACGGCCAGGCCGCCGGCCTGACACAGGCCGATGTCGAGGCGCTGTTCGGCGCGGCCTTCGCGCTGGCCGCGGCGGCGCATGGCCGCGAGGCCACCGACGAAACGCGCCCCTCGGCGTGGTACACGCTGCGCCGCCGCTGACGGTTGTCTACAGCAGCATGTGGCGGCGGGCGCGCAGCGCAGCGATCACCTCGCGGTCAGCGCGGCCGAACGTGTAGGCGTCAAGCTGTTCGGGCGCGGCCCAGGCCCACGCCCGCGCGCCGATCGCCTGCGGCGGCCCGCTGACATAGCGGCAGGAAAAGGCGTGCAGCGTGATTTTGAAGTGGGTGAAGGCGTGCCGCACCACCGTGAACAGCTCGCCCACTTCAACCTCGATCGCCAGCTCCTCGCGCAGCTCGCGGCGCAGGCAGTCCTCCAGCGTTTCGCCCGGCTCGCGCTTGCCGCCGGGGAACTCCCACAGGCCGCCCAGCAGGCCGTCCAGCGGGCGCTGCGCGATCAGCAGCCTGCCGCTCGCGTTCCAGATCAGCCCAGCGGTCACGTCGTAGTGCGGGATGGGCGTACGGCGCGCCTTGACCGGGCGGCTGGCCTGCGTGCCGGCGGCGTAGGCGCGGCAGTGTGTTTGCAGCGGGCAGGACTCGCACAGCGGCGCGCGCGGTTTGCACACCGTGCGCCCCAGCTCCATCAGCGCCTGGTTGTAATCGCCGGGGCGCTCGGCCGGCAGCCAGCGCGCCGCCAGCGCCCACAGATCAGCGCGCACCTGCGGCTGGCTCACATCGGCGTCGAGATCGGTGAGGCGGGCGAACACGCGGATCACGTTGCCATCCAGCACAGGCACGCGCTGGCCGAAGGCGATGCTGGCGACCGCGCCCGCCGTGTACGGGCCGATGCCGGGGAGCTGGCGCAGGCCGTCGGCCGTGGTGGGCAAGCGCCCGCCCAGGTCGCTGACGACAATGCGGGCGGCGCGGTGCAGGCTGCGGGCGCGGCTGTAATAGCCCAGGCCCTCCCACAGCTTGAGCACAGCGGCCAGCGGCGCGGCGGCCAGCGCCTCGACGGTGGGGAACGCCGCCAAAAACCGTTCGTAGTACGGGATGACCGTCTCAACCTGCGTCTGCTGCAGCATGATCTCCGACAGCCAGATGTGGTAGGGATCGCCGCTGCGCCGCCAGGGCAGGTCAGCGGCGGCGCGGTCATACCAAGCGAGCAGGGCAGGCGCGAAGGGGGCGGTGTTGGCGTCGGTCATCCAGCGTCAAACCTCGGCAGGCGCGCTGTCGTCATCAGGGGGCGTGTCGTCCTCGTCGAGCGGCGCGCTGAAGCCGTAGCGCCCGCGCAGCGGCACGAAACGCACCGGCAGCAGCTTTTCGATGCGCCAGCGCTCGCCGTGGCGTGTCACGCGCAGCAGGTCCTGCGCGTCGCGCCCGCCCACCGGCACAACCAGCCGCCCGCCGTCTGGGGCGAGCTGCGTGCGCAGCGGGCCAGGCACGGCCGGGGCTGCCGCTGTGACGATGATGGCGTCGAACGGGGCCATGTCGGGCAGGCCCTGGCTGCCGTCGCCCACGTGCATCTCGACGTTGGTCACGCCCAACTGCGCCAGCACGTCGGCGGCTGCCGCCGCCAGCCGCGGCAGGCGCTCCAGCGAGTAGACCTTGGCCGCCAGCGCGCACAACACGGCCGTCTGGTAGCCAGAGCCAGTGCCAATCTCCAGCACGCGCTCGGTCCCGCACAGGCGCAGGGCCTCGGTCATGAAGGCGACGATATACGGCTGCGAGATCGTCTGGTTTCCGGCGATGGGCAGCGGCGTGTCCTCGTAGGCCTGGTCGGCCAGGTCCGGGTGCACGAACAGATGGCGCGGGATGCGGCGCATCGCCTCCAGCACGCGCTCATCCACAATGCCGCGCGCCGCGAGCTGCGTTTCAACCATTTGGTGGCGCAGCGCTCGGTAGCGATTGCACGGGTCAGACATGGGCGGCCCTCTGCCGTCGGGCGAACGGATTTGAAAGTTTGCGTTTTCGTGGCAAACTTGAAGGCGGCAGCCCGTATCCAGCAGCGAGGAGAAACATGCGCCGCGCTTCTGCTCTCATTATAATCGCGTTCGTGGCCGCCGCCACGCTGCTGCCGCTGGCGGCGGGCGGCAGCGCCGCCCAGGGCTTCGCTACCAACACGCCGCCGCCTACGCGCACGCCGCTGCCGCTGGCAGTCGCCACCAACACGCCGCCGCCCACCGTCACGACGCCAGCCGCGCCGGCTGGGCGCTATGCGCTGCGCCAGTGGCAGGAAGCTGACTTGATCGAGACCCTTGAGCTGGCGGTGCGCCGCCTGCGCCCCGGCGACGCCGAGGGCGAACGCGCCGTCGCCCTGATGCAGCATGAGCTGAACCGGCGTTTTCCCGCTGCCCCGCGCGACCCTGACCGCCGCCGCGCCCTGGTGGAAACGCTGCTGGCCGCGCCTGCGGGCAGCGTGGACGCGCGCGCTGTTGTGCGCCCGCATATTGCGGCGCTGCTGGCCGCAGCCGATGCCCGCCCCGGCGGCGCGTTCAGCGCGGACGGCTTCCAAGTGGAGCTGCTGCCCGCCAACTTCGACGGTGCGCCTCCGCTGGACGCGCTGCTGCACGTGCGCTATCCCGATGACCCGCTGGCCGCGCCGCGCTACGTGGACTACATCCTCGCCCGCGCCGATGCAGCGGGCCGGCTGGCGCTGCTGGACTCCGAGCCGCCGCTGCCCGCCGCCCCGCTGGGCAGCGTGACTGGCCTGCTGCTGGTGGACGTGGCCGACTTAACAGGCGACGGCGTTGACGAAGCGCTGCTGGCGGCGGAAATCGTCGGCAGCGTCAACCAGCGCCTGCACATCTACGGGCTGCGCGGCCGTCAGGCCGTGAGCCTGGTCGAGCCGGGGCGCGAGATCGCCTTCGGCGCGGTCGCCGGCCGGCCGCCTAGCGGCGGCCTGGACGTGCTGGAGTACCGCGTCGAGTCGGGCGACTGGGGCTGTTTGGCGCAGCGCACCGCCCGCTGGCGCTGGCAGCAGAACTTTTTCCGGCCGCAGGCCGACACCGCCGGCTACGCTTTACAGCCCACCACTGGCTGCCGCTTCTACGACGCTGGCCCGTATTACAGCCTGCCCACCGGCGAGGCGCTGGCCCTGCTGGACTCGCTTATGCCGCTGGCAACAGCGGCTGACGCCGCCGCCGTCGCCCAGGCGCAGGTGATCAAGGCCATGCTCTACGCGCTGGAAGGCCAGCCGGAGATCGCCGCCGCCCAGATGCGCGCCGCGCGCGACCTGCACGCAGCCGTCGTGCCCCAGGTGGACGCCTTTTCAGCGCCGCCGCCCAGCCAGGCGCGCGCCCAGTGCACCTGTGTGCCGCGCTGGCCCAGGTGCGCGCCGCGGCCTGCGATGTGGACTTGGTGCTGGCGCGCTTGTTCGCCGAGGCCCCGCTGCGGCGCGACCAACCGGTTGCAGCCCAGCTTGCCGAGCGCGGCCTGCCGGTGGGGCAGATGCTGACGGTGGCGCAGGTGGGCCGCGCCAACCGCGAAGTCGTGCGCCTGGACCTGGCCGGCGAGCGCTGGTGGGCGTTTGCCCCGCTCAACCCGGACGTGTACACGGCCGAGCGCATCGGGCCGCCGGTGGGCGCGGCGGCGGCGCTGCCCGCCCCGCCCCCGCCCACAGTGATTGACGCGCCTGAGGCCGCCTACAGCGCGCTGCTGCGCGACGACAGCCCGGCGAGCGCCCTCAGCGTGCTGGAGACGGCGGCCAGCCGCAGCCCCGGCGTGCCGCTGTCGCCGGCGGCCCAATACCTGCGCGCCTACAGCTACGATTTGCTGGCGGACCGCGCTCGCGCCCGCGACGGCTACTACGCGCTGTGGCAGAGCGAGCCGCGCAGCGTGTGGGGGCTGCTGGCCGCCGCCCACCTGGAACAGCGCTAGAATCTACCGAGCCTGTTGTATTGTGAAGCAAAGACAGCCTGCACCGCACCCGATTGGATACCCGTTATGAAACTCGTCACCTTCACCCACAACGGCCGCACCCAGCTCGGCGAGTTGGACGGCGACACCGTCCACGCCCTGTCTGTGCCGGACACCCTACGCATGGCCGAACTGCTGCGGCGCGGCTTTACGCCCACCCGCGTCAGCCAGCGCTACCCGCTGGAGAAGGTCACGCTGCGCGCGCCGCTGCACCCCGGCAAAATCATCGCCGTCGGGCGCAACTACGCTGCCCACGCCGCCGAGACCGGCAGCGACCTGCCAACTGCGCCGCTGATCTTCGCCAAATTCCCCAGCGCCGTCATTGGGCCGGGCGAGGCCATTACCTGGGACGCCAGCATCACAACAGAAGTGGACTGGGAAGGCGAGCTGGGCGTCGTGATCGGCCGGACGGCGCGCCACGTGAGCGAGGCGGATGCGCTGAAATACGTGTTCGGCTACACCGTCGCCAACGACGTCACCGCTCGCGACCTGCAGCTGCGCATTGATGCTCAGTGGACGCGCGCCAAAAGCCTGGACACGTTCTGCCCGCTGGGGCCGTGCATCGTCACGCGCAGCGAAATCCCGGACCCACAGGCGCTTACGATTACAACGACGGTCAACGACCAGACGATGCAGCACGGCAGCACGGCCGACATGGTGTTCAGCGTGGCGCACCTGGTGTCTTACTGCTCGCGCATGTTCACGCTGGAGCCGGGCGACCTGATCCTGACCGGAACGCCGCCCGGCGTGGGCGAGGGGATGGACCCGAAAACCTATCTGAAGGACGGAGACGTCGTGAGCGTCACCATCAGCGGCATTGGCACGCTGACCAACCCATGCCGCGCTCTCACCGCCGATCCGCCTGCTAGTTGACGCTCGGCGCGCGCACGATCAGCATCGGCCGGTCAATGCGCTGCAGCAGACCGGCCGCTACGCTGCCGTAAAACATGCGCGCCAGCCCGCTGCGGCCGTGGCTGGCAATGGCCACCAAGTCGGCGTTTTCTTCGGCCACCACTTGGGCGATCGTCTGCACGATCGGGCCGTAGCGCACGCGCCCCACAGCCTCGATGCGCTGCTGGCGGAACTCGCCCTGTTTGGCCTCCAGGTAGCTTTCGGCCTCGTCAACCTGCTGCTTGATCAACTCGCGGCTGACCTCAATCGGCAGGCCTTCTAGGCCAGAGAGCGAACCGGCGGGGTCAACGACGCGCACAAACACCACACGCGCTTTGTGGCAGTGTGCCAGCTCTTCGACATGCGGCAGGATCGCCTCTGCCCGGGGCGAACCGTCAAGGGGGACTACAATCGTCTGGTACATAGCTGTTCTGCTGCTTCTGCTGGGCAACATGTCCAATCTATTTACAGCATATAGCACAACAGAACAGGCGTAAACCCGAATGTGATAAACGTCACTGGCTGGATATTATGCTGGATGGCGCGCTACGGCAGCCACATATTGGTGAACTGCACGCTGTCCACAAAGTTGCCGTTGACGGCGATTTCCCAGTGGAAGTGCGGGCCGCTGCTGCGGCCGGTGTCGCCGGTCACGCCGATGATCTGGCCGCGCACCACCGTCTGGCCGCGTGTGACGTGAATCTGCGACAGGTGCGAGTAGGTAGAGTAAACGCCGGCCCCGTGATTTACCGCCACCATGTTGCCACGAATATCAAGCCGCCCGGCGAACGCCACCTGCCCCGCCGCCGACACCAGCACCGGCACGCCCAGCGTCGTGCGGATGTCCCAGCCGGTGTGGCGCGTCTGCAGCGTGCCATTGAACGTGCGGAACGCCCCAAACGGCGACGTCAGCGATGAGCCGAGAATGGGGATCATGAAGCCGTCGCTCTCCCACAGGCGCTCGGCGGTGTGGTTGCCGAAGATGCTCTCCAGCCGGGCCAGCTCCGCGCGCTCGATCTCGGCGTCTACCAGATAGGCGCGGTCTGGGGCCATGGTGATGTCCTGGCGGATGAAGCCGCCGGTAACGACCTCCACCTGGGTGCTGACGGTGGCCCGCTGGCCTGCCGCATCCCAGCCGAACACCGCCAAGTCGTAGACGCGCGGGCTTTGTTCCATTGAGACCGACAGCAGGGCGTAGAGGCCGCCGTCGCCGCCGCGGAAGAAATCCACCAGGCCGTTGAGGAAGCGGGCGCGCGCGCCGGCCAGCCCGCTGCCGCGCACTTCGATCAGGCCGGTCTGGCCCTGCGGCAGGTTAGTGAAGTAGAGCGCCAGCAGCAGGCCGTTCTCCTCTACGACGCGGGCCGGCTGCGGCCGCGGGACGGGGGTGGGCGTAACGAGCGGCAGCGGCGTGCCGACAGTTGGCAGCGGCGTGGGGTCGTCAATGCCTTGGGCGACAACCGGCGCAAGCGCGATCAGGCCCAGCGCCGCCAGCGCCGCAGCAGCGAGAATGCGTTTCAACACCAGCGTGGCTCTCCTGGTCTGTTTCGGGCAAACGCGTCTTAGCTTACAGCTAGACCGAAGGAGTTTCAAGCGGCTATCGGGTCAAGGCCGGCGGCGACAGCCAGAACACGCTGCGCGCTGAGGTATAATTGGGGGTGTCCAGTTGCTGCGAGGTTTTCCCATGCTGCAGGCTGCCCGCACACGCATCAGCGCCGCCGAGTATTACCAACTGCCGGAGTACGCCCAGCGCGACCTGATCCAGCTCATTGACGGCGAGGTCATCATCGGCATGCCGCCTGTCCCGAAACACCAACGCATTGTTCGTGAAGTCTTTTTTCTGTTAATCAGCATTTCAAAGAGCAAAGGCGGCGAAGCCTTATCCGCCCCGATTGAGGTCCAGCTTGATGACCACAACGTTTTCGAACCGGACGTGCTCTATCTCAGGCCGGGCAGCCGCTGCGCCGTCGGCGACAAGCGGCTGACGGGCGCGCCCGACCTGGTGGTGGAGGTGCTGTCA
>DAOTWC010000148.1:0-11145 GCA_034435995.1 Anaerolineae bacterium | reverse complement strand
TGGCGGAACTGTGTAGGCGTGACATGATCCTCGCGCAGAAACAACTGGTTCAGCTCCTGCGCGCTGCTAAAGCCAACCTCGTAAGCGACAGCCTGCACGGTCAGGTTTGTCTCCAGCAGCAGCCGGCGCGCCTCATTCAGACGGCGTGGGTTTCGATTGACGCGCAGGTTCGGATGCCGCCAGCCGTCGCCGATGTCGTTGATCTTTTGGATGAAGCTGGTCAGGCCGACCGCCTCCAGATAACGCGGCTCGACCGGCACGATCGCGTCGGTCGCAGCTAGCAGCCCCATCTCAGTCAACAGTGAGAAGGACGGACGGGTGTCGATGATGACAGCGGCGTACTGGTTGGCGATCTTGTTCAAAAGAGCTGGCGCTCACACAAGCGTCGGTTTTTTTGTTTCCCACACTCTGTACGAACATAAGACGGCTGTGCACGATTAGTTGTGTAGTGTGCACAACACTCGACAGACTGGCAGCGCACAGAGTTGTAATTATTGTCACTTTCCCACAACATAATCCAGCGAATTTGGTGGAAATTCATAAAGACTCAACAGGCGCGGCCACTAGAATTTCCCCCCATCACACAGGGACTTTTCCTGCACACGATAGGGGTACTGGTATGCGAGAGCGCAAAAAGGGTATCACGATTTTCATCCTGTTTGTCCTGGCCTATCTGCTCGCGTCGGTAGTTGTCGGCGGCATCGCGGCTCAGGACAGTGAGGGCGGGGCCGCCGACCCAGCGGCCGAGGAGGCGGCTGCAGAAGAAGCTGTGGCAGAAGAGGGAGCGGCGGAGATCAGCAATCTAGACACTGTGTGGATGCTGGTGGCCGGTTTCTTGGTGTTCTTCATGCAGGCCGGCTTCGCGCTGGTGGAAGCTGGTTTCGTGCGCGCCAAGACAGTGGTGAACATCTTCATGAAGAACTTTTTCGACCTCTCGATTGGCGCGATTGCCTATTGGGCTATCGGCTTCGGCTTGATGTTCGGCGCGGGCAACGCCTTCTTTGGGACGGAGTGGTTCTTCCTGAACGGGCTGCCGGAAGTCTACCCAGGGCTAACCGTGCCGGGCTATGCGTTTTTCTTCTTCCAGTTCGCCTTTGCAGCCACAGCCGCCACGATTGCCTCCGGCGCGATGGCTGGCCGCACCGAGTTCAAAGGCTATCTGATTTACAGTCTGCTGGTGACGATGTTCGTCTATCCGATTGTTGGCCACTGGATTTGGGGCGGCGGCTGGCTGGCAGAGCTAGAGACGCCGTTTGTGGATTTTGCGGGTTCAACTGTTGTCCATTCGGTGGGCGCCTGGGTCGGCCTGATGGGCGCAATTATCTTGGGGCCGCGCCTGAACCGCTTCGGCCCGGATGGCATGCCGATGCCCGGCCACAGCATGACGCTGGCGGCACTGGGCACGTTTATCCTGTGGCTGGGCTGGTTCGGCTTTAACCCCGGCAGCCAGCTCAACTCCGACGGCGCGGCTATTGGGCTGATCACGGTGACAACCAACATCGCGGCAGCGTCGGGCGCAATCGCCGCTATGTTCATGGGCTGGTTCTTCGTGGGCAAACCGCAGCTCCCGTGGTCGTTGAACGGCGCGCTGGCCGGCCTGGTGGCCATTACCGCGCCCTGCGCGTTCGTGACGCCGTTCGAGGCTATTATCATCGGCGCGATCGGCGGTATTATCATGTACCTGGGCGTCAACTTCCTGGAACGCCGGGGCGTGGATGACGTGGTAGGCGCGGTGTCGGTGCACGGTTTCGCTGGCGTGTGGGGCACGCTGGCCGTTGGCCTGTTCCACGGCGAAGTGGGCCTGCTGCACGGCGGCGGCGTGAACCAGCTCGTTACTCAGGTGATTGGCATTGTGGCTGTGGCCGCCTTTGTGCTTGTTGCGTCGGCCGTTATGTTCTACATTCTGAAGAGCATCGGTTGGCTGCGCGCATCGCGCGAGGGCGAAATCTTGGGGCTGGACATCTACGAGCACGGCATGGTTGCCTACCCTGAATTCACCACATCGCCCAGCGAGCCGGTGGCGTCAAGTTAGCGGGCGAGCGTTAGAGAGGAAAGGGGCATAAAGGACATGACCAAGAAGATTGAAGCGATCATACGCGAGGAGAAGTTCCACGCGGTCAAGAAGGCGCTGTCGGACATCGGTATCGTAGGCATCACCGTGTTCGACGTGGTAGGCAGGGGGCGCGGCAGCGGCATTGAACTTCAGTGGCGTACTGGCAAGTATACGGTGGACCTGCTGCCGCGCAAGCAGATCAACATTGTGCTGAGCGATGAGAACGTTGACGCGACAATAGAGGCGATCAAGAAAGCGGCCTACACCGGCGACAAGGGGGACGGCGTGATATTTGTCTACCCAGTGGAACGGGTGATCCGCATCAGCACCGGCGAGGAAGGCAAGGAGGCGCTCAGCTACCAGGGCGATATTGACGCCCGCAAGAAGGCGGTCAAGTAGCTGTCCGGCGCGCAGTAGCGGCAAGACGCGCACACCCGTCAGGCGGCGGGTGTGCGCCTTGTTGCGGCCCACCCTCTTGTTCGACAGGGCTGGCGCTGAGTGCGGCGATGACAAGCCAGTGATCGGCCAGCCGGCTAAATCACCTCCAGGTAATCGCGGTCGGGCAGGGCCGGGAAGGGCGCGTGCGGCTCGCGCTGATACCACAGCGCCGTCGAGGCGATGTCGTCCTGCAGCGGCAGGAAGCGCCCTTCAGAGCGCCAGCCCAGCGCCTGGATCGTCACGCGCAGGTCCTGCTGAAAGCGGATGGGATCGGGGATGTGCCAGCGGTACATGCCGAAGCGCTGCTGCGACTGATACAGGCCGTTGGGCGCAATCACTTGGGGCAGGCCCAGGAAGGGCGTCGAGTATACGCCGTACTGGCCGCCCTGCGGGTGCTCGAAACCCCAAGCCCCACCGAAGTAATCTTCAGTGCCAGTGCCGCAGATAGTGGGGAAGGCGTCGTCGCCGTCCAGGTAGAATTTGATCTCGCCCTCGCCCCACCAGCCGTTGTTGTTCGACCCCCAGGCGATGTACGTGCCCACGTAGTGACCCTGGCCTTTGACACCGTCGAGCAGGGTGTGCACCTGCTTGTAGGGCAGGGGGTTGCTGCGCCGCCATTGAGCGTGCAGGTAGCCGGCGTCGTCCGGGATGTCAGTTAGGGTGTAGGTGATCTGATAGTAGAAGCCGTTGATTCGGTCTTTGGTCAAGCTCTCCAGCGTGATGCGCGCGCGCTGGCGAAACGGCATCAGCCAGTAGCTGTTGAAGCCGCCAGCCGGGTTGACGGCGATCGGCAGAGAGCTGATGTTGCAGCGCACACACCAGCCGCTGCAGAAAAAATCGCCCAACGGCACTTCGATGGAGGGCGCGGTTTCGTCGTCCCAGTAGCAGCGCAGCACCAGCGACCGCCAATACTGCGGCGCGACGGTCAGCCAGATATGCTGGATTGCGCCCGGTCCCTCGATGTCGGCCAGCGTTACGGTTGAGAACGGCTCCACCCAGATACACGGAGAGACCTTCCAGCCCTGGCCGAGGTGCTCGGCAGGGCCAGGAATGCCGGTTCCGGCGGTTGCCATGCCGCCCTTGCCTTTCTCGCCTGTGAAGTTCTCGGCGCTGATGGAGCGCGTCTGGGCGGCGCTGAGGCGGGTTATCGAGTCGAAATAGGAAAACGGGCCGGTGAGAAACTGCATTTTTTCTACTCCTCGCAGACAGCTTAGGATACAATTGGTTCAGGCTGATAAGGCGCAGCGGGGCGCGCCTGCTGCGGGTGTGTATCGGGATGTTCGACTGGCGCAAACTGCCACCGGCGTTCGAGCCGGCGCTCAGCCGGGCGTTCCTGGCCGAGCACGACTACATGTTCTGGCTGGGCGATGGCGAGCTGCGCGCCCACGATCGCTCGCCGCGGCACTGGCACGACACTTACGAAATCGGGCTGATTCATCACGGGCACGGCATCCTTGCGGTTGAAGACCGAGCCTATCCATATTACCCCGGCGTGATCTATATCATAGACGACGGCAAGCCGCATATGTGCTACAGCGAGTCGCCTAGGACGTCGCTGTTCGTCATTCATTTTCAAGTGGCGCTGCTGTGGAACAGCTGGATTGGGCAGATGCGCGCTGAGACGCAGCTGCCGTTCATCCCGGAGTTCGCGGGCGAGAACCCGTCCATTTCGCCAGACGACCCAATTGCGCCCACTGTCACCCGGCTGCTCTGTGAAATCCGCGACGAAGGGGTGGCGCGCGGCCACGCCTGGGAAGTCGTAGTTGCTGGGTTGATTCTTCAAACGATGGGCCACCTAACACGCCGTTTGCTGCAGCGACCGGATGTGCGCTTTCCTGATCTGCGCCGCCGCGAGGCTCTTCAGCGCATCCGCCCGATTCTCGATTTGATAGAGGAGTCGTTTGCCGAGCCGCTGACGCTGGACGACATGGCGAAAGCGGCCTATCTCAGCCGCTCGCACTGCTGCGCGCTGTTCAAGACGGCGCTGAACACGACACCAGTCGCTTATCGCAACCTGCGCCGTCTGAATGAGGCGCGCCGGCTGCTGCTGGAGACAAACTTGACCGTGCGGGCTATCGCCTATGAGGTTGGCTTCAGCAGCGCGCAGGAGCTGAACCGGTTGTTTCTGCGCGAGAATCATGTCACGCCCACGCAGTTCCGCCAACGTTTTTGGGAAGACACCAGGTTGTCAATTTCAGGCTGAAGCCCTGGTTGGACCGGTTTCTATACCTGCGGATTGCGGTTTATATGGATAATTATTACAATAAAGATTACAATAATAGTCCTATGGCCCCAACGGGACTCGAACCCGTGTTTCAGCCTTGAAAGGGCCGCGTCCTAGACCGCTAGACGATGGGGCCGTTGACGCGGCTCAGTCTACCAGCCGGTAGCGCGCGGCGTCAAGCACCAGTTTGGCGGCCCGGCTCAGTCCATTGGATACAGGTTGCAGCCGCCGTCCATCACCAGGACAGAGCCGGTCATGTAGTCGGCCGCCGCGCTGCACAGAAACAGAAAACCATTGGCAACCGAGTCCAGCGGCTGCATCTGCCCCAGCGGGATCGCCTTCTGCGCTCGCGCCCGATAGGACGGATCGGTGTCCCACTGGCGTTTGGCCATGCCGACGCTGACGATGCCGGGCGCCAGTGCATTGGCCCGGATGCCCTTGTCAGCCAGCTCGCGGGCGAAAGAGCGCATAAGCTGGTTCATCGCCGCTTTGCTCGTGTTGTACGGGCCGATTTCCGGCCAGGGTGTTTCGGCAACCCACGAGGTGGTGAAGATCAGGTGGCCGGTTTTAACGCCGTCAGCGATCATAGCCCGCGCAGCGGCCTGGGCGAGGAGAAAAGCGGTCTTGACGTTGACCGCCATCGTCATATCCCAGTCGCTCTCAGGAAAGTCCAGCAGCGGCGCGGAAATGACAATGCCGATATGGCACAGCGCGGTGTGGATTGGCCCGAACGCGCTGCGCGCTGCCTCGATCAGCCGCGCCACGTCGTCCGAGCGCGTCAGGTCGCCTTGGACGTAGCGTGTTTTGCTGGTGTCAATGCCGGCTACCACCATTCGTTCCTGCGCTTCGCTGTCTGCGACAATGTCGTTCACGGTCATCACCGCTCCGTGTTCAGTCAGCTTTTTGATAACACCCAGGCCGATGGCGCCCACACCGCCGGAAATCACGATGTGCTGGCCGGCCAGTGCATCCTGACGAAATGGCATTTTTCACCCCTCCAGACTGCGTCGAGATATCCGCTAACACGAGATGTTCAAAATGTTGTTGAGCGCTGATTATAGCGCGCAGCCTGCTGCGCCGCAGCACGAGCCTGTGTTGGGACGCTGGATGAGGGGTAGCGAAAAACCGCTCGGTGTTGTATTTTCGTGAGGCTTTTTAAGCGTTCCTGATACAAAGGGCGGCAGCGGCGTGAAGAAAATCATTGTCACTGGCTCGAACGGTCTGATCGGCTCAGAAGTCGTCACGCATTTCGACGCGCTGGGCTGGCAAGTTTACGGTGTAGACAACAACATGCGCCGTGAGTTCTTCGGCGAGAAAGGCGATACACGCTGGAATCAGCGCCGCCTAGAGGCTGGTTGCCGCAATTTTCGCCATGTCGAACTAGACGTACGCGATCGCGCGGGGGTGCTGACGCTGGTGGAGCAGATACGGCCTGATCTAATTGTGCACGCGGCTGCGCAGCCCAGCCACGACTTGGCCGCCGCGCGCCCGTTCGACGACTTTGACGTGAACGCTGTCGGCACGCACAACGTGCTGGAGGCTGCGCGCCAGCACGCGCCAGATGCCGTGTTTGTGCATCTCTCTACTAACAAGGTGTACGGCGACCGCCCGAACCAGATCGCGCTGGTCGAGTTGGAGACCCGCTGGGATTACGCTGACCCGGCGTACAGCAACGGCATTGACGAAACAATGAGCATTGACCACTCGATGCACTCGCTGTTCGGCGTGAGCAAGGCCGCTGCCGACCTGATGGTGCAGGAGTATGGGCGCTACTTCGGCATGAAAACGTGCTGTTTGCGCGGCGGCTGCCTGACTGGGCCGAATCACGCGGGCGTCGAGCTGCACGGCTTCCTCAGCCACCTCATCCGCTGCAACGTCGAGGAGCGCGAGTACACCATCTACGGCTACAAGGGCAAACAGGTGCGCGATAATATCCACTCTTACGATGTAGTGCGCTGTATCGAGCTGTTCTACGAGAACCCGCAGAGCGCTGCCGTGTTCAACCTGGGCGGCGGACGCAGCAACACCGTCTCTGTCCTGGAAGCGTTCGACCGCGCTGAGCAGCTTACCGGCAAGAAGATGCGCTATCGCTATGTGGACCAGCACCGCGCAGGCGACCACATCTGCTACATCTCAGACCTAAGGGCGCTCAAGCGCGCGCTGCCGGGCTGGGACATCACGCGCACGCTGGACGACATCTTCGAGGAGATCGCCGCGAGCTGGCAGCACCGGCTGCTGGAACGGGTGTGACCGCGTGAAACTCTCTGTCGTGATACCAGCCCGCAACGAAGAAGGCAGCGTCCGCGCGACCGTTATCGGTCTGCGCGATCACCTGGACGCCGCCGGCATCACCAACCTGGAAATCCTGGTCGTTGACGACGGCAGCAGCGACCGCACATACGAGCTTGTCGCAGCCGAGAGCCGCGCTGACCCGCGCATCCGGGTTGTTCGCAACACTGGCCGGCACGGTTACGGCCGGGCAGTAGCCTGTGGGCTGGATCACTTCACCGGCGACGCGGTCGTCATCTACATGGCGGACGCCTCAGACGCGCCAGAGGACGTAGTGCGCTACTACTACATCCTGCGCGACGAAGCGGACTGCGCCTTTGGCTCGCGCTTTATGCGCGGCGGCCGCGTCTACGACTACCCGCGCTTTAAACTGGTCATCAACCGGCTGGCCAATTTCGTCATTCGCATTATGTTCAACATGCCTTACAACGACACGACCAACGCCTTCAAGGGCTACCGGGCCAACGTGATCGAGGGCTGCCGGCCGTTTGTGTCGCCGCATTTTAACCTGACCATTGAGATTCCGCTTAAGGCAATCGTGCGCGGTTACTCGTACAAAGTCATTCCCATCTCGTGGCGCAACCGCGCCGTCGGCGAGTCGGCGTTGAAACTGAAAGAGCAGGGCAGCCGCTACCTCTATACCCTGCTGACGGTGTGGTTTGAATGGCTGCTGGTGCGCCACGACACACAGCGCGCGGCTGGCGAGGTGTTCGAGCCGTGGCCGGCCGAACAGAAGCCGTCTGTTTCTTCTGACGCGGCGAGCCGCCTGCCGTGACAGAGCGCGTGCTGGTTACTGGCGGCGCTGGCTTCATCGGCAGCCATATTGTTGACTTGCTGATCGCGCGCGGCCGCCGAGTCGTTGTGTTGGACAACGAAAGCACTGGCAGGCGCGAAAACGTTCACCCGGAAGCGGCCTATGTGCGCGGCGACGTGCGCGACGAGGCAGCGGTTGCGGCAGCTTTCGAAATGGGTGTTGACGCCGTCATGCACATCGCTGGGCAGGCGTCTATCCGTCTATCTTACGCAGATCCAGCGGCCGATCTAAGCGTGAACACGCTTGGGACGGTAAACGTGCTGCAGGCGTGCGTGAGATTCGGCGTGCCGCGCCTGCTGTTCGCCAGCTCGATGACCGTTTACGGCGACGCAGCCGTCATTCCCACGCCGGAAGACGCGCCGCCCGCGCCGGTGTCGTATTACGCTGTAACAAAATGGGCTGCCGAGCGCTATGTTCATCTGACCGCACAGCGGCCTGATCTCAAAGCGCCGCTGCGTGTGACCTCGTTCCGCATGTTCAACGTCTACGGTGAACGCCAAAGCTTAACCAACAGCTACCAGGGCGTGCTGGCGATTTTTATCGGCGCGGCGCTGCGCGGCGAACCGATCACGATCCACGCCGACGGCGAGCAAACGCGCGATTTCGTCTACATTGCAGACGTGGCGCGGGCGTGGGCCGACGCGCTTGACAACCCGGCTGCCTACGGCCAGGTCATCAACCTAGGCACGGGCGTGCCGCTGAGCATCAACGCGCTGTGTGACGCTGTCTTGGCAGCGTTCGGCCGCAGCCGCGCCACCCACCCCGTGCGCTACGGGCCGGCTCAGCCAGGCGACATGCGCGCTTCGGCGGGCGATACTGCGCGCGCGCGGGCGCTGCTGGGCTGGACGCCGGCCGTCAGCCTGGCCGAGGGCATGGCGCGCACGGTGGAGTGGGCGCGGCGTCAGGCCATTACTGAGCCTGGCCGGGCACGAACACTTCTTCGCTGACGTCTTGAGCCGGGCAGCCGACAAAGCGCACGACGTAGACCTTGCCGTTCTCGTCTGGCCCGGCGTTTACCTGGTACTCGCCGGTTGTCAGCTTGTACAGGGCCACTTCGTAATACTCGTTTACCAGCAGATTTTGGGCCGGTTTCTCTGGCAGCTTGGCCTGCTCAGCGGCTGTCAGGCGGAAAGCTGGACGGCCGGTCCCCCGCGCCTGCTTGTTGATGAGGAAGACGTCAATCGTGCAGGTTCCGCGCGCCTCGCGCGTGTAGACTGCGTAGAACTCGTTGCCGAGGCAGTTCAGACGGCGGTCATTTTCGCACTCGCAGGGGTTGCAGGCGTGAACCGTCTGTAAGGCGGGCGCGGGCAACAGGCCGAAAGCGGCCTGCAAGCCGAACAAAACGGCCAGCAGCGCGGCGGCGGGCAGCAGGCGGAAGATCAGAAAGCGCTTGGTGAGCATGTCTTGTGGCTTCCTTCACAAGTGGCGTTATCACGGCGCACATTCTAGAGGAGAGGCTGCCCAGGCGCAAGCTGACAAATGCAGCGCAGCGCGGTAGACAAGGCCCGCAGCCGCCGGTATGATGTGCGCCGTTGTGCTTTGCTGAGTGCGGTTCTGCCCTGTGTCTCTACCTTTTCTCCTGCCTGTTCCTGCCGTCCGGTACGGCCCACGGCGCGCGCTGCGCCTGAACCTGCTGGCGCTGGCGTTCTTCGTCGGGCTGGCCTTCCTCACGCTGTATCCGATCGTATTTCAGACCGGCACGCATGTCGCCGGCTACGATTACTTCAATTACAACTGGAACTTCTGGTGGGTACGCCACGCTTGGCACACGCCGGGGCTGAACGTCTACCTCAACGATTTCGTCATGTTCCCGGCGCTGAGCAACTACGGCTATCACGCGCTGACGCTGTTTTGGTATCCGCTGTGGGCGCTGCTGGAGCCGCTAACCGGCACGCTGGCGGCGGTCACGGCTGTTATCTTCGTTGGCGCTGTGCTCAACGGCTATCTGCTGTTCGCGCTGCTGCGGCGCGAAGGTGTATCTCCAGGACTGGCGCTGTTGGGCGGCGCGGCGCTGCAGGTGTTTCCCATCGCGCGCTATTTCTACTACAACACGCATCTGAACCTAATGGACTGGTTCTGGCCGCCGCTGCTGCTGCTGACCTGGCAGCAGATCGCGCGCGGTATCAAACAGGGACGTTATGGGCGGGCACTTGCCTGGGCTGCGGCGCTGGGCGTAGGGCTGTGGGGCGTTCTGCTCACCGACCTTCAGTTTCCCATTTTCACGGCTTTTCTGCTCGGCCCGTATGTCCTGTGGACGCTGTGGCAGGGACGGCAGCGCGCGCTGTCGCTGGTCGCAGCCGGAGCGCTGGCGCTGGCGATCGGCGTTGGGCTGGGGTGGTTCGCTGGGCCGCTGTCGTATATCGTGCGCTTTGAAGGCCAGCTTGTGCCTGGCCCGGTGGAAGATCGCCCTGGCGTGCCGTTTCCCCAGGGCTTCGTGAGCATGGCTGAGCGCTGGTGGAGCTGGGACGATCCCTCGGTAGGGGCGTTTGCCACGCTGGCGGTGATCGCCGCGCTGGCGGCGGGCTGGTGGGCGCGGCGGGGTCGCGTGACGCTGCCGGCGCGGCGCTGGTTCTGGTTCGCGGCCATGCTGCCGCCGCTGGTGTTCGCCATGGGCCCGACGCTTCACGCGTTCGGGGCAGACATCCCGCTGCCGTTCCGCCTGCTGTACGCTCTGACCAACGGCATGTTCCGCATGCCCTGGCGGCTGGCCCCGCTCTTTGTCATCGCGGCGATGGTCTTTGTCGGTCTGGCGCTCACGCCGCTGCTGCGGCGCTGGCGGCTGGCTCCGCGCTTGTTTGCGCTGGTGGGAGCGTTTCTGGCGCTGGCGCTGAGCGTGCGCCTGTTCGAGACCGGCCCGCTCGACCCGGTGCTGCCGCATCTGGCCTTCTACGACGCGATGGGCGCGGAGCAGGGGCCGCCTTATGACGATTACGTGGTGGTGGAAGCGCCCACCGGCGCGGGCACAGGTGAGGTGCTGCTGGGTAACGCCGCCGCCATTCAGTACCAGTGGTATGGCATCTTTCATCACAAGCGCATGGTCAACGGCTTCATCTCGCGCGCGCCGATTGACAACTTCTGGTATATCGTCAGCGACGACCCGCTGCTGAGCTGGCTGGGGCAGCGCCGCCCGCTGGAGCCGGAAGCGGTTGAGCGGCAGCTGCGCGAGCGCGTCTACAACTGGCCGATTGGTTACATCGTGGTGCATCAGGATTTGATCGGGCGCGAGGGGCCAACCACGCAGGAGATCATCGGCTACTTCAACAGCCTGCCCGACCTGCTGTGCCCGGTGTGGGTGGAGGGCGACGCGGTGGCCTACCGCACGGCGTG
>DAOTWC010000147.1:0-27516 GCA_034435995.1 Anaerolineae bacterium | reverse complement strand
TGTAGCAGCGCCGCCGGGGCCGTTTAGAAGGGCGTTCAAGCCCCGGCGGCGCGGCAGATTACGGCGCTCAGTTCACGCCAGCCTCGACCAGATCGGTATAGCGCGCGATGGCGTTCAGCGCTGCCACCCGCTCGCCGACCGCTGTGCCAGCCAGCAGCAGATTGGCTACCTCTGCCGCAGGGCTGTCTGCTGCGTGAAGCGCGATGACCGCCGTGCCAGCAGGCAGCCCGGCCGGGATCGCATCCCGGCTGCCAGCGGCGTAGAACACGATATCAACCGTGTCGAGGGCGGTGTCCGCCGTGCTGGGCACGGCGGCAATGTCAGCCAGCTCGTCGAACAGGCCCCGCAGCGCCGCGCTTGGCTCGAATGCAAACATGACTGTCGCCGGTCGCTCGGTCACACGGACGGCGCTGCCGGCCGCGTCAGTTATCGTGATAGGAAAGACGGGATACAGGCCTGGATAAAGGTAGGCGGCTGTGTCCTTCACGCCCTCGACAATGAACTGTGAAGTAGTGGTTAAGTGCGCATCGTTGGCCACATAAACGCGCCCGTTCTGCACAGCGCTGAGGCCAGCGAAAGCCGGGTTTTGGTTGAAGGCGTCCACAAACGACGGATCCCACGGCGTCCAGCCGGAGAGCAGTATCACGTCAGGGTCCTGTTCGACGATAAACTCATCGGTCAGGGGGGCAAACTGGCTGGCGCCAGCGGTCGCGGCCAAATCAATGCCGCCAGCAGCGGCAATAATATCGGCGATCGTCGAGTCAGCGCCGCTGGTGTAGTTGCCGGGGGTGATCCACAGCGCCCGCGCCGGGGTTTGCGGCGCGCCGATGGCCATGGCAACCGCTGCCAGCTCAGCGTCAAGCGCGGCCACAGCGGCCGCAGCAGCTTCATCAGCGCCCACCGCCTGCCCGAGCAGCAGGATGTTGGCGCGCACCGCGTCCAGCCCTACCGGAAACCCGGTGGCGAACACGGTCAAACCTGCATCCCGGAGCTGCTGCACAACGTCCGGTTGGGTAAAGCTGGCCACAAACACTAAGTCCGGCTCAAGCGCGATAATGCGCTCGGTGTCAGCGGCGGCTGCGATTGTATTTGGCACCTGAGCTGCCAGCAGTCCGACATTGCTGATCGCTGGGTCGAGCGCCAGGGCGGTGACAGCGGCAAAGCGCTCCGGCCCGATCAGCGGCAGCAGCGTTTCGTCCACGCCCAGGCTGACGCTGACGATGCGCTGCGGCGGCGCGGCGATAACAACCTCATTGCCTAGGCCGTCCAGCAGCGCCCGCGGCCAGCCGGTCTCCTGACCGGCAGCAGGCAGCGCCAACACCAGCAGCAGGAGCAGAGCGACCAGCAGCGGCAAACGACGGTGAAGAACGATCATGATGTGCCTCCTTAGCTCGATACGTGTTGTGAAGAACACTGCGACGTGCGGCAAGCAAGCTAGAGCAGCCGCGCCTGCCGGCGGTAGCGCCACAGCAGATAGAGAAAGAACGGCCCGCCAGCAGCGCCAGTGATGACGCCCACCGGCAGCTCCTGGTTGAGCAGCAGCGCGCGCGCCGCGGTGTCGGCCAGCGCCAGGAAAGCGGCTCCACCCAGCAGGCTGGCGGGCAGCAGCACGCGGTAATCAGGGCCGATCACCAGCCGGAGCACGTGCGGGACTACCAACCCAACAAAGCCCACCGGCCCCACCATACTTACAGCTACGCTGGTGAGCAGGGCCGTGAGCGCCAATAGCAGAAAGCGCGTGCGCGACACGTTGGTGCCCAAGCCCTGGGCCGTTTCCTCGCCCAGCAGGAACAGGTTGAGGTCGCGGCTGTAGCGGTGCAGCGCAACGGTGCAGACAACGATCGGCGGCGCGATCACGTAAACGTGGCGCCAGCCCAGCCCGGCCAGGCCGCCGATCAACCACTGCAGAATCGTTTGCGTCTGGGTGAAATCGTTTGAGAGCAGCACCTGGAGCGAGATGAGCGCGCTGAGAAAGGCGTTCAAGGCAATGCCAGCCAGCAGCAGCGACATTACATTGGCGCGTCCACCTTCCAGCGCCAGCAGGTACACCACCAGCGCCGCAGCCAGGCCGCCGGCAAACGCAAACAGCGGGACTACCCATAACCCGGCCAGCGCCAGCCCTGATGTGAACGCCAGCACTGCGCCAAACGAACCGCCTGCGCTCACGCCCAGGATGCCTGGGTCAGCCAGCGGGTTGCGAAAGACGCCCTGCATCACCGCGCCGCTGACCGCCAGCGCCGCGCCCACCAGCATCCCGGCAGCGATGCGCGGCAGGCGCACTTGGTGCACAATGATCACCTGGCTGGGGGCAATGTCAGGGTTAAGGGGGATGCCAAGAGGATGCAGCAGGATGCTGACCACATCGCCGTAGGCAATGCGCGCTGAGCCGCTGCCAACGGCAATGATTGCTGTAGCGACCAGCAGGGCTGCCAGCGCCAGCGACACGAACAGCAGGCGCTGACCAGGTGGCTGGCGCGCCAGCAGAAATGTGCGGTTCAATGCGCTTGCAGACGACGCCATACGCGCACTCCTTGTGCTGTGCTTACGCGGTATGACGGCCTGCGGGTGAGTGGGGCTGTCTATAATCGAAAATGCCCGTCTACGCCAGGGGCGCAGAGGGGGGCATTCGTCGCCGTGGAACTCAAAGTGATCGGCTCGATGTCCCTAACCTCATTACCGCGAAGGCCTTGGAACACAGTCGGGGCGGGCGACCGGGCTTACCCACCTGCGGCGGGCTTACCGTTGCGGGACAGCGCCGGACTTTCACCGGCTTCGCCGTTTGCGCGCCTGCCATCCGGGACATAGCGCACCCTGACTGCCACTTTATTCAGTTAAGCACACAGTATATCCGCCTTTACCGGGCTGAGCAAGCGACGTTTTTTGGGTCAGATTCCACTCCAAGCTCTCAGCCTGAGCCGGTGCGAACAGCTATTCCTTTGAGACTAAGATAAGACTAAGACAAACTTTCTCTCTCTTCCAAGGGGTAAAGCCAATCTAAGTCCAACCCCTCCCTTAAGCCTGTCGGGGACTAAAGGCCAGACGGAGAGGGGTTGGGATTCGGTCACTTGGCCGGGGCCAGCGTGATCGTCTGCAGGCCGGGGGCTGCCTCGCTCCAGGCGATACGCGGTTGGGCGCTGCGGTCTTCCCAGGCCCACGCGCCGCTGCTGATTGTCACGGCGCAGCCGCGCGGATACCATATGTCGGGCACGTAGAGCAGCGTGGGCGCGGTCACAGCGGGATCAATATCTACAGTGGCCGTAAAAGTGCCGCTGGTATGGTCGAAGCGCATGTGCGTCAGTGTTCCGGCGGCGCGCTGGACGTAGGGGCGCGAGAACCCTTTGACCGCCCGCCCGCCGCTGTGAATGTCGGCAGGGTTGTCCTGTTGGTCGCGCGAGAAGATGCTTAGGTCCTCTTCGTTCCAGTTGTCGCCCCAGCGGTTGGTGTTGTCGGGCGTGTAGTTCCACTGGGTGCTGTGGCACAGGCTGGCGTCAATCGCGTCGTAGTACAAGCTGAGCGCCAGCTCGTGCAGGCTGTAATCGCCGTCGCGATAGGCGGACGCGCCGTTGATGTCGTAAGCCAGGCCAAACTCACCGACCAGCGTCGGCAGGCCGCCCAGTTGATTCTCTGACACTGCGCGCAGCCTGGCGATGTCGGCCTTGAACTGCTGTGCCACCGCCTCGCGACCGGTCACGATTTGGTTGCCGGCCATGTCCAGCGCCATTTCGCCGTTGAACGACTTGGAGAACAGCATGAGGGCGTCATACCAATGACCGGCGTGGACGGCGGGGTCGAATGCGCCGGGCGCAATCGCCAGCGCCAGCGGCTCGACAGGGCTGCTCTCCAGAAAGATGATCGCGCCAGGGTGCTCGGCGCGCATGGTCTCGGCGTAGCGGCGGATGAACGGCAGCAGGCCGTCGCGCAGGAAGTTCGACCCAGCGAAGTAATCCGGTTTGGCAATGTGGGGCTGGCCGTCTGGGCCGATATCCCAAACGCCCAAGCGCCGCCACAGGTCGTCACCGCGCCACACCGATATGCCTAAGGGGTTGGCGGTCACTGTTCGGCCGGTTGGCGTGGGCAGAAAGCCGCCGGATGCATCCAGTTCGGGCAGATCGCGGCGAAAGCCCGCGCCCAGCAGGATCGCCTCGGCCGGTGTAACGAGAAAACCCTGCTGCGGGAAGCTGCCGTGCGGCTGAGTCAGGTCGTCAATTCCCAGAAAGCCGCCGCTCGGCTCGTTGAGCGGGCCGTAGCCCAGCACATGCGGCATGTCTTTTAAGCGCCGCGCCACCTGCTGCATCGCTTTAATGAACGCGCCCTGCAGGAAATCCTGTACCGGAACGCCGTCTATCTCAACGCCGGGCGCGTATTTGCTGCCGGCGAAGAACAGCGTGAACATCGTTAGGCAGGCCAGCCGGTTGTAGTTGTTCGGCCAGACCATGCGCGGGTAATCGGGATAGCGGCGCTGCATCGTGATAGCCGCTTCGCTCAGGTCAAGCCGCGCGATGTCGAAGCCGACGGCTTCCAGCGTCCAGCCGGGCGCGCCGTCGCCGCCGGTCATGCGGCTCCACACATCCTGGTGCGGGTCTATAAACACGTAGAAGCCGTAGTCGCCGGCCAGCGCCACCATCTCGGCCAGGTAATCTAGATACTCAGTGTCATACTGGCCTGGCCCGGCGTGCTCGATGGCCTCCCAGGTGGTCAGGAAGCGCAGCACATTGAAGCCCCAGTGGCGCAGGCGCTCGAAGTGTTCATGCGCCTCAGCCGGTGGAAAAGGCCGTCCTACAAACGAGACGGCGCGGTGGCGGGAAAACGTGTTGGCGATCTGCGTTGGTTCATCGGGGGGTGTCTTGGTGCTGCCGCTTAGGTTTACGCCGCGCAGCAGCACGCTGCGCCCGTCGGAGTCGACAAAGGCTAAACCGCGAATAGTCAAGCTGTCCATCGCAATTTTCTTTCGCTAAACAAAAACCGCCTGGAATTGTACCGGCCTGCGCCCGTTCTGGCGATTGGCCCGCGTCTTACAACGCGGGGAAACGGAGCGGTTGCGGGGCTGCGGCAGGGGTGACTATAATGTGAGGCGTCTCGGCCTGTGCTGCGCCCGTTCATCTGGGATGCCCCGCATGGTGAACAACAGCCGCTACAGCCATCACGCCCGCCGCGCTCTCAAGCACGCAGGCGACTTGGCCGCCCAACACCATCATCCAACCGTGGACACTGGACACCTGCTCGTGGGCGTGATGCTCACCGAGGGCAGTGTTGGCTGGGGGGTGCTTCACAGCCTTAATTTGACTGCCAGCCGCGCCCTGCCGCTCCTGCCCGGCCTGTTTTCTCAACTGGCCGACGCTGTGTCGGACTCTGGCAGCGCCGGTGCGCTCGATCAGGCCTTAGCACTCGCGGCCGACGAGTCCGTTTGGCTTGAGCAGCCATATATCGGCACCGAACACTTGCTGCTGGGCCTGACACGCACCAGCGCAGGCAGCGCCGGCCTGCTGCTGAACCGCCTGGAATCGTCGGCGGAGCGCCTGCGGCGCGAGGTGCGGCGTCACCTGCGGCAGGGAGTCGCTGCCGAGTTCAGCCTGCAGGTGGCGCGGCGCACGGCGCGGCTGAGCGAGCTTTCGCGCCGCGTTATTGCCGGCGCAGAGCAGCTTGCCGTCACGCTGGATCACCCGACTGTAGGCATAGGACACCTGCTGCTGGCCCTGCTTCTTGAGGAACGCGGCCCGATGGCGGCGCTGCTGCGCGCCAGCGGCTTGGATCAAAGCTGCTTGCGCGCTTGCCTGGACAGACGCGACCCGCTGCCGCTGGAAAGTGTCGAGTTGGTACTGGCACAGGCGCAGGATCATGCTGACAATATGGGGAGCCATTACACCGGAACAGAACACCTGCTGCTGGCGCTGGCGCTGGCGCCGGCAGGGGCTGGGCTGCTGCGTGTCTGCGGCGCTGACCCGATGGCGCTGGTCTCTGAGCTTGCTCGCCGCCCCCAGTGACTGCGCCGCGCAGGTCACAGGCGCGTCTGTGAGCGCGCAGGTGTGAACGCACTTGGTTGATGGTCTGAGAGTTAAAGGGGTTGATATGCGACGTACTGCGCTGCTGCTGGCTCTGCTGCTGTTGAGCGCTGCCTGCACCATCACGCTGGGTTTCAACCCTACACCTGTGCCGCCTCTTGTGCCCGCCGCTGGCGAAGAAGCAACGGTCACTCGCGTTATTGACGGCGACACCATTGACGTCCGCCTAGACAACGGGCAGGTGGTGCGCGTGCGCTATATCGGCATAGACACACCAGAACGCGACCAGCCGTGTTTCAGCGAAGCCACTGCAGCCAACACAGCCCTGGTGGGCGGCCAGCGCGTGCGACTGGTGCGCGACGTGAGCAATACCGACCGCTTCGACCGGCTGCTGCGCTACGTGTATGTTGGCAGCACGTTCGTCAACCGCGAGCTGGTGGCGCAGGGCTGGGCTAGGGCCGTGGTGTTCGAGCCGGACCGGCTGCACTATGAAACTTTCCGCGAGCTGGAGCGGCAGGCCGCGCAGGCTAACATCGGCTGCCATCCAACCGGCGTCTTTCAACGGTAGCGGTCTCAGCGGCTGGAAAGGGTATCCGCCGCTCATCTCTTCGTGAAGGCGGGTACAATCAGAGACACAGTATATTGTGTTGTAGAAAAAGGAGCTTTAGCCGATGGCAATCACTAAGCAGGATGTGCTGGACTACCACCGGCAGGGGAGAGCCGGGAAGATTGAGGTCAAGCCGACGAAGCCCCTCACCACACAGCGCGACCTCTCGCTGGCCTACTCGCCGGGCGTTGCTGAAGCCGTGCTGGAAGTTGACCGTGACCCGCTCACAGCTTTTGAGCTGACAGCCAAAGCCAATCTGGTGGCAGTTGTCTCTAACGGAACGGCGATTCTGGGCCTGGGCAACCTGGGGCCGCTGGCCTCCAAACCTGTAATGGAAGGCAAGGGCGTGCTGTTCAAGCGCTTTGCCGATGTGGACGTGTTCGACATTGAGCTGGACTGCCACACGCCGGAGGAGATCATCGCCGTCTGTAAGGCAATCGCGCCGACGTTCGGCGGAATCAATCTGGAGGACATCAAAGCCCCGGAGTGCTTTGAGATCGAGGAACGTCTGAAGGCTGAGCTTGACATTCCAGTGTTCCATGACGACCAGCACGGCACGGCGATCATCTCCGGCGCGGCGCTGCTCAACGCGTGCGAGATCACGGGCAAGGAGCTGGGGGACCTGCGCGTGGTTGTTTCCGGCGCCGGGGCCAGCGCGATTGCTACGGCTGAGTTTTACGTGCTGCTGGGCATCAAGCGCGAGAACATCATCATGCTGGACACGCGCGGCGTGATCTACAAGGGCCGTACGGAAGGTATGAACAAGTACAAAGAGCGCTTCGCCCAGGACACTGAGGTGCGCACCCTGGCCGAAGCCTGCGTCGGCGCAGACGTGTTCCTGGGGCTGTCGTCTGCTGGGGTGCTCAAGCCTGAGATGGTGGCGACAATGGCGAAAGACCCGCTGATCTTCGCGCTGGCCAACCCGACGCCGGAAATCATGCCGGAGGAAGCGTTCGCGGTGCGGCCAGACGCCATTGTGGGGACGGGCCGCAGCGACTATCCCAACCAGATCAACAACGTGCTGGGCTTTCCGTTCCTGTTCCGCGGCGCGCTGGACGTGTACGCTACCAGTATCAACGAGGAGATGAAGATGGCGGCGGCGCAGGCGCTGGCGGCGCTGGCGCACGAGGACGTGCCCGACAGCGTGCTCTCCGCCTATGGGCTGACGTCGCTCAAGTTCGGGCGCGATTACATCATCCCCAAGCCGCTTGACCCGCGCGTGCTGCTGTGGGTGGCCCCAGCGGTGGCTGAGGCCGCTATGCGCAGCGGCGCAGCTCGTCGCACGGTAGACCTTGATCAGTACCGCGAAGCGCTCATCCAGCGTCAGGGCATTGGCTACCTGGTGCGCAACCGTATCGTCAGCCGCGCCAAGCTGGGCGCGAAACAGCGCATTGTGTTCCCCGAGGGCGATGACTCGCGCATCATTCGCGCCGCCGCCCGGATGGCCGACGAAGGCATTGGCGTGCCGATTCTGCTGGGCAGCACGGCGCGCATCCGCGCACAGATCGCCGAGTTGGGGTTGAACTTCGACCCGCAGATTATCGAACCCTATGGCGACAACGGATACCACACGCGCTATGAAGAGGCGCTGTACCAACTGCGCCACCGCAAGGGCGTGAACCGCGCGCGCGTGCGGACGCTGCTGCAAAGCCGTACCATTTTCGGCCTGATGATGGTGCAGCAGGGCGATGCCGACGCCTATCTCAACGGCATTAACCATGAGTACCCAGATGTGATCCGCCCGGCGCTGCAGATTTTCCACACGCGGCCGGGTGTCAAACACGCCAGCGGCGTCTACGTGATGCTGGTGCGCGGGCGCGTCTATCTGTTCACCGATGCGACGGTCAACATTGACCCAGACGCCGAGACTTTGTCAGAGATTGCTGTCCTGGCGGCGGACTTTGCCCGCACGCTGGAGATCGAACCGCGCGTTGCCATGCTGTCGTTTTCCAACTTCGGCAGCACGCCGCACCCCCAGGCCCAGAAAGTGCGCGACGCGGTGGCGCTGGTGCAGCAGAAGCGGCCTGATATCGTGGTGGACGGTGAGATGCAAGCCGACACCGCGGTTGTGGCCGACATCATCGAACAGCGCTATCCGTTCAGCCGCGTAAAGGACGCTAACGTGCTGGTGTTCCCTGACCTTGACTCGGCCAACGTGTCGTACAAACTGCTGGCGCGCCTGACCGATGCCGAGGCTATCGGCCCGATCTTGCTGGGGATTGACGCGCCGGTGCACGTGCTCCAGGCGGGCGACGAAGTCGAGGACATTGTGACGATGGCAGCCTTTGCCGCAATGGACGCGCAGTCTCGGCGGTGAGCTTACTTGTGTGAGGCGGCGCAGGGGCAGCTTTTTAACCCCCCTGCGTCGGCTCGCTGGTCGGACTGCATAGCAGGCGGGGAGAAATGCGGATGAAAGCCCCACGCGCTAAACCAAAGTGGATTCCTCGGCTGTGACGGAACCAGGCAGCGCGGCCCGATGATGCGCCTTGTTCGTCTGTTTGCCCTGACGCTGACTGCGCTGCTGGCGGCCTGCGCCGGGACTGTGCCCACGCCGACGCTGACGCCAGTCCCATCCAGCACGCCCACACCGCTGGCCACGTCTACGCCGGCCTCAACCCCAACGCCGACCAACGCAGAGCCGACGCCTATCTCGCTTCAGCTCACGCCGCTGGCCGGCGCCGGCGCTGCGCCGCCTGTGACGATGAAATTTCCGCCAGGCTGGGGCTATGCCTACGACACGCTGGCGCTGGTAGATGTGGACAACACACTGCGCCCCATTCCGCTGGCCGTGTACCGCGGGCCAGTCACTGGCGGCACAGGCACGATCGTGCTGCTGTGGGGCTTTCCTAACTTTCTGGCCGGCGGCCTGCTGACGCTGCCCGGCACGCCCACACCCGCGCCTGATCTGTGGTCAGACGGTCTGCGCCTGTTCCGGCTGGCGCTGGTGGACGCAGGCTGCAATTCGGGCACTGACCTGCAGCGGCCTTACAGCATAGGCGGGCTGGCGGCTACCGGCACGCAGTTTGCCATTGTTGACTGCCCTGAGTCGCCAGATACGCGCGGTTGGTTTGCCGGTCTGCAGGTCGGCGGGTTGAATTTCGTATTCTACATGTACGCTGAGCCGATCACGGCGATGGACAGCGCCTGGAACGAGCTGCAGGCCATCCTTGACACAGCCGTGTTTACTGTGCCGCAGTGAGCAGTCAGGGCGCTACAACAGGCCTTCCGTGAGTTCGCGGGCGGTCTCGGTGATGTCGGCCCACAGCGTGCGTCTGCCGGCGCGGATTGGTGGATGGTGGGCATAAGCCCACACCTCATCGGCAATTTCAAACACGGCATTAGGGCGGCCCAGCGCGCGGGCGCTTTCGGACATCTGGCGCAAGAAGTCCGGTCCGCGATGCAGCCAGGATGTCAGCGCAGCCCCCACCTCCACAGGGGTAGGGGCGTAGACACCGGCGCGGTTGTCCACCACGTAGTTAATGTTGCCGGTTTCCTGGCCGGGAATGGCGTCGTACAGGATCATGGGCACGCCGGCGATGCACGCTTCGCTGATGGTTGCCGGCCCAGCTTTGGTCACCAGGATGTCGGTGGCCGCCATGAGCAGGGGCATGTCCCTGCGAAAGCCGTAGATTCGAGTAGGCTGGTTCCAGGTCTTGCTCTCCAGCTTTTCCTTAAGCGCTTTGTTGTTGCCCGCCACCACGATCAGCTGGCAGCGCAGGCCGCGCTCATCAATGGCGCGTGCTGTGCGGTAGATCGGCCCCATGCCCTCGCCGCCGCCTACTACCAGCACCGCCGGCAGGTTGGGGTCCCAGCCCAGCTCACGGCGCGCCTCTTCTTTTGCCTTCAGCCCCAACGCGAAACGCGGGTGAACCGGCAGGCCGGTGTTGCGCAGCTGCTCTGGTGAAAGTCCGGCGGCCAGGCCGCGGTCGTAGGCTGGCTGCGTGGGAACCAGGCAGCGTTCGCAGCGCTTGTCATACCACAAATGGTGTGTCGAGACTAAATCGGTGACGACCACGACGAATGGCGGGCGCTGTGTGAACCAGGTGAGCGCCTGAATAGCCGGGCGCGTCAGCAGCGAGTGCACGCACACCACTACATCAGCCGGGTTTTCACGCAGCATGCGCTTGAGGCCGCCTTCGATGGTGACGTACATTGTCTGCGACAGCAGTTGAGCGCGGCGGCGCGTGTTAGACATGTTGTACCCCACGCCCCACGATGTTTTGCTGCGGTTGACCCACCACGGGTAGAACTCCGGCGCGAATTTGAGCGGCACAGGTGAGTACTCGCGGAAAACGTCTACCAGTTTGACCGCGGCGGACTCCTGGCCATGCCGGATGTGCAGCGCGTCGCGGATTGCCTCGGCAGCGGCGCGGTGGCCGCCGCCAGTGTCGGACATCAGGATGAGGATGCGCCTGCTCATGCCAACCTCTAACTCTCTTGTTTGCTAGCGGTGGGGGGGAGCACACGTTTCACGCGACGCAGAAAGACCGAGCGCGCCAGCATGACGTGCCGCCCACACCCGGCGCAGCGCAGACCGATGTCAGCCCCCACGCGGTAGATGACCCATACATCGCTGCCACAGGGGTGCTGCTTGCGCATCTGCACTTGGTCGCCAATCCGAAAGTCCTGCATTGCAGCTTCCTCCCACAACCATGATACCCCAGCCTGACGAATTATGCCGCCTGGTTTCTATATCATCTCAGTGGGCTGACCAACGCCGCTTCAGCGCTGGCAGCGGTGTCTCAATTCTCCAGCTCATCCAGCGGCGTATCGAGCGTAGAAGCGGTTGGCACACCGCAGCCTGCCAGCAGTATAATTTGCCTCATGAACACTCAGCGCGATCCGCTGCCGCGCCTGCCCGCTGGCCAAATGCCGCCCGACCACCTGGGCGTGATGATCGCTGCTCTGATGATGATAATCGGCGGGTGGGGCGGGCTGTATGCATTGGTCACGACTGCCACGCCGCGCGTGAGCGAGCGCTGGCTCTTTTTCCTGCTGCTGCACATTGCAGTTACTGGCACGGTGCTGCCGTTCATACGCTTCCTCAATACGCGCTTCACCCCGGCCAGCTACGAGCTGCCGCCCGGCGGCGTGCTGGTACGCCAGGCAGTGTGGGTAGGGCTGTTTGTCGTGGCCTGCGCCTGGCTGCAAATCCCGCGCGCGCTGTCACCGCAGATTGCGTTCCTGCTGGCGCTGGCGTTCGTGGTGATTGAGGTGTTCCTGCGCGCCAGGGAACTGCCCAATGAGCGCCGCGAAGACTAACAGCGCGCTGCGCGGCTTGCCCGCTGTTCACGCGCTGTTGGAAACCAGCCAGGGGCGGGCGCTGGCCGAGCGCTACGGGCGCGCTGCGGCGGTAAACGCGCTGCGAGCAGCGCTTGACATGGCGCGGGCGCAGCTGCGCGCCGGAGAGATGAGCGCCTATGCAGCCGATGACGCGCTGAACGACGCCCAGCGCGCGTTAGGAGCTGCCTTTAGGCCCACGCTGCGCCCGGTTATCAACGCCACCGGCGTGATCATACACACAAATCTGGGGCGCGCGCCGCTCTCAGCGGCGGCTCAGGCTGCGGCTCAGGCAGTTGCCGGTATGTACAACACGCTGGAGTACGACCTAGACGCAGGCACACGCGGCAGCCGCCTAAGCCACGCGGGCCGCCTGCTGGCCGAGGTCACTGGCGCAGAGGCTGGGCTGGTGGTCAACAACAACGCCGCCGGGCTGGTGCTGCTGCTCAGCGCGCTGGCGCAGGGCAGGGAGGTAATCATCTCGCGCGGGCAGCTCGTGGAAATCGGCGGTGGTTTCCGCGTGCCGGAGGTGATGGCCCAGAGCGGCGCGACGCTGGTGGAAGTGGGCACGACCAATCGCACCCGCACTGCCGATTACGAGCGCGCCATCACCGAAAACACTGCCCTCATCATGCGCGCTCACGCCTCCAACTTCAAGCAGATTGGGTTTACTGAGTCCGCTCCACTCGACGAGCTGGCGGACGTCGCCCACCGGCACGGCCTGCTGCTGGTGGACGACCTGGGCAGCGGCGCGCTGCTTGACACATCGCCTTTCGGCCTGGACCACGAGCCGACGGTGCAGGAGAGCCTGCGCGCTGGCGCTGACCTAGTGGCCTTCAGCGGCGACAAGCTGCTGGGCGGGCCGCAGGCTGGCATACTGGTGGGGCGCGCCAGCATTATCGAGACGCTCAAGCGGCATCCGCTGGCGCGGGCTATACGCGCCGATAAGCTGTGCCTGGCGGCGCTGGCGGCTACACTCGATCACTACCGCAGAGGCGAGGCCGTGGCGCAGATTCCAGTGTGGCGCATGATCGCGCGCCCAGCGGACGACATCCGCCGGGAGGCACGGCGTTGGGCGCGGCGCGTGGGCGGGCAGGTTGTGGCTGGCGAGTCTACAGTGGGCGGGGGCAGCCTGCCCGGCGCGACACTGCCAACCTGGCTGCTGGCGCTGAGCGTGCCCGACCCCGACGACTTCGCCGCGCGCCTGCGCGCCGCCGATCCACCTGTGATTGCGCGCATCGCCGATGGGCGTGTGCTGTTCGATCCGCGCACCGTGCTGCCGGGCCAGACGCGCGACCTGCTGCGCGCGCTGGAAGACACGCTGTCGGTGTAACTTCGCCTCAACGCGCGGCCGCTGGCGCGAACTTGGCCGCCAGCAGCTCGGCCAGCGTCGGCGTGCCGATGACCTGCAGCTCGTAGCGCACACGTTCCATCGGCTTGCTCACGTTAATGACGCGGCGCAGGTCAATCGGCGTGGCGGCGATCACTAGGTCCACGTCGGCCCGTTCGATGGTCTGCTCCAGGTCGCGCATCTGGGCCGGCCCATAGCCCATCGCCGGAAGCACTGCGCCGGTGGTGGGGTAGCGGGCAAACGTCTCAGCAATTGAAGCGACAGCATAGGGCCGCGGGTCTACAATGGCGGCTGCGCCGAAGCGCTGGGCTGCGACGTAGCCCGCGCCGTAGGCCATCTCGCCGTGCGTGAGCGTGGGGCCGTCTTCAACCACGAGCACGCGCCGGCCGCGAATCGCTTCTGGGCGATCCACAAACAGCGGCGAGGCCGCCTCCAGCACGACAGCGCGCGGATTGGCCTGGGCCACGCTGTCGTGCACGGCGCGCACACCAGCGTAGTCGGCGGTGTCCACTTTGTTGATTACCACTATGTCAGCCATGCGCAGGTTGGCCTCGCCAGGGTGGTAGGCCAGCTCATGACCGGGACGGTGCGGGTCTGTGACGACGATGTGCAGGTCTGGGGCGAAGAACGGCAGGTCATTGTTGCCGCCGTCCCAGATGATGATGTCGGCTTCCTGTTCGGCCTGGCGCAGTATGTCGCCGTAATCCACACCGGCGTAGATCGTCATGCCGCGGTCAATATACGGCTCATATTCCTCGCGCTCTTCGATAGTGGTTTCGTACTCGTCTAGGTCGTCGTAGTCGGTGAAGCGCTGAACGCGCTGGGCGATCAAGTTACCGTAGGGCATGGGGTGGCGCACCGCTACCACCCGCAGGCCCAGGCCCTGCAGCACTTCGGCCACGTGGCGCGAGGTCTGGCTTTTGCCGCAGCCGGTGCGCACGGCGCAAACGGCGACAACCGGCCTGCTGCTGCGCAGTTGGGTGGCGTTCGGCCCCAGCAGGCGGAAGTCAGCGCCGGCAGCCAGCACCTGCGATGCCTTGTGCATCACGTAAGTATGCGGCACATCGCTGTAGGAGAAGATCACCTGGTGCACAGCGCGCTCGCGGATCAGGCGTTCAAGGTCGGCCTCGTCGTAGATGGGGATACCGGCGGGGTACAGGCTGCCGGCCAGTTCGGCGGGATAGAGGCGGCCCTCAATGCCGGGAATCTGGGTGGCGGTGAAGGCCACCACATCGTAAGCGGCGTTGTCGCGGAAGTGCAGGTTGAAGTTGTGGAAGTCGCGCCCGGCAGCTCCCATGATTAACACGCGTGTGCGTTCCATGTGCAGCGGTCTCCTTATCTGTGGAAGCGTGTTTGTGTTAGACATAGTATACAACTTGCCAGGTCACATTGCACAAGTCAAAGCCCAGCGGGCAGGCCGTTGTTTGCCAGAGCAACAAAGCAAAACGGCCCTGAGAGGCCGTCTCGTCTTGATGAGGGCCGCGTGAAGCCGCGCTCAACGGGCAGACGCGGCGGCGCTCTCCGGCGCGGTCTCATAAAGAAAGCAGCGCGTCCAGCTGGTCTCGCTCAGGTGAGTGACCGGCGGCATCAGCCGGTGGCACTGATCCATCGCATGTCGGCAGCGCGGCGCGAACGGACAACCGGTTCCGACCTGCGTCAGACTGGGGATTTCGCCCACGATTTCGACGTCGGCAGTGCGCAGCCCGCGCGCCGGGTCGGGCACGGCTGACAGCAGAAGCTGGGTGTAGGGGTGCTTTGGCTGCTGGATGAGCGTTTCGCTGTCAGCCTTCTCGACGATGTGACCGGCGTACATCACCATCGTTTCGTCGGCAAAATAGCGGGCGCTGGCGATGTCGTGTGTGACGTAGAGAAAGGCGATGTTCTGCTCGTCGCGCAGGGAGGCCATCAAGTTGAGCACCCCCATGCGGATGGACACGTCGAGCATCGAGACCGGCTCGTCGGCTAGAATTACCAGCGGCTCGACGGCCAGAGCGCGGGCGATGGCAACGCGCTGGCGCTGGCCGCCGCTGAGCTGGTGGGGATATTTGTTGGCGAACTCCGCTGTAGGCGTCAGGTTGACCCGGTGCAGCAGCGCGTGTACCTGCTCCTCGACCTCTTTGCGTGTGCGCGCCTTGTTGTGCAGCCGCAGGGGGCGCTCCAAGTGATAAAACACGCGGTGCACGGGGTTGAGGGAGCTGAACGGGTCCTGAAAGATCATCTGCACACGGCTGCGATAGCGCAGCAGGGCGCGGCGCGATGTGTCGGCCAGGATGTTCTCGCCCTGGAAAATAATCTCGCCCGAGGTCGGCTTATAGAGACGGGCGAGCATGCGGATGATGGTGCTCTTGCCGCTGCCGCTTTCGCCCACCAGCGCTGTCACGCGGCCGGGGTAAAGCCGGATGTTGGCCTGCTGCACGGCCCTGACAACTGCCCGTGAAAACGCCCCGCCGGTCGTGAAGTGCTTGGTGAGGTTGCGGGCTTCAAGAATGGGCTGCGCCTCGCCGTTCACTGCGCACCTCCCCGGCTGTCAATCAAATGGCAGGCGGCCAGATGGCGTGGGCCGATGGCCTGCAGCACAGGCCGCGTCTCGGCGCAGATGCCGGCCAGCGCCACCTCGCAGCGCGGGTGGAAGCGGCAGCCGGTGGGTGGGTCGGCTAAGTCTGGCGGCGAGCCGGCAATGCCCTTCAGCACAGTGCGCGGGCCGCTAATGGTAGGGAAAGAGTTCATCAGGCGCTCTGTGTACGGGTGCTGCGGCCGGTTGAAGATATCGCGCGAAGGGCCAACCTCGACCATTTCACCGGCGTACATGATGCCGATGCGGTTAGAGAACTCTACCAACAGCGACAGGTCGTGGGTGATAAACATGATGGAGAAGCCAAAGCGTTCACGCAGATCGTGAATCTCCTCGATGATCTGCTTCTGCACCACGACGTCAAGCGCCGTCGTCGGCTCGTCCATGATGATGAGCTGCGGGTTGAGGGCCAGCGCGATGGCGATCACAGCGCGCTGGCGCATCCCGCCGCTGAGCTGATGCGGGTAACTGTCAATGCGGCGCGGCTCGATGCCGACGGTGTTCAGCAGCTCGATGCCGCGCTGACGTGCCTCCTTTTTCGTCATTGGCAGGTGCGCCTGGATAGCGTCAGTAATCTGCGTGCCAATGGTCAGCACCGGGTTGAGCGCGTTCATAGCGCTCTGGAACACAATCGAGAGGTGTTCCCAGCGAAAGGCGCGCAGCTCTTCGTCGCTCATGGCGAGGATATCTATCCCCTTGAAGCGGATTTCGCCGCCTGTGATGTAGGCGGGCGGCTTGTGGATGCGCGTCACCGCCAGAGCGATGGTAGACTTGCCGCAGCCAGACTCGCCGGCCAAGCCGAACACCTCATTGGGGTATATCTCGAACGACACATCGTTCACCGCTTTGATGATACCGCGCCGTGTGCGGTACTCCACCGACAGGTTGCGGACGGTGAGCAGCGGCTGCTCGTCTGTCGCGGCACTGGCGGCCTGAGTGTAGGTCTGCGTTGCAGCGCTCATCGTCAGCTTGTCTCCTCGGTTTTCAGGCGCGGGTTGGTGATTTCGTCAATGCCGTAGTTAATCAGCGTGAGGCTGAAGCCCACCAGCGCGATGCACAACCCGGCCGGCACGAACGTCCACCAGGCCCTAGTTAGCAGCGCCTGGTTGTTCTGCGCCCAGTAGAGCGTGGTGCCCCAAGAGACGGCGTTGGGGTTGCCCAGGCCGATAAACGCCAGCGTCGCCTCGGTGAGGATGACGAAAACGACCGCGCCGATCCAGCTTGAGACCACCAGCGACGTCATGTTGGGCAGAATCTCGAACAGCACAATGCGCCAGGTTGGCTCGCCGGCGATGCGGGCCGCCGCCACGAACTCGCTGTTGCGCAGGATGAGCGTCTGCGAGCGCAGCACACGCGCGCCATACGCCCAGCTTGTGAAGCCCAGCACCAGCATAATCGTCAGCGGGCCGGGCGACTCCACCCAGCCGGACACAACGATAATCAGCGGCAGGCCAGGCAGCACCAGAAAGATGTTCATCAACAGCGAGAGGATTTCGTCCACGATACCGCCGACATAGCCGGCGGTCACACCTACGACGATGCACAGCATGATGATGAACGTGCCGGTGGCAAAACCGACCACCAGCGAGTTGCGCGCGCCGTGGACAAGCTGGGCGAAGATGTCCTGACCTTGGCGCGATGTGCCCAGGATAAACTGCGCGCTGGGCGGATCGTGTGGGCGGCCGACCATGCGGTTCGGGTTAGTGGTGGGGGCGATCACCGGCGCGAACAGCGCCACCAGCACGAAAAACAGCAGCAGTAGGCTGCCCGCCAGCGCTTTGCGGTTGCTCACGATGCTGAGGACCCAACCGGGCACGCGGGGAAAGCGCCGCCGCAGGCCAGGGCTGGCGGCTGCGCCAAGCTCTGAGATCAGTGTCTGGCTGGCGGACAGCGCGGGCGCTGTTGGTTCGACGATAGGGGTGGTTGATTTGTTCTGTTGCATGGCTCAGTTCTCTCTACCGTATCATCTCAGCGGGCGCGGGGGTCCAGCACAACGTAAACGATGTCGGCGATAAAATTGGCGGCCAGCACGGCCAGCGTGATCATCAGGAAAACGCCCTGCATCAGCGGATAATCGCGCCCGTTGACCGCGTTGAGCAGCGTGAAGCCCATGCCAGGATAGGCGAACACCAGCTCAACTACCAGCGCGCCGCCGATGACAAAGCCGAGCGACATGGCGAACCCGGTCAGGCTGGGCAGAATGGCGTTGCGCGCCGCATAGACAAACATGACGCGGCGGTCCGAAAGGCCTTTGGCCTGCGCCATCACGATATAGTCTTCTGCCAGCACGCCGATCATGTTGTTGCGCATGCCCAGCATCCAGCCGCCAATAGAGGTGATGAGAATAACGGTAAGCGGCAGCAGGGCGTGGCGCACCACGCTGGAGAGGAACTCAGGATTGCCCCAGTCCACGCGCAGCGCGATGTTGTAGGCGTGGCCGATAGGGAACCAGCCCAGCAGGAAACCGAAGACGTACAGAAACAGCATGGCGATCCAGAAGAAGGGAAACGCGCCCATCATGGTAAAGACCGGCAGCAGCACGCTGTCCACGCGCCCGCCGCGCCGCCAGGCGGCCAGAATGCCTAACAGAACGCCGATGCTGAACGACATGATCGTCGCCAGGCCCAGCAGCCGTATTGTCCACATCACGCTGGAGCTGATGATTTGGCCGACGGGCACGGGGAAGGAGGAAATGGACAGCCCCAGGTTGCCCTGCAGCAGATTGCTCAGGTAAGTGAAATACTGCTCCAGCAGCGGCCCCTCGACGAACCCGAACGTCGCCTTCAGCGAGTCCAGCGCGCGTGGATCGAGGCGGCCCTGGAACTGGGCGAACATGATCTGGACTGGGTCGCCGACCATCATGCGGGGTAGGAAGAAGTTTATCGTGATGGCAAAAAAGGCCGCGACTAAATAAAAAACGAAGCGGCGGGCAAGAAAGCGCATAGTGGAGTCCTCTTAGTGAACCGGGGGATGTGCCGGGCCAGGGTTTCCCTGGCCCGGCATCAGCGTTTAAGCGTAGGTCTCAGTCACAAGCTCCGGGTACATCCGGCAGGCAGTGAATGCGCGTGAGTGTGATGGTGCGGCCCTGGACGTTCCAGGGGCTGCCCTGCGTGTAGTAGTCTTCACGGGTGGGGAAGCCGGTGAAGCGGTGGGTCGTCCACTCGTACCAGGTGGGGCCAGGGAAGAGCGGGACAGTGACCACGTTCTCCACCGCCAGCATCTGCAGCTTGTTGGATATGTCGCGCCACTCGGCCTCGTCAGCGGTCTTGGTGAAAGCGTCAATCAGCGCGTCCGCTTCGGGGCTGGTCCAGCGGCCCCAGAGCTGGGCGTTGGCCAGGCCGTCGGCGCCAATCAGGCCGCTGTACATCAGGTTGCGGAAGTGATCGTAGGGCGTGTTGCCGCCAGAACCCCAGCCGATAGAGGTATCGAACGTGCCGTTCTGCAGGTTGGCGAACCACACGCCGAAGTCGAGCACGTCAATCACGGCGTTGAGGCCGACATCCTGGAAGTTCTGGCTCATGATCTGCACGCTGGTGACCCAGTCGGTCCAACCGTTGACCACCTGCACTTTGAAGTTCAGGCTGCTCCCGTCTGGCAGGTCGCGCCAGCCGTCCCCATTGGCGTCCACATAGCCAGCGTCATCCAGTTTGGCAGCGGCCAGCTCTGGGTTGTACTTGCCCAGGCCCATTTCGGCGGCCAGCGCCTCGGCTTCTGGGTTGATCCAGTTAGCCCAGCGCGGGCCGAGGCCGGTCGGGTTAATCGGCTCGGTGTAGCCGTACATACCGATGTTCGTCACCGCCTCATAGTCCACCGCAGCGCTGAGGGCGGCGCGGAAATTGACATCGTTGAAGGGGGCCTTGGTGGTATTCATGTACAGCGACACAGGCCCGCCACCTGGCCAGAAGTAGTAGTGGTGCTTCTCAGGATTGGCGGCGACGAAGGTGGCGTCAATGTCAGCGATGAAGTTGCCGATCCAGTCCAACTCACCGTTGACGGCGGCCAGGTTGGCCGGATCGTTGCCGGGGTAGACGGGCATGCGCATGCAGTTAACATACGGCAGCGGCAGACCGTCCTCGCCCATCTGCCAGTAGTTGGGGTTGCGGCAAATCTCAAGCACCTGCTCATTGACAGCTTTGACGTCGGTCAGCATGCCGCTGGCGACGACTGGAGGCGGGTTGGTGAAGGTCACTGGGTCTTCGACGTCAGCCCAGGCATGGGCGGGCACGATGTACAGGTTGCCGCCGATAACTTCAGGGGCCAGCGTGTAGACCTGACTCAGGTTGAACTGCACTTTGCCGTCCACGGCCTCGGCGCTGTCAATAAAGCCGAGGATGGCGCCGCGATCCATTGCCGGGTTGGCCTTAATCATGTTGAAGGTGAAAACCACATCCTCGGCGGTCAGCGGCGTGCCATCGTTCCATTTGGCATCCGGGTTCATGGTGAAAGTGAGCGTCAGCAGGTCATCGCTCCACTCGTAACCAGTGGCCAGCCAGGGCGTGTACGCTCCACCTTCAACAGGGTTGTAGAGGATGAGCAGCTCATACATAGTGCCCTGCGTCCAGCGGGTGGGGTCAGGGGCGTACGGGTTGAAATTGCTGGTGAAAGCGGCCTGCTGGCCCTCGCTGACAAGAAACGTACCGCCGCGCGGGATGCTGCTCTGCGCGCCGGCTGTGGTGCTCAGCAGCAGGACTGCCAGCACTGTGAAAATAACAAAAACGACGGTTCTCTTAGGCATTGTTTACAGCTCCTTAAGCTTTTATACATCGGTCCCATGCGGAACACACTTTCAGTGTAGGGCATTAATAACACAGTGTCACGTACTGAATGTCACCTCCTCTCTGCCAAGGGGCGTGCGACTGATCTACAGGTGGCCCCGCACGATTCGCGCACGACCAAGTATGTAGCAAGCACAAGCTGGTGTTCTTCCTGAATGGCGCCGGTTTCCACCAGCTCAATCAGCCGGCGCACGCCGACAGCGCCCAGCTCGAAGATCGGCTGGTGAACGGTGGTCAGCGGCGGGTCAGTTTTAGCCGCCAGCGGGTGGTCGTCAAAGCCGATCAGGCTGACATCGTGAGGCACGCGCACACCGCGCTCACGGGCGGCGCGCAGGGCGCCCAGCGCCATGATGTCGCTGGCGGCAAAGACAGCGTCCGCGCCGCGATCGAGCAGCGTCAGCATGCCGCGATAGCCGGACTGCTCGTCGAACCGGCCTTCGAAAACCAGGCACGGGTCGGCCTCGACACCGAAGTTGCGGTGGCCTTGGTAGAACCCTTCCAGGCGATGCCGCCCAACCGCTTCAGACAGCGGGCCGGTGATCGTGCCAACGCGCTGGCGGCCCAAGCCGAGCAGGTGTTCGACGGCGACGCGCGCGCCATACAGGTTGTCCACATCCACGAAGGCGTGCTGCGGGCCGATATGCTTCGACTGGCCGATGAGCACAAGCGGGAAGCCGGCGTCAATCAGGCGGGGAATGAGCATGTCGCTGTCGGGGACGGATGACACCAGCACGCCGTCGAACAGGCCCTTCTCCAGCACGCGGTGGTAGAAGCTCTCCTTTTCCTCGCTACAGCTGCCCATCCACAGCAGCACAGCGTAGCCGTGCCGGCTGGCCTCGTCAATTACGCCCTGAATCAGCACTGGGAAATACGGGTCGGGGAAGATGAAGCTGACCTGCTGGGGAATGACCATGCTGAGGGTGCGCGTCCGTTGGGTGGCCAGGGCGCGGGCAGCGCGGTTGGGGCGGTAGCCCTGCTGAGCGATGACCTCAAGGACGCGCCGGCGGGTGGCTGCGCTCACGTTGGGGTCGTGGTTGATGACCCGCGAAACGGTCGAGCGCGACACACCAGCGATGCGAGCGATATCTTCAAGGTTTTGTTTCACAAAAAACGCTTTCAGCAAAAACTGTCTTTCTGGGAGCGCTCCCAGCAAACAGTAGTATAAAACGGCTCACGCCCGCCTGTCAAGGAATTCGCTTGTCAAGAAATTCGCTGGGTTCATCGCACCATTGGGCCGGCGTGGGGACTGGTAAATTTTGCGGACATGTGTGGTTCTTCGACGCTTAGAATCACGGTCCGTATCCATGATCTTCACCACTCCTAAAGTCGCTCATCGCTTGCCGGATTCGCGCGCGCGGTGCTATTCTCTGGCTCATGGCGTGTCGTTCACTTTATCTGATTTGGCTTTCAGAATGTCAGCGCACACCGCCCCTTTTTTCGGCGTGTTGAATGGCTGGACATGCTGCGCGAAAATAGGCTAAACTAAGATGTTGACTGACCTTAGTGCCCCGCGTGTCAAGAGGACCGTGAACCTTGACCAAAGTGATGATTGTTGACGACGACCGCACGACAGTTAAGCTGCTCCAGACGCTGCTGGAGCTGGACGGCTATCAGGTGACTGTTGTGGGGCGCGGCGCTGATGTTGTACCGCTGGCGCAGCAGGCTGTGCCGGATATTTTCCTCATGGATTATCACCTGTCCGACATGGATGGTGTCGAAGTGATCCGTGCGCTGCGCGCGCTCCCTCAGTTCGCGTCAACGCCTATTGTCATGACCTCCGGTCTAGATGTAGAGGCTGAAGCCCTGCGCGCCGGGGCTAACATCTTTCTGGTCAAACCGTTCGAACCGGACCAGCTCCCGGCCCTGTTTGACGCGCTGATTGCGGGCTGAACAGCCCGGCGGAGACTGTATGCCCCCCAAGAAAAAATCTGGTGCGCAGTGGTATCATGCAGACCTGCACCTGCACACCCCTGCGTCTTCTGATTACCAGGAACCGGACGTTAGCTACCTCGACATCCTGCGCAAAGCCGAGTTTCGCGGCCTCGACATCATCGCCTTTACCGACCACAACACGGTTGCTGGTTATGCCGCTATGATGCGCGAGATTGACCGCCTCACCTTTCTAGAACGTCTGGGCCGCGCTCAGCCGGACGAGCTGCGGATTCTCAACGAGTATCGCCGCCTGCTGGAGAAAATCCTGGTGCTGCCGGGTTTTGAGTTCACGGCCACTTTCGGCTTCCACATTCTGGGAATTTTTGCGCCGGAAACGCCGCTGCGTTTGCTCGAACATTTGCTGCTGAGCATGAACATTCCCCCCGAAGTGCTGGATACTGGCACGTCAGTGGTGGGCGCGTCTGCCGACGTGCTGACTGCCTACCGCATGATTAACGAAGCCGGCGGCATCTGCATCGCTGCCCACGCCAACAGCACGCACGGTGTCGCTATGCTGGGGTTGGACTTCGGCGGCCAGACGCGCATCGCCTACACCCAGGACCGCAACCTGCACGCGCTGGAGGTAACTGATCTCACCAAGCGCACACGCAACACCACTCAGCGCTTCTTCTCCGGCACTAAACCAGAATATCCGCGCCGGATGCGCTGTATCCAGGGGTCAGACGCGCACCGCCTCAACGCCTTGCCTGCAGAGAAGGGCAAGCCGGAACGGCTGGGCGTGGGCGACCGCATCACGGATTTTCAACTGCCGGAACGCAGCTTCAGCGCCTTGCGCGAGCTGTTCCTCAGCAGCGATTTCTCGCGCTCCAAACCGTATAACGCCAGCCTGAAGCCTTTCGACTACGTGCAGACTGCCCGCGAAGAGGGGGCCAGCGTGGTGCAGTCGTTTCACGAGAGCGTTACCCGGCGCGGCGGGCGGCTGTACAGCGTGATCGCTGACGTGTGCGCTTTTGCCAACACCAACGGCGGTGTGATCTATGTCGGCGTCAGCGCTGACCCCAAGGCAGAGCCGCTGGGTGTCCCCAACGCCCAGGAGACGATTGACTATCTGCGCCTAGAGATCAGCCGCATGATCTCGCCCACGCTTGATGTGGAAATAGATACGCTGGAAAGTCAAGGGAAAACCATTGTTCGCCTGCAAGTTCCCAGCGGGACCGAACGCCCATATGCCATCGAAGACTACAAGATTTATGTCCGCGATGACTCTGAGACCAGTTTGGCGGTGCGCGATGAGATTGTAAACCTCGTGCTTCAGGGCCGGAAGCTGACCGAAAACAGCGCACTGCCAGACGACTCCGCGCCACCCCCGCTTGTCGAGTCGGCAGCCGGGCCGCCTCTGCCAACAGAGACGATCACCGTCCCAATCAACGGCAGCGACGAGATTCCGCCGCCCCAGGGCGGAGTCGAGGTCATTGGGACTGAGCAGCGCAACGACACGCAGTATCACATTGTGCGCGACCTGCGCAACGGCAACGTGGTCAAAAACGTCACGCGCTCGTCGGCGCGCCGGCTGTGGCACTACGCTATAGGCCAGCGTGAGTCCAATCCTGTCAAGCCTGAGAAAGTGCAGTGGCATGGCAACATCGGGCTGTGGCGGCGCTATCAGAAGGGCGGTGAGACGCGCTACGATCTGGTCCAGCGCAGCAAAGACGGCAGCCTGCGTGTATACTACGGCGTTACCGACAGTGGGCTGCACGGCCCCTGGCAGGTGTTCCTGACGCCAGAAGAGGAAGAATAAGCGCGATCGCTTGCTGCGCGAACGCTCGTTTAGAAGCGAGCTAATTGCTGGCTGAAACGCCGTTCTGCGGCGCGGCGCAAATAGACGGCCCCTCCGGCGGATACACCCATGTCTGGTTGAGGCCGGCTGCGGCGGCGATCGCCAGGTATTCGTTGTAAGTGGCCACAAGTGCGTCGCAGTCGCCCAGAATCTCTGCCGCTTGGCCCTGCAGATACCAGCACTCAAAGCGGCGTTCAGCTGCGGGAACGTCCTGCAGCGTCTGTAGGCGCGAGCAGCGATTGAGGTACTGCTGCGCCAACTGGAAATTGCCTTGCAGGAAGTATTCGCGTCCCAGCCGGTACCAGCCCTCTGCCCATGTAGGGGCCAGCTCAGTTACCTGCTGGCAGTACTGCACGGCAGCCTCGCGCTCGCGCAGCGTGCTGGAAAGCTCGCAGAGGCGCAGCCGCGCTTTGACGTTGGCGGGGGCGTAGGCCAGAATCTGGAAGTAGGAGACAGTTGCCGCGTCAGCATTGCCAAGCAGCCGGGCATAGGCGGCTCGTTCGAAGTGCAGCGCCAGCAGCCGCGGGTTAACAGCCAGCGCCTGTTCAATCGTTCGCAGGGCAGCAGCGTAGTCGCCCACGCCGCTGTGCCCCAGCGCGAGCGCGCGCAGCGCGTCCAGCTGCCAGCCGCTGCCCTGCGCAGCCTGCTGTGTTTCCCGCAGTGCGATCTCGTGGCTGCCGACGCCGCTGTAGGCCAGGCCCAGCGCTGCCCGCGCCAGCGCGTGGTCGGGCGCGCGCTCGAGAGCGCGGCGGGCGGTTTCGGCGGCGGCCTGCGGCTGGCGGGCGGCTTGCAGCGCGAACGCGTGCGCTGCCAATAGGTCAATATCGGGCACAGGGCCGCTGCGCGCCAGCGCCTCTGTTGTAATCTGCAAAGCGGATTCGCGGTCAATATCGCGGTTGTAGTCCTCGTAGCTGCGGTAGATCAACGCGCGGGCCAGCAGCACAGCGGCTGCCGGATTGGATGGGTCAGCCGCCAGCGCCTGCTGGGCTAAACTCACGGCGGTGTCGAGATCGCCGCGGGCAAACGCTTGCAATGCCGGATTGAGATCGGCTGCTGGGCCGGGTGCAGCAGCCGGCGGGGCGATGCGCTGGCCAATCCAGGCCCAGGACGCGGCCGCTACACCCAGGCACAAGCCGAGCAGCACGGTAAGCGACAAGCAGCCGGCGCGGCGGCGGCGTTTGCGAAACGAAAGCCGGGAAGAGGTGCGTTGAATCTGCATTGTCTGGCTGCCGATGGCGACAGAACACTTTGATCTGATTATAAACTGCGGCGCGTGCGAAACACAGTAGTTCACCCCCGCTAAACGAGCTGATCCGCGCTTTGTGTGGAGTTGAGTGTGGTCTGCTACCAGTTACCAGTTATTGGACGAGCAACTGCTCAAGCAGTGTGCGGCCCAAGGGTTGACTATTGCACGCCACATCGTGCTGGGCAACGAGTTGGTGGCTGCTGGCCCATTCTGGCACTGCTGACGTTCAATGTTCCGTGCTGCCGCCTTTTATTGCCACCCAAACGACACAGCAGGCCCCTAAAACGGGTTCTGATGGAAGCTTCGTATCTGTTTCAGGGGATAGATCAAGCGACTGGCAAGGGAAGATCAAGCAGTAGCGATGGCCCAACTTGGCCGTGACGGGCGGCTGGCAGGGCGGCACGCAAGAAATCGAGGACATCGTGACCCTGCTGACGCGCGGTGGCAATCACCGTCAGGAGCCGCTCGACCAAGCGACTGCCCCGTTCAGAAGCGGTGCCATAGCACAACTTGCGCCAGATGACCCCGTGACGCAGGGCACGCTCGACGGCATTGTTGGTCGAGTCAACGTTGGCGTAACGGGTAAACGTCCACAGCATCAGCTGGTGGCGCAACAAGCGCCGACAGGTACTTGCGGTCGTTGGGTGACCCAGTCGGGCACCGACTTACAGCCAGCGGTGAATGTCGCGCTGGTGCTGCGGCACTTCCGCCAGGAAGTCCGCCCGGCTCAGGTGCCCCCGCTGGACCTGGCGCCAGCGATGCAGCAGATAATCGGTGTAGATTTCTAGCATCGCGCCGACCTGGGCCGACGGTCCATCACGCACTTGGAAACGCCGCCACATCCGCACCAGATGAGCCCAGCAGGTTCTGGTGGCGTTCGTCATCAAGCCAGTTGTAGGCGGTGAACCGATTGGATGTGCTGAGGTTGTCGCGACTGGTCCCCAGCAGTTGTTGTGCCACCGCCGCATCGCGCTTGGCCGCTACCCGAAACAGCGTCGCTGCTGGGGTGGCCGGCCACACTCCATAACCAGGCCCGCTGCCAGCCTTCACGCCAGGGCGTTTCGTCAATATGGCGGTGCGGCGCTTGGTGGACGTATTCCTGGATCGTCTGGTACGCCTCAGCCAAGCTGTCGCTGATCTCCTGTTGCCGGGCCACCACGCTGCCCACAGCCATCTGCATCCCAAACACCGTCCGCAACACCCGCTGCACCTGGCGCTTGCTCAGCCGTTCCTGACCGATGAGCATCCCGACCACCGCCGTCACGCCAGGCCTGAATTGGCTGCAAGCCACCTGAGGGGGTAACTGTCCGCGGGTGGTTTGGCCACAGCCACCACAGCGCAGTCGATGCACCTGATGCTCAATCACCACTGGCATAATCGACGGCAGGTCGGTCACCTGCCAGCGGTACGGGGCTGGATCGTCGCCGCTCAAGCCTGCACCACAATGACGGCAATGCTCCGGCTTGTACACCTGAAACTCACTCACCGCTGCCGGTGGCACCAGCGAACGCGAATGCCCTCGGTGTCCGTGCTGACCACCGCGCTGCTTGTCATTGGGCAACTTGCCTTTCTTCGCACGCTGATGGCGTGGCTTGTCACTGGCCGGTGGCTGCGATGAGTTGTCCGAGTTGAGTTGCAACTGTTCTTCCAGTTTGCTCAGGCGTTGGTGCAACGCGCTCACGACCGCGCGCACACTGGCTGGGGTTTGCTGCCAGTCGGCCTCGGTGATCCCAAGGTCTGGTGGGGGGGGCCATTCGTCTCTCTCATGCCACGGAACTGTAACTCTTAATCCCTCAATCCGCTACCCCCTGAACAGATAGGGTGCATTCGGATTTGGGGGCAGGATCAGGCAGCGGCCCATCGTTGGTCAAAGTGTTCACCCATTGCCGCCGAACGCAAGACGATCATGCGGTTGACACCCGGTCGTGACCAGCGCATCCCCGCTCCACATAGTCG
>DAOTWC010000146.1:0-4432 GCA_034435995.1 Anaerolineae bacterium | reverse complement strand
GAACACGACGTAATCGCCAGTGTCACGCGCATAGAGATAAGCTTGCAAACCGCGCCCGGCTCCCAGCGTGTAAGCAACATCATCCAATGTAAATGGTCGAGGCGCCGTCTCTCCCGGAAACTGCACTGTTCGAGCAGTTTCGCCCACAGAGAAATCACCGACAACTGCGCTCCGGTCTTCCTCTGTCTTAATCTCACGAAGTGTCAGGCTGTGGTTGGTGCTGCGAAAGGCGCTGTAAGTACTGCGGTGACAGTCACGACATTCGCGCGAACCAACGTACTCCAGCAAAGCAGCCGGCGCAGATTCCACAACCGCTGTTTCCCCATCATCTTCCTGCGCTGCAACTGGGTCCACCGTTATTACCAGTGCGATTGCAAGGACGATCAGGCTCAAGCCCGCAGCAAGCAAACTCCAGAGTACAAGTCGTCGCATTATTAATTGCATCCCTTCAGCACCGCAGGCGCACAAATGAAAATGCCTTTAATCGGCGCCGCTCACGAGTATAATCAGGCGCACATTAATTCTAACCTCAATGACTGAACCCTACATGCGATTGGTGATAGATGTACCATAATCGCATATGACAATTCGCGATTGGCTACTATTGACTTCTGGATTCCGTTTGTCCGTGAAACGATGTTGATCGGCGGGACTGGTGAAGATCATGGATACAGACGGCGATTCTAAGCGTAGAAAACCCGCAGTATCCGCAAAATTTACCACTCCTTTGATCGGCGGTTACCTAGCTAGATGACCAGCCGACTGTTAAAATCAGCCATCAGACGATAGTACCGGATCACCTCGCGACTGGGCTGCCAGCTAATCAACGACCGCAGCTCGGCTTCACTCATCATAAGGAGCAGCAGTCAATCATGAGTCCAACTATTCCTATCACAGTTGCTCGTGGAGACGGAATCGGTCCAGAAATTATGGACGCCTGCCTTCACATCCTGAAAGCCTCTGGCGCACCGCTGGAAATCGAGGAGATACAGATCGGTGAACAAGTGTATTTGAGCGGTCAAACTTCTGGAATCGGCCCTGAAGCGTGGGAGTCGCTCAGACGGACGCGCGTGTTCTACAAGGCGCCCATCACGACACCGCAGGGCGGCGGCTACAAAAGCCTGAACGTGACAACGCGCAAGACATTGGGGCTTTACGCGAATGTGCGGCCGTGCGTGTCGTATTATCCCTTCATTGAGACCAAGCACAAAACAATGAATCTCGTTATTGTGCGTGAGAACGAAGAGGACTTGTACGCCGGCATAGAACACCGCCAGACCGATGAGGTCTATCAGACTCTCAAACTGATCTCGCGCCCAGGCACAGAGCGCATCATCCGCTATGCATTTGAATACGCGCGCCTCAACAATCGTAAGAAAGTGACGGCGTTTAGCAAAGACAACATCATGAAATTCACCGACGGTCTGTTTCACAAGGTGTTCGATGAGATTGCGGCTGAATACCCCGACATCGAAAACGAGCACTGGATTGTAGACATCGGTGCAGCGAAAATGGCAGATACGCCACAGAATTTCGACGTGATCGTCCTGCCAAATCTGTATGGCGATATCCTCTCGGATGTCGCAGCACAAATCGCTGGGTCTGTAGGGCTGGCAGGGTCGTCGAACGTGGGCGAAAGCGCTGCAATGTTTGAAGCAATTCACGGTTCAGCCCCGCGGCGAGCGGGTCAGAACCTGGCCAATCCATCAGGATTGCTGCTCGCTGGTGTCATGATGCTGGTTCACATTGGCCTGCCAGACAGCGCAGAGCTGGTTCATAACGCTTGGCTGCGCACAATCGAAGAAGGTGTCCACACTTACGACATCTTCCGGGAAGGCACCAGCCGGGTCAAGGTAGGCACCCGCGAGTTCGCAGAGGCTGTCGTTGCTCGTCTTGGGCAGAAGCCAGAGGTCCTTCCGCCAGTAAGTTATGCCGAAGGGAAAGGCCGCCAGATCGCTGCATCCAGCGCGAGTATCCGACCCGCAGCCAAGAAAGAACTGGTTGGAGTTGATCTATTCGTACAATTCAAAGACCGCAATCCCCAGGTGCTTGGTAAGCTGCTGGAGGACAAGCTGAGCGGTGACGGATTGGAGCTGGTCATGATAAGCAATCGCGGCCAGAAAGTCTATCCAGGCGATACACCAGAGACTTTTTGCACAGATCATTGGCGCTGCCGTTTTATGGGCAGCAGCGACGCAAATGGCATCACACACCAACAGATTATCAATCTGCTGAGCCGTGCGGCGGCTGCCGGCATTGATTTCATCAAGACCGAGAACCTGTACACATTTGACGGGGAACCGGGCTTCTCTTTGGGGCAGGGCCAGTAGGAAGGCATTTCAGGACCGCGCAGCCCAACTGACGTGACGCAATCCAGCAGGCAGGCGGGGAGATCAACATCTCCTCGTTTGTTTCTGCAGGCCGAACCGCCCTCCCATCTGGGCCGTGCCGGCAAGTATAATGCTCGCTGTGTTTGCTGTAGCGCCCTTTGCCGTCGAGAGAAACAAGGACCGATGATTGACCTATAAGATCTGCCCGATATGTTCCTCACCTTCGCCCAAGACGGCTGACAGGTGCAGTGTCTGTGGTGCGGGGCTTGAGTCGGTGCCGGCGGTGACAGAGGCACGGGATGAACCACAGCCAGCGCCGGCTTACGACCACCGCTACGGCGAGACCGACTTCGATGAAAGCAGTGTAAATTGGCGCGGGGCCACATATGTGCTGCTGGCTGTCGGTCTGCTGACTGGTGTTATCTGTGTAGGAACAATAGCTTTCACAAGTGTGCGTTTGTTTGAAGCGGTCGCTGGGCCAGCAAATCTCCTGGCGCCGAGTCCCACCCTTCGTGGGCAACCAGCTGCGACCAACACGCCCAGCCCAACAATGTATTTGCCCACTGTCACTGAAGCGCCTCCTACACGAACCCCCACACCATCCCCAGCGCCGACCGAGACCCCTGGCCCATGTATCCAGCAAGTACAACCAGGCGACAGTCTCATCGCTGTAGTGGCGCGCTGTGGTCACCGCAACCTCGCAGTGCTTGACCTCGTGGTGCAGATGAACAACCTTAGTGCGCCAGAAATGATCCAAAGCGGCCAGATTCTGGAGATACCCTGGCCAACACCTACGAGCGATCCTAACAGCGAAGCCACGGAAACACCAGAAGGACAGGCCGGTGCACCTGCGCCAGTGATTGTTGGCGCGCCGCTTTCTGACACAAACACACTGGCGCGTTTGGCAGCTGCTCCGCCTACCGCAACGCTGCAGCCCGGTGTGATGTGGCATCGGGTTTCGGCTGGCGAGAACATCATCTCCGTTGCCTTCAGCTATGGGGCAAACGTGAAAATTATGTCTGAATTGAACCCGCAGGTCACGTTTTCACAGTGCGATTTCGGACTGCCGACTGGAGGGCCAAACTGTGTTGTACAGATTTACGAGGGGCAGCTGCTGCGTGTTCCGGCTCCCACACCAACCGCCACGCTCTCGCCAACACCGTCCGGCAGCGAGACACCGACACCAACAGCCACTGCGACATTTAACGCGCCCACCGCACTCAGCCCAGGCAATGGACGCCTTTTTCTGCGCGACGAATTCGTTACGCTGCGGTGGATAACATCAGGGACTTTGTCGGCAGGACAGGTCTACCGTGTGCAGGTCGTGGATATTACGACCGAAACGGTATATGAGGCAGACACCACCGAGCTGTCATTTGTGCTCCCAGAAAACTGGCAAGGTCAAGATGCACGCCGCCACGAATTCCGCTGGACCGTAAGTGTGATTGACCGTGAAAGACCGCAGCAGCCATACTTCACAACCGAACCGCGGACTTTTCTATGGGAGGGGCGGGGAGAGCGCTGAAGGATGCTAAAGACAACCGTTCCTGCACTGCTGTGCCTCATTTTCTGTTTTACGCTGTCGGCCTGCAATTCTGCCCCAATTCCTCCAGCGAATATCAGTCCGACAGTCAACGCAGAACAGATCAGCACCAGTACGCCGGCTAGCGAACCTAGCGCAACCTTATTTCCGACATTCACTCTGGAGCCAGTGACTGTCGTCTTCACTGCAACAGCACCCCCGTTACCGCCCAGTGAAACCCCAATTCCCACCGAGACGCCAGGCCCGTACGAGCACACCATCCGGCAGAACGAAACATTGGGGTATATTATTCAGCTCTACGGCTATCGCGACTTCAGTGTCATACCGGAAGTGGTGGCCTTAAACCCGAATATTCCAAATGCCGACACCCTTCCCGGAGCTGGTTCAGTGATACTGATCCCGCGCCAGACCGCAACTCCCACGCCAGAAGCAGCAGAACCCAGTGAAGCGCTATCAGCGTTTTTCCCAAATCCCAATATCGCGCCAACCAACGAAACCGGCCTCAACACCAATGCCGAAATCATTCCGTACACAGTTCTCGAAGGGGACACAATCGTTG
>DAOTWC010000145.1:0-43080 GCA_034435995.1 Anaerolineae bacterium | reverse complement strand
GATGTCCTTCTCGTTGAACTGCTCCCGCGTGAACTCTCCGTAGATTTCGCCGCGGCTCATCACGACGATACGGTCGCACATGCCCATCAGCTCCTCCAATTCTGAAGAGATGAACAGCACGCCGCTGCCGCTGGCCGCCAGTTGGTCAATGATGCTGTAAATTTCGTATTTCGCGCCCACGTCAATGCCGCGCGTCGGCTCGTCCATAATGAAGATCGTCGGCTGCGACAGCAGCCACTTGGCCACCACGACCTTCTGCTGGTTGCCGCCGCTCAGGCTCTTGGCCGGCTGCACGACGATGTTGCCGCTCTTGAGCTGCAGCGCGTTGGCGGCGCTGCTGGCGCTGTCCACCAGCTCGCGCTGGTCAATCAGCATCAGCGCGCGCGCGAACTGCGGCAGCGACACCAACGCGATGTTGTCGGCGATGTTGATGTTCATCAGCAGGCCTTCCTCGCGGCGGTTCTCGGTGACGAAAGCCATGCGGCTGTTGATGCTGCGGCGGGCGGTGGTGCGCTTCAGCGGCGTGCCGTTGATCACGATCTCGCCCGACTCGAACGGATCCAGGCCGAACACCATGCGGGCCAGCTCGGTGCGGCCTGATCCCATCAGGCCGAAAACCCCCAACACCTCGCCCTGGCGCAGTTTCAGGTTGATGTTCTCGACAATGCCCTTGGCCGAAATGCCGCGCAGCTCCAGCAGAACGTCGCGCCCTGGCCGCGATGTGCGCGGCGGGTAGAGCTGCTCGATGCTGCGCCCCACCATCAGCGAGATCATGCGGTTCACGTCGAAGTTGGCCGCCGGCTCATAGGCCACCAGCTCGCCGTCGCGCATGATGGCGATGGTGTCGGCAATGTTGAGCACGTCGGCCAGGATGTGCGAGATGTAAATGAGAGCCTTGCCCTGGTCGCGCAGGCGGCGCATGATCTCGAACAGCTTCTCGGTCTCGCGCGTAGTGAGCGAGGTCGTCGGCTCGTCCAGGATGATGAGCGAAGCGTCCAGGTAGAGCGCCTTGGCGATTTCGACCAACTGGCGCTCGCCGGGCGAGAGGCGATCCACCTGCATGTCGGGCGACAAGTCCAGGCCAACGGCGTCGAGCACCTCGCGGGTGCGGTGGCGCACGGTGGCGCGATCCACGAACTGGAACGGGCCGCGGCCGCGCGTAGGGAAGCCCTCGATGAAGATGTTCTCGGCAATCGTCAAGTTGGTGAACAGGTTGAGTTCCTGGTGGATGAAGGCGATGCGCGCGGCGTTGGCGTCGGCCGGGCTGCGCGGGGCGTAGCGCTGGCCCTGGTAGACCATCTCGCCGCTGTCGGGCTGGACGACGCCGCCGATCAGGTTCATCAGCGTGCTCTTGCCGGCCCCGTTCTGGCCGATCAGCCCCAGGATTTCGCCCCGGCTCACCTTGATGCTGACGTCCTTGACGGCGGCAACGCCGAAAAACGACTTGGTCAGGCCGCGGGTTTCAAGAACAGTGGTCATGCGCGCACCCCCCGGTTAATCAGGCGCGAACGGGTGATGTCAAGCAGGGCGGCCAGCAGAATCACCACGCCCTTAACGGCGTCAATGACGAACGGCGACAGGCGCATGGCGTTGAGGATGTTGAGCAGCAGCACAAAGAAGGCCACGCCGAAGAACGTGCCTTTGACCGAGCCTTTGCCGCCGAACAGACTCGTGCCGCCGATAACCGTCGCGCCGATGATGTCGAGCAGCAGGTTGCTGCCCAGCGACGGCAGGCCGATGCCGAGCCGCGCCGAGTAGAGAATGGCGGCCACCGCCGCGCAGAAGCCGCTGAACATGTAGACCAGCATAACGACGCGGCCGCTGGGCACGCCCGAAACCTGCGACGTGCGGCGGTTAGTCCCGATGGAGAACATCTGCCGGCCGAACACGGTGCGCGTGAGGATGATGTGCGCCGCTACCGCCAGGCCCACCGCGATCACCATCGGGTAGCTGATAAACGGCAGGATTTCCCGCCGGGGGATTTCAGGCGTCAGTTTCGGCCCCAAGTAGACTGAGATGATGTCGCCCGTGCCCAGCCGCGTGAAGTCCTCTGGCAGGCCGGACACATTGCGCGAGGCGGTGAGCCACAGGGCGAAGGCGCTGAAGAAGATCATCGAAACCAGCGTGACCATGAAGGGGGCCATGCGGAAGCGCGTGATGGCGAAGCCGTTCCACAGCCCGATGAGCGCCCCCAGCCCCAGCATAGCCAGCACGCCGAACAGCACCGCGTTGGGGTTGCTGGCCAGGATGCCGCCCTGCTCGTTGATCAGCGTGCCCCACAGCGGGCTTTTATCAAATGTGGGCGCGTCCAGCACCTGGGTGAAGATCAGCGCGCCGACAACGCTGGTGATGGCCATGACTGACCCCTGCGACAGGTCAATGCCGCCGATGATCAGGACGAACGTCTGGCCAACAGCCACGGCCAGCAGCGGCCACATGTTGCTGAACTGGTTGCTGATGTTGCCCGGCGCGGACAGCGTAGGGAAGAACGCCGACGCGCCGACGAAGAACACGAGCGTCAGGTACAGGATGAAGTAATCGGAGAGCAGCACCCGCCGCAGAAAGGCCAGCAGCGGGTTGGCAGCGCGCTGCGGCACCCCGGCCCCGGCCTGCGGCCCAAGCGCGATGTTCACAGCGGCGGGTTGTACGCGGTCATCAATCGTAGACACGGCCTTGCCCCAAATCTAGTCGCACAGACTGTCTGTGAAAGAGACGCCGGCGGCCGCCGGCGTCTCTTTCAGCTCAATCGGATTACTGATCCAGCCAGCCCTCAAAGTAGAGCACACAGCCCCACATCTCTTCCGCCATCCAGGGGAAGTTGGCCGAAGTCAGGGCGAAGCCGGGGTCGAGCAGAACATCGTTGGGCTGGGTGTCGCCCTCTTCGATGGCCTGCAGCAGGCGGTTCATCGTCAGCTCGGCCTCGAAGAACAGGTTCTGCACGCCGGTGGCGTCCACATAGCCCTGCTCGATGAGCATACAGGCGGTGGCGTCGCCGTCCAGCCCTGCCATCAGCACATGGCCAGGCGTGCCGCGGGGCACCCACTTGCCGCGCGGTTCCAGCACCGAGCGGATGGTGGGGAACAGGAAGTCCGACGAGGTGTAGAGGAAGTCCACATCGGGGTTGGCGGTGATGGCCGCTTCCAGGTTGGCCAGGGCCGTGGCCGCGTCCCACTCGCTGGCGACCTCAATCGGGTCCTTGAACATGCCGGGGTAGCGCTCGTTGTAGCGGTTGATGACGTTGAAAAACCCTTCACGGCGGCCGATAGCGTTGGTATCCTGCAGCGCGCCGACGACGATCAGCGGGGTAATCGGCTGCTGCGTGATTTCCCATTGGCGCAGGGCCATCTGCGCAATGTGTTCAACAGCCTGTTCAGTCGCGCTGACGTTGTCGGCCACCACGGTGATGCCGCGGCTGCGGTCGTTGGGCGGGCGGTTGAAGACGGCGATCGGGATGTCGGCTGCCTGCGCCTCGCGGATGATGGTCACGGCGCTGTCGCCGTCCTGCGGGATGATAATGATGCCATCCACGCCCTGGGCAATGCACTCGCGCACCTGCTCAAGCTGGCGGTTCGGGTCCTCGTTGGCGTTGTACTCCAGCACGGTGATGCCCATCTCGCGCAGCGTCTCGGTGATGGCCTTGTGGCCGGCCACCCAGAACTCGGTCTCCAGGTCCTGGAAGCCGAAGCAAATAGTGATGTCGGACTGAGCGCTGGCCACGCTCACGACGCCAGCCAGCAGCGCCAGCGCTAACAGCAGCCCTACGATGCGAATCTTGTTCATGTCTGCAGAACTCCCTTGCGTTTGTTGAACAGAAAAGGTCTTTCGATGTGCGATTTTTCTTAGCGTCGTTTTCAGGCTGCGGCATTCCCCCTTTCACAGGCTTTGTACAACATACATGCCTCACGGGCAGCGGCCCGCTCAGCCAGGGACTGCGCGGCGGTTGTTGTTGTTCTGCATCTGCCGCACAGCGAACTTGCACTCGTCGGCCACGCGGGCGTTGATCTGATGGTTGTGTTCCTTGAGGACTGCCAGGTCGCGGCGGGCATAGGCGTCGTAGATCAGCTCGTGGTCGCGGATGGCGCGGTACTCGTCGTATTCGCCGGCGTCGGCGCGCACGTAGAGCAGCGCGGCGATCTGCGCCACGATCTCCGTCCAGCTGCGGATGAGCAGGGGGTGCTGGCTGCGCTGCACCAGGTGGCGGTGGAAGGCCATGTCAATGCTGCGCACGTTCTTGAAATTGCGCTCAGCGATGGCGGCGTGCTGCAGCGCGATGGAATCGCGCATGTAGTCGTAGTCGTCCTGCGTCAGGCGGTCAATGATCAGCTCGCCGGCGAAGTTCTCCAGCGTCGTGCGCATGGAGAAGATGGCGTCAATATCGGCTTCGGCAAAGCTGCGCACGAAGCAGCCGCGGTTGGGCGCGGAGACGACCAGCCCCTCGCGCTCCAGCAGGATGAGGGCCTCGCGCACCGGCGTGCGGCTGACGCCGAGCTGTTCGGTGAGGGCGGCTTCGACGATGTGATCGCCGGGGCGCAGGCGGCCTTCGATGATGGCGGTGCGGATTTGGTCGGCCACCTGCTCGCGCAGGCTAACGGGGCGGATCTGCGAAAAAACATCCATATTAAGGCAATCGCGTTTCTGTGAAGAAAAAGACGCAATCGTTTTGTGTATTGTATGCAATACACAAAATATTGTCAAGAAATTCGGCGTGCGCGCCCAGGGCAAACGCGTTCTAAGCTAAACCCCCTCACCCCGGCGCTGACGCGCCACCCCTCTCCCACAGTGCCGCTGCGCGGCTGGGGAGCGAGGGGTAAAAAATCCATATAGAGAAGAGGAGGCCCGCGTCAGCAGGGCGGGGGTGAGGTCAGTCTGGCCAATTGGTCATAGGAAGCGCGCTTCAACCGCGTTAAGATCGGCTAAAGCCTTAGAATGCCGATTTAAACACAGGAGCGTGTTAACGATGGAATACCGTTTTCTGGGCCGCACCGGCCTGCGCGTCAGCCCGCTGTGCCTGGGCACGATGAACTTCGGCCCGCACACCACCGAGGCCGACAGCTACGCCATCATGGACAAGGCGCTGGAGCTGGGCATCAACTTCTTCGACACGGCCAACGTCTACGGCTGGAAAAAGGGCGAGGGCGTCACCGAGCAGATCATCGGCCGCTGGTGGGCGCAGGGCGGCGGCCGGCGCGAGAAGGTCGTGATCGCCACCAAAGTCTACGGCGCGATGGGCGACTGGCCCAACGAGAGCAAGCTGAGCGCCCTGCACATCAAGCGCGCCTGCGAGGGCAGCCTCAAACGCATGCAGACCGACTACATTGACCTGTACCAGATGCACCACATTGACCGCGACACGCCGTGGGAGGAAATTTGGCAGGCGATGGAGCAGCTCGTGCGCGAGGGCAAAGTGATCTACGTGGGCAGCAGCAACTTCGCCGGCTGGCACATCGCCAAGGCCAACGAAGCGGCCAAGCAGCGCCATTTCATGGGGCTGGTCAGCGAGCAAAGCCTGTACAACCTGCTGGATCGCATGATCGAACTCGAAGTAATCCCGGCCTGCCAGGATTACGGCCTGGGCCTAATCCCCTGGAGTCCGCTGGCCGGCGGCATTCTGGGCGGCGCGCTGGCCAAAGAGGCGCAGGGCCGCCGCGCCTCCGAGCAGGCGCAGAAGCGCATCGAGAAGCACCGCGCCCAACTGGAGCGCTACGAGGCGTTCTGCGCCGAGATCGGCGAGCAGCCGGCGGACGTGGCGCTGGCGTGGATGCTGCACAACCCGGTCGTGACTGCGCCGATCATCGGGCCGCGCACGCTGGACCAGCTCACCGGCAGCCTGCGCGCGCTGGAGATCAAACTGAGCGACGAGCAGCTCAAAACGCTGGACGATATCTTCCCCGGCCCCGGCGGCCCCGCGCCAGAGGCCTACGCCTGGTAGCCGCGCACACCCTGCCCAACCTCACCCCCGGCCCCCTCTCCAGGCGACCTCGCCCCCGCCAGGGGGTGAGGTTGAACAAGCAGCAGTCGAATGCCCCCTTTGGCCCGGCGGCGGGCTACAATCGGCGCGGTGTCCGTTTACAACAAGCGAAAGAGGCCGGCTGTGTATGACATGGTAGTGATCGGCGGCGGCCCCGCCGGCGTGACGGCGGCGCTGCGCGCCCGCGAGCTGGGGGCCAGCGTGGCGCTGGTCGAGCGCGCGCAGTTGGGCGGCACGTGCACCAACGACGGCTGCGTGCCCACGCGCGCGCTGGCCAAGGCGGCGCGCCTGATGCGCGACAGCGCGCAGTTTGGCCGCTACGGCCTGCTGCTGGACGCGCCGCCGCGCGTGGATTTCGCCGCCGTCATGCGGCGCACTAAAGAGGTGGTGCTGGAGGTGGGCGAGAAGAAGCAGCTTCGCCATCACCTGGAGGCGGTGGGCGTGGACGTGTTCCAGCCGGCAGGCGACACGGCGTTTGCCGACGCCCACACGCTGCGCACCGCGCACATGGGCGATGTGACCGGCGCGCGCTTCGTGCTGTGCGCTGGCGGTCACCCGCGCCCGCTGCCCATTCCCGGCGGCGAGCACGCCGTCACCAGCGCCACCGTGTGGGACTTGGCGACCGCGCCCCGCTCGGTGGCGATCATTGGCGGCGGCGCTACCGGCTGCCAGCTCGCCTCGGTGTTCGAGGACTTCGGCGCGCAGGTGATCATGCTGGACATCGCGCCGCGCATCCTGGTTACCGAGGACGAAGATATCTCACGCGAGATGGCGCGCCAGTTTGCCGGGCGCGGCATCCGCATCGAGACCGGCATCGGCGGCGTGGCGCGAATTGACCGAACCGGAGCGGGCTGCGCGCTGGTCTACACCGGCGTGGACGGCAGCGAGCGCCGTATCGAGGCTGATGTCGTGATTGCCTCTGTCGGCTGGCCGGGCAACGTGGCCGCGCTCGGTCTGGAACGGGCCGGCGTGGAGACGCGCGGCAGCTACGTGGCAGTGGACGACTACCTGCGCACGTCCGCGCCGCACATTTACGCCGCCGGCGACATCACCGGGCGCAGCATGTTGGTGCAGTCCGCCAGCTATCAGGCGCGCATCGCTGTCGAGAACGCGCTGCTGACTTACACCCAGGCGGCGCGCGAGCGGCTCGTCCCGCACGGCGGCTTCACCGACCCAGAGTACGGCGGCGTCGGCCTCACCGAGAGCCAGGCGCGCGCCCATCACGACGTGGTGACGGCCACTGTGCCCTACGCCGATCTCGACCGCGCGGTGATTGACGACCGGCGCGCCGGCTTCTGCAAGCTGGTGGCAGACCGGCGCAGCGGCTTGGTGCTGGGCGCGCATGTCGTGGGGGAGCAGGCGGTTGAGATCGTCTCGACGGTGTCGGCGGGCATGGTCAGCGGCCTGCGCGTGGATCAACTGGCTGACCTAGAGTTCGCCTACCCGACGTTCGTGGCGATCGTTGGGCTGGCGGCGCGCCAGATCGTGCGCGAGACGGGCCGCGTGCCGGTCGTGCCGGAGTGGCGCGAGCTGAAGGCAGTGCGCGGTGCAGAGTGGGAGCGCAGCGGCTAGGCGTGGGCCAGGCGGCCGGCGCTGTTTGCGCGCGCTTGTCCCGCTACTGCGCCAGCTTGTGCTCAGCCAACCAGTCGGCAGAGGCGAACACGTCCTCAATTTCCAGAATCAGGCGCGGATTGACGTTCGTTTCGCGCAGCGCCTTGAAGAAGGCGTACCAGTTGATATTCCCCTTGCCGATGGCCCAGTGGCGGTCGGCCTCGCCATCAACATCCTGCAGGTGGATGTGTTCGAGCACATCCGCTCCTTCGTAAACCCACTGTTCGGGTGTTGGCCCACCCTGTTTCTGCATCACGAGAGCGTGCCCGGTGTCAATGCTCAGTCGAACGTAAGGCGAGCCGAATGAGCGCACCAGGTCGAGCAGGGGCACAACGTGCAGATCGCTGCAAACCTCGAAAACAAAAGCGCACTGCATCTGTTCGGCAGTTGGCAGCAGCGGCGTGAGGACTTTGTGCGCAATGTCAATGATGTACTGGCGCTCGCTGCGCGGCGTAAAGTTGGTGTGCGGGTTGCCAAACCAGATAAACGGACTGTGCAGCACCATGTGCGTCGCGCCCAGTTCAGCGCCAAACTCCAGGCTCTGGCGATGGCGCTTGCTGATGACCTCCAAGATCAGGGGATCGCTGCACGACAGGTCAAGGCCGCTGTAAGCGGCATGGACGCCCAGGCGTCCGCTGTAGCCGTGGCGGTTCAGCAGCGCGCGCGCCTCAGCCGCCGTCGTCTTGAAATCGCCATCCAGCACGCCGTCGTAACACGGGTCTTGAATCTCCAAATCGCGCTGTTTATCCACCAGCCAGTCAATGTAGCGGGGCAGGCTGGCTGCATTGAGGGCTGCGCCCACAACAGGCAGCGATCCATTCATTTCGGCTGTCATAAAAGTCTCCCCTTCAGATTGCTCGCGAGAACGCAGCGGCTCTGTCCGGCGCGCTGCTGCCGTCCAGATGAATATCGTGCGCAGCAGCCAGCAGTGCCTCGGTGTACGGGTGATGCGGCGGGCTGTACACCTCGCTGACTGTCCCTGTTTCGCACACCCGACCAAGGTGCATAACGACCACACGATCCGCGACCGCGCGCACAACGGCCAAATCGTGAGCGATAAAGACGTAGGCAGTGCCGCGCTCGCGCTGCAGCTCTACAAGAAGCTCTAGGACGGCAGCCTGAACCGACACATCGAGCGCTGATGTGATCTCGTCGCACAACACAATGTCAGGGTCTGCCGCGAAAGCCCGGGCGATGGCGACGCGCTGCTTCTCACCGCCGGAGAGCTGCGCTGGATAGCGCGTCAGATAGTCTGCGCCCAGGCGAACCTGTTCCAGCAGCTGTGCGGCGCGCTCGCGGCACGCTCGCGGGCTGAGCCGGAAATACAGGCGCAGCGGCTGAGCCAGGATCTGCCCCACCTGTTGACGTGGATTGAGCGAGGCGTCCGGATTTTGAAAGACGATCTGGATGCGCCGCCGCACATCAAGCGGCCGCGCGTCCGCCTGGCCAGCGAGCGGCGCGCCGCGAAAGCGGATCTGCCCGGCGAACGGCGCGTTCATCCCGATTATCGCGCGCACCACCGTTGACTTTCCGCTGCCGCTCTCCCCGACCAGCGCTACGGTCTCGCCTGTGTGCACGTCGAACGTAATCCCTTCAACAACTGGTTTGGGGCGCACAGCAGCGCCCAGCAGCCGGGCAGCCTCGCCTACCAGCCCTGGCCGGTAATACGTGACAGCGACGTCCAGCACCTCAAGCAGCGGCTGAGTCCGCTCGCCGTTGGGCGCGGCCGCGGGCCGGATTGCCTTCGAAGGCGCAGGCAGATCAACAATCCTAGCGACATGGTGACACCGCGCCATGTGCAGCGTGTTTTCCCGCCTTGATGACGCGAGCGCCGGACGTTCAGACAAGCACAGTTCATCGGCATAGTCGCAGCGCTGCGCGAACGCGCACCCCAGCGCGCCATCGCGGACGACAGGCGGGCGTCCGCCGATGCCGCGCGGGATGACGCTGGCACGGATAGTAGGGATAGCGGCCAGCAGGCCGCGTGTGTAGGGGTGCTGCGGCTGGCCCAGCACCGCCTCGGTAGGCCCATACTCGATGACCTCGCCCGCGTACATCACAGCGATGTGCCGGCACAACCGCGCAATCACGCCGATATCGTGGCTGATACACACCATAGCGACGCCCATCTGGCGCTGTAGATCGGCCAGAAGGGCGAGAAGCGCGACTTGTGTCGTCACGTCCAAACCGGTCGTTGGTTCATCCAGCAGCAGCACCTCCGGCTCGCTGGCCAACGCCATAGCGATTGCCGCGCGCTGCTGCTGGCCGCCAGACAGTTGATGCGGGTAGCGCCGGGCAAGCGCGGCTGGATCAGGCAGGCGCACATGAGCCAGCAGCTCAGTCACGCGCTGGAAGATGGCTTCGCGCGGCATCGAGGTGTGCAGCCGGATTGCTTCGGCAATCTGCGCGCCGATGCGGATGGATGGCGTAAGCGACTGCCCTGCGTTTTGTGGAACAACCGCGATCCGCCCACCGCGGATCTTAGCCAGCGCTGTCTCGTCCAGGTTGAACAGATCGTATCCATCAAAACGGACTGTGCCGCTTATGACCTCGCTTCCCCGACGCAGAAAACCCATCAGCGCAAGCGTGAGCGTGCTTTTGCCACAGCCGCTTTCACCGACAACGCCGATCGTCTCGCCTCGATGAATCGCCAGCGAGACATCGCGCAGCACGTGCAGCCGCTCACCGTGCGCGTTGCGATAGCCGATGCACAGCCTGTCAACCTGAATCAGCGGTGTCATAGCGGCGCGCCCTGCGCACGATCCAATCCCAGCGCTTTCGCGAGGGCGTCGGCAGCGAGATTGATGCCGATGATCAGCGAACTGAGCGCAATCAGCGGGAAAAAGGTCGCCCACGGATAGAGCGAGAACGTGCGCGTGTTGTCGCTAATCATTAAGCCCCAGTCTGGCGTAGGTGGCTGCACGCCAAAGCCGAGAAACGACAGCGAACTGAACCCAAGAAGCATCCATGACCACTGCATTGCGCCTTCAACCAGCAGGATGTCAAGCACATTGGGCAGCAGCTCGCGCCTGATGATGGTGATCGTCCGCTCTCCGCGGACGCGAGCCGCGGTGATGAAATCGCGAGCGACAAAATCGAGTGTTCCCGCGCGCACGATGCGAATGGCAGGCAGGCCGTAGAAAAACGTCAGAACCGCAATCAGCACAGCGTTGTTTTTGCCCAGCACGCTGACAACCAACAGCAGGAACAACAGCCAGGGAATGGCCAGCAAAGCATCAACTAGGCGCATCATCAGCTCATCCACACGGCCGCCGATCAGCCCAAGCGCAATGCCCACTGTCCCGCCCCAGATGATTGCCAGCGCTGAGCTGATCAGCGTAACCCCTAACGCTGTCTGCCCGCCCATCAGAACCCGGCTGAAGACGTCGCGCCCCAACTGATCGGTCCCAAACGGATGTTCCAGCGAAGGTGGCTGAAACGCGCGCGCGGCGCTCTGCAGGGCCGGGTCGTGGGGAATGATCGCTGGCGCGATCAGCGCGATAACCAAGTGAACCAGCACGACTGCAATCCCTATCGTGCCTGAACGGGAGCGCAGCAGCGAGCGCCAGACGCTGCCGGGGGACGGCTCGCTCAGCCTATCCCGCAGCCTGTTCACCAATTGCGCAACATCGTATGTAGTGATATACGCCTCCCCTCACGTCTCCATAAGCTGTGAGTAGGGTGTTATTCAGGCGCGCAGCGCGCGCAGGCGTGGGTTCAACGCGAGCGTGAGCAGATCGGCAGCTAGGTTCAGGGTGATGTAAATCACTGCCAGCAGCAGCGCCAGGCTCTGCACCACGGGATATCGCGGTCAGATATCGCTTTAAGCAGCAGCGTGCCGATGCCTGGATAGTTAAAAATGTTCTCAATGATGGTTGTGCCACCGAGCAGCCAGCCCAATGTCAGCGCAATAATGTTAACAGCCGGCAGCATGGCATTCGGCAGAACGTGGCGCATCACGATTTGATGAGAGGGCACGCCTTTCAGCCGAGCCATCTGCACGTAGTCGCTTTCCAGCACGTCAATCGTGCTGGTTCGCACCAGGCGCAAAATGTGCGCCACCATCACCAGCGTGAGCACGATGATGGGCAGCACTATGTTGGGCAGAAGCTCTGCTACTGGCGCGTTGACCGGGACCAGCGTCACAGCAGGAAACCAGCCGAGCACAATACTGAAGATGAACACGAGCACAGTGGCCGTCACGAAATCCGGCAGCGTCATGGCGAACAGCGCCACAGACGAAACCGTGACGTCAAACGCGCCGTCGCGCTTGAGTGCGGCAATGACACCGAGCACAATCGCAATCGGAATGCCGACCGAGGCGGCTGCCATCCCCAACACGAACGTGTTGCGCAAGCGGCTGCCGATCACCTCAGCAATCGGCCGGTCGCGATTCAGCGATCGGCCTAAATCGCCTTGCAGTAGGCTGCCTGCCCAGTCGCCAAAGCGTTCCAGCGGCGGGCGGTACAGCCCGCGTTCCTGACGGCAGCGTTCCAACCGCGCCTCGTTGTGCACATCCCGGCCGAGAAACGTGGTGCAGACATCGCCAGGCAGCAGCTCAGCAGTGACAAAAACAACAACCGCCACCAGCATTAGGGTGAAAGCTGCCAGAACGATTCGCTGCAGTGCCAGTCTAATCACAGCTGTGGTCGCTTACCAACAAGCCTGAGCAGGGGCGACCGCTGCGGCCGCCCCCCACTACAAGCAGCCTTGCTTAACGATTGACTGTGACAAGATGCCACAATGTGTTGCCGTAACCGAAATCGGGCATGTTTACGGCGCGGTTGATAATCAACACCGAATTGGTGAAGTACGGGATCAAAGTACCGCCCTCTTCCCACAGCATACGCTGCGCCTGGCCGAACAGTTCTTTGCGTTCATCAAAATCGAGCGCTGACCGCGCGCGGTCAAGCAGGTCATCGAAATCGGGGCGATTCCAGTACGTCTCGTTCCAATCTGCGCCGCTGCGCCAGCCTTCATTCAGGATTTGGTCGGCTGGGCGCTCACCCCACGACGTCATGGTGAAGGCCTCGACCATCCACACATCCGACCAGTAGCCGTCGGCAGACGTCATATTGAGGTTGACTGTGATACCGGCCTGGGCAGCCTGCTGTTGATACACCTGGGCCAGGGTTGCCCAGGTCTGTGACAGATTGGAGAAATACAGATCAACGGTAATCCCGTCGGGATAGCCAGCTTCGGCCAGAAGCTGGCGTGCCAGTTCGATATCCTGCGGGCAGTCCATCTCCAGGTAATACTGATCGCCAGGCCAGACCGGGCTGTCGCAGGCAATCGTGCCGCCATCAGGGCCAAGGACGAGGTCAATCATTTCCTGTCGGTCAGCCACCACGCGCAGTGCGCGCCGCACCTTTACGTTGTCAAACGGCGGCGTATCAGTGCGCATGACAAACCCCTCCCAGCCGCCTGTTCGTATGTTGCGCACTTCGAATTGGCGCGGGTCGAAAAGCGGGATTTCCGCAGTTGTGGCGCTGTATGTGTCAATCTGCCCGGCCAAGGCTGCCTGGCGCACTGCGATTGCGTCCGGAATGGGGTAGATTTCGACGCGCGCGTGCCCAGGACGCCCCATCCAATAATCGTCGAAGGCTGTCATGACAGTCACACCCTCGATGTCCAGCGTGTCTAGGCGGAACGGCCCGGTTCCATTGCCAGTCTGCTCGATAGTGTCTGCGCTGCCCTCCTCAATAACCAGGGCGCGGTAGTCTGCGAGCAGCAGCGGGAAGTCTGCGTGGGGCGCGTTCAGCTCAAAAACGGCCGTTGTATCGTCCGGGGCGGTCACCTGCTTCATGATGCCGAGAACTGCGCGCACTGGTGTGTCAATGGCAGGGTCCAGGACGCGGTTGAAGCTGTAGGCAACATCGCGGGCGGTCAGGATATGCCCGTTGTGAAACGGAACGCCCTCGCGAATTTTGAAAGTCCAAACGGTGGCGTCGTCGTTTGCATACCACTCGGTCGCCAGTCTGGGCGCTAACATGCCGTTTGCGTCTATATACACTAACCCCTCATAAGCGCGGGCCAGCACATCCGACATGCGGTATTGTGACAGCGGATCAATGGACTCCAGCCTCCGAATTCCATTGCATGGTATGTGCGGAACGTTCCCCGGCTGTCCTGCGACTCAACAGCGCCGGCTGTCAGGGTGAATGCCAAGACCAAGATTAACAACAATCGAATCAGCATCGGAAAGCACCTCAAATGCCATCGCTGCCATTGCCCGTGCAGACGGTAGCCAGGTTATGTTAAAAAACGTTCAACTGCGATTTAAAAGATGACCTCGCCCCAGTTCGGCGGCACTAGAAATATCCGATAAACTGCGGGTAAGGGGTAAACGATGGGCTGCAAGAAATACAGCGACGGATTCAAGCGGGATTGCTGACGATGGCCGCTGCCGCTCTATCGCTGAAGTGCGTGCTCGCTATTCGGTGCGGCACTTGAGCGCGGTGCTGCAAGTCTCAGCCAGCGGCTGTTTTATAACACCCGTCCCGCTGCGGCGGCGCTCGTGAAAAGCCTTATCAAACTGTTAACCGAATTCTGGCAGCGCCTTAACACCTGTGTGCTATGGTCGAATACACAACCATAGAGACCTGAGACCTCTGTGTGTAGCTGGCTTTTCCACTGGCGGCGCTGCCAACTTCCCCGGCAGCGTCGCCATTTTTACGTGTTTGGCGCCTCCCTCGGCGGGCCGAGGAATTGGTGCGCGTTGACGAAGTACTGGGCATAAGGCGAGCGCCGCAGCCGCTCCAGCCACTCGCTGCGCTGCGCGGCCAGCGCCTGGCTCATCCGATCAATCGGTTCAACCGGTGACGCCGGCTGTGGCGCCGGCGCAGCGTCGCCGAGGCGCTGCGCCTGGCGGCGGGCGCGCTGGGCCGCACGGAAGCGGCGGTAGCGGGCGCGCCACCACAGCGTTAGGCGCACGTTGTCGCGCCACAGCGCTTCGGGATACCGCTCCCAGCCGCCGCGCTGGCCGCAGCGGCAGGCCTGCGGCTCTGTCTCGCTTAGGCGTGGGCGCATGCAGTCCGGGCACAGCCACAGGTAGCGCTCCGGCGCAGGGGCCTGCGGCGCATCCACCGGCGCTGTCACGGACGGCGCGCGGGCGGGCGGGCACGTAACAGACATGCCTGCCGGCGGCGGCCCCTGTGACAGGGCGGCGGCGGGCACCGGTGAATTGACTGCCACGGCGGCTTCTCTTACGGGCTGTGTTTGCATTCCAGCATGCTTCAACCTAAGCGAGTAAGCGTTCCAGCCCTGGCGCAGCAGGCTGACGCGCTGGCCGCGCGCCAAAAGCCGCACAGCAATAGCCTGCAGCGGCGGATAGCGCTTGCCGGCTGCGTCCACCAGAAACGTGCCATCAGGGCCATTAGGGTCGGCTTCGGGCGGCACCAGGGTCAGATTGCGCCAGGAAATGGGCTGCTCGTCGTAGGTTGGCGTGGCGATGACGCCGCCAATACGGTCGTAGCGGCGGCTCGTCCACACGGACACGCCCAGGCGCTCGCTGAGCCAGCGGCGCGAGTAGCGCCCCGGCCGGCGGGCGATCAGCGCCTGGTGCAGGGCTGCCCGGTACCGGCGCGGGCTGGCTAGGCTGGCCGCCGGCAGCGGGTCTGCGCCGGACGGGCGAACGCCCAGGGCGCGGTACAGCGCGCCGTTATCAGGCATGATGAATTGAACTGGGGGGCGGCCGCGCTCTTGACTATGGGAAATTTTGACTCGTTTTGCACTCCTAACAAAAATACATTTTTTTGGTCTTTTGTGGTTCTTCTTCCTGCGCCGCTGGCTCTCTAATGACGGAATCAGCGGCGCGCCGGACGGCAGCAGCGTGTGCAGCGCGGCCAGCACGGCCCGCCGCCCGATGCCCGCTGCGCGCAGCAGCAGGCTGGCCAAGCGCTCGGTGAAAATTTGCCCAGCCAGGATGCCGGCGGCGCGCAGGCCCTCCAGTACGCGGGCGGCTGCGGCGTGCCCCATCTGCAGCAGCCGCTCACGCACGCTGTTAGGCAGCAGACTATCCGGGTTCACTGGGCGCTGCGCGCCGATCTGCGGGCGCGGTGGGCGGCGGTAGGCGCTGGCGATGGTGGCGCGCGCCTCGCGCAGGCGCTGCTGCGGCGTCTCTGGCGCGTGTGGGCGCGCCGGCGGCTCGACGACGTGCACATCCTGCATGACGGCTATCGCTTCAGCTTGTGTCCAACCGGAGTCGCGCAGGAACGAGGCCACGCGAAACAGTGCGCAGTTGCGGCCCAGCACGCGCGCCAGCCGCTGATACCAACGTCGCAGCGCCTCCGAGGACAGCGCGCCGCTGCTGGTCTCCACAAACAGCAGGTCTGTCGGCAGCGCGCACGCTGTCGCGCTAGCGCCAAGCTGCTGCGCGGCAACGAATGCGGTGATACGCTGGACATCACGCGCGGTCAGGCGGCGCAGCGGCGCGTCGTGGACGATTTCCCAGACGCCCCCCCCAACGCTGCTAGGCGGCGCGACTACATAGGCTCCCTCAGCCAGCAGGTCCACGCCGGGCGCGCGGGCTGTGCGCACAGTCAGGCCTGGGGAGATGTCAAAATAGTAGTGCGGCAGGCCGCGCCCACCAGAGCGCACGGTGAGCGTGTTGGCTAGATCCGGGTGCAGGCGGGCGAACGACTCAGCCAGCGCTGGGTCGTCAAAATCGAGCACGGCCAAGCCAGAGACCGCCCCGCACACGATGCCGACCGCCTGAAATCCATCATTAAGAAACCATTCGCGCACAGTATCTGCGGTGGGCGCGGCCTGCTGGTACTGTGCCCAGGCGACGGCTGGGGCTTTGGCGCGCGCCGGCGCGGCATCGCCCCACAGCGGGATAACAGACCAGCCCAGCTCCAGATATGCCAGAGCCGCCTGGCAGCAGATTTCGGCACGGGTTTCACCAGCTTTTAACACAAAAACCGCCTCTCACTGGCGGCGCCCATTGCCATTTCTGCGATTTACCGTTACACTAGCAATTGGGATTGATGGGGTGCTTTTAGCGTGAATGCATCTGCGTTGCTCTGCATCGCGCCTAGTTTGCTAGTGTCTTAGAAACCGCTATCAGCAAAAGCGCCTCACATACGAAGCCTGCACCAGCCGTGGTACAGGCTTTTTATTTTTCTGTACGCCAGCCGCAGACGTCCACGCGCCCTCAGCCAGCTACTACACTATACAACAGATTGCGCCAGCGCGCCAGCAGACCCGCGCAAATTCGCACGTAAAGGGGGGAAAAGCGCGTTTTCCTGACACCGCGGCTTTGGGGGACATCCGCACGCCGGAAACGCTGGAAAACGTGTTTTCCGCCCACCCGATTAGCCAGCGCTTACCGTAACGGCCGTTACGGTAGCGGCGCACTGTGTCACCCTCCCCTCCCCTGCCCTACCAAGGGCAGCGAGCTGCCAGCCTGTCAACCGCCCGCTGCTCCTATTGCCGCGGGTAACCCGCTGTGGCATACTCAACGCTGCTGAGGGCCGACAGGCCCTCCACCCACCCAGTGTGCAGTGGGGGAAAGACACCGGCCTGCGCGCCAGGCCGCAGCACTTGGTCGGTCACGGTACACGATATTCCCCCCGAGATGCAGGGCCGCGCCCTCGCTGGCAAGAACGGGCGCGGCCCTTGTTTTTCCCGCTGCCCTACCCTTCTCGCGCAGGCGCTTTCGCTTTCCGCAAGCCCCCGTCTTGCCGGGTTTCGCGGCGTAAAGGCGGCATTTGCGCCGGTAGGGTAGGGGGGTAAATCCCAAATTGGGATATAACAATCGGCAGTCCGTTCCGTCCCGCCCCGCGGCTCAGCGGCCTTGAATAGCCCGTTTCAGCTCAGCCAGCCAGCGCTCATCGGCCTCGATCTCACGCAGCGCCTGTTCGCGATCCTTCGCAGACAGGCTGGGCAGCCGGTTAGCGTAAGCCCACACGCGATCGCGCCGCTGCTTGTTGGCGCGATCAACAAACGGGTTGTAGTAACCGTCTGGCGGTTTGCCGTCTGGCGCTACCGTAACGCCCGTTACGGTAGCCGCGCCCAGCGTGCGGATTTCCCACTCAGTCAAGTTGTGGTCGTCGGCGTACTGCCACACGTCGTCGGGCAGCTTAAGCAGCGCGCGGTACTGGCGCAGCTGCACCGGATTCTTCAAGCCCATCGCGTTGAGCAGCTTCTCACCCTGGCCGCGCGGGATGCGGAACTGGTCGCCGTCGGCCACTTGCGCGTAGTACTCGCGCTCGCTGCGGCCGGCGCGCAGCATCTCGTGAAAGGGGATGAACTGCGCGCCGCGCTGCTCCTGAATCAGGTCCATCAGCAGGATTGCGAACTGGCGCGCCTTGCCGATGGCGTTTAAGTTGGCGCGAGCGTTGTTCTCGCTGGCCTGCCGCCACACGCTGACCTGATCCACCACGCGGGCGGGAATGCGCGACCAATCCTCCGCCGGGAAGTTCAGTTGGAGCAGGTGGAAGGCCAGCCAGCGGCGCTCGCCGGTTTCCAGCCGGTAGACGCTGCCGTCACGCGCCACCGTGATCGGGTTGGTGAGGCCCACTTTGCGGATGCTCACCGCCAGCTCAACGATGTCGAGCAGCGCCGTCTCCAGCGGGCGGCGCTGGCGCAGCTCGCGCGGGATGTTCTCGTCGTCGTTGCCGTCGGTGCCGGGCGGCAGATAGTCCTGCAGCAGGTGCGCCTGCAGGTCGAAAGCGGCGTCCTTCTCGCGCCGCACCGCATCCACCCAGGCGTCGAACAGGGCCGCGACCGTCTGCGGGTCACCCGCCCAATGCACGCGCACCTCTGACGGCACGGCGCGCCGCGGCTGCGTCGGGTCCGGGTAGATCTCGAAAATGCTGATGGGCTTGGCGACCTGGCGCAGCGGGTCAACGTCGGCGATCTGGCCGAAGATAGCCGCGTCGGTGTCCTCCAGCGACACACGCGCGCTGCTGTCGAACAGATCAATTTCCTCGCGCCCGCGCCGCCGTCCCCTAGACATTGACAGCCGCTTCCTCGACCCTGCTCACCAGCGACCAGGCTTCGCTGGCGGCTTTGGTTTCCGGGGCGATTGCAAATACCGGACGGCGCATGGTGGCCGCCTCGGCCCAGATCGTGCGCTGCATGATGGGCGGCCACACCAGCTTGCCGAAGCGCTTTTTCAGCTCGTTCAAGTTCTCGGAATGTTCGACCGTCTGCGTGCGGAACATGGTGGGCACAATGCCCATCACCGCGATGTCGCCCAGGTTCCATTTGTCGCGGTAGGCCTGCGCCGCCTGGCGGTGGTTGATGCTCTCCACCAACCCGTCGAACGACAGATACTCGCACTTGGTAGGGTAGATGATGGCGTCGGTGGCCAAGTAGATCGAGCCGTGCAGCAGGGAAGGGGTGGGCGAGGTGTCGAAAATGACGTAGTCGAAGGCCTTCTCCAGCTCGCGCAGGCGGTCGCCGACAGCGAAAGCGTCGGAGATCGAGTTGGCGATGTTGCGCGTCTCAACGTTCGACGGGATCACAAAGAGCTGGCCGCTGGCCTGCTGGCCCTCAATGCGATACTGCTCCGGCGGCACGAAGCGCAGCACCTCGCGGAACGGCGCCTCGCGCACCAGCAGGTTGTACAGGCCCGGCTCCTTGGCCAGGCCGCACATAACGGTGGCGTGACCCTGTGGATCAGCGTCCACCAGCGCCACGCGCCGGCCGCGCAGGGCAAGACCGGCGGCTAGATGCGTCGCCAGCGTGGTCTTGCCGACGCCGCCTTTCTCGTTTAACAGCGTGATGACTTTCATTGTCGTTCCACCTGCGACCGCTGCCGGTCATGCGCGCCTGTCAGGCGCGGTCGGTCGTTCTGTAAACGAACTCATAGCCGATGGGCGTGCGGTTGTCGCGGTGCTGGATCTCGATCAACCCTTTGTCCTGCAGGATTTCGAGCATGGCGATGTCGTAAGGGGACAGCTTGCGCTTGTCCAGCGCGCGGGCGATGTCGCTGCGCGTCAGCCATTCGCCGGGCGATTCCCTGAGGACACTGAGCAGAAGGTCGGTCTTTTGATCCAGGCGTGATGTGCTTCTGTCAATCATATTACCTCCGTGTTACCCCACACCTGACGGGATCGGCGGGAGAGGGCTGCCGCGCCGCGCTGCCCCAGTTTGTCTAGTGTAGCACGATCTTGCAAAGGCGCAAACGTTCAAGCACAGCGGCGGGCCGGTCAATGGCTTACATCGGGTTGTGGCGCAAGAACTCGCGCACCAGCGGGTGACCGAAGCGCCCCAGGCGCAGCGCCACCAGCCAGGCCTGCTGCTCTTTAGGGGGCAGGTCCTGCAGCGTGACCAGAGCGCGGCTGGTTCCGCTGCGGCCTGTCACTACATACACCTGGCGGATTTCGCTGTCGTTCTGGTGGTAGCCAATCGGGGGCAGCAGGCTGACGAGGCGGTAGGTGTCGGTGTGAAAGGCGGATGCCTCTGGGTTCTGCGGCACTTGGGCGCGCAGCCGCGCCAGCGCCGCCCCCAGCTCAGCCGCCCACACGTAGACGGCCTGCGGGTCGCTGCGGTTCTCGGCGAGCGCTTTCATCAAGCGCGACTGGAAGCTGTAGTGCCGGCGGTGCTGACGGGCGATGTTGTCCAGGATGGCGCGGCCCACGCTCAGGATGCGCTCCAGAGCTTCCTCTGGGGTGCGGCAGCGGCCGACGAAGTAACCCTCGAAACCGGTTCCGTTTTCAAAAAACGGGTTTTTGCGCAGGCGCACGGTTTCCCAGGCCAAATACGAGCGCTCATAGCGGCGGCTGGGTTTGGCGATGTGGTCAATCATGCGCTCGTGAAACGTCAGCCAATCGTGGATCATCGCGTCGAACGGCACGTTGCTGTCAACCTTCAACGCGCCGGAGCCGGGGGCAGCCATCATAAGCTCCTTCCCAGGCAGGGGGATATTGCAAAAGAACTGCCAGTATAACTCTATGATACACCAGCGGGGGCGGCCCTTGGGATGTCTGACGCGCTTTGCCGGCTGCCGCGCCCCCCAATCTTGCGGGGGGCGGCGCTCCAGGGCGCAACTGCGCGCCGCTGGCCGCGTCTATATATGGAACAGCCGGCCAGCGCGCAGACAAATGTGCGCACACACTGTTGGTTAATTCATACTGACGTTTCCAACCGACCTGTTATATAATAGCGCATCAGAACATAAGTTCTGATTGCGCGGGAGAGGACAGTGCTATGACAGACCCCCAAGGGTCAGGCCGCAGCCGGCCTAAAACGCCGGACGCGGCCCTGACAGCAGAAGCAGAGCGCATCGTGGAGGCGCTGGAGCAGGGCAGGCGGGCCACTGTGCGCCCCATGCCCCAGCCGCAGCGCATCGAATCGAACGGCGACAGCCCGCGCCAGCAGTGAGCCGCCGCCGTTTCCGCACCCCCATCAATCCCCTGCGAAGCCGGCCCCCGCGGCCGGCCTCGCAGGGGGTTTGGCTGCCCGCTCTCAGCCGATTGGGACCAGCGTTTGCACGCCGTCGGCTGATTCCACTGCCCAGCCGACCGTGCCCTCCGAGAGCCTGATCTGCCACCACACGTAGCCGTTTGCCGTGGTCGGCCCGCCGACAATGGTGACGATCTCGCCGTTACGCGCCTGCACGGCGACGCTGAAGCTGCGGCCCGGGCCTGTGCGCACGTTGAGGCGGTCGCCGGCGGTCGTCTGCACGCGGGCCTGCCCGCCGACGTACAGCCCGCTCGGCGCGGCCGGTGGGGCCGGTGGGGCAGGTGGGGCTGGCGCGGCAGGCGTCACAGTCGGCACGGCGACCGGCAGCGGCGTAGCCGTTGGCGGCGGGCTGAACGACGTCAGAACGGCCCACGCTTCAACGCTGGTGACGGGCGTCGCGCTTTCGTCGCTGACCCATACGATGCGGTAGTTAGCGCCCAGCGTTGAGTTCCAAACGGACACCGGCACAAGATAATCTGGGCTGCCGGGGCGGGTGGAGACGCGGTACACTGTCGTGCCGCCCGGCCCGCTGGTGGGGCTGGCCGCAGCTATGAACCCGCCGACCGTGCCCTCCAGGCTGGTCACATAGCGGACGATGAGCGCCGGCTCTGTCACCTCACCGAGGGGCGCGCCGCCCCGCGTGAACAGGCGAATAGCTGTTGGCGTGCCCGTTGACGGGTCCGCCACGCTGACGGCGGCCAGCTCGCTGGCCTGCGCCAGCGTGACGCGGTAAGCGCCCGGCGCAAACAGGTAATTCCCCAGCGCGCCGGTAAGCGGGTTGTACGCGCCCACCATGTTGGGCACGGCGAAGCCGGACTCCGGCGCAAACGCTTGGGGGTAGCTGGCGTCGTGCAGCAGCATGAGCGCCTCGCCCAGCGCGTTCTGGTCGAGTTCAAACCCCGTCAGGGATGGGTTGGGAGTCACCGTTGGCCCCATGATGTTCCAGGTGTAGGCTGGGTATTGGGGCGTGCCTTCGGTTGCGTAGGGAACGGTAATAAACGTAATATAAGGGTCCTCAAAGCGCTGAATAACTGGGACGCTGTAGCTGCCGGTCGTGACTGCGGCCGCTTCAGGCGAGCCGTCTTGCAGCAGCGCAACCAGCGCGTTAGACGGCACGTCGAGGATTTGAATGCCCCAGCCTGGGCTGCCGCTGTCCAGCCCGTAGGCGTAGCCGACAGCTACCCGCGTGCCGGCGGCGTTCCACATGTAAGGGCTGCCGCGCAGCGTCAGGCCAGTGACCGCGCCGAAGGGCACTACTGTGGTCGCGACGACGCCGCCTGCCAGCGAGTCGTAGACGCGCAGGACGTTGTCCACCGTGTAGGCGATGTAGCGCCCATCGCGCGAGGGCGCGACGTGGCCGCCGTCAGCGTCGGGCAGCAGCGTGTCAATCACCGGCAGCGCGCTGCTGCCGTCGTAAACAAGGCGCACCACCCGGCCCACGCTGGCGTCGTACAGCCAGGCTTCCCAACCGCCGCCCGCGGCCCGCGCCGCCGGCGCTGCGCTGCTGCCAAAAACAGCGAAAAAAATGACAGCGAAAACGACAATGAGGCTGAACCGTTTGATGTGCATATAAACATCCCTTTTGGCAGCGCCAACTCTCTTCGCTGTTTTGCATGATAAGCGATTTTGCGCGCGTGTGTTGTGTTAGGAAACCGCGCCGGCCGCTGGGCGCAGGGTAACGCTCACGGCTGTATCAGCCGCGCTGCCGCATACAGCAGCCAGCCCAGCGCCAGCAGCAGGCCGAAACGCCCGTGCAGTTGGGCCGTCTGCCCCTGGGCGCGGTGGAGCAGCGGGATGTCGCTGCTGGACGCGAACACGCGGATCAGGCGCAGCGCCTCCGGCAGCGTGACGAACGCCAGCAGCCCCGGCCAGGGGATCGTGCCCGCTGCGACCAGCAGCGCCAGCGCGGCATACGCCCCGCCCACCAGAAAGGCGTACTCTGCCCGCGCGAAGCGCAGGCCGAAGATCACCGCCAGCGTGCGCTTGTTGACAGCCTTGTCGGCGTCGTAGTCGCGGATGTTGTTAGCGTGCAGGATGGCCGCCACCATCAGCGCCACCGGAACAGCGGCCAGCACTGGCGTAGGGTCGTAGGCGCGGGCCATCACGTAGTACGCCCCCAGCACCATCAGCGGCCCCATGAACACGCCGGCGGCCACCTCGCCCAGGCCGTTGTAAGCCAGCGGAAACGGCCCGGCCGTGTACGCGATCGCCGCCAGCACGCCGCTCACGCCGATCCACAACAGCAGCGGGCCGCTGTGCGCCAGCAGCACCAGCCCGATGAGCGATCCGGCAGCGATGGCCGCCGCTGCGCCGGTCAGCACGCTGCGCGGCGACAGCACCTGCCGCTTGATCGTCATGCCCTGGCCGGCCACCTTGTACGTGTCGGCCCCGCGCTTGTAATCAGCGTACTCGTTGACCAGGTTGGCCCCGGCCTGCAGGCACAGCGCGCCGGCCAGCGCCAGCGCGAACGGCACAAAAGCGAACACACCCTGGTCAAGCGCGATCGCCGCCGCCAGCGCCAGCGGCACATACGTCGCAGTGAACACGCGCGGGCGGACGGCGCTGTACCATGCCCGTAAGGAGTTGGTGGTCATTAGTCGCCAGTCGTCAGTCTACAGTCGTCAGTCATCAGCCAAAGACGGCATCTAAGCTGATCGCTGGTTGCTGGTCGCCATTTGTAACACATCGGGCTGTTCGCTGAAAGCTGATCGCTGTAGACTAGCGACTTTAATCTAACTCACAGCCTATTGTATGCTGAAATAGTATATACTTTCAATACGTTCAGTTTGTTCCGAATTTCTCAAACGGGAGAGAGAACACCATGAGGAAGTTAACGGTTGTGCTGCTGGCCTTGCTGTTGTTAGCGGCGGGCGCAGTGGGGGCGCAGAACGCCGAGCCTGATCTCAAGATCGCGCTGCTGCCAGTGCTCAACACGCTGCCGTTCTACGTGGCGCAGGCTGAGGGCTTTTTCGCTGATGAGGGCGTGACCGTCGAGATTGTGCCGTTCGACAGCGCTCGCGACCAGCAGGTGGCGGTGACAGCGGGGGAGGTGGACGGCCTCAACACCGATATGGTGGTGGCGGCGCTGCTCAACAACGCTGTGCCAGTCGTCATCGTGCGCGCTGACCCGCCGGCTGTGCCGTTCTTCTCGATCGTGGCTGGCCGTGACACCGGCATCGAAACCATCGAAGACCTGAAAGGCGTGGAGATCGCCATCTCTGGCAATTCGATCATCGAGTACCTGACGACCGAGCTGCTGCGCGGCGCGGGCTTCAGCGACGACGAAATCCGCTACGTCGAAGTGCCGCAGATTCCGGTGCGCCTCGAGCTGCTGGCCCAGGGCCAGGTGAAGGCGGCCACCCTGCCCGAACCGCTGACGACGCTGGCGGTCCGTCTGCAGGGCGCCACGCTGATCGCTGACGACAGCGCCGCCGCGTTCGTGCCCACTGTGATCGCCTTCCGCCAGGCGGTGCTGGACGAGAAGCCGGAGGCCGTCAGCGCCTTCTTGCGCGCCTACGAACGCGCCGTGGCTGCCCTCAACGCCGATGCCGAGTCGTTCCGCGATGTGCTGATCGCCAACATCCGCGTGCCAGAGCCGCTGCAGGCCGCGTACCCCGTGCCAACCTTCTTCCCGGCCGCTGTGCCCGACGCTGAGCAGACCGCGCTGGTGCTCGACTGGATGGTTGAGCGCGGCCTGCTGGAGGCGGCGCTGGACTACGACGCTTTCGTGACCGACGCTTTCCTGCCAGAGACGCTCGCGCCCGTCGCCACGCCGGAGGCGCAGTAGGGGTTTGATGCATCAGACCCCTACGCAGGCCGCATGCACAGAGTGTGGGGGATGGACACGCTGTCAATGCAGACTCGACTAATTCCCGCCGCCGCCGCGCCCGCCTGGAACGGGCGCGGCGTCGAAGTGATCGCCTTCGACGCGGTTTCATTCGGTTACAGCGGCGCGCCGCTGCTGGAGCGCTTCAGCTGGATCGTCCGTGAGGGCGAGGCGTGGAGCGTGCTGGGGCCGAGCGGCATTGGCAAGACGACGCTGCTTTACCTCATCGCTGGGCTGCGCCGGCCCGACCGCGGCGCGCTGCGCTTCCGCGGCCAGCCGCTGAACGGGCCGTCGCACGATGTCGGCCTGATGCTGCAGGACTACGGCCTGCTGCCCTGGCTGACCGTCCAGCGCAACGTCGAGCTGGGGCTGAAGATTCGCGGCGTGGCCCGCCCGGAGCGCCGGCGCATCGCCGCCGACTGGCTGGCGCGCATGGGCGTAGCGGACGCCGCCCGCCGCTTCCCGGCCCAGCTTTCCGGCGGCCAGCGGCAGCGCGTGGCGCTGGCGCGCCTGCTGGCGCTTGACACGCCCGTGCTGCTGCTCGACGAGCCGCTGTCCGCTGTGGACGAGATCACGCGCGAGCGCCTGCAGCGAACGCTGTGGGGCATCCGCGCCGAGCTGGGCAGCACGCTGGTGCTGGTCACGCACAGCGTCGAAGAGGCGGCCCTGCTGACTGAGAACGTGCTGGTCTTCCCCGACACGCCGCCGCTGCGCGACCCGCTGGTGCTGCGCCGCCCGTTTGCTGCCGGCGGCGCTGTGCCCGCCCGCGACGACCCCGATTTCCAGCGCTTTTGCGCCGAGATTCGAAAGGCGCTGCGCCTATGATCCGTTTCCTGAGGGCGCATTGCGCGCTGCTGCTGAGCTTGGCTTTTCTGCTGCTGCTGTGGCACGCGGCGGCGGCGGCGCTCAACGTCAACTTCCTGCCCGCGCCGCTGGCCGTGCTGGCGCGCTTTGTCGAGGAGCTGGCCGGCGGCAGCCTGTGGGCGCACACGCTGGTGAGCGCCCGCCGCGTCAGCCTCAGCGTGCTGGCGGGGACGGCGCTGGCTGTGCCGCTGGCCGTGCTGGCAGCGCAGATTCGGCTGCTCGACCGCTTCATCACGCCGCTGCTCTACTTCACCTATCCCGCGCCCAAGGTCGTGTTCCTGCCGCTGATCATCGTCTTTCTTGGCCTGGGCGACGAGTCAAAGGTGTTCCTTATCGGCCTGATCATCTTCTTCCAGGTGTTCGTGATCGTGCGCGACGCGGCTGCCCAGGTGCGCCCGGAAACGCTGGAATCAATCAACGCACTGGGGGCTAATCACTGGCACCGGCTGCGCTACGTCTACCTGCCGGTGAGCCTGCCCGCCGTGATGACTGCGCTCAAAGTCAGCGCAGGGACGGCTATCGCCGTGCTGTTCATTGCCGAGACCATCGGCACAACCACCGGCCTGGGCTACTACATCATGAACGCCTGGGGGCGCTTCGCCTATCCCAGGCTGTACGCCGGTATCCTCGCCATGAGCCTGTTGGGTTTGGCGCTGTTCGTCCTGTTCGACCTGCTGGAAAAACGCCTCACGCGCTGGCAGAAAAGCGGCCCATCGGCATCTGGCAGTTGACCTCGCCCTATAACCCGCGCCAGTTCCGGCAGCAGCGTCGCGCTTTCCTGCTCGCTGGGGGCAGCGCTGGCCTGCGCTGCCGCGCACGGCTCGGCCTGCTGGCCGTATAGGGCCGGTGGGGCACTCCAGCGGGGGTGTATCAGCAGGCAGCGGGTGACTAACGACTGGCGGCGAAAATGCGCTACACTCTGCGCTGACCGTTCAGCTCAGGAGCGCGCCCCGATGAGCGCCAACCCGAAGAAACCGCCCGTGATCCCGATGGACGCGCCGTACAGCGCGGACACTGCGCCGCGTCCCCCGGCCGCGCCCCCGCCATCGCCCGCCGCGTCTGCGCCTGGTGACCCCGCCGACTTCGACGCCGGCCGCGCCTTTGTGCGTCTGCTGGTGGGGACCGCCATCCTAGGCGCGGACGAAATCCAGCGGCGCCTGCGCGCCTGGGAACAGGCCATTGCCGCCGCGCCGCCGCCGGCGCGCCGGCCCGACGAGGTGGACCAGGCGGAACTGGTGCGCTATGCGCTGATTGGCCTGATCTTCGAGGCGCACGACCAGGCGCGCAAGGGGCTGAACGAGCTGTTCGACGGCGTGGTCAACGCTGCCGGCGAGACGATGGCGCGCCTGGCCCCGCTGCTTAACAGCCCGCTGGCGCAGCCGCTGGTCGCGCCGCTGCTCCAGCAGTTGGACGAGTGGGTGGAGCGCAGCGCCGAGCGCACCGCGCAGTTGGCGCGCCTGGGCCTGCGCGAGGAGCAGCGCAGCCGCCTGCTGGCCGAGCGCGTCTGCGCCGAACTGGCCAACGAACTGGTCGCGCAGGTGGTTGATGCGCCCCAGATGGTCGGTGAGCCGCCGCAGGTTGTCCCCGACGCGGCGCAGACTGCGCCCCCTGCGCGGTGGTGGGCGCGGCTGAGGCGGCGCTGAGATACAGCAGACAGACGGATACAAACGCGCAGCAGTAAAAAAAAGACCTCTGAACGACAGCGCATGGATTGAACGCGAATCGCGCCGCACGCTGGCCCGCCTGCTGCCGCGCGTGGAGCAGGGCGTAGCGCGCAGCGCCCGGCCCGCGCTGGCCGCCCGGCTGGAGGCGCACTTCCCGCGCGCCTTCGGCCTGCTGCATGCCCTCTACGGCGGCCATTACGACTTTTTCTACCACCTGGAGGAAATCCTGCGCGTGGTGGCGCGCAGCTACGCCCAGCGCCCGGCCGCGCTGAAAGCGCTCGACCGCCGGCGCGAGCGCGACCCGCTGTGGTTCCAGCGCGAGCAGATGATGGGCGGCGTGTGCTACGTAGGCCTGTTCGCCGGCGATCTGGCCGGCGTGCGCGCGAAAATCCCGTACTTCAAAGAGCTGGGCCTCACGTACCTGCACCTGATGCCGCTGTTCAAAGCGCCCGACGGCGAGAACGACGGCGGCTACGCCGTCAGCGACTACCGCACGGTGGACCCGCGCCTGGGCACGATGGCGCAGCTGGCCGAGCTGGCGGCCGATCTGCGCGCCGCCGGCATCAGCCTGGTGCTGGATTTTGTGTTCAACCACACCGCAGACGACCACGTTTGGGCGCAGCGCGCGCTGGCCGGTGATCCCGACTATCAGGCCTTCTACCTGATGTTCGACGACCGCGCGCTGCCCGACCAGTACGAGCGCCACCTGCGCGAAATCTTCCCAGAGCAGGCCCCCGGCAGTTTCACCTGGCGGCCCGAAATCCGCAAGTGGGTATGGACCACATTCCACCGCTACCAGTGGGACCTGAACTACGCCAACCCGGCGGTGTTCGCCGCGATGCTGGACGAGATGCTGTTCCTAGCCAACCAGGGCGTCGAGGTGCTGCGGCTGGACGCGGTGGCCTTTATCTGGAAGGAGCTGGGCACGCCCTGCGAAAACCTGCCCCAGGCGCACCAGATCATCCAGGCGTTCAACGCGCTGGCGCGCGTCGCTGCCCCGGCGCTGGTCTTTAAGAGCGAGGCCATCGTCCACCCGGATTACGTGGCGTCGTACATCAGCGGCGGCGAGTGCCCCCTGTCGTACAACCCTACTCTCATGGCGCTGCTGTGGGAGGCGCTGGCCACCCGCGACGTGACGCTGCTGCGCCACTCGATGCACAAGCGCTATCACATCGCGCCGGACTGCGCCTGGGTGAACTACGTGCGCTGCCATGACGATATCGGCTGGAGCTTCGCTGACGAGGACGCCGCCGAGGTGGGAATCAACGGTTTCGACCACCGCCAGTTCCTCAACGCTTTTTACACAGGGCGCTTTTCCGGCAGCTTCGCCGCCGGCCTGCCGTTCAACTTCAACCCGCAGACGCTGGACATGCGCATTTCCGGCACAGCGGCCTCGCTGGCCGGGCTGGAGCAGGCGCTCAAGCTGGGCAACGAGCTGTACACCGAACACGCGCTGGCCCGCCTGCTGCTCATCCACAGCGTGATCTTGAGCGCGGGCGGCATCCCGCTGCTGTACCTGGGCGACGAGATCGCCACGCTCAACGACTACAGCTATCAGCACGACCCCGCCCGCCTGGCCGACAGCCGCTGGGCGCACCGCCCGCGCTTCGACTGGGCGCGGGCCGAGCAGCGCCGCGACCCGAAAACTATCCCCGGCGCGCTCTTTCTGGCGCTGGAGCACCTTATCCGGCTGCGCCAGCGCACGCCAGCGCTGGCCGGCTGTGAAGCGGCCTTCTTCGACACCGGCAGCCGCCACGTGCTGGGCTACGTGCGCAGCGGCCGCCTGCTGGCCCTGGCCAACTTCTCTGAGCGCGAGCAGGCTGTCAGCCGCGACGTGCTGGCGCACACGCCGGTCAGGCTCGACGGCGCGGTGGACATGGTGAAGGGCGTGCCCCTGCCGCCGGGGCGGTTTATCGCGCTGCGCCCGTATGAGTTCATGTGGATCGCAGCTAGAGAGTAGCAGCTACAGACTGTCCGCTGCCGCCAGGCCGGAGAGCGCCGCGCCTTCAATCTTTGGCCCGGCGAAGGCGTCGCCCGCAAAGACCAGCGGCGGCGGCCCCTCAACCAGCAGGCAGGGCGCGTCGTGTGTGCGTGTGGGCTGGCTGTAGCGCCAGCGGTGCAGCTGCCAGCTCTTGACGCGCCCCCCCAGCCACGGGCCGGCAGCTTCCAGCAGCAGGCTGGCTATCAGGTCGCTGTCAGCGTTCCAGTAGGCGCGGCTGAACGGCGCGCTCGCGTGCACCGTCACCGCGTAGGCCTCCGGCGAGATGCCCTTCTGCGTGTTGTCGCCGATCCAGGCGACAGGGTCGCTCTCAAGCTGAAGGCCGCCGGGCGCGGGCACGCGGGCCGGCTCCCACAGCAGCGCCAGCAGCGCGATGCACGGCGCGTAGTCCAGCGCGTCCAGCGCGAGGCGCGCGCGGTGGGGCAGGGGGTGCTCGCCGGCGTCCAGCAGCGCCAGCGCCTGCGGGACCGGCGGCGTGAGGATCAGCGCGTCGGCTGTCAGGCGGGCGTCTTTGTCGGTGTCAACCGCCCACTGCGCGCCGTCTGCGCGGGCGCTGACCACCCGCTCGGCGGTGCGGACGTTTAGGCCGTCGGCCAGCGCTTTGGGGATGCTCGTCATGCCGTGCGCGCCGCGATAGCGCGGGTGGCCGTCGCTGCGCGGCGCGCCGTCCGGCCCGGCGAAACCGCGCGCCCATTCGACTGCCAGCCCGTCCGCCAGCCAGCCGTCTACCAGGGCGCGAAAGCGCTCGCTGCGGACGGTGAAGAACTGCGCGCCGTGATCGAAGACGGCGTTTTCAACGCGGCGGGTGGCCATGCGCCCGCCCACGCCGCGCCCCTTATCAACCACGGTTACGTCTATGCCGCGGCTGCGCAGCGCGCGCGCCGCCAGCAGGCCGGCAATGCCAGCCCCGACGACAATGCAGGATTTAATACCGGTCACACGCACCGCCTGTTCTCACTGATGGCAGGTTGTTCGCGCCGCGTCAGCGGCCCGCGCTGTAACCGCCCAGGGCGTACACCCTGCCGATGTAATTCTGCTCGCGGGCGTAGGCCAGCAGGCTCTCGCGGAAATCCGGGTGGGCGATGTTGACCAGCGCGCGCACGCGCTCGGAGATCGAGCGGCCCCACAGGTCAGCGATGCCGTACTCGGTGGCGATGCAGTGGACGTCGTTGCGCGTGGTGGTCACGCCGGCCCCCGGCTTGAGCTGCGGCACGATGCGGCTGATGGTGTCGTTCTTGGCGGTGCTGGGCAGCGCGATGATCGTGCAGCCGTTCTTGCTGCGCGCCGCGCCGCGCACAAAATCGAGCTGGCCGCCCACGCCGGAGAAGAACTTGGGGCCGATGCTGTCGGCGCACACCTGGCCGGTCAGGTCTACTTCCAGCGCCGAATTGATGGACACCATGCGGTCGTTGCGGGCGATCACGAACGGGTCGTTGACGTACTCGGTGGGGTGAAACTCGAAGATCGGGTTGTCGTTGATGTAGCGGAACAGCCGGCGCGAGCCAAGCACGAAGCCCGCCACCACCTTGCCGGTGTGGATGCTCTTGGCGGCGTTGGTGATGATGCCGGCCTCGATCATGTCCATCACGCCGTCGGAGAACAGCTCGGTGTGGATGCCCAGGTTCTTGTGGTTGGTGAGGCGGCGCAGCACCGCGTCCGGGATGCCGCCGATGCCCATCTGCAGCGTGGCCGCGTCCGGCACAATGGCGGCGATGTGCTCGGCGATGCGATCCTGAATCTCGCTGGCCGGCTCCGGCTTGATCTCTGGCAGTTCGTAATCCACTTCGATGAAGTAATCTATCTGGCTGACATGAATAAAGCTGTCGCCCAGCGTGCGCGGCATGTTGGGGTTGACCTCGGCGATGATCATGCCGGCGCTTTCGGCTGCGGTCTTAGTCACGCCCACCTCGACGCCGTAGGAGCAGTAGCCGTGCTGGTCGGGCGGGCTGACGTGGATCACGGCCACGTCCAGCGGCACGCGGCCGGTGCGGAACAGCTTGGGAATCTCGGACAGAAAGACAGGCGTGAAATCGGCCAGGCCGTCGTTGACCGCCTGGCGCACGTTCTTGCTGATGAACATCGCGTTGACGCGGATGTGCTCCGACAGCTCCGGTGTGATGTAGCCGGACGGCCCCATGTCCAGCAGCAGCACCATCTCAACCTGTTCGACATCGGGCGCGCGGCGCACCAGCGCCTCGATGAAGCGCTGCGGGGTGGAGCAGTTGCCGGTCACGAAAATGCGCTGGCCGGACTTGATGAGACCAGCGGCGTCGTCGGCGCTGATTTTGTTCATTTTCCATCGGGTAATCATGCCGGATGTTTCCTGGGGTAAGCGGTCACTTGTGTTCGCGCGGACGTTATCGCACTAAGCCTAGCGTACAACGCCGGTTCGTAACAGTGGAAAGTATCACCGCGCGGGGCGCAGTTTGGCACATCGGGGGCAGTCGCCAGCCGTCAGTCGTCAGCGGCCAGCTCATGCAGAACGATCTCTATCTGTGTTTTCAGGGGTGGAAGGTCTTCTTCGACAATCTGCCACACGTGCTCGAGCTTTAATTCCCAGTACACGTGAATGGCGAAGTTGCGAAAAGCGGCGATTTCGCGCCATGGTACAGAGGGATAGCGATCACGCAGGGGCGCTGATACACTTCGCGCAGCCTCACCAATAACTTCCAGGTTGCGAATTACTGCTTCCTGATATCAGGCGTGACTGCATGAATACATCACATCCATCGCGCACGAACTCAGCGGTAAGATGGACACGCTCAAGCATATCGTCCAGCAAATCGCGGTCGTCCTGGCTCACAACGGCACCGCCTCGCGCAGGACGCGCTGGCGGATGCGCGGTTTCAGTTCCTCGACGGTGGCGACATCCACCCGGCAGCCGAGCAGGTCTTCCAGCGCCACGACGAGCGCCATGCCGCCCCAGCCCGAAAGACGCGACCAGTCCTGGTCAACCAACAGGTCAACGTCGCTGGCCGGTGTGGCTTCGCCGCGCGCCACGCTGCCGAACACGCGCACAAGTGAGGGGGGTGGGAGTCGCATCGGACATGGCACTTCCGCGGAGTGTTCAGCAGCTGCCAGGAACTGGCGTCTGCTTGTCACCCTTCATCCCGGCTGGGCGGGACCAGTTCGTTGATGTTGTGCTTGACGGCGTAGGCGGCGGCCTCGGCGCGGTTGCTCACGCCGATCTTGGTCAGCACGCTGCTGACGTAGTTGCGCACCGTGCCCTCGCCCAGGTACAGCTTGACGGCGATCTGGCGGTTGGTCATGCCCTCGGCCACCAGCGCCAGCACCGCTAGCTCCTGCGGCGTGAGGTCGGCGAAAGCGGCGGCGTGCTGCGCCTCGGTCGCCTTGCGCATCTCGGCGAACACGGTGGCGGTCATCGCCGGGTCAAGCATCCCTTCGCCGCGGCTGACGCGCTCCACCGCGTGCACCAGCTCGTTGTCGCCGATACGCTTGAGCACATAGCCAGAGGCCCCGGCCTGGATAGCGGCGAACAGCAGCTCGTCCTCGGCGTATGACGTGAGCATGATGACGCGGCAGTTGGGGACCGTCTCCACGATCTGGCGGCAGGCCTCGATGCCCGACAGGCCGGGCATGCGGATGTCCAGCACGGCCACGTCCGGCTGGAACTCCTGCGCCTTGGCGATTGCTTCCTCGCCGGTGGCCGCTTCGGCCACGATGCGGAAACTGCCCTGGCGCTCCAGCAGCGCGCGCAGCCCGGCCCGCACTACGCTGTGGTCGTCGGCGATGAGAAGCTGGACGATCTTGGTCATGTGCTTTTCGCGTCCCACGGGGTATCATTAAAAGCTTACAACGAGCGTATCCTTAATCTTAAGCGATTCTGACAAACATGGCCAGTGACAATTATCATCATAACAGTGCGCATAACCTCCTGAGCAGCTTGAAGGACATCGCCTCGGCTGTGATGTACGCCGCCGAAGCTGGCAGCCTGGAGCAGACGCTGGAGCGCATCGCCCAAGTCTCGCGCGAGCTGGTGCGGGCGCGCTACGCCGCCCTGGGCGTACCCGACGGGCGCGGCGGCCTGAAATACTTCAAGGTGGCCGGCATGACGCCGGAGGAAATTCGCCAGGTGGGGCATCTGCCGGCCGGCCGCGGCCTGCTGGGCGTCATCATGAACGAGCGCCAGCCGCTGCGCTTGGCGGATATGCGCAGCGACCCGCGCGCGGCCGGTTTCTGCCCGCGCCACCCGCAGATGACTTCGCTGCTGGGCGTGCCGGTGCAGGTGGAGCAGCAGCTCTTCGGCATCCTCTACTTGTGCGACCGCGAGGACGGCCAGCCGTTCACCGAAGAAGACCAGTGGCTGATCGAGACGCTGGCCGGCTACGCCGCGCTGGCCATCGCCGGCGCGCAGCTCAGCGAGCAGCAGGCCCGCCTCAAGCTGCTGGAGGAGCGCGAGCGCATCGGCATGGAGCTGCACGACGGCGTGATCCAGTCGCTCTACGCCATCGGTATGCGCCTGGACCTGATGCGCAGCGACGGCGTGCTGCACGCCAGCGACCTGCAAACGGTGATCAACGACCTCAACGGCGTGATCGAGGATATCCGGCGCTACATCCTCAACCTGAAGGCCGTCCACTACAAGACGATCTACGCCGGCTTCCGCGAGCTGGTAGAGCGGCTGCACGTGCCCCGCCACATCGCTGTCGAGGTCAACGCGCCGGATCAGCAGCCGCCGTTCACGCCGGCCACGTTCGAAGCGATCTGCCAGATCGCCAACGAGGCGCTGAGCAACGCGGTGCGCCACGCCCACGCCAGCCGCATCAGCATCAGCACGCAGCTTGATCAGAACTTGTTCCAAATCGTCATCGCCGACGACGGCCAGGGCTTCGACCTGGAGACGGTGCGCCATCACAACGGCCTAGGGCTGCACAACATCCAGCAGCGGGCGCGGCTCTACGGCGGCCAGGTCAACATCGAGACGGCGCCGGGGCGGGGCACGCGCCTGACGATCACCATCCCTGTGCGCACGCTGTAAAGCGTTGTCGGCGGTCAGCCGCTGGCCGGCGCACAGCGCCGAGTGTGTGTGCTTAAGCGCAGCGCCAACCGCTGCAAGCCAACGGCTGGCTTAATGACATAGATCACCCATTTAACAGTACCATCGTTTGGGCCTAACACCGTATGGTAATCATATCCCGCGCGGCTTTGTGTCATGCCTGCGGCGCGGGGGGTCTCGGTCTCAAGGCGGAGATGCAGCATGTTAGATACAGTTCTTGTAAAAGAGTGGATGACCAGCCCGGTGATCAGCGTGTCGCCCGCGACCTCGATCAGCGCGGCGCACCAGATTATGAAAGAGAAGGGTATTCGCCGCCTGCCTGTGCTGGAAAACGGCGCGCTGGTGGGCATCGTGACTATCGGCGATGTGCGCGAGGCCAGCCCATCTGACGCCACCACGCTCAGCATTTGGGAGCTGAACTACCTGTGGGCGCAGCTTACCGTCGAAAAGGTCATGACGCGCAAGGTGCTCACGGTTCGCCCCGATACCACCATCATAGACGCGGCGCAGGTGATGCTGGAGAACAAGGTGAGCGGCCTGCCAGTGGTGGACAGCGATGGCCAACTGGTGGGCATGATTACCGAGTCCGACGTGTTTCGGATGCTGGTGACCACGCGCGGCAGCGTGCCGCAGGGCTGACGCCCTGGGCGCAGGCCGCAACTGTCCCCTGGTGAGGGCGGGCAGCGCTCTGGAGAGCAGCCATGTATGTAGCCGACATCATGACGGCCCGGCCCGTCACGATTGACCAGGACGACACCCTGCGCTCTGCGCTCGAATTGATGGAGCGCGTCGGCTGTCATCACCTGCCGGTGATGGGCGCCGACGGGCATCTCGTGGGAATTGTGAGCGACCGCGACTGCCGCACCGCGCTCAACTCGCCCTACATTCTGCGCGAGCGCTGGCAGGACGACGAGCTGGTGAACAAGCTGCTGGTGCGCGCCATGATGACGCCGGCTCCGATTGTGGTGGAACCAGACACACCGGCCGAGGAAGCTGCGCGCTTGATGCTGAAGAACCACATCAGCTGCCTGCCGGTGATGCGCAGCGAAACGCTGGTGGGCATCGTCACCACCTCGGACATCCTGGTAGCGTTCATGAACATGCAGAAGCGCCAGCGCACGCGCGAGCAGGCCGGCGACGGCAGCAGCCGCTCATAGGCCAGGCGGGGACGGCGCGCCAGCGCGCCGCGCGGGCTTTCTTTCGCATAGTCATTAGGAAGGGCGCGGCTAACAAGCGCTGAGGCTGCCCAATGCGTCTCAGCCGCCGTATTTGCGCTCCAGCGCGGCGATGTCGGCCTCAACGTTCTGCAGCAGCTTGCGCGTCATCTCTAGGCCGAAGCGCTCGCCCTCTGGCTTGGCCTCAATCGCCTCGATCTTCTGCCGGAACAGCGCCGCCGAGGCGTACAGCTCGCGCAGCTTCTGGGCGTCAGCTGGCGGCATGTTGTCAGCAATGGGCGGCAGAGTGGCGCTGGATGCAGTCGGTATGGACGGTTTGGGTTGCGTCTTTTCTTTCTTGGGGGCGGGCTTAGCGGCCGGCTTGTGCGGCGCGGCGGGCTTGGAAGCCGGTTTCTGCGGCGCGGCGGATTTCTGCGCCGCTGGCGCGCTGCCGGATGCCTCGGCGGCCTGCTTCTGCGCCTGGCGCTTGGCCGCTTCCAGCTTCTTGGTGGTCACGCTCATGGCGTACACCGCCATCGCGCCCACCTCGTCGTCGTAGGCGCACAAACCTTCGATGATCAGCGCGTCCTCAGGGTCGTTCTCAATGTTCCGCCGCACTTCGTGCCAGTGCAAGCTAGACATGTACACCGTGTACACGGTGGGCGTTCCCGGCGGAGTGGGCACGCCGCGCGGAAAGGTAGGGAACTTACCAGTGTGCGACATGGCCATGACGACCATCTCGCGGAACGGCTCGACTTTGCCTGGGCGGCCAACCATCGTGATTCTCACGGAGCTAACTTCTCCTTGCTCTGCCAGCAGCGGTTCAATTGCGGCCTGGCGCGCTTCCCACACAAACACGGGCAGGTTGGCCTTTTCTTCCTGCTCGCGCAGCATGGCCTTGTACTGTTTGATGCGCGCGTAGCGGCTCGGTAAGAGCCGCTCGCGTTCCTCTGGCGTCATGCGTTCTTTTGCCAGGTAGAAAAAGACCCCGCCCGGCGTGCGGCGGCGCCCGCCCTTGGTGATCGTCATGCCGCCCTGCGCCTCGATCGCCTCGGCTTCCGCCAGCAGCGCTAGGGCGGCCTCAGCGCCGAAGTGGCGCACGATGACGCCGATCTGCCGGATCGGGCCTTGCTCAGTTTCCCCCAGTTTCTGCGCGATCTGATGGGCGAGTTTGTTCAGCTCTGCTCTCTGTTTCTTGCGGGAGAGGCCGTCCTCTGCAGGCAGTTGACTAGTGGGTGTGTCCTGATCCATACCGGTGCCCAGTGTGCGTATTCAAGAGAGAATTCTCCATTCCCTGCCCTGTATTCTAGCACAAAAGCGCCAATTGCAAGGCGTAAGGGCGCTGTCCGATACGGCTTTGACCTGCCTTGCTGACCTCGCCCCCGCCTCGCTGACACCGAGAGGGGGTAGGGGTGAGATTGAACAAGCAGTAGGGATTTACTGGATCAAGCAATAAGAGCAAGGCCATCGCGCTTTTAAAGCGGCCGACAGACCGCAGGCCGCATGCGGTATAATCCGCCCGCATGTGCATTGAGAGACAACAGGGGCGGTGTTTGGCATGACGATGGATATTCACCCCGACGCCCTGGCCGCGCTGCTGGACGGCGCGCACGGCGCGCCCTTCGACATCCTCGGCCCGCACCCCGCGCCGGATGAAGGGCTGGTTGTGCTGCGCGCCTTCCGCCCAGACGCGCACGCGCTCCGCGTCGTGATCGCCGCCAGCGGCGCGCGCGTCGAGATGGCCCGCCTGCACGACGCTGGCCTGTTCGCAGCAGCCGTTCCCGGCGCGTGGCCGGGCCTGCGCTACCATTACGAGGCTGACACACACGACGGGCGGACGCTGACGTTTGCCGACCCGTATGCTTTCTCGCCGCTGCTGACCGATTTCGACCTGCACCTGTTCGGCGAGGGGCACTACCGCTTCAGCTATGAAAAGTTCGGCGCGCACCCGCGCGAGGCCGACGGCGTGCGCGGCGTCAACTTCGCCGTGTGGGCCCCCAACGCCCGCCGCGTCAGCGTGGTGGGCGGCTTCAACAACTGGGACCCGCGCGCGCACCCCATGCGCCTGCTGGGCAGCAGCGGCGTGTGGGAGCTGTTCATCCCCGGCCTGGAGCCGGGCGAAATCTACAAGTACGATATCCGCTCGCATTTCAACGACTACCGCGCCCAGAAAGCCGACCCCTACGGCTTCCAGAGCGAGCGCCGCCCGCGCACCGCCTCCATCGTCGCCGACCTCGACCGCTACCGCTGGGGCGACGCCGACTGGATGGCTCAGCGCGCCCGGCGCGACCCACTGACCGCGCCGATGGCCATCTACGAAGTCCACTTAGGGTCGTGGCGGCGCGCCCCCGACGGCCGCTGGCTGACCTACCGCGAGCTGGCGCACACGCTGGTGGACTACGCCAAAGACATGGGCTACACCCATCTCGAACTGATGCCCCTGGCCGAGCACCCGCTGGACGCCTCCTGGGGCTACCAGGTGACCGGCTACTACGCCGCCACCAGCCGCTACGGCCCGCCCGAAGACCTAATGTACTTCATTGACGTCTGCCACCAGAACGGCCTGGGCGTGATCCTCGACTGGGTCCCGGCCCACTTCCCTAAAGACGGCCACGCCCTCAGCTACTTCGACGGCACGCACCTCTACGAGCACGCCGACGCGCGCCAAGCTGAACACCCCGACTGGGGCACGTACATCTTCAACTACGGGCGCAACGAGGTGCGCAACTTCCTCATCTCCAACGCGCTCTTCTGGCTGGATCGCTATCACGTGGACGGCCTGCGCGTGGACGCCGTGTCGTCCATGCTCTACCTCGATTTCGGGCGCAAAGCGGGCGAGTGGATCCCCAACAAGTACGGCGGCAAAGAAAACTTGGAGGCGATTGACTTCCTGCGCGAGTTCAACACGCTGGTGCACGGCGAGTTCCCCGGCGCGGTCACTATCGCCGAAGAGTCCACCGCCTGGCCGATGGTGTCGCGCCCCACCTACCTGGGCGGGCTGGGCTTCACCCTCAAATGGAACATGGGCTGGATGCACGACACGCTGGCGTATATCGCCATTGACCCGATCTACCGGCGCTACCACCACAACAAGCTCACCTTCTCGCTGATGTACGCCTTCAGCGAGAACTTCGTCCTGTCGCTCTCGCACGACGAGGTGGTGCACCTCAAAGGCTCGCTCATCGCCAAGATGGCCGGCGACTGGTGGCAGAAGTTCGCCGGCATGCGCCTGCTGGCCGGCTACCAGTACACCCACCCGGGCAAGAAGCTTAACTTCATGGGGCAGGAGATCGGCCAGTGGGCCGAGTGGAGCGAGGCGCGCAGCCTGGACTGGCACCTGCTGGATTGGCCCACCCACCGCCAGCTTCAGGCCTGGATGCGCGACCTCAACCGCTTCTATGCCAGCCAGCCGGCCCTCTACGAGCGCGACCACAGCCCAGAGGGCTTCCGCTGGATCGAGCCAAACGACGCCGAGCAGAGCGTCTTCAGCTACCTGCGCTTCGCTGCCGACCCAGACGACTTCCTGCTGGTGGTGTGCAACTTCACGCCCGTGCCGCGCTGGGGCTACCGCGTCGGCGTGCCCGCGCCCGGCCGCTACCAAGAGCTGCTCAACAGCGACTCGCGCCATTACGGCGGCGGCGACATCGGCAGCGGCGGCGGCCTGGACGCCGACCCGCGCCCCTGGCACGGCTTCCCCTACAGCCTGGCCCTGACGCTGCCGCCGCTGGCCGTCGTGATCCTCAAGCGGGCGGGGCCGGCGTAAACTGCGGCGCGCAGATGCGGAATGTGCGGCGGGAAAGAGGCGCGGAGCGGAGGGCAGGGCGCGGGCCTGCCCCTCGCCAAGACCTCACCCCCGCCCCGCTGGCGCGGGTTTCCCCCTCTCCAGGCGGAGAGGGGGTTGGGGGGTGAGGTGGAGAAGGCATTCAGCGCTTGAGGCGGCCCGCGCCTACGCGCCCGGCGCAGGGCAGGCGTTGATCGGCCGCCATGCGCGGGCGCGGCCGTCGTCCCGCGTCAGGTCCGGCGGCGTCACGCCGGCGTTCGGCAGCAGGAAGGCGGTCTGCAGGCCGAACGCGCCGGCGCTCGTCTGGCCCTCGCGGCTGGCGAACTCCTTGGGCGGCATGTTCTGCGGGTAGATGTCGTTGGCCGGCTCGAACGTCAGGCGCTCGGCCTCGGCGGCCACGTCCACAGCGGGCGCGTCGAGCGGCAGGGCTGGGGCCTGGTAGATGTCCGGGCTGCCGGCGGCATCCGACGTGAACACCACGATATCGTCGCCGCACAGCCAGGTGGGCGCGTAATCGGGGATGGCGCTGTCGGTGAGCTGGCGCGTCTGGCCGCTGGCCGTGTCGTACACGTACACGTCAAGCTGGCCGCTGCGCGCGGCTTGGAAGGCGATCAGCCGGCCAGAGGGCGACCACGCCTGGTTGGTGGCGTCCATGTCGGGCGCGGTGATGGCGCGCTGGCCGCGGCCGTCCGCGTCCATCAGCATCAGGCGGCTGGGGCCGTCGGGCCGGTCGTAGCGGCGGAAGGCGATGCGGCTGCCGTCGGGCGAGAACTGCGGGTCCACGTCGTAGACCGGCGCGTCGCCGTCGTCGGTGAGCTGCGCGATGCTGCGCCCCGCCAGGTCGAGCGCGTAGATGTGCCAGCGGCCCTCGCGGTTGCTCTGGAAAGCGATCCGGCTGCCGTCCGGCGACCAGGCGGGGTTGATCTCGTCCCACGGGCTGTCGGTGAGGCGGTACTCGATGCCTGTCTCCATGTCAACCAGGTACAAGTCCCAACTGCCGTGGCGCGTCGTTTGGTAGACGATGGCGTTGTTTGGCCCCCAGGCCGGGTTGGTGTCCAGCGCGAAGCTGTTGAACGTCACGCGCTGCACGCTGGCCGGGTCGCCGTCCGTGCTGGCGATGTAGATTTCCCAGTTCTCCGGCTGGCCCGCAGCGCTGTCGCGGTTGCTGGTGAAGGCGATCCAGCGCGAGTCCGGCGAGCGGCTGGGCGACATGTCGTCGGCGTTGGGGCCGTGCGACAGGTTGATGCGCTGCGTCTGGTTGTTCGCTGGGCTGCCTAGGCGGAAGATTTCCCAGTCGCCGGTGTCGTCGCTGTGGTAGACGCGCCACACCGGGCAGGACACGCCGCAGACTGGCCCGCCGACAGCCGCGCCGCGCAGCGCGGGCGGCAGTTCAAACACGCCCGCGCCCAGGCCGTCGGCGCGCGGCCCGCCGGCGGAGGCCGCTGGCTGGCCAGGCTGGCCGCCCAGCGTGGTGTTATCGCCGCTGCCGCCGCTGGGGCACAGCAGGTTGAGCGCAGCCGTCGCCTCGAAGCGCGCCGTGCTGAACGTCACGCCGCGGTTCATGTCGGCGCTGGCCGGAACCGGTATGTCCAGCGACTCGCCAGCCGCTAAGCTGAAGGCGCTGCTGGCCGGCGTCAGGTCAGCGCCGTCGCCCTGGATGAGCGTAAACGGCTGGCTGGCCAGCATCGGCCCGCCGCTGTTGCTCACGGTGAAGACGGCCGGGTAGCAGGCTCCGCGCACTGTCAGGCGCGGCGCGGCGCAGGTCTGCGTCTGGTTGAGCGCGCCGGCGAAGCCGTTGGTCGTCAGCGTGCGCCCGCCGTAGGGGCTGATGCCGGTGAGCGTGATCGTCTGGCTGCCGCCGGCGGCGATCTGAAGCGTGCCGCTGGCCAGCGGCTGGCCGCCTGCGTTGGTGACGGTGTAGGGCTGCGGCTCCAGCATCGGCCCGCCGCTGTTGCTCACGGTGAAGGCCAGCGGGTCGGCGCAGTCCGATACAGCGCTGAGGACGGGGCGGGCGCAGTTCTGCGCTAGGTTGAGCGCGCCGGCGAAGCCGCTGGAGGCGAAGGTGTAGCCGGCATACGGGTCGAGGCCGGCCAGCGTGAACGTTACGCTTGCGTCAGCGTCAAGCTGGAACGCGCCGGGCGCGGGGGTCACGTCGGCCCCGCTGCCGTCGGTGATGGTGAAGGTTTGCGGCAGCAGCATCCGCCCGCCGCTGTTGCGCACCGTGAAAGCGATGGGGCTGGTGCAGGCCGAGGTCACGGTCAGGTTGGGCGAGCCGCACGAGCGGACGTTGGCGGCCATGCCGGCGAAGCCGCTGGTGTTGAAGGTGTAGATGGCATACGGGTCGAGGCCGGTCAGCGTGATGGTTGTCGAAGCGCCCGCCGCCAGTTGGAACGTGCCGGGGGCCGGGGTGACGTCGCCGGCGGTGCTGCTGGTGACCGTGAAGGCCTGCGGCACGACCATCGGGTTCGGGCTGGTGTTGGTGACGGTGAAGGCCGGGTCGCCGTTGACGCACTGGCTGGCCAGCGCGATGCTGGGCCGCGGCGCGCAGCTTTGGCTGACGCTGAACGCGCCCACCGCGCCGCTGCTGTCAAACGTGTAGGTGTCGTAGGGGTCGCTGCCGGCGGGCACGGCGAACGTCTCGGACGTTTCGCCCAGCGTAAGCTGGAAGCTGTCGGTTAGCACCGGGCCGCCGCTGCCGCTGATGGTGAAGCTCTGCGGCGCGGCCATCGGGCCGTCGGACGGGCGGGCGTTGCTGACGGTGAAGACCGGCAGGCTGCCCGTGCCGCAGGCGGCGCTCACGCTGATGACGGGGCGGTAGAAGCAGGTGGCGGTGGCGCTCAGGCCGCTGTCAAGCGTTTGGAACGACACCGGGCCGTCCATGTCGGTGAGGATGAAGTCGCGGAACGCGCCAGCGGCCAGCAGCAAGCTCTCCGTGCGGATGACGCTGCCGTTGACGTCGCGGATGGTGACGATGTCAGGCGTGGTCATCGCGCCGCCGCTGTTGGTGACGCGGAAGGTGGCGGTGCGGTCGGCGGAGCACACGCCGGTCACGCTCAGGTTGGGCGCGGGGCCGCCGCTCAGGTCCACCTCCAGGCCGCGCTGGATGTCGCCCGTCTCGCCGGTGGACGGGTTGCGCACGGTCATCGTCACGACGTAAGTGCCGGACGAAGCGTAGGTGGTGCAGATGGGCGAGTCCGGCCCGCCGGTCGTGCCGTCGCCGAAGTCCCAGCCCACCAGCGTCAGGCCGGTGATGTTGGCGGTGAAGCAGTAGCGGCCCGCGCCCTGCGGCGCGATGCTGAACGACGCGCCGCTTTCCCAGTCGCGGTAGGTGCGCACGATGTTGGTGGCGGTGGCCGTCTGGCCGTTCTGGTTGCGGATGCGCAGCGTGACGGTGAACGTCTGGCCGGGCGCGGTGTAGGTGGTGCAGGGGTTCTGCGTCGTGGCGTCCACTGTGCCGTCGCTCTCAAAGTCCCACTCCCAGCTCACGATGGGCGAGCTGCTGGCGCTGCGGTCAGTGAAGCAGACGTTGAGCGGGGCCATGCCGCCGTAGGGCGCGGGCGTGAACGCGGCGCGGATGTCGGTGAGGGCCAGCAGCTGGAACTCAGTTTGGGCCGTGGTCACGCCCAGCGGGCCGCTGCCAGTGACGGTGGCGCGGTAGCGGCCCTCGCTGGGGAAGAACTGGTTGACCGTCTGGCCGGTCTTGGTGTTGTTGGGGAAGTTGACCCACGTCGCGCCGTTCCACAGCTCGAACAGCCAGTTGTAGCCGCTGGTGATGTTGACGCC
>DAOTWC010000144.1:0-1721 GCA_034435995.1 Anaerolineae bacterium | reverse complement strand
CCTCAACGTGCTGTACAACCACGTGATGGACATACGGCCGGATAATTTCCACTCCCACTGCCGCGACCACTACATTCAAAGCAAGGGGCACTCGGTGGAGGCGCTGTACACCGTGCTGGCTGATAAGGGCTTCTACCCTTATGCCGAACTCGACACGTTGGGCCGTTTCGGTTCGCACTTTGTCGGGCATCCCACACGCCACGTCAACGGCATCGAGCACAACACCGGCGCGCTGGGGCACGGCCTGTCGGTCAGTGTCGGGCTGGCGCTGGCCGCCAAAAAGGATGGCTGTGCCAGGCGCGTGTTCACGCTGTTAGGTGACGGCGAGCTGGCCGAAGGTTCCAGTTGGGAAGCGCTAATGGCCGCCAGCCATTATAAACTCGACAACCTGACGATTATCGTTGACCGCAACACGCTGCAGATCACCGGGCGAACCGAAGAGGTCATGGGCCTTGAGCCGCTGGCCGATAAGTTCCAGGCTTTCGGCTGCGCAGTGCGCACCTGCAATGGCAATGACATTGACGAGCTAGTGCGCGCGCTGGACAGCCTGCCGTTCGAGGCGGGCAAACCCAGCTTGCTGCTGGCGCGCACGGTCAAAGGCAAGGGCGTCAGTTTTATCGAGGATGCCGTCAAGTGGCATCACAAAGTGCCCAGCGACGACGAGTACCGCGCGGCCATCGCAGAACTCGATCAGGCTGAGGCCGCGCTTCTGGAGGCAGCCCTGTGACCACTATAACTGGCTACACCACCGGCCGCGCTAACCTGGATGTCTTTGCCGACACCCTGTTGGAGCTGGCCCGCAGCGACCGCGACGTGCTGGTGCTCACCAGCGATTCCCGCGGGTCGGGCAAGCTGGTTCCGTTCGGCCAGGCGCTGCCTGATCAGATCGTCGAGATGGGCATCGCCGAGCAGAATCTGGTAGGCGTGGCGGCTGGGCTGGCCGCTGCCGGCAAGAAGGTCTTTGCGGTATCGCCTGCCTGTTTTCTGACGGCCAGAGCGCTGGAGCAGATCAAGAACGACGTCGCCTACTCCGACCACCCCGTTAAGCTGATCGGGATCAGCGCTGGTGTGAGCTACGGCGCGCTCGGCTCTACGCACCACTCCCTGCACGACTACGCGGCGCTGCGCGCCATCAACAACGTGGACATCGTCGCGCCCGCCGACAACTTCGAGACGCGCGCGGCGATTACAGCAGCGCTCACACACCCGCGCCCGATCTACATCCGCATGGGCAAGAAGCCGATGATGAACCTGCACACCAGCGGGACGTCGTTCAGCGTCGGCAGGGCAATCACACTGCGCGACGGCCACGACGTAACGTTCATCGCCACGGGCGAACCGGTGGGCCGCGCGCTGCTGGCCGCCGACCAACTGGCGGCTGAAGGTGTCGCCTGCCGTGTGATCAGCATGCACACGGTCAAGCCGCTGGACACAGAAACGCTCATTGACGCGGCGCAGCGCTCGCGCGCGCTGATTACCGTCGAGGAACACAGTGTGCACGGCGGCTTGGGCGAGGCTTGCGCGGCTGTGCTGCTGCGGCAGCTCGTCAGTCTGCCGTTCGAAATTGTCGGCATACCGGACGAGTACACGATCACCGGCGACCAGCTTGAAATCCTGGACTATTACGGTATCTCAGCCGACGGCCTGGCAGCGACTGCTCGCCGCCTGCTGCGCGAAGCTCAGCCGGAGGCCGCCTCATGACTCTGCTGCTGGCGGTAGAT
>DAOTWC010000143.1:0-5326 GCA_034435995.1 Anaerolineae bacterium | reverse complement strand
CCCTCTCTCGTCCTACCGCAAAGCCAATTCAGTCGAGAGTCGTTTCAGTTTGTTATTTTGAGGAAACGCGATAGTATGCGTAAATTCGAGGGTGCTTACGGAGAGGATGCGATGTTCGAGTTGTGTCCGAGAAGGGTCACTCATCCCCCCAAAAACAGCCCCAATCAACGCCTAACACCCTTTGCAGACGCCCCGCAAGGGGTGTTTTTGCGCCGTTTGCGCCCCGACTCAGCCAGTTTTCAGCAGTTTTAGACCGCCCTCAAAAAGTGAGGTAAACAACCCTAGAATCAATTGGTCGTGCTTTCGCCCGTTTCCGCCCCCTCTACCCCGTTCAACGGACTGAATCGGTCATGGCTGCGTGCAAGCTCGTTTTCGGCAAAAACCGCATAGTAATCCGCTGACCCTAACCCGATTTGACGGACAGAAAAAGTGTCAGGGGCAGGCAAGCCGCTCGCACTAGGCGGGGCTGAGATTAACCCAGCGTCAAATGCCGCCCCTGACGGCCGTGCCAGATTTTGATGTGCTCCAAAGTCGCGTCGCTTACGCGCTGAAATATGCCCGGAAGGCGCGCTCGGCGGCCTCATAGCCCATGCGGATCAGCTCGCGGCTGGCCGGCTCGTCGTAGTCAATAATGCGGGCGACGGGCAGAAACTCGCGCGGGGCCACGATGATATCCAGGCACTGGCGGTAGGCCGGCTCCTGGCCGACAGCCTGGGCCAGCGCCGCCAGCCGGTTGTACGAGCGCGCCAGCTTGAGGTCCACGCGGAACGACGCCAGCAGCGCCCAGTCGAGCGTCCACGTCATGGCCTCGCCGAAGTCCTGCGGGAGCTGGGACCGGCGCGCCGGCCCTTCCTCGCCGGTCTCCCACCAGGGCGTCATCAGCACGATGACGACTTCCATCGGCTCGGCCAGCGGCCGGTCGCGCGCCACGTCGAAGGCCGGGCCGAGCGGGGTATTGGCCACCACTGCGCCGTCCCAATACACTGCGCCGTCGGTGTCGCGCGTCCAAGGGTAGACGATGGGGATGCTGCAGCTGGCGATGATGCGGCGCAGCGTGATCGGCGTGCGCACGTGCGGGTTCGGCTCGCCGGTGCGGCGGGTCACGGGGCGGTTGCTGAACACCATGCCCTCGCCGGTCTGCACATCAGTGGCGCTGATGAGCAGGGCGGTCTCGCTGGCGTTGATTGCGTCCTCGTCCAGCTGCAGGCGCGTGATGAGCGTGCGGTACAGCGGGCCGGTGTCGAGCAGGTTGCTCCAGCGGCCAATCAGCCGGCTGCTGAGCCAGGCGGGCAGCAGCGGCAGCGGCGGCCACGATTCCTGCGCGCTGGCCGAGAGCGCTTGGTCTTCGGGCACGCGCTGCAGCGGCACGCCGATCGAACGCCTGAGGACGATGTTGGCGGCGCGCCGGGCCAGCGGCCCCATGCCCGGCGGCAGGCCTTGGATGTCGCCCTCGCGCAGCGACAGCCAGAAGGCCTCCAGCGCGTCCGGCCCGATGCCCTGGGCAACAGCCGCGCCGTTCACCGCGCCGATAGACGTGCCCACCACGATGTCCGGCTTCCAGGGGCCGGCGTGTGCGGCGTCTACGCCGGGCTTATCCGCTTGGCACAGGTACTTGAACACGCCAGCGTGAAACGCGCCGCGCCCGCCGCCGCCAGAAAGCACTAGGGTTCGTATCGTCATGGGTCAGCCCTCCCGCCCGCGGATACACACCGTCACGCCCTCTCATTATGGCCCGACTGCGTTTTTCGTGCGCGGCGGGGCGCAGTTACTCGGCGACGGCGCTGTCGGTCGGGCTGTCGTCGGCGTGCTTGGCCGTGTCCTCGCCCTCGGGGCGGCGGATCACAATCACACCGGTGATGGCCGGGTCGCTGTCCTGAACGACGTAGGTGGGCCGTTCGCTCGGCTCGTGTCCCTGGCCGGCGCCGTCGCGCACCGGGTGGAAAACCCCCGTCTGGGTGATGCTGCGCGCTGGCTTCGGCGTGCTGTTCATGGGCCGTTCCTTCGCAATGTGCTGCTAACGCACACCATTATAACACCTTTGTTGCGCATTTCAGCAAACGACGCTCATGGGTTGTCAGGAACTGGCAGGCTGCCCTGCACCCAGTTGATGGCGCGCGCGCCCGCCACCTGCTCGGTGATGTCGGCCACCGGCCTGTCCACGGCCGCCAGGTAGACGCGCCCGCCGGCCTGCACCAGCACCGCGTCGCGGCTCGGACTCCAGGCGACGCGCTCCGGCGGGCCGAAGCCGATCGGCGCGGAGCGCGGGCGGCCAAAGCTGTCGTAGATCGCCTGGGCGCTGCCCGGGCCAGCCGGCGAGCCGAGCGCCAGCACCGCGCCGTCCGGCCGCTGCACGGCGTGCTGCACCCACAGGCCGGCGTCGCGCGCGGCGAACACCAGCTCGCTGAAGCTGCCGTCGCGGCTCACCCAGCCGATGTACACGTTGTCGTCCGGCCCGCGCCCGCTGACCAGGATGCGGTTTCCGTTGATCTCCCAGCTGCCGTACTCATAGCGCAGAACCGGCGGGCGCTCATTGTAGCCCTGCGTCAGCGGCAGCACTGTCAGGCCGTGACGCCCTTCTTCCGGCACAAACGTGCGCACCAGCAGCGCGTCGCTGAGCGGACTCCAGGCCAGCTCCAGGCTTTCCCACGTGCCCGGCCCGGCCGGGCTGGTGACGATCAGACAGCCGGGGTGGTCGGGCTTGGGGCAGTCCACCAGGAGCTGAACCGGCGGGAAAACGTCTGGCTGGAAAAACCACACGCCGTCGTTGGCCAGCTTGTCGCCGTTGATGATGAACGCCAGGTACTGGCCGCTGGGCGACCAGGCGATGGCGCTGACGAAGGCGTTGTTCTCCTCGCGCGAGAGCGGCAGGAACTGCGAGAAGGGCGACACATCCACGCGGCGGGCGTTGGCCCCGTCCACGCCGGTGAAGTACAGCAGGCCAGCGGTGTCGGTTACGGCGTACTGCGCCGGGTTAACGGGGTTGCGCTCGAACAGGGCGGCGTTATCCAGCAGGCTGAAACCAGCGCCGCGCACGCCGCCGTCAGTGGTGAGGCCGAACACGAAGCTTGGCGGCGGCGCAAACGGCAGCGGCGTGGGCAGCGCGAACGTTGTCGGCGTGCTGGTGGGGGCCAGCTCGACAGTGGGCGCGGGCAGCGGCGTGGCGGTGACCAGGGCCGGCTGGGGCGACAGCGCCGCCGGCAGCGGCGAGGCGGGCGCGGGCGGCGTGCCGGCCTCAGCGGTGACAAACGTCGGCGTGGCATCCAGCGGGGGCGGGGTGAGCGTGCGCGTGGGCGTGCCAGTGGGCACAGGCGTGAACGTCGGTTGGCGCGTGCCCAGCAGCGCGCTGATCTCCTCCGGCGAGAGGGTGCGGGTGGGGGTGGCGCTGGGGCGCGGCGCGGCGGACGGCGTGAACGTCAGCGTCAGCGTGGGCAGCGGCGTGAACGTGGGCGGCCAGGTGGCAGTGGCGGTGGGCGTTGGCGTGTCGGTCGGCCCGATGGTGGGCAGCGGCGTCGGCGAAGGCGGCGGCGTCTCGGTAGCTGTCGGCGCGGGCGTGTCGGTCGGCGGCGGTGTGGCGCTGGGCGTGGCTGTCCAAGTGGGCGTGTCGGTCGGCAGCGGCGTGGCGGTGGCGCTGGGCGACGGCGTGGCCGTAATCGTCGGCGTGTCCGACGCCGTCGCCGTGGCCGTCGGCGTGTCGGTCGGCGGCGGCGTGGCGCTGGGTGTGGCTGTCCAAGTGGGCGTGTCGGTCGGCGGCGGCGTGGCGCTGGGCGTGGCTGTCGGGGACGCGGTCGGCATAGTTGTGGCGGTCGCCGTTGGCGTTGGGGTAGGCGTGGCCGTGGCCTGGAGCTGCGCGATCAGCGTGGAGTCCGGCGTCTGCGTGGGCGTGACACTGGGGGTTAGCGACGGCGTGGCGGTGAAGACAGCGCTGGGGGTGACGCTGGGCGTGCGCGTGGGAGCGACGGTGGGCGTCACCTGGGGCACTTCCAGGTTGCAGGCCGCCAGCATCAGGGCGGCCAGCACAGGCATGAGCAGCCGTCTCGCGCGCACAGCAGCCTCTCCCGCAGCCGGTCTACCCTTCTATTATAAGCGCCGCGCTGCCCGCCGGCGACAGACGTTCACGCAGCGCGCAGGCGCCGCCTGCCCTACGTCTGGCCAGCGAGAAACCGAGCAGGGCCAGCCATTCCACCTAGCGCTCGCCGGAGCGGGCCGCATAGTGACGACTCTCCCCGCTAAAGCGGGGAGCTTCTCAGGCTACGCACGCCGCAACCGGCCACGTTAATGCCTGACAGCCCCGTCCGGGCTGACTTGAACGCCAATGCTAACGCAAGGATGTTCCGGGCGGCGTTCTCGTCCCGGTCTATCCGCAAGTGACAGTGAGGACAAGCGTGTATCCGTTCCGCCAACGACTTCGCCACAACCGCGCCACAATCCGAGCAGACCTGCGACGTGTGCTGCGGGTTCACAGCGACCACTTCCGTACCGGCGCTTTCAGCCCCGATAAGGGGTCTATTGACCTTGTACGTCAGCAGTTCGCGGAACAGCCCCAGCCCAGCGTCGTAGGCGCTCAGGGAGAGATGCGGATTGCGCGTCATGAAGTCCAGTGTCAGGTTTTCGACTGCCACCAGACTGTAAGTGTCCACCAGCCAGCGGGTGAGCTTGTGCCAGAAGTCGCGGCGCTGGTTGGCGATGTGTTCATGCAAGCGCGCCACCTGTTCAGCGGCTTTGCGACGGCGCTGGCTGCCTTTGACGCGGCGGCTCAGACGGCGCTGCGCCACCCGCAGGGCGGCCAGCGACCCGCGCAGCCAGCGCGGGTTGTCTATCTGTGTGCCGTCGGAGAGCGTCAGCAGGCGCAGCAGGCCCACGTCAACGCCGACGGGCCGAGGGCCTCTATGAGGCGGCGGCGCTGCAAGTTCGACTTGCAGGCAGACATACCACTTGCGATTGCCGCGCTTGAGGATTACATGTTTGATCTCTGCGCCTTCAGGCCAAAGGTCTCTATGAGGCCGAAGGCCTCTATGAGGCAGCGGGCGGTGGTACTTGACCTTGATCTCGCCCACGTTCTGGACGTAGAACAGCGCCCGTTCGGTATCATCGAAACGCAGCTTGCAGCCGTCACCGTAGCGATATTCCAGACTGTTGAAGCGATGACGGCCCTTGAAGCGCGGAAAGCCTGGCTTTTCGCCCTGCTTCAAGCGGCGAAAGAAGGCGGCGAACGCTTTATCCAGACGGCGCAGCATCTGCTGCACGCTGGTGGCGTTCAGTTGGCCCAGTGTATCGGGGTTGGCGTTCCGCAAGTCGCGGAAGTGCGGCCACTGGTCAACGTACTTGA